>NZ_PDYG01000001.1 GCF_002735305.1 Agathobacter ruminis
CTCGAACCTGTGACCCTCTGCTTGTAAGGCAGATGCTCTCCCAGCTGAGCTAAGATCCCATGGGTCTGTCGTGCTCTCTCGAACCGACTTGATTATTATATCTATACATGTGCACAATGTCAACAATAATTTTTATTTTTTTGAATTTCTTTTTCATTTATTCGGGAGAGGCCTTTAAAGACTGCCTCTCCCGCCTTGAAATTGCTTATTTTGTTCCGAAAATACGATCTCCGGCATCGCCCAGACCAGGCACGATATATTTGTGCTCGTTTAAATGCTCATCGAGAGCTCCGACGATGATATCAACATCCGGATGTGCTTCCTGTAAACGCTTTACACCTTCCGGTGCAGCAATGATGCACATGAAATGGATGTGGGTCACACCCTTTTCCTTAATCATACGGATTGCATCGACTGCAGATCCACCGGTTGCAAGCATCGGATCTACTACGAATACTTCTCTCTTTGCACAATCAGCAGGAAGCTTGCAGTAATATTCTACAGGCTCTGCGGTTTCCGGATCACGATATAATCCGATATGACCAACCTTTGCTGCCGGAATCATTTCAAGCATTCCGTCTACCATGCCAAGGCCTGCACGCAGGATTGGTACAACTGCAAGTTTCTTGCCCTTTAATTCTTTTACCGTTGTCTTGCAGATTGGGGTCTCGATTTCTACATCCTGAAGTTCGAGATCGCGGGTTGCTTCATAGCACTCAAGCATTGCAACTTCACTTACGAGTGTACGGAAGTCCTTTGAGCCAGTCTCAACTCTTCTCATAATTCCAATCTTGTGCTGAATCAATGGATGATCCATAACGGTTACTTTACTCATTTTGTTATCCTCCTAAATTTAAACATAATCTGTTTCAAAATGAATGGCCAATCACTTGGCCATTAAATATCCTTGTCTTCCGAAGGCTCAACCTCTTCCGGTGTCGAAGATTCAGGGAGATAAATATGAACCGAATCAATCCTGTTCTTTTCCACCGCTTCTACAACAAGGACAATATGATTGTCCGTCTCAACCTGTTCGCCAGCTTCCGGCAAATGGTCAAGCAATCCGATGATGACACCACCGATCGAATCATAATCCTCCGACTCAATGTCGAGTCCGATTTGATCCTGTAAGTCTTCGAGTTTCATGGAACCTTCCACAATATATTCGCGATCGGATATACGGCGAATCTGGTTCTTCTCCTCTTCATCATATTCATCACGGATTTCTCCGACAATTTCTTCCAACAGGTCTTCCAATGTGACAAGACCGGCAACGGAACCGTATTCATCCAGGACAAACTCCATAGCGATGGAATTTTCGCGCATCTCGGCCATCAATTCCGAGGTTTTCTTGTGTTCATGGGTAAATACAGCCTCACGCAAAATATTATGAATATCAAAGGTATCAATATCTTCATACAAGAGCAAATCTCTCATATTGACCATACCGATGATATTGTCATGGTCGCCTTCGTAAACCGGCATGCGGGTAAACATATTATTGCGATAGACATCGAGTGTCTCACGATAATTTGAATCCACGGAAAGAAAAACCATATCCGCACGCGGCACCATGACATCTTTTGCATAATGGTCATCCAGATCAAATACATTATTGATCATCTTCTTTTCTTCACTCTCGATGACTCCGTCTTCGTGGCTTTCCTCCACGATGCTTCGAATTTCATCTTCGGTAAAACTCTCCTGCTTTTGATCCGGATTCACACGAAGCAAAAACATAAAGAAACGCGCAATCATATTGATGACGAAGCTGATCGGGGTGCAGATGACAAGCCATGCCGAAATCGGCCCGCTATAGATCAGTGAAATCTTCTCGGAATGAATTGCCGCAATATTTTTCGGTGAAATCTCTCCAAAAATCAAAACCAGAAGTGTCAATAAACCCGTCGCCACTCCGGCTCCCGCGCTGCCAAGCAAATCAGTCGCAAATACGGTTGCAACGGCAGTCATTGTAATATTCACCAGATTGTTGCCGATTAAGATTGCAGATAATAATCGGGTTTGTTTTTCAATTAATTTTACCACGCGTGCGGCACGACGATTTCCGTCCTCCGCCATGGTACGCATACGCACTTTGTTTACAGTGGTCAACGCCGTCTCTGCAGATGAAAAAAAGGCAGACAACAGCATCAGAATCACCAAACTAATCAGTTGTATGACGCTTGTCGAGTCCAAATATAAGTACCCTCCCTACTCATTTATTTCTTATTATTGTACCTTCCACAGCTGTCTTTTGCAAGGAATAATAAGAATCATCATCTTAAATCAATTGCTTCTTTTGCCATTTGTCTGACTTATAGCGTCCAAATGAGATGGTAAAGCTGACCGCCCAGCTGATTGGAAGTGCGATCACCAGGATGATTCCGCCTACCAGTTGAACAAACGAATACACAATTACAACGCGCACAAACAAATTGACAAAGGTCTGTGCCATAAACCATCTCATATCTCCCGCTCCGCGCAATACGGCGCCCGTGACATTCATGATGCCAAACAGGAAGTAGAAAATGGATACATATTGCAAATATTCCGCACCGATCCGGATAGACTCCACATCTGTCGAATGGTCCATAAACATTGCTACAAAATCATATCCGCAGAAAAACAGCAACAGCCAAATGGATGCTCCGATTACAACTGCCATCACCAGACCGATATGGAATCCTTTTCCGACACGCTCCGTCTTTCTGGCGCCCATATTCTGTGCCACGAAAGTAGATACGGCATTTCCGATATTGACGAGCGGTACAATCGCCAATCCGTCGATGCGCATTGCCGCTGTATAGCCTGCCATAAAGACATCTCCGATGCCATTTACCGCCGCCTGAATCAAAAGCATTCCGATGGATACCAGCGATTGCTGGATAATGGAGGGAATGGCCACCGTAATCATGGTTTTCATCAATGACCAGTCATACATTTGTGTCTCTTTGCCTTCGAGTTTCCGCAATTTGAGCATCAGCACAAACAGGGAACAGATTGCGGAAAGCGCTTGTGAAATAAAAGTTGCCCACGCGGCACCCGCGATTCCCATCTGCCTGATCATCAAAATATCCAGACCGATATTCAGCAGGGATGAGCAAATCAAAAATATGAGCGGGATATGCGAGGCCCCAAGCGCATTAAAGATTGCATTGGTCATATTATAAAGAAACAAAAAGACAAATCCGTAAAAATAAATATTCAGATATATTTCTGCCGACCCGATGACCGTGTCCGGTGTGTTCATCCACTGCAAAATCATACGGCTCATGACACGCCCAATGACACTCAATACAATCGCCACTCCAAACACAGTGATGAGCGCCGTCGTAATTGCCGTTTTCATTTCTGAGATTCTGCGACTGCCAAACAATTGTGAAATAACGACCGAGCATCCGATTCCGGAACCCACCGCAATCATCACAAACAGCATTGTGATTGCATTCGAAGCGCCAACCGCCGCAAGTGCATAGCGATTGATCATCTTTCCCACCAGAATCGCATCCGCCATCGTATATAATTGCTGGAATAAATTACCTATAATCATCGGAATGGCAAAAATCAACATTTGGCTGACCGGATTGCCGACTGTCATATCACCCTTCATCATTTTCGCTTTGTTATTCATCTTTTACCTCTAATCTTTGTCTTTTATTGCTATTTCTTTTTCGAATTGAATATACTATGATATTGAATATGCCGTAGATACCTCAGGTATCTTAGCATAGATTATTTCAGGAATCCATGAGGAAATATTTATGATTAAATTAGTTGCAATTGACCTCGACGGCACCCTGTTCGACAATCATTCACAGGTTCCGCAAGCCAACCGCGAGGCCATTATTAACATGGCAGAAAACGGCATCTACCCGGTCATTTCCACAGGCCGTCCGTTCAATGGTATCCCTGCCCCTTTAAAAGAGGATTTGCCATTTGCCTATGCCATTACATCCAACGGTGCCGGTGTCTACGAGGTCAAAACCGGCAAATGTATCTTCGAGGCACCGATGCCTGCGGATTTGATTCTGCCTATCATCGACTACCTTGATACCAAGCACTGCCATATGGATGCTTTTATCAACGGAATCGGCGTATCCACATTCCGGTGTAAAGAACATGGAAAGAAGTTGCCGCTTCCGGCATCTCTGCTTGAATATGTTCTCCATTCCCGCAAACGCGTGGAACGTTTACAGGATTATATTACACAAAATCAGTATTCCGTGCAAAAGATGACTTTAAATTTTTACAATGATAAAAACGGTGTTGCCGTTGACCGGGAAGAAATCCGGGAATATCTCACAGCAAACGAACAGGTTGATGTCGTATGCGGTGGATATAACAATCTCGAATTCACGCGCCATGGAGTCAACAAAGGGCTCGGCCTGCAAAAGCTCGCCGAACATCTCAATCTGACGATCGATGAAACCATGGCAATCGGTGACACGGAAAACGATCTTTCCATTGTCAAAGCTGCAGGAATCGGCGTTGCGATGGGCAATGCCACAGACGAAATCAAAGAGGCATCCGATTATATCACTGACACCAATGAGCAGAGCGGCGTCGCCTCTGCGATCTATCATTTTTGCGGGGATTCCCTTCGTAATCATGAATAACACTTGAAATGGAGCCCCTTTTATAGTAAAATAGTTTGCAAAGTGACGATTTATACAAGGAGGAAAACTATTCCATGATCACAGCAGGAGATTTTAAGAACGGCGTAACCATCGAATATGATGGCCGTATCTGTCAGGTTGTAGAATTTCAGCATGTTAAACCTGGAAAAGGTGCAGCATTCGTAAGAACAAAGTTAAAGGATATCGTAAACGGTGGTGTTGTTGAGACATCTTTCCGTCCTACCGAGAAATTCCCTACCGCTCATATCGATCGTAAGGATATGCAGTATCTTTACAACGATGGCGATTTATACAACTTTATGGATGTAGAAACATATGATCAGGTTTCACTTTCTGCAGCAGATGTTGGCGATGCATTGAAGTTTGTTAAGGAAAATGAAAATGTTAAGGTATGCTCTCACAACGGAAAGGTATTCGCAGTAGAACCACCTCTCTTCGTAGAGCTTGAGATCACTGACACTGAGCCTGGATTCAAGGGCAACACCGCTACAGGTGCTACCAAGCCGGCTACCGTTGAGACCGGTGCACAGGTAAGCGTACCGCTCTTCGTAGAACAGGGTGACAAGATCAAGATTGATACCCGTACAGGTGAATACCTGTCTCGTGTTTAATTCTTAGCACAAACACAAAAGGAGTTGCAAATGCAGCTCCTTTTTTTGTATCTTAATTTGCTAAACTTTCCGTAAAACACGTGCAGCCGCAACCAGATTTTGCAGACTCGCCACAGTCTCCTTCTCCCCTCTCGTTTTCAGACCACAGTCCGGATTGATCCATATTTTATAATCCGGAATACGCGCGCGTATCTTGTGCACCGTCTCAACAATCTCTTCCACGGACGGAACACGCGGGCTATGAATATCATACACACCCGGTCCCACCTGTGTCTTGAAATCATTCGCTTTCAGCGCATCCAGAATCTGCAAATCCGAGCGAGACGCTTCAAAGCTGATGACATCCGCATCCATTGCATCGATTTCCGGAATCATATCTCCAAATTCACTGTAGCACATATGCGTATGAATCTGCGTG
Source organism: Agathobacter ruminis (assembly GCF_002735305.1). Taxonomy (GTDB): domain Bacteria; phylum Bacillota; class Clostridia; order Lachnospirales; family Lachnospiraceae; genus Roseburia; species Roseburia ruminis. The sequence goes on from NZ_PDYG01000001.1 coordinate 5,667, forward strand.
GTTGGTTTCACCCCGCTATGAACCAGTCGAAATGCCGGAATCGCCCAATCCAGATATTCCTCTTTCCAATCCGATTTGCGAAGCGGCAGCTTTTCTCTGAGCGCAGCCTCATCGATTTGAATCATACAAATTCCGTGTGCTTCCAAATCCAACACCTCATCACGAATCGCAAGTGCAATCTGTTTCACACACATTTCTCTCGGCAAATCCTCCCGCGGAAATGACCAGTTCAAAATCGTAACCGGTCCTGTCAGCATTCCCTTCATCGGGTGCTTGCTGCACGATTTCGCAAACTCTGACCATTCCACCGTGATCGGTGCTTTACGCGACACATCTCCCCATATAATCGGCGGTTTTACGCAACGAGTCCCATACGACTGGACCCATCCGTTTTCCGTAAACAAAAATCCATCCAGATGTTGTCCAAAATATTCCACCATGTCATTGCGTTCAAATTCTCCATGGACCAATACATCCAAGCCGATTTCTTCCTGTAATGCAATGCATGCTTTTATTTTCTCTTTCATATAATCCAGATATTGCGCATGACTGATTTTGCCCGTGCGGTACTCTTTTCTCACTCTGCGCACATCCGCGGTCTGCGGAAAGGATCCAATCGTAGTTGTCGGAAAAAGCGGCAGATTCCATGCATCTTTTTGAATTTTCTCGCGTGTCCGAAAATCTGGAAATCGTTGATAGTCCTCCGGTCGAATCGCCTCAACGCGTTCTCTGACACTCGGATTGATACAATCCGGTCGCACCGGATATTCCTCCGTTTTTGATTCAGACAATGGATTTGTTTTTAATCGTGTCAGCTCGTTTAATTTTTCTTCCGCAAACGAAAAATGTACTTTGTATTCCTGAGGAATACGATTTTCATTTGCCACTGTATATGGGACATGAAGCAAAGAACATGAAGTTCCAAGAACCACCCTGCTTTCCGTGTCAATGCCACATTGTTTCAAGGCTTCCAACAAATCTGCGGTCTTCGCAGAATTGTGGCGCCAGATATTCCTTCCATTTACTACGCCGGCAACCAGAACTTGTTGTTTTCCCAGACCAAATGTCTGTACCAGTTTTAATGACTGCTTTCCTTCAACAAAATCCAATCCCAACGCATCAAAATCCATTTTTATGAGTTCTGCATAAATATCACGTACATCTCCAAAATAGGTCTGCAATAATACCTTCGCCGATGTTTTTGCTGCCAGAATCGGCCCATACAAATCTATAAACAATTGCTTATCCTGATTGGTCAGATCAAACGAGAGATATGGCTCGTCAAATTGAATGACCTTTCCCCCTTCTGCCTGCAAATCACGAACCAGCTCTGCATAGGCTTCCGCAAATACCGGTGCAAAATCACGCGCAGTCTTTTTCCCCGTATAATGAGCCAGTTTTAAAAATGTAAACGGTCCAATCAGCACCACCTTGGTCTCTATTCCCAGCCGCTTCGCCTGACGATATTCCTCCAATGGCTTGTCGCCGTTTCTGCGGATTTCCATCTCATCATCCAATTCCGGCACCATATAATGATAATTGGTATGAAACCATTTTTTCATTGCCAATGCTTTTACATTTCCCGCTTTCCCCTGATATCCGCGCGCCATTGCAAAATAGGTATCCGGATCAGACAGTTTTAAATCCAAATATCTCTCCGGGATCACATGAAACAGATATGCGACATCAAGCATATTGTCATACAGCGAAAAATCGTTTGAGCTAATCCAGTCAATTCCACTTTGCTGTTGCAGCTTCCAGTTTTGCTCACGCAATTGTGCTGCAAGATTTTCAACCTGTCTGATATCTGTCTCCCCGCGAAAATATTTTTCAAGTACGATCTTTAATTCACGGTTGCGGCCGATTCTCGGAAATCCGATTACCGATGTTTTCATTTTCAAACCTCCTGTTTTTATATTATAAACAAGTATACAAATCTCGCATTTATCAGTAAAATATATAATTCAAATGATTTTTATAGTTTTTATCTATACTTATTGTTATAATCATTATAAAAGGAGGCTCACTATGACATTAAAACAATTACATTATGCGGTCACTGTCGCGGAAACCGGCAGTTTCACCGAAGCCGCCAAGCGCTTATATATTGCACAGCCAAGTTTAACCGCCGCAATCAGGGAACTCGAAAAAGAATATCAGATTGCGCTCTTCAACCGTTCCAAAAAAGGAGTGCAACTCACTCCAGAAGGGAATGAATTCCTCGGATATGCGCGCCAGCTGCTCGATCAGGCCGCACTGATGGAAGCGCGCTATACAGGAATGACCGAAGGAAAATTGCGTTTTCATATCTCATCTCAGCATTATTCTTTTGTTGTGGAGGCATTTGTAGAACTATTAAAAAAATACGGCTCCGGGAAATATGAATTTCATATGCGCGAAACGCAGACTTACGAAATTATCAGCGATGTAGCGCACTTGCGCAGTGAAATCGGAATCCTGTATCTAAACAAATTCAACGAAACCGTCATCCGAAAAGCCTTACGCGATAACCAGCTTTCGTTCACGCCGCTTTTTCGCGCCCATCCGCATGTGTTTATCAGTATCCATTCGCCCCTTGCGCATAAGGATGTTCTGACGCTCGAAGATTTGCGTCCATACCCTCGTCTCTCCTATGAGCAGGGCAGTCATAATTCTTTTTATTATTCGGAAGAAATATTGAGCACCGTCGAATGTGACAAAGAATTGGTTGTATGCGATCGTGCAACACTCTTTAACCTTTTAATCGGCATGAACGGATATACGATTTGCTCCGGCATCATCAATGACGAATTAAACGGTCCGAATATTATCGCAAAACCATTAGATGTCGACGATTACATGGAAATTGGATATGTGCTTCCGCAAGCCATGCGTCCGTCTCAGATTACTGCAGATTATATCGAAATATTAAAAGCGGTCATATAAAAAAAGCCATCTCCTCGTGGAGATGGTTTTTTAGATATCATTTTATAAACTGAAGTTCTCATCAATACGGAGTGCTCCGCTTCCCACATCTTCCGGATTGGTATCCACAAAATACTGGTACTGCTGAAGCATGGTATCCTTATCGAGATCGGATACCGCTTTCTGCACATCAAGTGAATTGATATCACTGTCCGCACCCTTCAGATCAAATGTCTCATCCGGATTATACTGCTGTGCAAAATCGTAAGAGCTGAAGGTCTGCGCCGGTCTTTCTTCGACCGCTGCAACCACCTGATTCTCCGGTTGCTGTGGCTCCGGATTCACCGGCTGACTGTTTACTGCTTCCGCAGCAGCAATCTGCGTATTGCGTGCTTCGTTTAACTTTATGGAATTGTACTGATAAAAACCGGCATACGGTCTAACACCAGATACGTTCATAATTCGTTCTCCGTAACTTAAATTTCATCCTTGATATTACATATATCGGACGAAATGAATAAACCTTTAGTACTATTTTCAAATTTTTTAAAAAAACTAGTACTTTTTATTTATCAAGCATTTTCTTCAGTTCGCTCATAAATGTATTTACATCCTTAAATTCACGGTAAACCGATGCAAAACGCACATAAGCAACCGGATCAAGGTCCTTCATTTTGTCCATCAGGATTTCGCCGATGACATAACTCGGGATTTCTTTTTCTTCACGGTTGAAGAGTTCAACTTCCACCTCATCCACCACACGCGAAATCTGCTCTGCAGAAATCGGGCGCTTATGGCAAGCACGAAGTACACCCGCTTCAATCTTTGAGCGATCATACTGCTCTCTGTTATTGTCCTTTTTTACAATAATCAAAGGAATCGTTTCTACCTTCTCATATGTGGTAAAGCGCTTATTGCAATCATCACAAAGACGGCGGCGACGAATGGAATTATTATCATCGGCCGGTCTCGAATCGATTACTCTCGTATTCTCACTACTACAAAATGGGCACTTCATCCTCACACCTCCTCAACATATAGTATAATTGTAACTTTCCTTAAAAACAAAGTCAACGAAATTCCTATATATTAAAAGAAATCTGCCGGAATTTTGGCATTTTTGCCACCCAAAATCCCAGCAGATGTTTCCGGCCTTATGAAATGATGTGATTAAACATTGAAACGGAACAGAATGACATCTCCATCTTTTACGACATAATCCTTTCCTTCCATTCCGACAATTCCCTTTTCACGCGCAGCGGCAAGAGAACCGTTATCCAGCAGATCCTGATAATTGACAACCTCTGCCTTGATGAATCCGCGCTCAAAATCGGTATGAATCTTACCTGCGGCCTGCGGTGCCTTTGTGCCTTCCTTGATGGTCCATGCACGACACTCGTCCTCTCCTGCGGTCAGGAATGAAATCAAGCCGAGAAGCTTATAGCTTGCAGCAACCAGTTTATCCAATCCGGAAGACTCCGCTCCAAGATCTGCAAGGAACTCCTTCTTCTCTTCCTCTGAAAGCTCTGCCAATTCCTCTTCGAGTCTTGCAGATACCACGAATACTCCGTTGCCTTCCTCGGCAGCAAGTTTGCGCACCTGCGCCACATACTCATTGGAATTGCCATCATCTGCCAAGTCATCCTCTGCTACATTTGCCGCATAAATGGTCGGCTTTGCTGTCAACAGATTATAAGAAGCAAACCATGCCTTTAAGTCATCATCATCCGGTACTTCAAACGAAGAAGCCATCTTGCCGGCCTCCAAATGTGCCTTGATTGCCTCAAGCTGCTCCAATTCCTTTGCAAGTGTCTTGTCCATACGCGCCTGCTTTGCAACCTTTGCGATTCTCCTCTCAAGAATCTCAATATCAGAGAAGATCAATTCCAGATTGATGGTCTCGATATCTCTCGCCGGTCCGATATTTCCATCCACATGGATGACATTCGAATCTTCAAAGCAACGAACCACATGCACAATCGCATCCACTTCACGGATATTTGCAAGGAACTGATTTCCAAGTCCCTCACCCTTTGATGCGCCCTTTACCAAGCCCGCAATATCCACGAACTCGATGGTTGCCGGTGTCACTTTCTTGGTGTGATACAATTCACCGAGCTTCTCGATTCTCTCATCCGGTACCGTTACAATTCCCACATTCGGGTCGATGGTTGCAAACGGATAGTTTGCAGCCAAAGCACCGGCCTTGGTTAATGAATTAAATAATGTGCTCTTTCCTACATTTGGTAAACCTACAATGCCTAATTTCATATTTATTTCCTCCGTGCCCGTAATTACGGGCTTTTCTTTGATTTATTTTTGGGTCTACGCCAATTTTTACGCCCAGTAAAATGATATTCCTAATCAGTAAGTGATTTACCCATTTCTCTGAGCTCTTTTCCGTAAAAAAGAGCTCAGTACAACTTGAAAATTATACCATTTACACCCTTTTTTCACAAGAGTAGTTTCATTATTTATACGTGATAAAACGGTTTATTTAAAAAGAAATCCAGCCCCGAAGGACTGGACATCATTCTTCTGTACTTATAATATCTTATTCTCGTAGTCCTGCAGTTCATGGAATATGTTGTCCACAATGGCAGTATCTCCCTCAATTCTGTATAGCAAAAAGTAGTCATGAGATAGGAAATTCATTCTCCGGTAACCAAGCTCTCTAAGCCGCGGATTATCACACAGTTTTAAGTTCCCGGCCACTCTGGAGAGACCGATCTTTGTTGCTTCAAAGTCATTCAGTACATTGGAAGCCGCCTGATCGCTTTTCTTCTCAAATAAAAGATATCTGATAAACCCATCCAGATCCGCTTCAGCATCGGATGTAATAACAACCTTATATTCCATATTTCTGCCTCATATCGGATATCACATCATCCGCATCTCGTACCATACCCTCTGCCGCATGCTGTCTTGATGCTTCAAGTTTTTTAAGTACCTCATCCTCTGTCAATGTCACATATGGATTTACCGTCTTTTTCTTTAATTCAAAAGGAAATCCGTTATTTGCAACGGCCTGGGTAAGAAACATCCTGATAGCGGAAGTCGTATCTGTTCCTAACTCCCTGAACAGGGTGTCGGATTTTGTTTTGAGCTCATCATCAACACGTATCTGTATTGTACTTGACATAGCGCACCTCCTCGTTGATTACTACTTGTATTATACTGCTACCTCAATACAAACGCAATGATTTAGCATGCATTTTTTATAGGGTTCTTGGGCAATACTGCAACGACTTTACGCCGCATGTATTCAAGCAATCCCTCTATCACCCTCTACTGGTAATCCTAATTTGCAACAACTATTTCATCATACATGGCAATAAATACATCCTCGATCACCTCATCCTCATGAAAATGGCCGAAAAACCAGAGATTATACTCTGCCTCATCCGCTATCTGCTGAAGATACCGACGCAGTGCTACCTCATCAAGTGACGCTTCCCCATATCCAAGCGCAGCTGCGACTTCAAACGGCGCAGTGTGCGTAATGATGTAGTCGACCCGATAACCGCATTTTTCCAGGTTATCAAGACCTTCCTCATACTCCTCGCGACTCGGTATCTCCTCCGGGAACCAGTCAACACCCTCGGTCCTTGCATACCTGTCAACGCTGTAAGCTCCGCCAAATGTAAAGAATCTGGTACCGTCTATATCATATACCTGCCCGCGCATCAGATGGATGATCTCAGGCTCAATAAAATGGACCTTGCCTCCCATCCATTCATCAACCGGATAGTCATTAAGCCTCTCATGATGTTCATGGTTACCGTCTATAAAAAGAACTGTAACGGGAAGTTCCCGCAATATCTGTCTTGTCTCCTTTTCTATATCCGGATTGAAACCGCAAACGCCTACATCACCGCATATGATCAGATAATCATCCTCCGTATATTCATCTCCTTGTTTCTCAAAAAACCGCACAACTTTCTCTATATCCAGTGTTCCGTGTATATCACCTGTAATTATATATTTCGCCATAAGACCACACTCCTTAAATTAATCATACCATAGTTCATAGGATTAGCAGATTCCTTCCGGTCTTTTTAGATCATCATCTTTGATCGCCTGATGGAGTTTACAGAAACAATAATACCCTCCCAAATCTGTCAAAGTACAGATTTTTTTCTACTTTTGACAGACCCGGAAGGGCTTGTTGTTACGTCATATTCTATTTCCCGCAAGTGTAAAGACACTATCAAAGATTATGCACTTCCATTTCAAGTTCCTTCAACTGCTCAATTATAGTCTCAAATCCAGGATAATCTCCATAAATCATATTCTTCATTGCAGCATAATCCTGCTTTACTGCATCCATAATATAATCCGCCGGAATTAAAGAAATCTCCTTGAATGTAGCAGTTTCATAATGAGCACTCTTAGCATAGTAAAACTTTTGCTTAAAAATGACATCCTTCTCCAATAATTCTTTACGAGCAAACGCTTGCTCTTTTACCGGACTATTAGTCATGCAATAAACATCATACAAATGTCTCGCATAACGACGTGGAAAAGATTTGTCAACGGGGAAATTTGCCATCTTATGTAGAATAGTTAATTTTTCCCAAAAGGTTCTTTCAACATCAATAGTTAAAATATCTGTAATTCGATGTTCAAACACATTAGGATAGCAAGTAGCAGCAAACGGCTCTACTGTTGTAACATGTGATGGTAACCATTCGGCTAATGGCCCAATCTCCAATCTAACAACTGATATAATATATTCAGTCTCAAAATCCTTAGGGTACTTGAAGTTTACAACCATAGGATCATATTCATCAACCGAAACCCACTCACCATTTCCTAGCTTAGCTGATAATTCTTCATTCAGCGCAGGAACAAGTTTATCCTTATAAAACTTTGCTGCATGTGCATTAATTTCCTTGTTATATAAATCCTGCTTCGTTTTCGATCGTTCGTCCCACGGATTCGAATCTTGGGTAAGTTGTCTCCAATCCAATATCAAATCAATATCTTCTGAAAATCTTTCAATCACATGATATGATTTTGATAGGCTTGTTCCGCCTTTAAACACAAACATATCCTTATAACAACAATCATGGAATAAATGATCAAGCATGAAACAAACCCAAAAATCTTTTTCTATGATTGAAGGATTCATATTCATTTTTTCTGCCGTTCTTGTAAATAAAACTTCTCTGTCGTCCTTGCCAAGCAATGCAATCTTTTTCACTATTTACAAGCCTCCTTTATTGCTTTATATATCCATGACGTTGTCGTTTTAGATTCCTCCAGCACTTTTTGCTTCTGCCCGCTTGGAATTGAAAACGATAACCGCTCAATGTCTTCTTTTTGGATATTAGCCTTTCCGATAAACTTTAACGCCTGAATCACCGACACCGTTAAAAAGCTCTTACCAGATATCTCTTTATTAGCACAATGTTTGAACTCGATGGTATATGAGCCAATCTCATATTTTCTATACGGGCCATCACTAATATAACTCCATGAATTTGATACTTGCGTAGACATATGCAAATAATTCAAAGCTGTTTCTCCTGCAGGTGCTACCGTCCAATTAAATTTTCTCGCTAATGCTTCTACCACTTTCTCAACTTTAGGAGAACTGTATTCATTAAGCAGTTCACTATATACCGGCTTATCATATACACCCTGAATTATTCGCCTTATAGTTCCACTTTCATTCAAGCGTGATAAAGACTTGTTTGTAGGATCAGTGTCTGCTATATCCGCAAAATCTACAGCGGAAAAAGCATATCCTCCTTCAAAATTCTTTATTCTATTTTCTATTTCAATCTGATATTTCTCTCGCATAGCGGCCACCTCTCGTCAGATAAATTATATAATTTTTCTGACGAACAATCAATATTTTGCTAAAAAAAATAATTATCACATAACATGAATAGTAATAGACCAGTACTGTCTGGGCGTCCCCAGTGGTACTGGTCTATGTAAGGTATTGTTCTTGACAAACCTATTATCCTTAACATTTAAAATGGGAATGTATATGCCGTAGCAATATACATCTTCTACAAAAATATGATATGACGAGTCAAAACGAGTCAATTTCGGTCATGACTCTTGTAATATGGTTGCAATATCACCATCAATACATATACTTCTATCTGCAATTTCCTCTGGGCAGAATGATTCACCATAATTTAAGCAGGCATATACCGCTTTTTCATTTGCCAGCGTCATCTGCCAGAACGGATACTTTATTATTACGGGCGTATTAGCTCCTACTCCCAGTTCAAGATAAAGAACATGAAGATTCTCATGTCTACGAATAAAATCAGAATATGCCGCAGATGCCCTATGCCATCCTTCATCCTCGACAAACGAATCATCCGCTCTCAAATTCATAGTCATATCAGAGCCATCATCAGGGCACTTTGGAATCAGCTCAGAAGGAATTTCCATCAATAGCTTACCATCAACCGGTACCTGAAATACTCCCTGATCATCTCTTACAAACCCTTGTGCCTCCATAGCTTTCATTACCCACTCTTCATTATCAAAGGTTTTCTGAATATCAGGATTCACGCTCTGAAACAAACCATAATCACCCTGAGTATAGAACAGTCTTTTCTTGTCAAAACCTGCTCTTTGAAACTGGTGATCTACATTTGTTGTGATAACAAAATAATCCTTATCGGAAACCATCTTAAGAAGATCCCTATACACTGGCTTTGGAGCATCAATATATCTGTTAAAATAAATATGTCTTGCCCACCAGGCCCAGCGGATTTCTTCACTTGGAAACGGATAGAATCCACCTGAATACATATCTCTTATTCCAAATCTTTTGACAAAGTCATAGAAGTATTTTTCAAAACGTTCGCCGCTATATGTTAAGCCAGCAGATGTTGATAGTCCCGCTCCTGCACCAATGACAATTGCGTCTGCTTCCTTGATTTCATCAAATAAGTTTTTCATAAATGGTCTTATCTTCGTCTTTGAAAACATTGAATATCACCCTTTCTACCTTACCAGGATTTTCACGAAGCCATTCAGATACAGTCTTAACCGCAATCTCAGCCGCTTTTTTGTTCGGAAAATGAAATACCCCTGTCGAAATACAGCAAAAAGCAACGCTCTTCAGGCCATTTTCAGCACACATATCCAAAGTGTTTCTATAGCAGTTCTCCAAATCCTTTTCCAATTCAGGAGTAAGTTTGTATTGGACAATTGGTCCTACTATATGTATAACTTTCTTTGCCGGAAGATTATACGCTTCAGTGAGCATTGGAACGGCGGTCGGCTGCTCATAATCTCTTCCATATCTGATTCGAAGTTCATTCATCTGCCTGTTGCACTCAGCTCTTAATTGCACTCCTGCAAAAGTATGGATACAGTTCGCGATACTCCTCTGAATCACACATCTGTGACTCCGCATCGATAGAAGTATCGCTACAGACGAAAAAATCGTCGTAGCTCTCGGTTTTGTTACCCTTTATGAAAAGATGGCATTTGCTCTCTTCACCCTCTTGTGTTACATAAACCCTGTCTATAATACTCTTAATAACACCGATCACCACTTCCGGCTCTTTGCCCTTAACCAGCTCTTCAAAATGATTCGCTGTATAAATGATACCTTCAAGATCCTTTAAGTGCTCTGACTGTTCCATATTCTGAGCATCAAGCTTGTGTAATACCTTTTTCTTTTCTTCAATTTCTTTTGCCATTTCATCTATATCGGCCTGAATATATTGTCTCGTACTATCAGTTGCGGTACGAAGCGACTTTACCTGCGCCTTTATACTCTTTTCAAGCTTTTCAATGGCTTTTTTTAAAGTCTCAATATCTTTCTCGCTTCCATTACCTTTCAGCAGACTCTTGATCTCATTTTGAATTTCTTCAATATAATCCTTGTCTCCGCTATCTGATAAATGAGATAAACGCTCTACAATGTATTCATCCATTTCAACCCCACGAATAGCTTGAAATCCGCAAGGTCCTTTTCGTATAGCATTAGGGCAAGCATATTTAAACCTTGGTTTCCCATTGGTAAACCGATTGCTCTCAGGAATGACATTGAGTTTCCTATGGCAAAGTGGACAATATATTAACCCTGCCAATAAAGCGTTTGTTGTCCTATGTGGCCGATTATAATTATCAGCAATTTCTTCTTTTATATTCTGTGCTTCAATCCAATCCTCAGAAGAAACAAAACCCACATGCCGCCCAGGAGCGACAATCCAATCCTCCATTCCATTAAGAGTAGTTAGGCGTGTAAATTCAGGTCTAAGGAATGTCGATTCATCCGATTCTTCTTTAGTCTGCTCTGTTCGGTTATAAACTGAGATTCCATGTACACCATCATAATCTTCTTTATCGCCGTATATATTGCACCCGGCATTAAAGAAATATTGATATGCATTTTCATCAGCAACGCAGTAAACCGGATTACGTATTATATCCTTGACGGCTAAACTCGTAAATGATGCGCCTGTCTTCGTTCGATAACCTTCCTCATTCAGTTTGGTTGCTGTAGCATTAAAGCCTCTGTTATCCAAAAACAACCTAAAAATATGTTGGACTAAATCTCTTTCTTCCGGGATAGGAACAAGATATGTATAAGAGTTTTTACTCTTGCCGCGTCCTTCCTTGGATCTTTCCGTTGTAAAGCCAGTTGGAGTGATACCTCCCATCCATCTTCCGTCTTTAGATAACTCAGACAGATTGTCCTGAATACGCTCTGTAAGTATATCTCTCTCAAACTCGGCAATCATTCCAAGCATTTGTATCATCATCTTGGAATTGCTATCCATAGTATTAAGATTGTTCGAACTAATAAGAAGCGCAACCTTATATTTATTTAGGAAGTCAATCATATTTGTAAGATCTGACATCTTACGACTAATACGATCAAGTTTATAACATACGATAGCACGTATCTTTTTGCGTTCCACATCATGGATCATTCTCTGAAAATCAGGTCTATCGGAATAAAAGCCGCTTTTGCCCTCATCTTCATAAATATCGAAATCATAATCATCTGATAAATTCAGATGCAGTCTGGCATATTCTTTGCAATATTCTTCCTGATTAGCTATGGAATCACCCTTATGTGTTACTTTAGATTTTCTGGCATAGATAACAACTTTTCTGTTATCCTCAGCTTCCGGCACTTTTTTCCTCATACAATCACCTTTGCATTATCCATTTACACACATTATAATCTCCAACGCAAAAAGAGGCAACCTTTTTTTGATTACCTCTTTTGTACTATATCCTATTCTTCTTCATTTCTTCAAGCATCATGAGTAATTCATTTAGTTCTGCTTCATTTAGTGCTTCTAAAGTTTCTCGTAATAGAGCAGCCCTTTTTCTGTTGAAATCAGCGACATAATCACTACTTTCATTTCCACGGTGAATCACACAAGTCATCTGAAATGGCGTTCCATTTTTGTTTGCCATTACTTCATCCCCCTGCAATTCATCTCCAAACACTCAATTATTTCTTCACGTATTTCTGTGCGAATACGCTCCATACGTTTCTTAATAGCCTCATAGGTTCTTCCTTCATCGTCTGCTATTTCTTTAAAAAGCTTTCCCTCCAGCAAATACTGTTTCATTATTTTGGAATCACTCTCATCCAGATCCTCAATGATTTCTTCCAACAGTTCATAATCCATACGCATAATGCTTATAATGCGGATATCATCTTCATATAAGGAAGCATCGGCAATTCCTTTCAATAGACCCTTGTCCACTTCACCGGTCTCAAAAGCATCTTCAATCATGATGTTGGTAGATGCCTCATTGAAGGTCGGATCACTTGTGCCGGAGGTCTGTACCCTGACTCCAAGCTCGCCTCTTGCATGGCTGCGTAAATACTCTTTTTCTGATTTAATCTTGTACTGAATCTTCTTCTCAGCTTTGCGGATGATCTTTGGGAAGACCGCATAATTGTTAAGCATTATAGCCAGCCTTCCCTCTGCATCATTAGAACGATAGCTGCGAAGGATATCAGTTTCTTCGCCGTTAATTCTCATCTATCGCCGCTCCTTTACTGCAATTTCTTCATGAAGTACCACTCAAGGTATCTCTTGCGCTCTTGGAAGTCAGGTGTTGATACCAGCAACCCGACATCCACTCTCTGCAGACGGTCAATGGCCTCGATCTGTTTTGTAGTAAGATAAGGACGAATGCTTGTCCCGGGCTTAAGTCCATGCTCTTCACGAACCTGCTTGGCTGTCTTTCCAAGAGCGATACGGTTTAAAAGATCTGCCTCATTGCTGAAGTAGTAAGGCTTAGGTTTTTCATGGAGAAGCATTATATTCTCAGTAAGAAGCGGGAACTCTGTTCTTGCTTCAAGCAGGTACTTGATGAACTCTTCCATCTCGTTAAAGCGCTTGATGTAGGCCTCTTTGAAAGCAGCTGCCTTCTTGCCTCTGTACCCCATTACCAGGAACACGAATCCGTCGCGTGTCATGTTGTAGCAAGGCTTTTTGTGCCCTTGTACTGACATGTATTCCGTGGGCTCAAAATTGAGCTCTCGAAATTCCTCAGAACAATCAAGTTCTCTTATGTCACGTATTACATTCTTATGATTCTTGTTGAATATTTCTGCCACTTTAAGGCTATCCGCAAGAACCACACCTTTGCTGTTGGCAAACATGCCAAGTTCGTTTTTTGCTACAAGGTTTTTCTTCATGATTTTTCCTTTCTACTGGAGACCGGTAGTCAGGATGCAAAAAGGAGCCGATGTTTCCACCGACTCCCTGAACCCCAAAAACAGCGCAACAAGGAATGGTGGATGCTACGGAGAAAAGTTCGGATTGCTCCAAACTTTGTATCTCCTTATGCATCCCGCCACCTTATGGCCATCTCAGGTTTTGAGATTATTATTATTTAAGGCCTATGCCTTATGATTGGATTGTATAAGATATTAAGAGCCCTGTATTCAGCATGAGTCCGCATGATAGCGCATAATGTCGCATACTTTTTGAAAACAAAAAAAAGAGTCATCTTGCGTAAAGATGACTCCTTAGAACAAATTCGAATTATCTAGTTTTCATGATAAGATTCAACCAGTCCATATCTACCGTTTTCTGGATCTTTAGTAAACTCTATCAGGTTTGCATTTTTATATTTAATATCTGGAATAAAGTTTTCAACCACAATTGACTGGTAGCCTATTGTATGTTCATCCATATATCCAAATAACCCTGCTTTCATTTGGGTTGATGCCTGTAAATCTCCCTTTTTCCTCTTCTCTGCCAGAGAAAGAATTGGCGAATCCATGACAAGGATATTAGGCTTATACAAATTAAACTGATTAAATAATTCCTGCAACGCAATCGCCATTATTGCATTTAAATACGCACTGTATCCCTGCCCCTGTACTGCCTTACCTACTTTGCCGTTTATCTTGATATCACAGCTGTCAACATCAAAGACTGCTTTTTCTAGATTTTCATAGTTTACACTCTTTAAAATCGAATACAGTAAATCACTTAGAGGTTCAGCAATTATTTCTCTAATCTTTCCTTTTACATCAATGTCTAACGTAGCGTCATTATCAAGAGCTTCTTCGAGTTCTGTGCTGATAGTGTCGGCGACTTTATCATAAATCTCCGCAACTTTCTGTTTTCCTAATGCAACTCTGAATCCATTTAAATCATTGTTCAATTCCGTAAGCTTCGGTTCAAGAACTGAGCGAATCTTCTGTTGCAAATTCCTTCGTGCCTCTTCTTTTTCCTGTCTTAAGGCTGATAATTCCTCAATTTCTTCATCTAAATGTTCTCCGGCAGAGAGCAAATCCTTTATTTGTAATTCTATTTTGCTTACTTCCGCCACAGCAGCCTCAATGCAGGATTCTTCTTTATCCTTAGGTAATTCACCATTGCAAAATGGACAGTGATCAAGCTTAGGGAGCATTTCTCTGTGCAAATCTCCTTCAGCAATAAACGTCAATCGTTTTATATCCGATTCATACTGAGTCATTAATGACTGATATCTGTTTCGTAATACTTTTGCTTCTGTTATACGCTGGTCAATCTGAATAACCTCATTGGCAAGAGCCCCACTTTCAGATGTCATCTGCTCAATACTATTTTCTGCTTCTTGAATATCCTTCTTTACAGCTTCTATCTTCTGCTGTAATTCTTCTGGTGATATTTCATCTTCAGAAACATTCATTGCTGCAACTTTTTGATGTCCGATAGAAATTAAGCTGCGATCAACAAACCTTTTTATTGCCTCATTTTCAGCATCACGAATCTTATCACCCTTAACCTTCTCGCCACTTGTATATGTTATTCCCTTAAGCAGATAGATTAAGGACATAATTGTTGGCGTAGGAATATTTTTACTAAATCCCTCTCCGCTTTTCAAAACACTATTAATTGAGGACATTCGTGATTCCTTAATCAAAAATGTATGTATGAATGTTCTTACGCCTAAGAGCTGCGGAGTCATGTCCTTTTTCATAACGACATAAACTTTATCATCTATCCCCATCAATCTCAGCCAAAACTGGTGAATACTTTTCGAAGCCTTACTTGCTTTATATTTTCCATTTTCAATCTCGTCTATATCACAAGATACATCTATATCGTTACTTCCAATATCTCTACTGAGAGTAATAGGCTTACCATCAAAATCAACAATAAGAGTAACATTCGTAAAACCAATAGGGTTATCAATAAGCTTCTCCGGATCCCCACCGTACATAAAATCAACTGCATCTACAATTATGCTTTTCCCAGTATTAGAAGGTCCATGGATAATATTTAACCCAGGCTGTAAATCAACAACAGCCTTCTCTCCCTTCTGAGTTGTAAGTATAAATTTCTTAAGATAAAACACTATACTGCACCTTCTCTCTCTGAATCAGACTTAAACTGAATTATTCGCATAAGTTCTTCATCAGAATAATCATCAAGCTCTTTTATAACCATTTCAGCTATTTTTCGATATTCCTTAGAATATTCACTCTCCAAGGATGATATGTATTTCTTACCAATATCAGTAATCTGATAAAGATATCCTCTATTTATCTTGGCTTCCACAATACCTCTGTAAACCAGTGGCCCTATAGCATCTTTTATAAGCCCTCTTCGGCTTGACAATTCTCCGTACATAAAAGAATTGTCACCATGTAGATTGTAATCAGAAAAGCCAAAGTTCTTTGAATAACAAGCAATGAAATCCATTGCCAGAATCCTTTCCAACGAAAACGGATGCTCTTCTCCTGTACATAATAGCAGCGCTATTCTAAGCTCCATTTCAAACGTGGAGTTAAAAAGATCATTTTTCATCACTATTACCCTCTATCCAAGATAGTTTTCGGTCGTTTACAAGCATATGACACACCCCTTGTTTCTCGCACGGTCCAACCCAGCCAAGCATGTTTTTATCTGTATTGTGCGAGATAGGCAGATCACCTGCCTTTTCGAGAACCGCATCTGCTTTATCAATTCCACGAGGATATTTACGATGAGACACATAATATATGCCATCATTTATTTCGTCCTTTAATACCTCAAAATCTTCATCATCTTCAGTTTCGGAGTCTCGTACCGCCCGATGAATTGCCTCTGCCTGATAATAACTTTTACGCTGTTGATGAAAATGCTCTTCGTAAACTGTATCTTTTACATCATCCGGGCTTATATACTCATCCCCAGTAGCTTCTTCATATACTCCTAATAGAGCTTTAACATATTCAAGCTGCGCCTCTACCTCATCCACCTTTTCAGGAACTACAGCCTGAGGTTTTTTTCTTTTATCCAGAACAATGCCGTGAAATTCCTCAACAGCACGACTACTCTCCTCTGTTTTTACTTTTGCTTTCTTACCTTTATTGGGACTTAGAGAGAAAATGAACGAACGCGCCAAAAATTCGCCTGGTTCCTGGTTTTCCACCAGTTCACTGAGCTTATCCTTCTGTGTCTTATTCAACTGACTGTCAATGGCATAATCCAGCATATTCTCGATCATCTGATCAAGTTCATTGTCATCTAATTCATTCGGGACAATAACATTTTCAAAATGACTAATAATACTACCTTCGGCCTTAGCAGTTTGCGCAAATTTTGCCACATCTCCCCTAACCGAACGTTTTGGATCTACAGCCCATTCACTTGCTTTTCTAGAATCAATTACAAGAGGTGTATTATCTTCTTTGTCCTTTATGTTTGCCGGAAAAAAGCGCAAACTAAGTATAGGTGCAAACAAACTGGCAACTGCGGTCGTTTGATTATCATCTATAAGCGCCTCTTTGTAAATTGAATAAAAAGATTTGAAATCAAAAACCCTCATAAGACACCTTCTCTCATACCTAGATAGGTTCCAAATACTTTACTGTCTTATCATGTAATTCCGCGTAGTCTATTTCAGATTTTGTACTTTCCCCTATATAACCTCCAACGTTAATGACATAAATGTAATCTGCCATATCTATTTTCCGCTTATGCATGCTCAACCGTCCTTTTCTTCTTTCTCTTTTTTTTCGAAGCTCATGATGTCGCCAATGTTGCAATCCATATACTCACAAATTTTCTGAAGGACATCAAGAGAAACATTTTCACCTTTGCCCATTTTGGCTATAGTGGCAGAACTGATATTGAGCTCTGCTGCAAGGTCTTTCTTATACATGTTCTTGTCGATTAACATTTTCCATAAGCCGTTATAAGATATAGCCATATTTTTTCCTTTCACCAAGTTGCGCACATAGCGCAAAACAAAAAATACGTACCCAGTGAAAAGTATACCATGAGCAGTATCAAAAGTCATGACAAATCTTTAGAAAGTAAAAGACAATGTTTTACTATGCTTAATCCGATTTTTTATTAATAAATTTCCTTTCACTCATTGACCAAAATTTGGTCTCGCACCCCTGACCTCCCACTATCCATTATCCACATTTCATGTCCGTTAAAACGGACTCATAACAAAGTTTTTTCATTTTCGCAAGCAGTGCCTCGATTATCATCGACGCTCCTTGCTTGTTGGCTGGCTTTGCCCCCAATCCCCTAAGAACCTCGTTTCACTCGGAGCTACGCACCACCAAGTTGGCGCTAAATGCATTTCCCCCGGAACGTAAAAAAGAGGGGCAACCCCACTTCTGTTAAAAGTAGAATTGCCCCAAATCTCATCTGGCCTTTGTATTCTGTTTTTGCTTTTCCGCTTGTTTCTCCTGCTCCTCAGTCTGAAGGAATCGGTCGATATTATACTTCGCCGTTTGATAATCTTTCATCTCCTGGCGAGCCTGCCGGTATTCAGAATATGTCTTTTTCTTCTCAGCAAGAACCTGAGCATATTCCGCATTCAGTTCTTTAATCGTAGGGATTTTCCCTTTGATTTTTGAGAAGGCATCCTTAGCCGCTTTATGAAGAGTGATTTCTTCACGATGGGCCTCATAGAACTTTTTGCTGTATCCGCTCTCACGGTAAGCTACATAAATCTGCTTCGTCTTGGAATAGTTGATGATGTGCTTTTTAAGATCTGCAATCTCTGTAAGTCTTGCCTCCAACGATTTTTGCCGTTCTGTAATCTCGGCAAATCTGTCGGAAACCGACTTGGCCTTGGCTGCAAGTTCATCATAATCTCTAAGATTATGCTCCTCCAAAAACAGAAGCGTCTGCGCCATCTGCTTAATGTTATGAACCTTAGCCCATCTTTCATAGCCGGGACCTTTACCTTTGGCAATCATCTTCTGAATATCAAGAAGCATATCAAGCTTAGGCTCAGTTTCCTCTTCGGCGGTAGCAACCTTCTCACGAGTTTCGCCCGCAAAGATACGTTCTAGATCATGCTCCCGGTATCCTGCTCCGAGAGAGCGAAAACGTAGAAATTTCTTCTGCCCCTTACCTTTTACTGAGACATATTTCCCGCGTTTACTCTCATATCCCATTTCAAGAAGGAGCCGCAAGAGCTCATCCATATCTTTTGGATTTTGTTCAAGACAGGCATCGATAGCGTCACGGATATCTTCACGAAAGCTCCGCCTATCAGGATACTCGGTACGCTTAACTCTCTGGCTTGGCTTTACCGGTTCTATAACAGAAAGACCATTCTCCAAACATACAAGGTCACTGAGCCTTTGAAGAGCCACGCCACAAAACCAAAAGTTTCTAAACTTCCTATCACAAGAAAGTGTCGTTGAGTTATAGATAATATGATTATGAATATGTGCCTTATCAACATGGGTAGCAACGATAAAAGCGTGCTGTCCCTTTGTCCAGCGCATTGCCGTTTCATAACCGATTTTATTTGCCTCTTCCGGTGTAATCTCCCCGGGCTTGAATGACTGTCTGATCTGATATGCAATAATATCTCCGACAATCTTTCTTCCTGTTATCTCAAGATATTCCTTCTTTGAAGATGCAAACTGTTCCTCTACAAACTCAGGATCACATTGGTAGCTGCTGACCAGCTCGCCGCTGTCAGTCTTTTCAGGATTCTGAGCATAATCGGTTCTGTCCTTCAGGCATTTCTGAAGGGAACGACCTTTGTTCTGATGCATGGCAATAAGCCTGGTCGCAGCCAATAGTCATCACCTCTTTTCCTAAATCGTCAAAAGCCGCTGATAGATAGCTTTTAACAAATTGCATAATTCCTCATGCTGACGCTTGAGTTTTTGGATATCTCCGTAGTAGATACTGCCATTGGTATTTGCCTGTTTAGCGTACTGATTCAGATTATTGGAATTGATATGAAGAAGGCGTGCCACCTCATTCACATCCGAAAGATCCAGGCGAACCACATAACCATCAATAGCCATCTTACGGATATAGGCGGACATATTTTTAATGCCCGCCTCTTTCATCCGCTCTTCTATCTTTTCGCGGTCGCCCTTCTTAAGCATGACTCGGATGTAATCCGTATACTCACGCATTTTAGATTCTTTCCAAATCTCCGCACAGCACGCATCCTCTGGCAGGCTTTGGAGGTTCAGGAGCCGGAGCCTCCTGTAATTTCTTAAGAACAGATTTCTTTTTCTGTTCCTGTTCTACTACCTCCGCAGCATCAACCTGGCACACAGGCTTAGGTTCAGGCAGATTGTTAATAACCCCATCAAAGGAATTATCATTCTGCTCAACCATGTCTTCGATGCCACGCATGGGATTTCTGCTTACGGAAGGTCCGGCACCGGGAGTCTCATCAAAAGAATCTCCGATAGTCTCAACCTCAGTTTCGACTGCGCCGCCTACTTCATCCCATTTTTGAATCTTGGTTTTTCTCTTTTTCTCCATATCAGATTGCCTCCCTCATATCTTTTTCTGCGGTTTTCTTAGGACTTTTGGTTTTGGCAGACTTGGCTTTTTCAGCTTTCAGCTTTTCCTTTACGGAAGTTTTCTTCTTTTCAGCCTTCTTCTCGGGCTCCTTGTCTGCCTTTTCTACAGAAAGCTTGATAGGCCTCTCAGGCTCATCTTTTCCAAAATCTACCGGAGGTTCGATCTTGATGTAACCGACAGGACGATCTGCCTCCGGATTATCGAAAGGGAGCTCTTCACCGTGAGCCTCCATAAACTGATCCATTTCTTTTACTGTGGTAAGTGTCTGCACCTTTTCATCAATCTTTACGATGAGCTCCGATGCAGTTCTTCGGATTGTATCAAGTGATGCCTTGAGCTCGGGTACTTCTTTATCAGCAGACCAAGTTGCCACATAAGGGAAAGAATAATCCGAAGTATCAATGCCATAATGCTGGCAAACAACGTAGGCTACGGATTCCGCCTCCGTCTCTTTCTGATTCTTGGATTTCTTCTCGCCTGCAGAGTCCATAGCCTCTTTGGAATGAAGTGCCTGGTGTGATGCCTCATGAAGCAAAGTCTTAACAGTCTGAGCCTCACTCATACCTTCCTGCACTACGATTCTGTTTTCTTCCAGATGATAAAAGCCCTTGGCTCCGGAATCGATCTGCTCAAAAGAAATCGGCACAGGAACTACTTCTTTGATTGCAGCAAGAAGTGTCTCGTAGCCTTCAACACTTCCCGTCAGTTCATCAACGCCCGGTGTAGGTATAGGTTCTCCTTCAGTCTGGCTGACATCAAAAGTGCTCACCGGCTTGAATGCGTTAATGGTAACTTCAACAGTTTCCTTTACAGGCTCACCATCTTTATCAAGGACAGTTTTGCCTGAAGCATCCACCTTCTCCTGTTCCTTCTGCATCTTATACGGAGCCGGAGCCAGAATACGGATTCCCTTTTCACCCTTGCGGACATGCCTATTTACTTCCTTCCAATTTGTGAAGGACTGACACATAGTAGCGTCCGGTTTCTGCATCATGATAAGGATCTGATTATTGACAGAATATCTTGGAAGCTTTGCGCAGAAATTCAAATACTGCTGATAATTTGCTCCATCAAAAATATCCTTAACACCCTTTTCGAGCTTGGATGTTATTTCCTCCATTTCGGCTTTTCTGGCCTCAGCAGCCGCCTTAGGATCAAATGTGCTTGTATCATATGCCATTTAAGATTCCCCCTCTCCATGAGCCTCTACAGGCTTCTTATTAACCTCTTTTGCCTTCTCTTTCATCTGAGACAGCTTACCCTTAATAGAAAGAGCAGGCTTTGCAGCCTGCCCCTTCTTCATGGCGTTCACATATCCCAGGTAACGTGATTTTCTCGCCATAATATGCCTCCTATTCTTCATCGCCGGAATCATCTGCGTCCGAATCCGACTCCTCATTTTTGAGGAGTCGAGAATCCTCTGTTTCCTCATCCTCTGTCATAATTTCATCAACTTCATCCGCTAAGTTATCAAGGTAATCGTCATCTTCCTCGGTATAATCAGCATCGGGATCTACCGTTTCCTTCTGTGGTTTCTTACCTTTAAATTTTGTGAAATACAGATATCCGCCTGCACCGCCAAGAGCAAGGATCAACACGATAATTAACGCTCCGCTTGAGTTTTTCTTGGGCTCCTCTGCCTTGGTATCTTCGGGTTCAGCGGGCTCTTCTGTAGGCTCCGGTGTTTCTGTTACAGCAGGTTCCGTATCCTTGGCATCCTTCGCCGCTATATACTCATTTACAGCATCTTCATCCATGAGTGCCAAAAGATCTGCCTCATCAACCATATTTAAGAAATGTACTGTCTCGGTTCCGTTATCATCACGGTCGATGATGATATAGAAGTAATTACCAGACTTAGTAACAACAGTAATGAACTGTTTTCCTGCCTGGCTTGGAGCACCGTAATCATCTACAAGAGTCATATTGCCATCGGGAGTAAGCGGACCCATAGGCTCCTCGGGCTCCTCAGTTGTATCTTCCGTTTCTTCTGTTACTTCATCCCCACAGCAAAGCTCATAATTGATCTTGCAAAGCTCGCAGTCGGGATTGATACAATCATCTGTACATTTGGTTTCACAGGTACATTCATATCCCCCAGCAAAAGCTACGATTGGAGTTGTGCCAAATAAAAAAGCCGCAACAATCGTCACGGCTGCAATCACTCTCCCATATATTTTGTTTTTAATTTTCTTCATCGTCGAAATCCTCCGTTTCGTCATCATTGTCAGTTTCATGATCGGTACTTGCAGCCGTAGTTCCATAATTACTTGCAGTACCGGAAGATGTAAGTTTTCCGCTGGTAGCAAGTTTTAAGAACTCTGCCAACTGTTCCGGCGAAAGATTAAGTGCGCCGACATCTGCAAGGATCTGTGAGTTCTCTGCCTCCTGAAGCTTTGCCTCCGCAGCCTTAAGCTTCGCCTTATCATCTTCGATTTTGCTCTTACAACGCTCCACTTCTGCGCGGAGCTTATCTAATTTCTCGTACATAATGCCTCCTTACCTGATTCGTCCATAGCAGTATAAATGCTGCCGCCAATAGTTACTGTCATAGCTTGCATACTGAATAGGATTACCGCAGTGGATCATGATCTTATTAACTGGATCTACCACTATTCCCACATGGCTTGCACCGGAAGTATCATAAGTACCCTGAAAGAAAATAAGGTCGCCGGGCCTTACATCACCGGCGCTGACTCTTGCTGTTGCATTCTTCCATCCGTCTGCTGTAAGCCTTCCATAGTTCCATCCGTTACCGCAATGATTGATGACATAGCTTACAAAACCGGAGCAGTCAAAACTGGTAGATGGACTTGAACCGCCCCATACATAAGGGTAGCCAAGATATTTCTCTGCCTCATTCAGCATGTTTGCAAATTGCTGATCTGTGAGATATTCTGCCGGAACATCATAATCCTGATACTCTTCTGACACGCCTGGATTTGCATAGGGATTATCACCAAATATATCCGGCTTATTTCCTCGCATTTCAAGAAGTATCGCATAGCGCCTTTGCTGCTCATCACTTAATCCAAGAGCATTTACAGCTGCTTGAATACCGTTATTGCTAAGCGTGGTGTTAAGGATGTAATATTCATACTCGACTTCTACCTCATAGGATTCATATACCTGATAGGGATCTCCGTCTTCGTCGTAATACGTAACCCAGTGCCACCTTGTTTCCGTCCTTGTCCTGGTTTCAACCACTCGCTGAATGTTCAGGATATACTCATAATCAAAAATCGTCTGTAGCATAGTCTGAACTTCCGATTCGGTATAATCCTCGTAAAGGACAGTAAGAAGTGCCGCAAGTTCAAATGGATTATGAGATATTTCGCTGAGAGAATAATTGTATTCATCGTATCCGGGATAATCGGTTTCGATATTATCAATCTTCCTCTGAAGCTCAGCCTCTAAATTCTTGTAATCATTTTCTACAGCTACGATATCCGCATCCTGCGCAGTAAAGCTTGTAGCTAAGACCATGTTGTTACCGCCGCCTGCCATCATGGAGCAGGAACTTAATGCACTACTAAGAACAAGAACCACAATCAGAACTACAGCTGCTATCAAAAGTCCTAAAGGATGATCTTCAACGAACTCTTTGACTGCTTCCGCCAACTTGCCTGCCATATCCTCAGCCTTATCAACAAATCGTCTCATAAAGCCCCCGGATGCATTGGCAGTCTCTCTGGCTTGTTCTTTGAAGGCATGTCGCTGGATTTCTTTTTTCATGAGATTCTTCTGCACCTCATGGGCTTCAACTGTTTCCGTTTTTGAAACAGTCTTCCCGTGAAGCTTATCTCCATATCCACTTTTGTCCGCGGATTTACCTGCACGCTTTTTAGCGCTATATATTCCATTCTCAGCAAGCTGACCGCCTGCATTTATGGCATCACCGCCTGCATTGTTATCCTCATTGGCCTCATTTAACTGATGTCTGATCTCGCCGGAGACAGCCACGTTTTTTCTTGCAGCCTTTCTGCCCTGCTTATGGATTTTAGCTGTCTTCTTGATCTCAAGTTTGGTTTCCGCTGTATCAGCTTTGCCATGACGAAGTTTTTCACGCATGGCTTTTGCTCTCGACTGTTCGTTTTTAAGCTTGTCACCATGCGTCTTTTTCCTCGTGGTGTTTTCCGGCTCTACTCGCCGTTTGGAGCTCTTATCCCTGGTGTAAATCCCTTCATTCATTTAACCATGTCCTTTCTGCTATTTGCCCTCGGCCTTCGCCTCCGTAATCTCAGACAACTTGGTTGTCATGATGCGGTAGAGCTCGATATCCGTAGGGAATCTGTCTACAAACGGCAAAATTACATTGCCGTAAAAAATAAGCCCTTCACCGGCTCCTGAGTGTGTAACGTAGGATAACTGATGAGGACTTATATTAAGCTGCTTTGCAAGGATCTGTCTGTCACCGACCGCCTGATTCAGCATATAAATGAAATCGGAGTTCTCGAAGATGTTCTCGACTTCCTTGGAGGCCAAAAGGTCTTTGACGTTCTGCGTGATGCCTGTAGGAATACCGCCCCACTTTCTGAAACGCTTCCAAATCTCAACTGTATATGCAGCTGTCTGATCTTCACGCAAAAGCAAGTGCATCTCATCCATGTAGTATCTTGTAGATTTGCCCTGGGCGCGGTTTTCTGTAACTCTGCCCCACACCTGGTCCTGCACAACAAGCATTCCGATTTTCTTAAGCTGTTTACCCAATTCCTTGATGTCATAGCATACAAGTCTGTTGGTGATATCCACATTGGTTCTGTGGTTAAAAACATTTAAAGAACCAGTTACATAGATTTCAAGTGCTGTCGCTACATGCTTAGCTTCGGGCTCATCCTGTTTCAAAAGAGCGTTGTACAGATCTTCAAGAAGCGGCATCTTCTTAGGGTCCGGATCTTCAAAGTACTTCTGATAAATCTGATGAATGCAACGGTCGATAACAGTCTTCTCTACAGGCTGTAAGCCTTCCTTACCACCTACAATAAGCTCGCACAATGACAAAATAAAATCCGCCTTAAGTGCAATCGGGTTGTCATCATCCGAATAATTCATGTTGATATCCATCGGATTGATGTACTGCGTAGACGTCGGACTAATCTTGATGACCTGGCCGCCAAACCTTTCAACAAGAGGCGAATACTCTGCTTCGGGATCTGAGATGATTACATCATCGTCTGTCACCAGGAACGCATTGGCAATTTCTCTCTTAGCTGCAAAGGACTTACCGGAACCCGGTGTACCAAGGATAAGGCCGTTAGGGTTCTTAAGCAGCTTTCTGTCCACCATGATGAGGTTGTTTGATAAAGCATTTAAGCCGTAGTAAAGGCTCTCATCACCGGACTGGAATAACTCCTGCGTTGTAAATGGAACAAAGATTGCTGTGGAGCTTGTAGTCATTCCCCTGTGAATCTCAATAAGATTCTGCGCCAGCGGAAGGGAACTCATAAGCCCCTGCTCCTGCTGAAAATCGAGTCTCACAAGATTGCAGTTGTGTTTCTGAGCGATAGACTTTGCCTGGAACACATTGTTTTCAAGCTCCTGCTCTGTTCTACCGGTATTCATGATAAGAAATGTAAGCAGAAACATTCTCTCGTTCTGACTCTGAAGTTCCTTAAGAAGAGCCTTTGCATCTTTGCCAAAGGTGGCAAGATCTGAAGGGATTATATCCATATCATATCCGGCACGAACAGCCTTCTTCTGTTCCTCAATCTTACTTCTGTCAAGCTCGGTAATGGTATGCTTTACGGTCTTGATAGCCTCATTCTGATCCACTGACTGAATATGCATAGTTACAATCTGGCTTGATTCCATATTGAGGAAATCTGCCAGCATTCTGTCGGAAATATCCGATGCATCAATGGATAAGAAACTCATGGCACCATAAAGACTTCCCATTGTAAACTTCTTGCCTGTAGGAAATGAAAAGCTGCTGGGTGCGATAAAGTCTTTTACCGAAAGCCCTGAACCTGTTAGGTACTTCCAATCGAAATTGAACTTATCCTTATCGCCCATATGGAACTGCTGATGCATAAGAGCAAGTCTCTCCTTACCGTTTAAAACCTTAGCCTGCACTCCCAGACGCTTGAAGTTATTTAAGATGTCTGTTTCGATATGAATGATTCTCGGCTTAGCTGCCTTGATTGAATCCGCATGAATGCCAAAGGTTAAGTATTTGGTCTTCGTAAGACCATTGTTTCCTGCTTCCATCTGATGAAAGAGCATGGAACTATACTCATCCCTGACACCGTTAAACTCATCCTTCCTATGAGGGATTGCTATACCGGTTCTGAAATCCTCCACATCGGTAGCCATGTTCATGAAGCTGAGTTCAAAATGAACGGAGCTGTCAAAGAAGTTAAGAAATGCACACCATTCCTCAAAAATCTCTGTCTTATCCTCCTGCAATGCAAGCTGATAGTTGATATCCTGGAACTGCAATGTCTTGGTATAATAGTCGCTTCCTATACGGCAAATACCGTCCTGAAACATTCTGTCGAAGGGAATCGACTGCTGCGCCGTTCTGGGAATACCGTCATCTTTCTCTGCTCTCTTGATGATTTCACGGATTTCCTTCTGCTCCGCTCTGGTTAAATGCGCAGGCATCTTGATATTTCTTTTTTCCTGCTTTTTAAAAAACGGGATCATTGTCTCCTCCTTTCCTCTTTTCCGGTCTTGTAGCCTCGCTGTACATAATGATTTCCATTATTTCCTGATCTGCCTCTTCGAATCGCTTCAGCGCGGCATATTTGTTATCTGTCTGATAAGGCCTCTGTTTAGGCCTAATAAATGTTGCCTCGATAAGATGTCCCAAAATGACTTCAAGATGCTGACCGTTCTTTTCATACATTGCCAGGAAAAAGAATGGCATCATAATCACCATCATTCCTATGGCTGCTGTACTTGTTGAAGCTATCTGCTTTATCAAAAAGAATGACGGCACCCCGATGAGTGCCGCCACACTAAAGCAAATCAGCTGCCTTTTTGTCAGATTGAACATCACCTTACTCTTTACCTTCGTAAGATCACGAGGCACCGAGATATATGATGCTGCCATAACTGTATTCCTTTCTTTTGCGCTAATGCGCGTGAAGTATTGATTTTGCTACCGCTCCGGTCTTAAACAGTGTAAAGGCCAGAAGAATCGTATAGCCAAGTACACCCCATAAGGAGCCGATGATATCTGTTGAAAATGCAACGGACTGAATCAGCACCGCATATATTCCCACACATACCATGATTAAGAATCCCTGAAAGCCAAGTGCAAACAACGACCTTAAATAGTTCTGCCCTATCATGCTCTGTTCCCTGTTTCCAATGGTTGAAAACGGTATAGGAGCAAGGCTTACCATGAGATAGATTTCAATCATTCTCGCATATACGATGACAAAGATCAGTGCTGACAAAATATAAATCAGGAACCTTACAATGATGGTCTGAAGATATATTGAAAGCAAAGGCCCGATATCCATGGCTTCGAGTGTGCTTTGTACAGTAGCAAGGGTACTGTCATCAATTGCCGTACTCCCGGCTATGATACCGCCTGCCTGCGTTACCACATGTTGCGCCACATCAAATACCGCCATCGTGATATTCATCGTATTTGTAATTAAGGTTACTGCTACAAAAGTTTTGAAAATCCACTTCCAGAAGATCCAAGTTTCAAAGTTTGCCAAATTGTTATGGCTGATGACCAGCTGGATCAGCTCGTAACAGGCGATAAACGTAAGTATCAATCCGGCAATAGGCATGATTACATTCTCTGATAGAGTACGAATCATGTTATAAACCGCCGGTGAAAAGTTGGCAGGAGTCTGTCCTACCTCTGTTGCAATCTGCCCTACTTGATTATTCACTGATTCAAAGGTATTTGACAGATTATCCATGATGCCTGAAACAAGCAGTCCGCGAAACCAGTCCTCAATCGACTGAAGTATGCTGTCCACTTGTTACCTCCTTCCGTATTAAGGAGCCGGACAGCTAAGCCCGGCTCCAACTTCCTCTTCTAAGCTCTTCTTAGAAAAGTCCGGAAAGCAAAGGAACAAGTACAGTACCGATGAGGGCAACACCACCTCCGGCCATGAGCTGCTTCATTCCCTGGCTCTTAGCGCCGGGATTATCATTGCCATATCCTTCCATGAGGTTGATTGCTCCCCAAATGCCAAGACCTGCACCAAGTGCTACAACGAGTGTCTGAAGTACGCCTACTGCGCTCTGAAAAAATGCCATAATAAAAATCCTCCGTAAATTAAAATGATTGTTTGTTAGTTACTGTTGTCCGTAAGCCCGTCGACTGACTCACGGTATGCGCGCATAAGAAAAAGGCCCTCTCCCGTTCTTAGGAGAAAGCCTTAGTCTTCGTTGATTTCGATGACTTCATATTGGTCATCGGGTTTCAATATTAAGTTGTGATCAAGGAACTTCTCGATATCGAACCAGTTCCTTTTGTCCGCATCCGCTGTCAGCGGATATTTCGGATGTTGCGTTAAGTCGTACTTATCTGAAAGAAAAGGTCTTACGCCTCTGACTTGGACAATACACTTGCCGCCATCCATGACCGCCAATTCGTCGATACTCATAAGATCATGACCTAACTTCTGGTAATTCATGTTGTAGCTCTGACTCGTACCCCTGGTTTCGCCCGTGTTATACATATCAATCGTTTCTTTACCAAGAATAGTGTTCAGGTCCTTTAGAGTCGTCTGTTCAGAGCCGCCCAGGAATATCTGGGTGTCGCAGTTACCAATGATGGTATCTGCATTGTCTTTGTAAATCGCCTTAAGCTGTGATTTTGCCTGCAGCACAAGTGCTGCAGATATCTCACGGCTACGGATGGTAGCCATAAGTTTCTCAAGATTCGGAATCTGGCCGATGTTTGCTGCCTCATCAATAAGACATCTTACATGCACCGGAAGCCTTCCGCCATAGACATCATCTGCTTTTTCGCAAAGTAGGTTGAAAAGCTGCGTGTAAACCATGCTGATCAGAAAATTAAAGGTTGCGTCTGTATCTGACATGATAAGGAATAACGCTGTCTTCTTATCGCCCAGGGTATCAAGCTCAAGTTCATCGTATGCCGTAATCTCACGAAGCTCCTTTATATCAAAGGGAGCGAGCCTTGCGCCGCAGCTCACAAGTATGGATTTGGCCGTCTTGCCGGCACTTAACTTGTATTTGGCATATTGGCGTACCGCAAAGTGATCCGGGTCACGTTCTGCAAGCTCGTCAAACATGAGATCTACAGGGTTTTTGAACTCTTCGTCATCTTCCCTGACTTCCATCGCATTGATCATTTCAAGCAAAGTTGAAAAGTTCTGCTCTTCCTCCGGTGCTTCATAATGGATGTATCCGATAAGCGCCGAATACAGTAGTTTCTCTGCCTTTTCCCAAAATTCATCATTGGATTTACCTTCGCCTTTGGTGTTGGCAATCAGCGTGGTTACAAGCTTTAAGATGTCCTTCTCATCATGCACATAAGCGAATGGATTGTAATGCATACTCTTTTTAAAGTTAATGGTATTGAAGATTTTTATACGATATCCATTCTTCAAAAGAGCATTCCCAACCTCAGGTAAAACGGTGCCTTTCGGATCTGTAAGTACATAGGAACTATGCATTTGCAGGAGGTTCGGCTTGATAAAAAATCTCGTTTTACCGGAACCTGAACCGCCGACCACTAGCGTATTCTTGTTCCTTGCGTACTTTGGATTGGTAGGTCTTGAGTTCATGGTAAGTCTCTCAGTCTGTGAAAGAATCACATTATTCTGAAAGACCGGGTCCATGTATGGCTCTATGTCCTCATGTTTCCCCCACCTGGCAGATCCATATTCCTGATTGTGCCGAAATTTCTTGGCATTCTTGCCTTTGATATATACCGCAAGCCGCAAGATTCCACCGATAGCAAGTCCTACTAATAAATCAATAGGATGTAAGCTCGGCAATGGATTGGCAAACGCTGTTCCAAAGCAGCCATCCAGCACTACACTCTGCACCTTTTCAGATGCATTCGTTCCACCGGCGATGCGAAAAGCCTCTCCGATGTTGGTTGCTACAAGTCCTATCACAACATAAGGGATGTTCAGGATAAGTAACTTTTTAAGGTTCTTCTTTTTCATCGCTCCATCTCCTTCCGCTTTTCCTTACTCTTGCGAGGCATGGAAGCAACTTTTTCTTTGAACTTCTTTAGTTTCTGAAGGACACTCGGGCGCTCCTTCTCAGCAGATTTCTTTCGTTTTGTCTGCTTAGCTGCATATTCCTTCAAAACCTGAGTGATAGCATCCGCATCCCTGGCCTTGAAGAAGACAGTATACTTCGGCGGAGTCTCATTCTTGTCTTTAACAATGGCAAAATCCACTCCGTATTTGTTGGCAAGTTTCTTAAAATCACGAATACCGGAATCTCCGATCTCCATGCTTGAAACTCCCTGGTCCTGTCCTATAAGTTCCTTAACAGATTGTTTCCCCTTGGTATGAGTATTCTTCGCCACCTGCTTTAGCCGGTGCTTATTCTCCAACTTGCGCTTATAGGCAATCAAAGCCTTGATTAAAAGCCTTAAGGATACTTTGGTCGTTTTTACAGCTAGGTTCACTGTTTTGTTTTCTACTTCTTCCTGCACCAAATCACTTCCTTTCCTCAAAAACAGTTTTTAAAGCAACTCAAGTGCTGAAAACTCCTGCCCGTCGCATACAAGCGTAATCAGTCTGCTCTTAAATTCCGCAGCTGCCTTCTCAAATTCGTCTCCAACAAGCATAGATAAAGCCCTGCCATCAAATTTCATAATGATAACAGAGCCTATAAAACACTTACCGGTTCCAATATTGATAATCTTGTCACCGTTCATCATGGCAATATAGTCACTATCACCCATATATTCACCATGTCCAATGTCATTAAGCTTATCCAGGATTTCCTGTGCCTCATACGCATCTACAATACGGGATTCGCCGTTTGTCGCGATAATAAGAGCACCCTCGTCTTTACGCTTAAGCTTGGTCTCTTTGAGCACTGCTCCATCATTGACGGGATCAAGTGCAATCTTGATATCCAATGTTTCCATGTTACGTTCCTCCGTTAAATACGACCTTCAGCCATGTCATTGTTGACCCAGGCCTGATAATAGCTTTGCATAGTCAGAGGCGCATTATATATGGCAGCAAGCAGGTACTGTTTGATGTTACGCACCTTGGCAGGGTTCTTCTTCATGCAGTCCATGACATATTCAAGATGCATGGAATTGATTTTCAAAAACTGAGATTTCACCACGTTCACAGGCTTATCATCCCCTGCAATACGGATAGTTCTCCGCTTGGAGCAAACAACATCAAGCATAAGATCCATGATTGCATCCAAAGTCTCCCGGTCATAGGGATACCGCTCATACATAATCTCCATATCAAGTTGGGAATTAAGATAATTACGGTAGGATGTTCTCTCATCCATATCCTTATCCGCTCCGGATAGGATAGGATTAGTCTTATTACTCTCAGTATTATTTTTCTCAGTCTTATTAGTTTCCGATTTGCGATTGTCCAGAGTTCCGGTATGCAGAATTACAGAGTTCTGCTTTTCAGAATCCAAGAGTTCTGCTTTTCGGAATCGGGTAAAATCTTTCACATAGATAATGGTGGGTTTACCAAGCCCCTGCTTTTTGCGTTCAATAAGACCAAATTCATCCAGTTCCCGCAATAGTCCACAGGCTTTTGTATTTGCGCAGCGCATAGACCTTTTCACACTTTTTATCGTGTAATAGACATAGACACGCCCCGCATCATCCAACCAGCCATTTTCCCTGGATAGACTGATTCTATCCAAAAGAAGTCCGTACAAAACCTTGGCATCTGTAGACAGTGCCTCAAAAATTTCTTCTGTAAAAAGCATCTTGGGAATCCTGTAAAACGAATAGCTTTCTGACTGCTCCTCATAAAAGTAGTCAAAAACCATAGCATCACACTTCCTTTGCCTTGTTCTTTGCCGCCCTGTGCTCTTTCATGATTTTGGCGTAACAAGGGAAACAGAAGGCTTTGTTATAACCATAAGGACATTCTGTCTTACAGTTCTGAGGATGAGCTATCGGCTCCGGTCTTCCGACTACGGGAGTACTGCTACTTCCTACAGCTCCCAATACGTTGTAATGTGCTGACATTTTTATTACCTCCTATGCAATAGAAAAAGCGCCAGACCGAAGGTCATAACCTCCGGCTGACGCCTTGTACATCATGATGAGATCAGAGTGCTTCGCCACCCTTGGCCTTGGCACCCTTATCAAAGGTTTCTTTCTTCGGAGTCTTGGCGACTTCCTCTTTCTTGGCTTTGAGATCACCAAGCACAGATTTTTCGCCTCTCTCCTCAGCATGCTCCGCTTCCTTTTCAGCCTGGCGCTGTACGAACTTTTCACCAAGCTCGAAAATCTTTTCCTTACTGTCATAGTGGTAAACACTGTCAGTAAGCTTATCAGCAGGAGCAACCTGCGTTGCATTGACTTCCTTTACCATTGCCTCAAGATCCTTTAAGCTCATCTCGCCATTGTCAGGCACGATCAGAACCTCATGGATGCTCGAAGGCAAAATGAAGAAGTCTCCACCGGCTCTTTCAGCTGCCTGGTCCATAAAGTTCTGATATGCAAGAACTCCGGCACCATGTACCTTATCGGGTACTGTAGCAACGTAGATCTTTTCATCTTCAGGCGCTACAGGGAAAAGTCCCATCATTTCAGCCTGCTCAACTCCCATCATCTCAGCCATGACTTCACTCATGCCTTTGATTTCAACGGGTTTGATCTGAGGCGCATTCTCCATTGCATCAGCATGAAGCTGTTCAGGTGTAACTCCCATGCTATCAAGCAGCTGGTTTGTAACGAGGATCGATGCTCTTCCATCGTCATCGGAACTTAAGACGAAACGATAAACAACCGCCATATCTTCCATATTCTGATGAGGTACGGTTTCAAGCATTTCCTTGTTGGCCTCTGCGGAAACAACTTCCATCGCAAGCTTTTCCTTCATCTGAGAGTAATCAGATAAGGAATCGATATCGAACTCCGGTCTCTGGTTGATTCCGTTATTGATGACATCTACTGCCTTATCAACAACTTCATCGTAAGGTCTGCCGTCTTCGACTGCTCCGTAGAACTTGTCGATTCCGATGTTCACTCCGATGTTGCTGCCCTCGGGTGTAACCGTGATTGCCTCATAACTCTCATTCAGCTTATTCACAGTATGAATGGAGAGATCAACCTCTGCACCCTGCTCGTAAAGTCTGTCTTTCACATCCTCTACGAATTTTTCTTTGAAACTTTCGTAATCCATATTTTGATTTCCTTTCTGTTTGCATTAGCATTGGATCGTCACCCTCCGCCTGGTTGATGGCAATAAAAAAACGCCAGGCCCATGACCTCGTTTGAAGCCATAAGCTGACGCTTGAATCTGCCGGTATTCTTTTGCAAAAGAAATGGGCTCGGTGTCCGGGATTTGTTCCCGTTCGCTTTGCCCATTGTAAATATAACACATCAAAAATCGCTTGAAAAGGGAACCAATAGGTAACTGACAGGTAATTCGTAGGTAATCAACAGGTAATCCATAGGTAATTTTCTAATTAACCATGCATAAGACCCTTGAAAAACTCCTGTCCGAACTCAAGCTCTACTTCTATCCAGCCTATAGTAAACAATAATATGAAACAGATGACAACAGACGCCCCGATGATTCCTACAGCGAGCCACTGTGTCGCTATCACTGATAAGATAAGAAGGATAATCATTGGAATAAATAACAGGCTTGCAGCCCTGCAATAAAGCGAAGATATAGCAGTTGCAAATAAACGAAGTATTCCAAACAACAGTATCATAGGAAGTGCAATAAGTATCTTAACTATTCTCATGATCAAATGCCCCCTTTCTCTTCTCATTAAGAACCTTATAAGCAATCAAACGAAGAACGTACTCCGGCATAACACGACGGCCAAGCTCCCACTCCTGCATCGTTCTATAAGGAATGCCAAGCCAATCGGAAAAGTCCTTGCGATTCATACCTGACTGCTCTCTGATCATTTTAAAAGCATAAGCCATCTTACGACGCTCTGCTTCGGTATCATCCTTAGAGGTTCTTTCAACCTCAATCTCAATTCCTTCTACGTTATATATCTCAGTCTTCATAGGCACTCTCCTTCGCTTATGTAGTCAGTGCGTGTATCCTACTATAATTATAATGTAGTCAATGACTACACGTCAAGGCAAAAAAATATCAGCCGCTATAATTTGCAGCTGATATTTAAATTCCGGTATATCTTACTATCGCCCCTTATCCTAACCATTTCTTTGCGAATTCAACCAGTTTCATAACGCCTTCGGAACCATTCAAATCCAGATCTATGGCAGCTCTTGAATCTGATCGCATTTCGTCCGGATACTGAGCATCATATGCCGGTTTCATCACTGACTGGTAGAATACCTTAAACTCATCCAATCCTGCTTTCTCAGTTAAGTCTGTTTCCTTAACTTTCTGCTGAAGGCGCTCTATCAACTCCTGATTGGTCGCTACACTTGTCACAGCTGATGCACTTGCAGGTCTCCTTCCAAAGAGCTTCTCCATTTCATCTTTCGCTGGCTCAGGGATAGTCTGCTTCAGTCCCCAATACTGTCCTGCCGATTCATCATCATTCTTTACATAATTGGGTTTTGATATCAAATCATTGTTGCGATCGATCAAGCGGGCATTATAATCCTTCATTGCTTTGACTATAACCTGTCTTTGATCCTCAGAGAAAGAAGCAGCCGCACATTTATCCACCAAGCTCTCAGCTAATGCCATTTTCGTGTGGTCATTATAGCTAAGTGTGCCCTGCTTTAACTGACTTGCCATCCCTGTCACCAGGTCTCTGGCGGATTTAAATTCTTTTTCAGAAAAATCAACTTTTCCAATTCTATAAACTCCATCAGCATTTGTGCTGATGGGAATATCGCTGCGATAAAGAGCGCTCACCGAATGGTTATTCCAAGACTGTCTTACCTTCTCTAATTCTTCAGCGCCCATAGCGGATATTTCCACCTTAACAGCAGGGACACTGCCTAATGTATTCGGATTTGCTACGCTATTATCTTTTACCTGGCTGACTTTTTCTGCAAAAGATGCCTGTATTTTATTCTGATAATCTGCTGACTTATCAATGTTCATAGGACTTATGCTGTTCATAGGCTATGCCCTCCTTGGCAAATAATAACACTTATCTTTTAAATCGGCACAATACTCTAAAACTTAAATTGTTTACACTCGGTTTGTCAGAATTATACCCCAAAATCAATCTTTGCTCCGGCTCTTGGTCTTACTTCCTCCACAACCTTATCCCAGTCCACTTCCCGGATCTTCTTGATCAGTTCATCAGCAGAACCCCCACGAACAACGCTCCGTTTAACCCTGTCTTCCTGCTGCTCCTTAAGCTTCTTGGCCTTAGCCTCTTTTTCCTCTTCCTTCTTCTGAGCCTTCTTATCTTCTCTTGCCTGATCAATTCGCTTCTTCTGATCCGCACTGCTCTTTTCAAGCTCTGCAAAGAACGAAACACTTCCATCCGACTTCACGGAAAATCCAATATTCTTGATATCGGCTTTTTTCACACCATCTTCACCGTCATCAAGTTTGGCAACCTCGTCCTTCACCTCAGAGATCTTATTCTTGGCATCATCGATAATGCCAAGATACTTTTCTTTTACGCTTTCATCCGCAGCCATCTTTTCCAGAAGCTCCGGCTCGATCAGGACACTGTAATCCTTGCTGCCTCTGGAAAGATACTTCTGAGCCTCATCATCAGACGAATAATCCGCAACAAAGAAATCCA
Organism: Agathobacter ruminis; assembly: GCF_002735305.1. Lineage (GTDB taxonomy): Bacteria > Bacillota > Clostridia > Lachnospirales > Lachnospiraceae > Roseburia > Roseburia ruminis. Next base: position 41,639 of record NZ_PDYG01000001.1, read on the forward strand.
TATCACCATATTTCTTCTGCATCTCATTCAAAAGATCCTTTGCACCCTGGCTAAGCTCTGGCTGTTTTGAAGCCGTTTTTTGAGCAGCGCCATATTTTTCAACAGGCTTTTTATCCGTCCGCTTATTCTCAGGCTTTGCCTTTTCATATATATTTTTCTGAAAACCTACATCAAACGATGTATATCCGCCAATCTTACTCATGGAATCGACCTCCTTATCAGAATTCCGCATCCGTGCGCATGAAAATATATCACACCTTCACATCCACATTTTTCCCTGCCGGTTCTGATACTGATCCTGTACTTACAGTAATTCCGGAAGATACAATATCAATCGAAGCACCGTCAAGTACTGTGCCTTCTGTAGATACAGCCTCGCCCTCATCAGATACTTCACCGCTCTCAGAAGTAGATACTTTAGCCTTTTCGATTCTTTCTTCTGCGGCCTCTTTTTCGGCTTTCTTCTTCTCGGCAGCTTTCTCTGCTTTCTTCTTTTCAGCAGCCTTCTCTGCTCTCTGAGCCTCCAGATCTTCCTTGGATGCTTTCTTCAGGTCTTCGTTCGCCGTGGTCAATGTGTTTATAGTTGTTTCAGCAAGTTCTGCCGATTTCTTTTGTGTTTCTTCAAGCTCCTCTTTTTTCTTTGTAACATCTCCGCCGCGGGCGGAATCAAGTTTTATTTCAGCATCAAGCACACCGGCATGTCCATCCATCTGTTTCTTGGTCGCATGCTGCACATGTGCGATCTGCCTTGATGTATTCGCTGACAAAAGCGCCCCAGTCATAATACTCGATAATGCCATATTCTTGTCCTCCTTGACTTACAGTTTCATATCCAGATTCAAACCAACCGAACCATCCCTTAAGCCCTTTGCTGCCTCTCCGGCAAAAATATCATCCGAAGCATCGTACCACTCAGATCCCTTGTACTTATCTCCCAGAAGCTCCCGGTTGTCACTATCTATCTTTTTCTTCATGGTAGCTTGTTCTTCTTTATCCGCCTTGCGTTTTTCCTCTAACGCTTCCTTCTTCTCAGTAGCCGCTTCTTTCTTTGCGGCAATTTTTTCCTGTTCCTTTCTCTTTTCTGCCTTCTCTTTTCTGACCTTGTTTGCGTAATCATTCATTTCCTGACCATAGTGGCGCTTATTTGTAGGTTCTCCGATACCCCACTTGGCAATTCCACCATCTTTATCAACAACCCATCCCCGAGCAACCAGACGTGTCCCTGCCATTTCATGCATCTGTAACTCTTGTTCATCCAATCTTTTCATGTTTTCAAACTCATCTTCATATTGTTTTTCAAGCTCAGGATTATTCGCCATTTTCTTCAAAAAATCCGGCGAGATTGCTATATTGGTTGTTTCAAGTGAGCCATATCTTTTTGCAGGTGAAAAAGTTGCTGCCGTATAGTTTGCAGCAACAAAAGTAAAACCTTCATGGTTATTTTTAAGGTACGTCAGTTCATCTGCCGCCGTTTTCCTTACGCTTTCATTCTGCTTTGTATTCCCGACAGAAGATGCCTGCCCCTCTGTCTTATCTGCCTCATTTGTAGGCTTTGAAGTTTTTACCTGCTTCGTTTCCTTTTGATTTGTATAGGTACTTGCGTAGTTACCATACACACTGTTGATTTCCATTGCCATATTCTCGTCCTCCTTTGACCTTTAATCCTGAAATCCGTTTCATCCGATTATGACGGGATAGATATTCTTATCTAATCTCTTTTTCGGAAGCCGCAAATCAGATATAAACCCCTATGTAGTGAACGGCAGGTTTATTGATGTGAACGGTAAATCTTAACCCGGGATCATCATCAAAGCCGTAAAGATTACCATATCCTCACGCTGTTCAAGCTGTATAGTGCCGTAGTATTTCTCTGTGATTCGTTTCATGTTCATCAGCCCATATCCGTGACTCTCCTTATCATCTTTTGATGTCTCTGGAAGTTCGGTCTGCGGATCCAGCACAAGTTTCCCGGCAAAACTGTTCTTCACCTGTATCAGATAGGCATTGTTATTCTTCCAGGCCTTCACTTCAACATACGGATCCTTGCTTTCTGATGCCGCTCTTATCGCATTGGACAACGCATTATTCAAAATGACACCGATATCAATGGATTCCACCTTCCCGCTTGACGGATAATGGAAATTCTGGGTAAAAGATATCCCGGCTTCCTCAGCCTCACGCATCTTCTCGGAAATAACGATATCCGTGACAGGATTCCCTGTCTTTGCATTGATTTCCGGCATAGGAAATCCGTTTTGCCAGTCATTAAGGTATTTTGCCGCCTCCTCAGTCTCGCCTTTATCAAGCAAATTCCCAAGAACCATGATATGGTTATTGATATCATGTCTTATCCCTCGGATATCGGAATACAATGCTTCTATCGTATGCACATGTCCTGACAGTTCTTCCACCTGCTTGGATACAAGGGCATTCTGCAGTGCATCCTCCTGTGACTGTTTCATACGCTGATATGAGTACATGACCGTAATAGCCGCCAGAAATGCTATCACTCCAAACAGTGCACGGATCCCGTCGTAAACCGGGTAATTATTCCATACATATTCCCCGGAAGTGTTCACATATACATCTGATAGAAATGAACTGATCCAATATCCGGCGATAACAGCCACATAAGGAGATGCCAGCAATGTCAGCTCCCTCCACTCCATCCGTTCATTCTTCCTGGCATATACTTTTTCCGAAATAAATATCTCCAAAAACAGCAAAGCATTTTCTACCGCAACAAGCAGGACTAGGGCAACGATAAACCAGACATATTGTTTCCCCGGATCGTCCGTCGTCTCTCTCATATAGGTAAGGCCACTTATCAGCTTCCAGGGCAGAGCCGAGATCACCTGAGCTATCCACAGAAACATATATATCGTCATTGAAAGAAAAACCTTCTGAGGCAGGTTTCTTCTCTCACAAAGCAATGATATAAGACATACCGCAATGATCCCGATAATATATGCCACCACACCTGACATAGAAAACGGAATCAGATAAAGAACCGTCATTACTACAAAGAATAATGCACCTATCAGGACCGCTGACCTCTTTTTTATCATATAAGGGACATAGAACCTTGCTACAAGGATCGCGCTGACAAACAATCCTGCTATAGCAGATATGGTACTGGCTATATCCCACATTCTTTCCATATTCATGAATCAATCCTCCTACGGCTGTATTCCAGATAAGCTTTAAGGAATCCGTCATATTCCCTTCTTGATATAGGGATATTGTCTCCACCCGTGAGTGTTACTGACGTGCGGTCATATCTCTCCACATATTTCATATTTACAAGATAAGACCTATGTATGCGGTAGAAATCCTTCCCGACAAGATTTTCAAGTACTGATAACTGTCCGTAATACTCTATGCTTTCATTCTTCATGTGAAGGATCGTCTTTCGGTCATATACCTCCGCATATAAAAGCAGGGACAGATTCACCCTGATATGCGATGTGCCGGACTGGATTTCAATATATTTATCATGCTTACCGGATTCTGCCCCCGATCTCTTCAAGTCCTTTACCGCATTTTCAAGCACTTCCTTAAGTTTCTCATCAGCCACCGGCTTCACAAGAAAGTGGAACGCATGAAAATCAAATGAATTGAACACTTGGTCTTCTTCACCCGTAATAAAGATCAGGATCTTTCTCCAGTCCCTGTCCCGTAATGTCTTCGCCACATCCATGCCACTCAATCCCGGCATTTTGATATCAAGCAGCAGAATATCCGGCAATACATCCGCACCAAGTAATTCCTCTCCGGATGCATAAGTCATAATCTCTGCACCGGGACAGATTTTTCCCACTTTTTCGGCAAGGATGGCGCATATTCTCTTTTCATCATCACAAATAGCTATTCGCATCAAATGTCTCCTCTTCGTTCCGGTCGGCGCAAAGCAGACATCCACCGGATATCTTGCGCCCTCCAAGGTATACTTTATAATTATATCGGATGTTATACATGGATTTCTGCCACCTATGATGTGAACGGTCGATTTTTTGCAGTGAACGGTAAATTAACGCACAAAAATAAGCCCGCAGCCATCGGCTCTCACCGACAACTACGGGTACCTTGCTTCACATCATTTTACACCCCAAAATGTATCACAAACTTCCGCTCCCTCTCTGCGACCACCAGCATTTCCGTCAGCCGCCTCATTTCGGACACATCCTTGACCGCATAAGAAATAATTTACATTAAAATTCGGAACCTTATATCTATTAGCCATTTTCAATATTTTTTCATTTTTGGCTAATAGAAGCATAGCATTAAAAAAAACAGCACCGGACATTTTGACCGGTGCTTATTTTTCTTGGGCTCCCAAATACTGAGTTCCATCCTTCTACTGCAATAATTCACTATATATCTCTAAATCCAAATCCTTGTAAACATTAAATACAACCTTCAGCTGGCTACCAGTCTCAGCCAGCCACGCTTTTACGGTATCAACAGCTATCTCTGCTGCCCTCTGATTTGGAAACATAAAGACTCCGGTTGATATACAGCACAGTGCAATACTCTCTACATTATTCTCTTCTGCAATGTCCAAGCAGGATCTATAACAAGATGCCAATAGCTCTTCATGTCTTTTAGTAAGCGATCCTTGCACTATTGGTCCCACGGTATGAATAACATATTTACACGGAAGATTGTATGCAGGAGTAATCTTTGCTTTACCTGTAGGTTCCTCATGCCCTTGTGCTCTCATAATGCAATTGCACTTAAATCTAAGAGAAAGCCCGGCTTTGCTGTGAATAATATTATCCGCACAATTATGAAGTGGGCTGAAACACCCTAATAAAGCACTATTGGCAGGGTTCGTTATAGCATCAACCTTCAGTGTTGTCATATCCCCTTGCCAAAGAAAAATCCTACTATCGCTTTCTATAGGTTGAAGACTTTCAATATCAGTAATGCCAGCGCGATTATTCTCTTCTTGAAGATATTCATCCTGGATTTCCAGAAACTCAGCTGAAAGATCCTTAGGCATCCATACATTCATCAATGCGCGAAGCAAATCTTTTTGACCTTGTTCATCGTTAGGTATCGGGTAATTACTTAATTGATTATCTTCTTTTTGAAGTTCATTTATTAACCAAATTCGTTGTTCCTCGTGAGTCATGAGATATCAACTCCTTTTTCTTTTGCCATTTTCTTAATGATATTATATGCCTCTCTGCTGGGATGATGTTCGTTTATTTCTGCTTCCCATATACTTACAGTGCTTCGATCAACGCCAACGATTGGTGCAAAGTCTTTTTGAGATACCCCATAAGCAGCTCTTATAGCCTTAATCTTCTTTCCGAACCCAGGCAAGCAGAAACGAGTATATTCATCCATCAGTTCTTCAGGATCAATATTTAGGGCCTTGCCAATCAAAACCGCATTTTTATAATGAATAGGATTAAATCCCTTTTCAAGATTAACAACTCCATATTCCGTCATACCCAGTATATCGGCAAGTTCTGATTTACTAATTCCATTCTTCTCACGATAATATTGAAGAATTGCACCGGGCGAAGCATTCTCCGGTTTTGATATCATTGGAATCGCAAGGTTTACAAGCACCTTGCCTAAGCGCATTTGAGCACCTGTGTGATTGAGTATAGTATCGCGTTATCTATACAAGTATGCATCGGGACAAAACAACCGAGCATCTGCGAATTAGCGGCATTAACAATAGCATCCACCGAAAGTCTTGTGATATCTCCTTGCCAGATAGAAAGTCCATCCCTGATAACCGGGATGTCTGATAGATTCACCACACCCTTTTCAGCCGCTCTTTCTGTCAGATATTCATCCTGTACTTTCATTACTTCAGAAGACAATTCTTTTGGCATACGGATGTTCATAAGCGACCTTAAGATTCGTCTTTTTTCTTCCGTACGATTTGGAGTCTGTAATTCCTTATATTCAGCAGAATCTGCCTTGAACTCTTCTACAAGATAATCAAGACGTTCTTCCTGTGTTCTATTCTTTGGCATAACCTTCATCTCCTAACTACAGTCCCGGCAGGACAGGTAATGATTACAGTCACCCTCCTATTTCAGTATGCCATAGTCTTCATCTGACACGGCTTCCAGCCATTCATTGCTCGTATCTTCACCGGCAACCTCGATTGCAAGATGAGAGAACCATGAATCCGGTGCTGCTCCATGCCAGTGCTTTACTTCAGCAGGAATGTTTATTACTTTACCGGGTGTCATCTCAACCGCATCTTTCCCCCATTCCTGATAATATCCTCTTCCACCGATGCAGATCAGCATCTGACCGCCACCATTCTTAGCATGATGGATGTGCCAGTTATTACGGCATCCCGGCTCAAAAGTCACGTTGAAGACAGGCACCTGCTCTGTAGAAACGGGAGCCAGATAGCTCTGTCCTACAAAAAACTGCCCATAAGGATTCTCTTCGCCTATAGGAAAGCAAATAGTATTCTGGTATCTGTCTTTTTCTGTCAGTTCAGGCACATCTTCGTTCCATACTTCTTTAGCAAGACGGAATACTGCCCATCCCTTTGGCCAACCCACATACATAGTGGCATGGGTTATGATTGCAGCTATCTCTTCTTTGCTTACACCATGTGCCTTTGCATTCTGAAGGTGATATGAAAGCGATGAGTCTGTGATGCCTGATGCCATAAGTGAAACCACTGTAATAATGCATTTGGTCTTCACGTCAATGGCTTCCTCATTCCATACTTCACCAAAGAGTATGTCGTCGTTCAGGTGCGCGAACATCGGCGCAAACTCACCAAGCTGTTCTCTTCCTGCTGTCTGTACAATTTTTTCTGCCATCTTATTTCCCGCCTCCTAATATTTTCTGTGTTCCTGTAGTCCAAACATGGATGCATCACTTCTCTTGTTCTGCGCCATGACACCCGCAAGGGGATGTGGCACATATGGCTCTTCAAGGTAAGTAAGCTCTTCGTCATTCAGTTCTAAATCCACAGCCTTTACTGCACCTTCTATATGATGCAGCTTGGTTGCTCCCACCACCGGTGATGTTACCTTAGTAAGGAGCCATGCCAAAGATACTTCTGTCATGGTTACACCATGTTTTTCTGCAAGCTCAGCCACACGACCTATGATCACATCATCCTGCTCTTTACTAGCATCATATTTAAACTTAGCATAGGTATCCTCGGCAGCTCTCTTGGTATCGCCCTCACCCGGCTTTCTGGAAAGCCTTCCGCTTGCCAATGCACTGTAAGGAGTCAGTGCAATGTTTTCCTCTTCACAATAAGGCACCATCTCGCGCTCTTCTTCACGGAAGATCAGGTTATAATGTCCCTGGATTGAAACAAACTTTGCAAATCCTTCTTTTTCTGCCAGAGCATTCGCCTTTGCGATCTGCCATGCAAAGCAGTTTGAAATGCCGATATACCTTGCCTTGCCTGCTCTCACTATACGATTTAATCCATCCATGATATCGTAGATATCTGTATTCCAGTCCCACATGTGATAGATATACAGATCCACATAGTCCATTCCAAGGTTTTGAAGGCTTGTATTTATCATGTTTTCTATATGCAGCTGACCGGTAATTCCTTTTTCAATCTCTTCAGGTGTCCTTGGAAGGAATTTTGTTGCTACAACCACATCCTCACGCCTTGCAAAATCTCTAATGGCTCGTCCCACGTACTGCTCACTAGTTCCGCTCTGATAAGCGATTGCCGTGTCATAGAAATTTACTCCAAGATCAAGACCTCTTTTTATGATCTCTCTGGAGTGCTCCTCATCAATCGTCCAGCTGTGCTGTCCCTTTGTAGCATCTCCAAATCCCATGCAGCCCATGCATATACGTGACACATTCAAATCAGAATTTCCAAGTTTTGTATATTTCATTGCATGACTCCTTTCCGTTTACAGTATACAACACGTTCAAGATGTGCAAATCTTTCAGAAACAAGCTCCTTATCCCTTGGCTTTAATACTTCCCTAAATTCTTTTGGTGCTGGTGAAAATAGCTTTGTGTCCTGAATAAATGCAACGCCGGCAAACATCCAAATCGTTGTACGTTCAAAGTTAGGCGTTTTACTTTGGCTAAATTCCTTTCCATAGATATGGTAATGCAAAACCTTGTCTAAACCTTCTCACAACTCAAATTATAAAGTGCCCTTCGTAATCCTATTATAAGAAAGATACAACTAGATTTTGAACAGAATCCATTACTTCATCAAAGCTTAAATCCTCAACATAATAATTATTTTTCTTAAATTGGTTCCAACGTTCTCTCATCTCCATATCAGAACCTATGTCCTCAAGAACCGTTTGCATCTGTTCAGACCTGAACACTGTATCTCTTTTCTCACACGTAGCTAAAAATGCTGTCTTTAATGTTTCTCTCTCAAAAGACTTCTTATGAGTAATCTCGTAAACGTCATAAAAGTCTCGCGCTCTCGTATTCGCCAATCCACGACTAAGAATAGTCTGTAATTTTTCAGCTAATAGAGTTTCGATATTGTATGACTGCAATTCAATATCTCTATCTTCAAACATCAATTGATACCCATACTCTACCGCCCGCGGGGTTATTACATCATCAGTCGATATATCAATTTTAATCGGCTGCTTAAGATTATCAAGTTTTCCTTCCATATGAACACGTACACCCGGATAATCAAATTCATCCATAATTGCTTCTATAGATTTGATTTCAAAAGACACATTATCTTCTAATGGAATCCCACCAATTTCATTTACAATCTTTTCAATCTCTTCCTGCGTCAACGGAAGCGCCTGCACGGTAGCATCAATGTCCATTGTTGCGCGACTATTTAACCCAATCAATGAAGAGATAAGCATCCCACCTTTTAACACAAACTGATTCTTATACGCTGATATTGAAACACGTTCCAAAAATCTTTCCATAAAGAATACTCGTATCATAGTCATAGCAACTTTGCTATCACTACCGGATATATTTCTTATCTTTGCTTTTAGCTGTATAGCAGTTTTTATCATACCATCACCTCAATGTATTTCATGATTTCATCTCGAATTTTTAAAGTTTCTGCATACTTAAGCAAACGCGTTAAGTTCTTGTCTTTTCTTCTCATATATGACTTAATTGCAGTCTGATAATGTTGAACTTCTATTTTGCCTCTCAGTTTTACAAGATCACAGATCGTCTTTTCCACATCATAGACCCTAACTGTGTTTCCGAAATTTGTTTGTAATTCTGTGATTCCAAGATTATAACTAGCCTCCTGTTCCTGCCGAATCACAACCCCTTCAGACAATAATCTAGTCCGATTAAATCTTGGTGGGACCGTCACAGTAATCTGTGAGTATTCTCTATCAATCATTTCATGAAGATACAGCGCAGTTTCTCCGGAGAAAATAACTTTTGGATAACGAAGTTGGAGAATGTACAGTTCATCCTCCCATGTGTCCGGCGAAATATAGATTCCTTTTGATACTTTCTCTAGTCCTCTTTCCTTAACATAGCTAGCCAGATACGTTCTGGAGATTCCGGCTTTCTCTACATCTTTTGAAAACAAGTATCCAGCATTTTGTTCTAACAATTTATCAATCTCTTCAAACTTTGTCATATATGTCACCTCAAGCACGCCTTACATTGGTGTACATATTTTACACCATATATACACCAATGTAAAGTACACTGATGACCATTATTTTGTCCAATTTAATTTAAGAATCCAATACGTAACAAACCCGCCCAGGCACGTCAATCACCAGAGTAATCTTCTCTGTCATTGACATCCCCGGACGGGTTTGTTTTGTGTTAATCAAGGTACTTAGAGTTCATTTTGAAACGGTTGGTACAAACTCTAATTTTAACTGCATCCCTAATCCTTCTGCTATCCTTTTCATCATAGCAAGGCTGGGATTTCGTGTTCCATTTTCAATCCTACTAATATCAGCTTGAGTAATGCCTGTTTTTTCAGCAAGTTCTTTCTGCGTAATATGTTGACTGTTGCGCGCATCAATCATCGCTTGAATTATATCATACTCCGGTTGCAATGCATCATATTCCGCTTTCACTTCCGGATTTTGCAGAGCTTTCTTTTTATAATCTTTATAACTACTCATGACAATACCTCCGTTCGTAATCAGATTTATATTTTTGCGCTAAATCCAAGTCTGCCTTAGGAGTCTTTTGTGTTTTCTTGACAAACCCATTTGTTAATATAGCCTTTTGCCCCACAAAGAAGAAATAGAAAACCCTTGTAATATTTGATCCTTGCTTTGTCCGAAGTTCAAATATTCCATCTCCTATCGAACCTGAATAAGGTTCACGAAGCTTTGGGCCATTTGTTTCCAACAAATCAATTGTCCTTAAAGTCTTCGCCTTTATCTTTGGCTCTAACGAATCCAAAAACTCCTGAACAGGACACTGACCTTCACTTGTATCATAAAATTCAACTTCAAACATTTCGTTCTCTCCTTTAATAATATGTCGTATTCAACATATTGTCAATGCTCATTTATCCATTTAACCCTAGTAACATTTTTTCATAGTAACTCTTCTCTTGTTTTATCAAATAAAACTTTCTCTTCTTTCGGAATCTCAAAAATATACTTATAATATATATACTATACTAATCAGATACTACCCTTCAGTCAATACTAATAGTACAATTATATATATTATTAATAAACGAGGTGTATTATGAATGATAACTACGGAGAACAGATAAAGCGTTACCGAATCAATCTCGGAATGACTCAAAATCAGGTAGCAACCGAATTAGATGTCACAGCAGGATACATCAGTAACGTCGAAAATGGCAGAACTGCTATGTCACTTAGACTTCTTATCTACTATGCCAAACTTATGGGAATCACACTTGATGAACTTGTTGGAAATTTAGAACCGGACTACATAGCCTCATCCATCGACAACGCGCTGATGGCTGAAATAAAAAAGCTCAATAATGAGGAAAAAGAAAAGCTTCTAAAAACTATTAAATTATGGAAGAAATAAGAAAAGGCAGCTGTTGCAAAGTTTGCAACAGCTGCCACTTCATTCAAGTATTAGGGCTCATTTTGATGTCATACGATACCACCATCGCTAATGACAAAATGCTCCCCCATTAATTCTTCCTTACCATCTTCAGAATATAGATAACTTCTGTCAGGAATTGCAATAAAAAATACATCTCCATAAATTTCGATTTGCTTATTTCATTATCCTGAAAGTTATTTTTTCTTCAGTACTGCCAATGCAGCATAATGAAGTACCTCGAATTGCTCAGGCGCTATTTCATCAAGCAATTTCCTGTGTTCTACATCCCATTTTTCAAGTTCTTCCTCCGACAATGACGCACCCACGCCTCGAGATGCTTTCATCCGCCCATGCCATGATTCCTTAGTAAAGGATATCTTCAAATCGTATTCTTCATGATCTTCCAATTCGAAATACTCATAAGTCACATTGGGGATCCATATTGCATGTTTGGTCTCCCCGGCCCCTGTCCAGTTAGGACTATATTTCAGAACAAGCTCCTCACTTTTTCCTGCTATCTTATCTTCAAAGGGAAGCCATGCCATATATAGGATCAGCAGCCTTCCATCCGGCTTAAGAATGTCAGCCAATTTGGGCATAACCCGCTCATGATCGAAATACCAGAAACACTGACAAGCCGTAATTACATCATAGCTTTCTTTTGGAAAATCAATTTCTTCTGTAGGTACCGTTTGAAAATCAATCTTCATACCGGCGTCTTCCGACAGGCGTTTCGCTTGTTCTATCTGTTCAGGAGAGATATCAGTTCCTGTCCAATTTGCTCCATAGCGGTACATATTACGTGGCAGTACGCCGGTTCCTGTCCCAAGATCAAGCACATTCTGTCCATCTATGCAAAGCCCTCTATCTGCGATCCTCTGATAAAATTCATTCGGATAGACATCCCTGTATTTTGCGTATTCATCCGAAGTCCTTCCCCAGTCAAACGCCTTCCCGGCATCTATACGTCTATCAATTATCATAGAAATAATCCTTCCATTTTCTTTTAATATATCTTTTCTATTTCTTCACTGATGCCATATATTTCTTTGAATTCCACCAAATCGTCCTGATTTTTTATAAGCATTATTTCTTCAAACGCACCTGTTGCAATATCTTTAAATCCTGCCACTTGCTCTCCATTACAGATAGAGGATTTTATCACAGGCTTCTTGGATGATTTGTCATAGGTTTTCTTCTCAATTCTTCGCTTAAAAAACATAAGTCTCTCCCCCAATCCTTGCTCAAAGCTTATACTGCATGAAATTTTCATTATGCTTAAATCCATATGAGGTATACAACTTCACTCCCATATCAGAAGCTGTGATTTGAACTGTTCCACAACCATATGCTTTTGCCTCATTTACAACTCTATCAAGCAGTTCTTTAGCAATTCCTTGCCGTCTGTATTCTGGATTTGTATACATACTTGATAATAAGCCTATTCTGCCAGATGGACATCCAAAATAAGGAGGTTTCTCAACAAAAGACATACCACTAGTACCAATAATTTTATCTCCATCAAAAGCTAACCAGGAAACAAAGGTTCCATCTGCCATATGTCTGCTATAATAATCCTTAAGAGCCGGAGGTAAATCTATATCCTCTTTAGCCCCTTCTTCTCTCAGTTGATTTATACGCATTTTTATAAAGGTATTCAGGTCAGTTTCAGTAAGTTTTTTATAAACTATTCCCATTTTGTTCCCCCCTACAAACTTGAATTATCCTAAGAATCCATCTTATTCTTCAACTTATTTACCAGAGATGCATCTAATTTGGTTAGAAGCTCCTGCATCGAAATTTGGCCAGACTTTCTTATTTCCTTAAGTTGTTCAGAATCCTTTATTTTTCTATCAGCTTCACTTTTAGGATATCCTTGCCCGAATGGTTCTGAAAAAAGAGCTTCTATTGTTCTTTCAAGATTTTCAACACCTGACCATGTATAATCTTCACCTAATGGTAAAGATATCGCATTTCCATTATTTATCTGTGCAAATAATATCAGCAGGTAGCAATGCTATAATACTATTCTCATAGATGCCGTTCCGTTTTCGCAGCCTAATTCCTCAAAATCCATACGCTTATATAATTCATAAGCTGTTTTCATCACTTCAGGTTTAGTAGTAAATGTCAATTGGTCATACCCAAGCGTCCGTGCCTTCTCTGTCATGGAATTAAGCAGAACTCTTGCATACCCTTTCCCACGATACTCAGGTTTAATAAACAATCGTTTTCCTTCGCAGCCTGTGGCATCTACTTTTTTTATAGCTATACAGCCTGCAGGTTCACCATTTTCATAGCCAACAAGAATCGCTCCACCCTTGTAAAAATTATTTAAATCAGCCAATTCTTTATCAAAAGAAACAAAGCATCCCTCGGCACCTTTAATCTGAGAATACTCAATGAATAACGCTTTTGCCACCTCTGTATCATTACATTCTTTTACCTCAAAAGTTCCCAATTTTTGTTATCTCCTTCTATCTTTTTCATTGTGTCTTCTAAAATTGCCTCTCGCAATTCTGTAAGCCAAGAGGAAAACGCTACGGTGTCGAATGCGTAGGTCTTGTTGAGTTCAAACTCATTTTCAGACCAAGTATCAAGTGGCGATTCATTATGCTGAATCAAGGCTTCTAGTTTATCTAGTGATTTATAAAGCTTAGCTTCCTTTGTTTCTTGTGCATCCATTTCTTTATAAAGTGCCGCTAGGTCTTCTGATAATTCTGCAGGAAGCGTTTTTACCCACTGATTTAATAATGAATCTTCAACTTCTCTATCAGAATCAGTCTTTACAAAAGTTGGAATATCGCCTGTAAAGCACTCGCCAAGATCATGTATCAGGCACATATCAACTACCTTATTTATATCAATATCTTTAAATTCGTGTCTTAATAAAAAAGCCATAAGCGAAATACGCCAACTATGCTCAGCTACGCTTTCCGTCCTGCGTTTTGTTGTTGTGCAATGTCTTGGGGTATCTTTTAGTCTTTCCGCAACATGCAATATTTCCAAATACTCTCTAGCATCCATAGTATCTATCTCCTATTTTCCTAAATTGTGATTTCGATCTGATTACCCTCGATTGCAACAATGCAGCTTTCATAATAGCCATCCCCGGTTGTTCTTGGTCCACTTACCACTTCAAATCCATCGGCTTTAAGACAATGTGTCAATTCATCGACGCGTTCCTTGCTTCCTACCGAGAATGCGATGTGGATCAGTCCTGTACGATTCAGAAATTTCTCCTCGTCAGCCATATCCGGCTTGTTCATGATTTCAAGTCTCGCTCCATCGTCGAAAGAAATGAAGTAGGAACGGAAATCGGTTTTTGTATTGTGATAACCATCATTCGATTTCCCTTCGAGATATTTAACAAAGAAATCTCTGGCCGTTTCTATATCATTGACATACATTGCAACATGTTCAATTCTCATACTCTGTCCTCACTCTCAAATGCTTCATTATATAATTTTATATTTAACGTTCAAAATCAAGCATATCTCACATCTCCCCCGACTGTTTTATTTATACATATCATCCAATGTAATTAATTTACAATCACTTGCATTCTCTTTCACATATTCTGAAAAACCACCAAGAGAAAACACGCATACTACTGGATTGGTTGTAGGAATATATTTTATTTTATCCAATAATTTTTCATATTCAGTTTTGTCAAACTGAGAATTTTTAAATTTGCATTCCCCAACTAAAAGAATTTGTTTTCCATTCTTTCCCAGCAAATCAATTTCAATTTGCTTCTGTTTTCTCTCTTCATCTAATACTGTATCCTGGTAGTCTGCAATATCAGTAAGAATAGGGAAATCATCTACACCTGCATGTGACAAAAGATATTCCTTTGCCATTTTTTCAAATACTTTTCCCATAAAATCGTGTAAATGATCTTTTACCGCAGAGTAAAAATAGGATTCACCGTTATCTGCATTTATAAGACTGGTTGCTCTATTTACATATTTGAACCAAAATTCAAGCATACTATCATTAAGAATATAATACGGTTTCTTTGTAACTCGCCTTTCCAGCAATTCGGCCTTAACAAGTACTTTTAATGGATAAGTCACTTCATCAACCCCAACATACGATGCAATTTCACTATTCTTTGTATGCCCAGTTGCTACTGCAGAAATAATAGAATTGTATAATGCTGGATTTTTTTTGTCGTTACTGACTACCGTTTTAATTTGCTCTTCTGAAAAGTATCCACCAACAGAATAAAACTGGTCAATTATATTTTCTTCCAAAGATTCAGATACATCAAACTGTTCGATATACTTTGCAACACCATTTGTAAGTCCATAACAAATAGCTTTTTCTTCGTTAGTATATCCATCCAGAAATTCTGCAGTTTCAATATAATTAAAAGGACGCAACTTTAATTCTAGGTCGCTTCGACCATGCAAAGGAGCTGTTTCTGCCAACACTTCATCCTTCATAAAACTAACCAAAGAGCCGCATATTATAAAGAACAGATTACCTTTTTTCCACTTTGTATCAATCTGCTTCTGAAGAACAGACTGAATATAAGGGCACTGTTTTGCAAGATAAGGATATTCATCTATAAAAAAAACTATTCTTTCCTTTTCAGCCTGTTTTCCTATATAATCAAATAAATTTTCAAAACTATTAAAACTAATATTTCCTAACAATTCCGGTGACAAGGTATTTAAAACAGATTCCGTCATCATAGATAATAGTTCTGCCTCACCTCGTTCAACTGCTGTGAAAGATATGCTCTTGCAGTCATGATCATGCATGAATTTATTAATAAGTTTCGTTTTACCAATTCGACGACGTCCATACAGAACAGTCATTACAAAACCGCTCTGTTTAAATTTCTTATCAAGAATTCTTAATTCTGTTGTTCTACCTCTAAATATATCCTGCATATGGCACCTCCATAAGTCGTAACCAATCTCACCGAAGTTTACTTCGTCGAAATGAACTTCGGTAAAATAATTATATACATAAATGCACCAACTAGCAAGCAAAAGAGTAGCTACCTCTTTTGAGATAACTGCTATGTAACGTTCAATATTCAATTAGGTCGACAAATTGAATTTGTCAGTCTACATTGTATTCCGGTTAATACGAATATCACTTTCCTGTAAGTTTTAAGAATTTCTTATCGTTCATTTGCTCGTTTGTAACATACTCCCCATCATGGAACAACGCATAATTCGTAATCGGTGTCGGTGCATTCTGTGCTTCTTCTTTGCTTTCAAGATGTATTGCCTTGAATGCAATACCATTTTCTTTTGCCGTCTGCTCCAAAACCGGGACATATTTTGCATTGAACGGACACTGATTCGTATAGTACAGAACATATCCATGCTCTTCTATATGCGGATGTTTTGCACATTCCTTAAACACCGGAGCTTTTGCATTTTTATCGAACGGCATATACCAAAGCTGAATACCATTATCAGCTTCATCGCTCACGGCAAATCCTTTATACTTCAGAAACTTCGGATCAGCCAGAAACGGTTTCTTCTTTGAAGCGCAAAGAATACAAAGCCCTTTTTTCCCCTTTTCCTTACTATCTTCGATGCAGGCAGTAAGTAGATCAGTAGAATACCCATGTCCTTTGAAAGCCCCGGACACCCAAAGACAGTCAATGTACATATATCCATCTGCCTCTATCGGAATCCATGCGTTTTCCGCCGGGATATATTCGATAAAGCACTTTCCACGCTCTACGCTCTTTAAGAAAACAAGTCCTTCATCAAACCTCTCCGAAAGCCATGCCTTCTTAGAAGAAACCTGAACATCCTTATTATTTGATATTGCACAGCAAATATGCTCCTCTTCGAGGTTATCTTTTGTTACATAAACATATTCCATGTCCGCTCCTTTCAATAATATGCCAAGGAACACTTAAGCTTCTTGGCATAGATAATAATATCTTTCCAAGCAAGTTAAAAGTTATTCTAAGAAGCTCTGTATTCCATCAATGTCGTATTCTGCCATTCTCCGAAGCGGTCTTTGGCAATTCTTTCCCTGTAACCGATTTCCCTGAAACCGCATTTCTTATGCAATCCAATGCTTGCTTTATTAATCGAAAAAATCGCGGAATAAATACTCCAAAATCCTTCTTTTACTGACTGGGAAATTAATGCTTTGACAAGCGATGTGCCAATGCCATGGCCGCGATAGTTTTGATCTACATAAATGCTCATTTCGACGCATCCCTTGTAGGCGCATCTGCTTGAGGAAGGACTAATCGCAACCCATCCTACGACAACTCCGTCTTCTTCATAAACGAATCTGCAAGTCTTGATATGGCTTTTGTCCCATTCCTCAAAACTCGGGCATACTGTATTAAATGTCGCAGTACCGCCTTCCAATCCCTGTTTGTAGATTTCAGCTACTCTAGTCCAATCGCTTGCTACCATTTCTCTAACCACAACAAGTTCCCTCCTCACTCTCAATTGCTTCATTATATAATTTTAATGATTCAAGAACCTGTTCCTGCTTGTCTTCCGGAATTCTTGAAAATACTTTTCTAAACTTCTCGTACATATCATTCTCAATCTGATTGAATCGTGCTTCGCCTTCCTTCGTCAAAGTAAGGACAACGCTTCTTCGATCTGTTTTAGAAGGTTCTCTTGTAACCAAGCCCTTTTGTACGAGTTCCTCAACAGATCTGCTTACAGCACTTTTGTCAATCTTAAGCACACTTGCCAATTCTTTCACACAGATTCCCGGTTTTCGTCCAATCTCTACCACCAGAAAGCACTGGGCAGTATTCACCGAGCACTGGCAACAATCTGAACTGTTCATCGTATCGAGATTACATTCAAGCATTCTGGTGTATTCACGAAACATTTTGACCTTATCCATATCATTTCCTCCTTACGGATATAAATGATAATTGCAATAGTTGCGTTTGTCAACTATTTAATTCTTTCGCTATAGGCAACTGTTTAAGCGCAATTTCCAAAAATACCGTTGAGATAACTGCTACGTAACGTTCAATATTTAATTAGATAGACAAATTTGAATTTGCCGTTATTTGTTTCCTATGCCCAGATTGCCATCGCCAAAGTGCCGACAACGATCAGAATCAACCCGGCAAGCGCCTTTCTGCTCAACTTTTCTTTGAATACGAAATAGGAAAAAGCGACGGAAACGATAATGCTGAGCTTATCGATTGGTACGACAACGCTGACGACGCCGTTCTGTATGGAGTAATAGTAACAGAGCCATGATGCGCCTGTGGCAATCCCGGACAGAGCTATGAATACAAGTTCTTTTGAATCAGTATTTTTCAGTTCAGCACCTTTGCCTTTAACGAAGACGATCAGCCAAGCCATAACAAGCACAACACATGTACGGATCGCCGTCCCGAGATTTGATTCTACTTCCGTTATGCCGATCTTTCCCAGAATAGAGGTCAGGGCAGCAAAAACAGCGGAACCGATCGCGTAGGGCAGCCACGTGCGCTTTGTGTCCTTTGCTTCAGTTTTCTTCTTTTCGATCATCAGAAACACGCCTGCCGCAAGAAATGCAGTACCGATCAGCTTGACCGCCAGATGTTCTGTCTCACTGAAAAGGATGATTGCGAGAAGCACTGTCAGAACCGTGCTGGATTTATCGACGGGTACGACCTTGTTCACATCACCGACGGACAGGGCTTTAAAATAGCAGATCCACGAAGCTCCTGTCGCAAGGCCGGACAGAATTAAGAAGATGATAGATTTTGCCGATATTTCCGTGATCGTTCCGGCAGAGCCAACGATAAACACCATGATCCAGGCAAAAAGGAGTACAACGACCGTCCGCAGAGCAGTCGCCACGTCTGAATCAGTCTTTTTGATCCCACATTTCGCAAGTATCGCCGTAAGTCCGGCAAAGAGCGCGGACAAAGCCGCCATGATCAGCCACATATCTTCCCCCTATTCATTGTCATATATTCTGGTAATTCTCGTCCATCAATTATCTCTAAGATAAATCCCGATTTATGGCAAGCGCTTTTTAAGCGTAGAAATATAATGCCTATAAACAAGGTACGACACCACGCTGTCAAAAGCATTTCCGCCACCAAACATCAACGCAATCCCAATCAGTGTCGGAGTCCAAACACCTGTCAAAAACAGCACAAAGAATACCCCATAGTAAATGCTATTCGTAACAACAGATTCCAGCAACATATATTCCGTCTTGCCGCGTCCATAGAAGGTTGCATCAAAAATATTCTGATATGCATACAATACATAGAATCCCAAAAGCACCCTGACTAAAGCAAAGAGCTTATCTACATCATCAAATCCCAGCACATATCTCATAAATGGCTTGTAGACCGGAATCAATACAATCCAGAGTAGACATGTCATGGTTGTAATGAAGATATAGCCCGGTGTATTCTCCTTTACTGCATGCTCATCTTTTGCTGTTTCCTGCTTGATCAGTTCAGCCAGCTGCGTAATCGGCAGCAAGAGCCATCCCCAAATAAAATTATTGGCAACCCAATAAGTCCCCTGCTCTCCAACCATATTCACCATCCGGGAAACCATCAGCATATAAGCGATATTTCTTACAAATGATTCTAAACCAGAGATTCCACCAATCTTGAAGAATTCTTTTGTCCAATCAAATGATAACTTCTCCTTCGACCATAACGGATATCCACAGCTTTGAATCAACGCAAACGCGATCACAAACAGCAACAGATTCGAAATGCAATTTGAAATGCCAATGCCACTGTGCTGGATTACTTATTTGTGATTACCTCCCGTAGTATACATACTATGTAGACTATGCATACTCTACATAGTTGATCTACTGGAATTATCGCAAAATCACAACACGCTTACGAGGTACCGATGGTTTACCGGTTACCTTACGTCATATGTCTGCACCTGATAACGAAAATACAGAGTTGGTTCCAATAGCGAAAAATAAGACGCTAAGGGAAAACCAGTAAGTTAATAACTTCTGCCTGATTTTTCACCTGCGTCTCTGGTGTTCCTACAGTTACCGAAAAACCAAAGGTAACTGCATGCCCTTATCAGGTGGGCCTATTTACTATTCTATATGTCAGAAATATTGTATTGTATTTCTGACAATTAATTCGTTCTTATAGCTATGATTCTTGGCTGGCATTCATCGCACGGAACTTTGTGTAATTACCATTCATAAGCATAAGGAGAACGAAATCCTTTTCTCTCTTGTGTAATTTTCTTCTGTGTTGCGTGTAAATGTTACTATGAAAATGTCCAAAAGTTCCGAAATAAAAATGTAGGAATTATAGCATTTTGTAGTAGCATTTACAGCATGTAATCACCTCCAATACTTAATAATGAGTTTATACCGCCATCTTCGCCTTAGCTACTTTGCCACCTCGATACAATTCATCTTTCCGCAATAAGGGCAAACATTGATAGCCTTCTGCTTAGGATACGGTGCCTTGCCCTGAGTAGCGCATTTCTGGCACCAAATTTGTCCGCATTTTTTGCATCGTTTCATGTTTGGCCCGATTGTTCTGCATACTTCGCACTTCATAGCAATCTCCTCCTTTTTATTTGTTTTCGCTTTGCATCTTCTGATACGATGCGATCGTCTCATTTATAGATGCATAAGCATTATTTGTGATTGATGCTATCTGATCCGCTGCACTCGAATCATTAGCATTTAGCCTCAATACATTAGAATAAACATAACGCCCCCAGTCTTCCTTCTGAGGAGCCATACTTAACTTTAGCGGATTGTTTCCGGACTGCGGTGATTTTTTGATACACCTAATCCCTTGATATTATTCTAATAGATTCTCTTTGTTTAAGCAATATTCCTTCGCTCGTATTCATTTCTGTATTTTATTGGACTGACATATTCCAAATATGAATGCCTACGTTTTCTGTCATAAAACAATTCGATATATTTAAACATATCCCTTCTGAAATCTTCTATCTCAAAGTAACTTCTTCTATAGATTCGTTCCTTTTTTAACGTAGCGAAAAACTTTCAACACAAGAGTTGTCATATGGGCAACCAGGTCTGCTCACGCTCCCTGTAATCTTATATTCTTTAAGTAGTTTCTGATATGTCTTGCTGGAATACTGACTTCCACGATCTGAATGAAATATCAAACCGTCACTTATTCCTCTCTTTGATATCGCATTTGTTAATGCCTGCTTTGCCAGTTCTGCCTATCATATCATAGGTGTCACACTTTTTCGCCGCACTCCACTTTTTGATTTTTAACAATACGTATATATAAAGTTACTTTGTTCAATTAAATATGATCATATTTTTTCACAAATCCTAATTGGTACCTTATTTCAGGAAGTTCATCAATAATATCAAATAGTATTTCAGCAAGACGATAACCATCAATGAGAATAATATTATTTTCATTTGCTTGATTCTTAACATATTCAGTAAATTCACCGCTCGATATTAATACATATTTTATCTGTTCGCTTCCAAGAGAAATACCATCAACACTAATATATCCTTGTTCGCTTTCCATTTTTTCTTGCTCTTTCTTGAATGCTATAATTTGTTTTATTCCATTATTACTTGAGCCAGAATAGTGTTTTGCTTGTATGTAATATGCCATGGTAAATTCATCACCCAAAGTAGATTTCTTGATTGCCAATACATCAGCATCAGATTCACTGTTGCCCCCAATTCGCTTACTCAGAATTCGAGATTCATAACCATCTTTTTTCATCATTGCAGCGATAAGTTCTTCAAACCCTCTACCACCTGCCTTTAAAGATGACTTCTCATAATTTGAAAGTGCCGAAATCAACATTTCACGAAATTCATTTGCCTTTTCGCTTTCAAACCTAATAGCTCGATCTTGATAAGAACTATCTACGCCTGACTCTAACAAAATATTTATTTCATTTATAATTTCATCCTCTTTTATACATAATACAGTAAATCCCCTCACACCTAATTTCGATGATAACGCCGTCAACTTTCCATCGCGAGAGAACATAACAGGGGAATTTTCTCTTTTAACATAGTCTAATTCAACTTGATTAGATAAATCATTTTCTATGGATTCAACATCATAAATAAAACGTCCTGT
Organism: Agathobacter ruminis; assembly: GCF_002735305.1. Classification (GTDB taxonomy): domain Bacteria; phylum Bacillota; class Clostridia; order Lachnospirales; family Lachnospiraceae; genus Roseburia; species Roseburia ruminis. The sequence continues at coordinate 63,684 of NZ_PDYG01000001.1, forward strand.
TGCTTCTCCAATATAAAATCCTTTATAGCACGGTACAAGGATAATATCTCCCTTTTTAATATTTCTAAACCGTCTGATTTCTCCCATTTTTCTTCCGATTACAGTACTTGATTCGTTATTATAGCATTTATTTCTTACTGCATCACACAATTCTTCAACATTTTCATACTCAGTAAAAACAACATCGCTCCATCCTACTGCAGAAACACCCTTATTTACATATGCTTCCACATTAATTCGTGTTCTAACAATATAATAGTTTGCCATATTTATCCTCCTGATTTTTAGTTTACTTATCAAAATATTCAATTGTACTCCGTAAGTGTTCTATATTAGACACTCTTCAAATTTACTTTCAATGTAAACGCCTAATAAAAAGGCGTCCCATTAAAATCTCTCGCACCCTAGCGAGGATTGCGAGAATGCGAGTATTTTACTCCAATTATCGTTTGCAACTATCAATACTTAGCAACCATATAACCTCACTTATACCAACTCGTCCAACATTTTCTCAAAGGGCATCACATATGTGTTCCCTTGCTTTCTAATTCCTTTATTTTCGAATGCAGCTTGCTCCGCTTGGATGCTTTCATTATCGCTCCACCTATGACCGGTGTATTCCATATCCAAGAACATCCGATTTAGATTTCCGGTCATTTGTCGGTCCGCTTTCTCGGCAAATATAATATCGCCAATTCCGGACATATAGCGTTCAATATCCGCTCGATTAAAACCGCCTACTTCCATTGTATATAGAAGTGCCTCTTTGATCAGCTCGGAAAACTTATCAGCACTTCGCGGCAATTTGTTGCGAAAGATTACTGAATACATAGTTTGATCATTCATCAATATGATTGTATTCTTTCCATCGAGTTTCGCTATATGTCCATGCCATGCATACAAAAGATCAATCGGAGCATCTGCTGGCATTTTAACAAATTCTTGGTTTTTGATATTTAAGGCAGTTTTCAGTGCCTTTGAACAAAATATATACATCATCGAACATCTCATAGCCACTTATGAGCAGCCTTATTCCCTTCGAACCCCATAGCTCTTGCATCTATAATTCATTCCCAATTGCGTTTGAGGAAAAATTAAAGCTTGGAGTGACCTAATTTTCAATGAACCAAGTGACCTAAATTTAAATTAGCACATACACCTTCCGAATACATATGGACAGGCACTTATATTTTTTGCTGTTTTGTTTTAGGTCTCATATATAGATTTTATAACTAAGTCTCATAAAGTCCCATTTACGAATGAGACTCAATGAGACTATTGTGAGACTGCAATGAGACTTTCCTATATAAATCCCACCATTTCAGCTTTTTTCAATAAATTCACAGTCTCATTTTGATGAGACTGATATGAGACTCAGTATTATAATTTCCACACAGATTCATTTTTATCATAAACAGCACCTGTGATTTTCTTTATCTTAGCATAGTCTCTAAATACTGTTGCCCTTGAAATATCAAACTCAGCCATAACCTGCTCTACAGTCAAATGTTTATTCTCACAGATTAAATTGTAAATAGCCTGTTCTCTATCTGATAACCTCTTTTGATCGCTAGTCTCTTTAGCCGCTTCCTTATTCAAAGGAATAGTAATCTTAAAAACATCGTCTTCAAACAGCTCAGGCTTTCCGCCATCGGAAAAAATTGGAGTATATTTATATAAATTAATCACGCCGGAACCAATCGTATCAGTTCTACCTATATTAGCAAAAAATCTTTGAATAATAGGGTTCTTCGGATACGGCTGAAACTCGTCCTGCATAATATTTCCGTGTCTTCTTGGAATACACCAATTTTCCGTTTTTAGCCAATCCTTTTCAATAATTACCTTTGCCGGATAAGCGCTGGAATAATCTCTGTGTACAAGAATATTGCCAATCACCTCTCTAGCTATCAAATCTCTAACGCTTGTATTAACGTTATTTATTAAGTGAAATTTATCCGAGGTATGCTTTGCTACAAATTCCATTAAAAGATCATATGCTTCTATAAGATTAGTTGTAACTAACAATCTGTCATCATAACGATCCATATTCTCTACTCTGTAAAGAGCATCAGTAACATACCCAGGGCAACAAGAATTAATCACTTCATCTTTACCTAAAAGCAACACTGCGGCAAGATTGTATCCTTCCATGCCTGAAGAAAAATCCTTTTCCCATAATCCAGCACTTTTCAGTAAATCTTCATCAGATAACTCAAGCCAAGGATGATCTGGCTTTTTACTCTTTGCCAGATTTCTTACCTTTTCTAGCAAATCCAATCTTAAATCTGCTGTTGTAACATAAGGAAATATTTTTCTCTCCGCATAAGTGTTACTTTTTCGGTTATACAAATTCTGCAACTGAATAGGAGAATCCGTAATATCCATATCGCCATCTTCATTACGATCGTAAATTCTGTTTGCACATTTTTCCACAGTTGATGTTGGTGGCACAAAAACCCATAGCAAAGTCATTCCCTCGTATTCAATCTCTTCTATAGACAGATACAAGGTGGGAGACATTTTATCTGGGTTATTAAGCTGATTAACAAAGTTCTTCTTCATATCCTTAATCAGCTTCTTGTTAATACCTATCGGCTTTCCACCATCCTCAACACCCATGATAATATAACCACCATACCTGTTAGAAAATGAACACACAGTCTCATACACATCATCATGTATTCCATTCTTGCAAGCCTTATATTCGACTGTAATTTTTTCATCCTTCGTAAGAAGCTCTCTCATTTTTTCAATTGTCATATATAAACCAGCTCCTTCCATATTTTCGATATTTGTAATCTATCTGTTATTGATTCATAGCCATAATAATTTGAATTGCTGATACAATCCTTGCAGCATCTTCTGCTGCATTTTTGTATTTACTACTATTCTTAGATACTTTGTAAGCGCTTCATAGCGCGTACGGATCAGAAACCAATAATTCAAAACCATTATTTCATTTCATTAGAAGTGTTATATTCATCATTTTGATTAAACCCCAAAAACCATGTTGTATTATCAACAAATGTAACCACATGAATTTTATTATTTACAACCTCTCGATTCGTTTTACTATCACCCAAATGGCGAACACATGAATTTATAAATTTCTTTTTAACAATCTCTTCGTCAGAATCACCATACATATAGATTATCAATTCAACATCTCTTGAAAGTAATTCATCATAAATCGCATCCATCCACCATGCGTCCATCTCGCCTAAAGACATTCCATATATAATAAAAAGTTCTGCTGTTTCAATGTAATCTCGATATTTCACTTCACATCTAGCCCAATATGGTTTTACTAATTTTTTTTCAAAAGAACGTCCTTTATCGTATTCCTTTAAATCTATTCCAAACAATAACGAACGAGGAACACCTTGAATACCATGTGGATGAATTACATCACACAACACATAAGACGACCATATGGATTCACTGCCACCTGAGCCTGCATTATTTGAATAAAATAGAAAATTAGTATCAACGTTTTTATGAACATGTGGGTCAAACTGATTTTTATCCAAATACAAATAATTCTCTAACAGATTTGTATAATTAAAATTCACAAAAACAAAATTAAACAAATCATAACAACCTGTTTTTGATGCAAATTTGGTCTCACCGCTAGGAAGATCTCTTAAAAAGTGCGATAACGTATTCCAAGCCCATTTGTTCTTTCTCGCTAATTGATTAAATTCTAGGATAAAAGAATAATCAACCACCTCGTTCAAAAACATAATAAAATACTTTTGAAGTTCATCAACACTTTTTTCAAGTTCAGATACATTATATGAAGACTTTTTCAACAATTGCGAAAGTGTATTCTCAAAATCGCTCCAGTTATCTTTATCATTTTCCTTGTCTTTTTTCATTTCTTTGAATAATATGTTATCTTTATTAGTAAGATCACTTAATAAATAATTATAAAACTCAGGATAACTTGTAGTCTTTCCGCTCGCAATTCCTTTCTTATACTTTTTCAATGCTCCTATATCGAAGCCATTGCCCACTAATGCCAATATATTGTGCTGTTTGTTTAGTTCATTAAAACTATTTCTATCGTATTCTTTAAACATTGCATCCTCCCTACCTGCTTACTGTATAATACTTCTGTATTCGTCAACCGAAAAATCGGTCATACACCAATCCCTACAGCAAGTCTGCATACCATTTATTTGCATTTTTTGTAATTCTCACTCTCGCCGGAAGCATATCTTGACCTCTATTCTTTAAGGCCATAATTGCGCCAACCCACCCCTTTAATTGCTCCGGAATTCTGTAGCACACATATTTATCATCCTCTTTAATCGTGATAGTTGGAACTCCATTGGCATCCATGCCTGCATTAACAACATCACATACTCGCATCCCATTTTCTATTTCTAAACCAGGCAGCTTTCTTGCATCCACATATACTTTAGCGCCCCATTTATTGAAAAAACACTCATTATTTATGAGCTTTTTGGGTTCTTTTTTTAGCTTATTATGAATCCTAGAATAGTATTGCTGTAATGCATCACACACAAATCCGTTAAAATACTCGCCCTGCATTTCAAGTGATTTTTGCATTTCGTCTGCAGAAACATTATCTATATACTCTAATAACGAAATAAACGATATTAAATCATCCGCATATGTGCTCGCAAATGATTTATACCAACTATCATTGATTTCAGATAAGACATGATGCAATTTTCTATATATACGTCGCTTATTATCATCAAGTCTGAACCAACTCTTATCTAAAATCACCTTCTGTAATTCTTTATAATCAGACGTCAGAGCCAAAGAAAGTGATTTCATAAACTTTGCTATAATTCCTGCCAGCATATCAGCCATACGAATTCCGAAAGCATCTTTAGAATCTCGTTCATATGCATTAATATGCCCCATATCTATAGCTGCCTTTAATGTTTTTTGCTCACAACCTTCTCTATCAATTATTAACGAATAGTTGTCTATACTTTGCTCCGTCAAGAATCTATTAAATCCATCAAACGGCATATGATAGTCCCACTCAAAAGTACTTACAAATGATAAATCGTCTAATATTATCAAGACTTGCCTGAAAGCCTCATTTTCACGCTGCTTTAAAGCCAGATTTTTCTTATTAGCCTCGATGCGATTCTTTAGAAAGATTCTTATTTCATCTATAAGTTTTCCTGGGCGATTATACATAGCATCAATGACATTTTCAGGATGATACACATGAATTGCCTTTACTATGCTATACCTCATTGCATCAATATCTACCATCAAATTATTATGATACTGAGCCAATAACTGTAGAAGAATGTATTCCACCTTACTTTGAACAGAAAAGTATACGTAAATGTCATCATCAAATAAATCAAGAAAATCCGATACCAACTCTAGATTTTCTCGCGACATGGATGCGAAACCATTTCTGAACTGTCCCAGTTTAATTGCAGAACTTTTCAGTTCACCATTGTGTTTTCGATCTTCATATTTATTCTCAAATTCAAGATATTTCTTTTCTAATTCCGCTTCTTTTTTCTCATCCCATCCCACTATTACGGTTATAAAATTCTCATAGTAGTTACTATTCTCCAAAGTACCTTGTGTAATGTTCCTACTATGTTCTGTTTCGTCATAATAAAACTTATGCACCAATATCCCCCTACCTTTTAAATAATACTGTTCTATGTAACTATATGCCGTTCCAACGCTTTCTCACTAATAATGTACGATAGAAACAAATATTTTACTTCCTACCAAACCAAATACCCCTGTCTCTTTGCGCTATCATAGACAGGTTGCATATTCTTCTCCAGAATATTATAAAACTCTGTTTGTGTATTTCCTCTTCGATATAATTCCTGGTTGGCCCATATCGAATGAAGATTATCCTTATAGCATTTCCTAAAGCTGTTTCGTATCTGTGGATGACTGTCATCATTGATCATGCCGTAAAGAATAAACTGATTATTTGCAAATTTTCCAAAGAAGCGATTCCAATCCGGCAGTTTATTGCTCTTTGATGAATTCAAAGAAGAATCCATTGGCATCAAATTCCATAGCTCATCATTCATCACAAACGACCATGGAATAAAATGATCAATATCATAATTTCCTTTTTCAATCGGTGCATCCGTAAACACATCTATGATGGGTTGTTGTTCAAGAATCAATTCCCATAAAGCTCTTACATGATTAAGCTTTCGCATTTTCTCATCCATAGGTGCAAGTTTATAGACCAGGCTTGGAACCTCTGGATTATTACTTTGAAGCCATTTCACTTTTTCAAATTGAATCCATCCTAATATGGAAACAGTATTATCCTTGATCAGGCTTATCCATTCAGAACTGAAGGTTACTTCACGCTTTAATCCCGTGCTCTCACCAATGACATATGGCAGCGGTGTAGATTGATTTAATAACTTAGCATACTGAATCAGCGCTCCTGTTCTTCCCCAATCTACATTCTGCTTCGCATGATCAAAGAAACCGGAAAGTGCTCTGTATGGAACATTTCTCGTCAATCTGTTCTTATATTCACGAAGCTCATGATCATATTTGATGATTTCACTTCTTATGCTTTCTGCGTCAGCATCTGCTCTTAAACCGCTCAGCTCTTGAAGCGTGATAACAGCAAGTTCCAGCGCATCTCGAGGCTCGCCAAGTAAAAAGCCACTCAAATGAACATGAAACTCCAACACGGTATACCATGCATTACAAATCATCTCATCAATAATGTCATTAAAAGAAGTTTTTACAACATCTCGTGAAATCATTTTGACGATTGCTTCAAGCCAATAAAACTTATAACAATAAGACGGATCTTTTAGCATTTGTGAGAAACCGACTACATCCAAATTGTTATAGTATTTCCCATCAATATTAAGGTCGAGCTCACCATTCATTATTCATTGCCCTCCCAGAATATCCGGTCTTTAAAGCCGCCTCTTTTATCCTGCTTATCTTGCTTGGTTTTCATTAATTGCTCAATGGAATATCCCCTGGCCTCACAAATAGCAAATAGCACTTCCAAAACATCCGCCATCTCTTCAATTGATTTATCAACTTGATATTCAGCAACTTCTTCATTAAGTTTTATATCCAATTCCTGAAGGTATTCTTCCTCCGACAAAATCCTGGTTATCGGATTCTTGCCATCGGCTTTTATTATCTCAGGAATTCGATCCCTCACAAGCTTTCCCATACTTAACCTCTTACCCTTTTATAAATCCGTGTATTTCGCACTGCTTCCCTTTGCCTTCTCCACCGGATACTTTGCTTCGTTCTGCGACATCTTCATATTGATTATCTCATCCGCATCAAATCCGAGCTTGTCCACGAGATTCTGGCAATATACCATGACATCCGCAAGCTCTTCTTTGACATGCTGCTCGTCAAAGTTCTCGTCATCCCATTGAAAGCATTCCAATAATTCCGCCGCCTCGATGACGATCGACTTAGCCAAGTTGGATGGTGAATGGAACTGGTCCCAATCACGGTCTTCTGTAAATTTTCTGATTCTATCGATTGTTTCTTGTTTCATATCCAATCCTCTATTGTATTCGTCAACCGAAAAATCGGTCAGATTTAAGTATAAATCAACAATAACCCAAAAACACCATAAAAATATCTTAGCATCTGAGTATGAAGGATATTTGATAAATCACACTTAAGTCATATTTTTCCTACCTAGCATCAACAAATTCTCTCAGATATGAAAATTGCTCTGCATCCAAAACGCTTTTATCGGATGTTTTAACAATTACCTGTATTCTTGTATCAAAGTAATTATCAGGAACTGAATTAAGATAATTTCTTAAAGCATCTAATTCAATAAACAAGTAATTATTCTTTGTAGCAAACCATTTACATAAAAAATTACAGCCTATTTTCCCCTGACATTCCGTCCCACATTCAAGTACTATAGTTTCTCCACTAGTCTTGACAAGATTCATCTCTTTACATTTTGGAGATCCTACTTTAGTAAACTGTGGTAAATCAACATTGACTATCAACTGTATTGTTTCAACAATGCTTTCCTTGCTTAAATAATTCTCCTTTATCCCCTTTTTTAAATCGTACTGAACATCTAGTTTATATCCCTTTGTAACCATATGAGAGAGCCAGTGAAACCTTGAAACTTCACCCATGTTGTTTATATTGTGATTAAGAATCAGCCTAGACACCCTATAGTTGCTCATGTCAAGCAAATCAGCAAGTCGTAACAGTATTTTTGTATACTTCTCACTCCAGTTCTGACTTTGTGCTGATGATTTTTTATAATAAATATCAGCAATATTATATCCATGTGCCTCTGAAACCTCAGCAACAATTTCTCTTAGCGCAGCATCTATAAATGAAAGTTCTTTTCGTGATCTTATCTCCTTTGCACTATCCTTGGCATGGTTAGAACGCACACGATTTTCATAAAACTCATCAACCTTAAGATAATAATCTTTAAGCATTTTCTTTACGGATTTATCAGACAAATTGTCGCCATTAAGACTTTTTCTTACATCGTTAATAAAATTGGTATATATTTCATCACTCTCATAGCTACTGTCCTGAATGGCATCCAAAAATGGGAACGTAACCATTGAAATATCATGTAAATAACAAGCAATAAATAAGATATAATAATCATTTTTCTTAATATCTATATAATCAATTGCTCTCACTAGTTTTACAGTATTTTGAACTAGATCAACAGCATGCTCTTGATTGTGCAATGTGTAAAAGTAGAGATGCTTAGAACCATTTTTCCAAATGTCACATGTATATTTATGAATCAAAATAAGATTATCTAATCTATCTACATCTGATACATAAGTTCTAAAATAACCAATAACTTGAAAAATAGAATAATCTACGGCACAATCAAATTCTTCATCAAGAAAACTATCTAAAAGATCAAAAAAGATTTTGTCCTTAAATCTATTAGAACGCAGCATCTCAAGAATACGCAGTTCTGCATAACTAATCTTCCTATTTATCCTTTTATGAAGTAAGAATTCATCACTAATTTCAAATCCAAGTATACCAGATATATATGCATTCAAAAGCATTCTCCGAATGGCCGATGAATTAGCGTCAACTAATCCAACCATAATAACAAAATCATCGTCCATTTTTGCTTCCAATATACTTTTACGCTTTGCCTCAATAAGTTCTTTTTCCATATATTTTCTTCGAAAATCATCTTTTTTCTTTTGGAAAAACAACATTTGATTTGTCACTCTCTTCTTTAGCGACAAGTACTTTATATCATCTATACTTATTTCCAATTCCACGTTGAAATATTTTGAGAAGGCCTGATAAAGATAAGAAGTATTCTTATTATCAGCATCAAACAGCAAATAATTTAGCCTCTCAACAAGTGAAAGCAACTCACTAATATCTTCACCCGAATTGGTCATCTCACGAAAAACAAGACTTAATAATGCCGAGAAGATATCTTCAGTAAAGTTTTCAAAGAATAAATCTAACTTTTTATGATTAACAACTTCTTTTAGTGTTTCCATAAAATCAGATTTAATCTCATCATCTATACCATTCGCTCTAATTGTCAGTTCATAATTTCTATACTTAAAAAACTTTTTATAACGAATGAGCTTTTTCTTATATGCTTCAAGTCCAATTTTCTCATCTTCTCCAGCATTCTTTAGCTGTTTCTTAACATCTTCAAGTTCCTTTTCAACTGCAAGTTTTAGCTTTTCTGTTTTATGTAGAAGAACCATATTTTCTTCATCAGAATAACTTGTATTTAATTCAAATGAAGTCTTAGATGTTTCTCTACCAATACAATTCAAATAAATTTCTGATGGTCTACTACTAGCGATATTAGAAGCTGTACTCTTTTCACCAGGTTCGTGTATTACAATGCCATAACTTGATTCACGGTCCTTTACATATTGATACAATTCGTCGGACAATCCTTCGGGTTTACGATTCATCCCTTGACTCATCCAAGATTTTATGTTGCTGTTTAGTTTTACAATGCTTTTACCCAGGTCAGCTTCATCTTTAATTTCGTTTGTAAAAATAACCGAATCATCAACGTAAAAGAACATTTTTGAATTAGGAAATACTTTTTTATACTGCCTTTCAATTCCAATCATTAATAAGTTCGCGAAAAAATAACTTTGTGGTAAACCTTGTGGAATTCCTTGTGCAAACCTGCAGGTAAAACTATTCTTTTCCCCTCTGTATCGATTTAAATCAGCCTCATCTAATTCATCTATTTCAACAAAAATAAGTTTTTCTAATATCTTTAAAATAGTTTTCCTGTTGTCCGGCGTAAGATTTACTGGTAACTTATTTACAATATATCTGTATAAAACAGAAGGATTAACCGACGGGAAAAAGTTCTTTAAATCTAAATCTACTTCCCATTTGTATTCAAGATTCTCGTGGTATTTTCGATAATTGTCATTAGCAATTTTATTATATTTTTTATACTGTATTTCCCATGGAGTAAAAAGATGTTCTATATCATAAGCAACTCTATTACCATAAAAATTATGAGGAATAAGACGGCTCAAATCTGACATTCCGACTTTATCCTCATCATCAAAATCATAAATAAGGAGGTTTAACATTGCTACAGCGGTAATTTGATCAAGTAAAGATGAATGGTGAAGAGGTCTAAAAACTGCTTTACCATCTTCATATTTCTTGGGTTTAAAAAATACTTTTGCATGTAAATAATTATCGCCATCTATAAGCCCAAGAAGTCGTTCATGAACCTTTTTTACCCACTGATTAATATTGTCTTCATTGAAAATATCTCTTAGCGACTCAAACTCGTTTTTTTCTTCGTGCGTAAGAAGCTCTTGATTGACTATATATGAATGGGCAGAATACAGCGCCAAAAAAATGTTACGATTATCAAATAAGCGCTCTCTATAATTGTTACTTCTCATCGTTTTCACTAAATCTGTCCAAAAACAGATCTACAACCTCCTCAATTTTATTATCTATCCCCTTCTCTAGCTCTTCTATTTTTATATTTCCAGCCAAAACAAAAGAACAGGCTCCAGCATATTTAATTTGATAATATATTTTTCCTGAATTAACCTTGGATTTGCTGAAGACATTTGATAAAACTACCCGATCTTCACCACCTTTTTGTTCATATACCCATGCATTATCAATTTCAATTCTTAGATTTTCTTTATATTCTTGAAGAGAATCAATTAGTTTATCCAAAAAAACTTTCTTAGTATTTAGCATTTTATTGCTCAATATAAATGCTGGTATAAAGTCTTTTAAAAACGTTTTATTGTATTGATACTCAGGATCGACAGCAGTCATATATTCAGAAAAGGCTTTAATAATAATATCTATATACACCACCTCATCATCTGAAACAATTCCCCTATCAATCCATGTGCGTAAATCTTTAGTATTTTCTATATCCATTGTATCCTCCCTTTGTACAGCCTCTTCTATGGCACTTTTTTACACGATACCAATAAAGTCATAATAACCATCATCCCACGTAACATAGTTGGAATAATCTTTGCCACCATAATATTTTATTCCATCTATCCCTGCACTTTTACAACACATAGAAATAAACGATGGAATCAAATACACCCTTGGATTTTTACCAACATCGTTTAATGGAAATCTTATGTATCTGAGTAATGTATTCAATCCTCTCATATTTTTGGCAGACAAATCTATTAGTTTTGCATTTTTAGTAACACCCACCTTAACCGTTTGCAAAACCATATCCTCTTTATCTTTTGCAGACATATGCTTACATATTTCTGTCTCTGCGCCTGTTTTTACATCAGAAAAATAAAAATATGCCTGTCCAGCATGATTATATCTACCTGGGCCTGCCACCCCATATGGTGCTTTTTTCATTTGCTTCCAAACATATGGTGCTTCATCTTTTGCACGCGCTCTACAATGATAGTATTCGTTACAATCAAACCCCATCTGAAATGGAAAATGGCAAATTAATCTATAAATCTTTTTCCCAACCTCATTCTGCAGTGCAAGCATAGGCATTTCGTCCAAATAAGTCATGAAATTCATAAGTTCATTCTCATTAAAGACTTCCTCCGAATCAGCTAGTTCAAATAAATCTTCACTTCTACAGATAATATTTAATTCTTTTGCATTAGCATAATCATTTTCATTTGGTACACTAACAAACTTTCGTTCATCACTTTTGTAAACAATACTCTCATTATATGCTAGTCGTTCAACACTAGATTTATTTAGTTCAGAAATGGCTGTTGCTAATCCAGCTGGCATAACAATATCTGGTTTTATGTTTTTCATCAACTCTGACGTTTTAACAAACGAAAAATCAGCCATTGCTATTGAAGTGCTATCCAAAGACTTTTGAATTGCATTAACACATGCAGAAATATTTGAATTTGCCAATCCCAATTGAACATCCTTCAACATCTGGGTAGCATTTGGTAAACTGGCCATCACAACAGCAGCAGATTGAACATTTGCTAACTGCTTCGCCACCTCACCATTACTGAACACTTGTGCTGCGATATACTTCTGACTCATCATCTCGGAAATAACAGGCTGGATATTCATCTGTAACTGAGAAGCCTTTAATGCGCTATTTATGTTACTTTGCAATCCTTCCACTGATTTGAACTGCTCCGCAACTATTTTTAGTGCTGACGTCATTCCTTTAAAATTAATCTGTCTAATTACTTTCTTCGTTGATTCCGAAAGCTGGCCTAACGATTCAGCAACATTTATATAGTCTTTTGCAGATGCCATTGCAATATCCCCTCCCAATACTAGCCTTGATATTTCTTAAAGTTTTCTGCCTGCTCTAATACTTCCTTGTATACATCATCAATCGTTACCGGTGGATAGTCATACTTATCCAATAAAAGAATTAGGTCCACCTGAAGATTTGCTTTTATATCTTCTCTTGTTGAAAAATCCGGGTATTTAGCCTTATCTTCAACTACAACCAATCACGGTCTTCTGTAAATTTTCGGATTCTATTTAGTGTTTGTTGGTTCATTTTCCTAATTAATTCCTATCATATTATTCTGCGTCACTTCTTGCTCTTGCCAAAAGAGAATCTACCAATAAAGCCATATGGCCATCTGCAACGGATACACCAATCCAGCTACCCTCGCTAAAATGATCTCTTCTAAAGTGCCATGCAATAACAGCAAGTATTTGTTTCTCTGTAAGATTAGCTATTCGTCCAATCTACAACATTACCATCCTGGTCAATTATTACTTCGTTGCAATTTTCAGTAGTTAATTCGTTTGTAATCTTCCCACCAAAAATTTGCTTTGGGCTTCTTTTTCTTGCACCCTTGTTTTGTTTTTGGAATTGTTTCTGCGCCATCCTCCATACTTTTTGGGGACTTCTTTGAATTTACGTTAGTAGCCGTTCCATCACGATTCACCTTCATCGTTCCAGATTCAAGTCCAGCAATCACCTTGTCAATCTTAGAATACGAATTAGCAAACTTCTTTGATTTATAAGCTTGAACGATCTTCTCATGTTTCTTTTTCCCCATGTAATCAATGAGTTGCTGAGTACTAACTTGACAATAATCACCCCCACGCACGTTTTCGATGCCATATTTTCTCATCAACTCAACCGTAATATTCTGTTCCATTTGTTCAGCATTTCTTTTGTATTTCGTATGAGTATTTCTTATAAATACAATACATATAGGCTTGTAACGGTATGTAAAGGAAGCACCTTTACCAGATTTATGTTCTGCATATCTTCGGGCTGGTTCTTTTGTAATCCCAACATAAAACTTCCCGCATTCAAGCGCCAGAACATATACCTTATATTCATCTATCATTTCTGCGAGTTCCCCACCATTTACTATCCAAATAGGCTTTTGTATGTGCTAATGCAGCTTGTATTTTTTATTCCACTCCTAACGCTTTAAATACCGCATCCTCTGCACTCTGATAGAATATCAGATTAAAACTGCTCATCAAATCAGGAGGTACAGTTCCAAGGTCTACTGCTGAAGTCTGAGGAAGAAGCACTTTCTTTGCGCCACTATCTAGACATACCTGAAGTGTATCAGCAAGATTCTCTGTCTTAATCATAGTTCCACTGATGCTAATCTCTCCCAATACTGCAAGGGAACTCTGTACAGGTTTTCCGAGTGCTATAGAGCACAGTGCAATAAGTGTTGGCAATGCCAATGAGCTTGTCATTCCAAGTCCCTGCAGATCCTGATAATTGATAACAAAATCCTTATTACCTACTCCGATAGCCCCACTGATACGCCCTGCATTCGCTTTTAAGAAACTATACGCAGTATTAGTAGCCTCTTTGCATCCTCTATCTGATCCAAGACCGGTTCTATCAAACTTCCCATTACCAGGAAGCATCTGAGATTCCAAGCGGAATACTCCTAGCATGCCTGACTTACCGTGAGAAACTGTATATACCTGACCCGGATTCATCATGCCTTCAGGAATAAGTTTGCCTCCTCCCTGTTCAGGTACAGAAACATAATGTTCCTCAAAAGTCTCATTATCGATGTATGAGAAGTTCACATCATAGAACTCCATGCCTCCTAACTTTTTAAGCTGCTCTTTTACTCTACGACGCATTTCTAAGGAAATCTGTATAATCTCCTCAAGCTGCTCCTTAGTAAACTCTCCGTCTGGATAAACAATCTTTATAAGACCACCTACCATCTTACGAACAGCAATTGTATCTCGCTGATTTAGGTTCTTTCCTAAACGGAAGTACTTCTCAATAGCATCGCCATACTGTTCCTTACGAAGCTCTCTGATAAATTCAGCAAGATAATCGGTTATAAAGCCATAATCATTAGTAAAATGCTCTGGTCTAAACTTAGGAATCTCCCAACCTGGAACATAACAATGCATTCTATCAAGAAATGCCGTATCTGTTCCCATTTCTGCAGGGAATGGATCAAATAAACTGCTGGTCTTTAAAAGTACATCCACACTCTGATTGATATTTCCAACGAATACCATTGAAGCAGACGCCGCCTTTTCTTCTTTCCCACGAGCAAATGAGCCAGACGCCATGTAATCCTTCATAATCTGTACGCCATCTTTATCCTTGAAATTGATACCAGCAACCTCATCAAAAGCAACGCAATCCCACATGCCAACAAGCCCCATAGTATGTCTACCCATGTTATAGAACAAATTAGCCACAGTAGTTTGACCTCCCGATACTAGGATACTATTAGGCGATACTTCCTTGTATATATGAGACTTACCTGTACTACGAGGGCCAAGTTCACAAAGATTAAAGTTGTTCTCCACCAGTGGAACTAGTCGTAGTAACAAAAGCCATTTTTCACGCTCAGTAAGTCTATCTGGCTCCATTCCTATGGAACGAAGCATTACATCAATCCATTCCTCTTTTGTAAATGCTTTTCGTCCCTGCTTGAGCTCATTAATATCTACAGATGGCATCTGAATTGGTTTCAGACTATTGATTGTAATTACAGGAGCATCCTTTTTCTTCTTTTTCTTGGGCTCATCCTTAACAAAACCTATAGGATTTGATTCCTCGACTTCCGCATTGTATTCAAGATTAATAATGCACCAGATTCCTCCACAAAGAAGTCTGTCGTATTTTTCTGGATATTCTTCAGCAATTGGCACACCACCTAGGCCAAGGTTTGAAAACTCAGCTTCATATTCATCATATTTAAGATTTAAGCTTACTGTAATTCTGTCAATGATACTCATTGAACCACGTTGACGCAGCTTTGAAAGTATCTTCTCAGATTCATCAGGACGCACATAATTATCTGCCAGAATGTGCTTTACGCTTTCCACTCCAGATTTTATGATTTCTTCATCTTCTGAATTACAATATTGCCCCAAAAGGTATTCCAATACGTATACTGGTACATTGGCACCTTCTTTTATATGTTTGGTTAAATCCTTGCGAACTATTTTCCCATCAAAGTTTTTTCGGAGTTTAGCATTAACAGACACACCATCTCCATTTATCTCTTCGACACTATTTATCAGCATGTTCCCTGCCATATATCCTCCTAACATTTATCTCTTATCCTATTTTTTTCAAAAAATCCCTGCCCAATTTGGTAATAGAATATGATTCAGTTTTTTTTACTTTCTTTGTCTTTCCAAGCCTAATGTTACTTAGATTTCCATTCTTTTTATTTTCTTCTTTTACACGTTTATCTAAATATTCAACTACAAGATCTATATTTGCATCTCTCTGGTCATCGTTATTACTATACAAAAGACCATGCCGCTCAAGTTTCGCCTTTATCATATCCATCTGCTCATAAGATATGCCTCGTTTTTCACATACATTTAGCCAATTTTCTTCATATTCATAGCTATACATCTTGAGTACATCAATATCTAACACTGTTAACTGATTAAGAGTTTCGAGAAAAATAAGCATAATATCATCTGTAGTATCCATATTCATCATATTGATAAACCCTTGTATTTGGTACGGAACTTTTTCTATCTGTTTTTCTTCATATAAATTATCAAGAATCCATTCAACATATAATCCCCTGAATTTATCCTGCATTTCATTTGATAAAGAAGTAATGTGATTATCTAGCACATCTATTTTCTTATCTAATACAGATAACGCTTCTTTTATATTTCTTTCAAAACGTTTTTCTTTATATGTAAGCCTTATTCCATTGAGTCGTGGTGCTATTGCAGCAAAAACCGAACCAATTGCTAATGCAGTGCCTTCTTCTACAACATGTTTTCCTAGCTCCGCTGCAGCCGTTTTTGCCAAATCACTTTCTAAAAAATCCTGTGCTCCATTTTCAGAAACAGCATTTATAAAGTCTTCCAATTTTCCCTTTGCCATTACTTACTCCTACCAATTAAAATCATCAGCAAATGTTAAATCCATCATTACCGGATGTCTGAATAATTCAAGACCGGTATTGTCATCAGTTACAACCAAGTAGTATTGCTTATCCTTGTCATATTTCTGATTCTTGAAGTTGAATCTCATACGGAATATACGCTTTGCAGAATCAGGTTCTCTGCTGTCAGCCACATATATATTCTCGTTAGAAATTCGCTCATCATCCTCAGACATAAATACCAAACGATAAGTCGTTTCTTTCACCGTATCACTAACTGGTTCTGACTGAATAAAATCCATTCCAGTTATAAGGTTTGTAATCTTCTGAACCATACTTACCAAGCTGATAGATACCGGCTTAGTCTCCATATGGCCGCGCTCCATCTTTATATCAATTACAGGGATAATCATTTCCTGCGGAGATGAACCACCGTGAACGAAATTCTGTCCGCCTCCGGAAACTTTGAATACATTACTACTTGTTGGGAATGAAACAACCTTGTCATCTTCATATCCCAATACATAACCTAGTCCAAGGTTAGAAACGCCATCTTCTGTAATCGGATTCTTTGAAACAATATATCTGCGATTAATCCAAGCGTCTTTACCGCTAACACCACCAATTTTATCGCTCTCAGTCACCTTATCTCTCTTATAGATAAAGCCATGGTCTGATGTAACAACAAATCTATAAGTGTTAGCATTAACAGATATCTTTCTTATCAAATCCGAAATTTCTTTGATTGCTTCTTCGCAAGCAACAAATACTTCGTCCTCTGTATTTGCCTTATCACCTCTGGCATCAATCTGGTTATGATAAACATAAATAACCTGCTTACCTGTGAAGATATTTCTAAGTTCTGTCTTCTTAAGATTCTTGATATCATCAAACTGTATGCAGATACTATCTTTGCTATGTGCCTGTAAAACAGTCTGTCTTCCTACTAAATCATTGCATAATACATCATCTGCATATACTTCATAATCATCTCTCATCTCAAGAGTCTTATGCGGTAACAATGCAGCCATACCAAGTCTCGTATAAGAGGGCAGTGAACTCATCATAGGTGACAGCTTCGCTGTACATCTAGGATCATCTTTCATCTGCTCAAATAGTTCTCGTCCCACTTCATATCTCATCGCATCAGAAATAATTACAACTGTTCTTTCCTTTGATTGATTAACATATCGATTGTAAAAATTTCTCTGTAGCGGAAGTACAATCAGCCCGTCTTCGCCACAAAATGATGTGTTCCATCTCGGAATCAAGTCATTCAGGTATTCATTGGTGTAAATGTTTTCCACTAAAGTCTGTAACTTCTCATAATTGGTTGTATCTTCAAGCTTGTCGTAGTAAAAATAGAATTTTCTATATGCAGTATCGATAAGATAATCTTCTGTCTCATATTTCTTCACGATGCTCTTCATATCATCACTGCCACCATAATTTGCAGCATTGATGATTGTTAAAGCATTCTCTAACATCTCATAAGCATTCTCGTATTTCTCACCGAAATGCATCTTTGAACGCATATCACATATTTGAAGTAAATCCATCTCATCAAGTTTTACTCCAACGTCCTCAGATACAAGGCGCTCAGTAATCCATGCAAGAATAAGTTCATCCACATACGCGAAGGCATCCAGGTGAATAATATCTTCCGTCGCATATTTGGCCAGGTTATCTTCTACCTTAAGCCCCTGGGCTATACGAGCTGACAATCTATCATAATCATCTCTATACAGTACGCTGTTCATAAGATTATCAAGGAAAGCTATTACATTTCCCTGCTTCATTGAAACAAAGCTTCTCCATGATACAGGAACATCGCCTTGAAGGTATCTTGCAGCATAAGACACAAACAGTGTTACTATAAGTCTTTCAAGTGAAGGTTCTGAATCTACGTAACCAAATTGCTGCTCACAAAGCTTCCAAAATGCTCCAAGAAGCTCATACTTATCCATTTCCTCAAGGTACTTGTTATCTTCAATATCACCTTCTGTGATGACAATACGTACTACTTCCTCAAAAGAACAGGTTCTCGTTTTACAAACTGCACTTAAAAGGCCCACACGGATATTCTCTTCATTAAAGTTCTCGATCTCAAGATCATAGAAACGTTGCGTCCTGTCCTTGTTAGCAAAGAACTTAATATGCTTCTCAATTACATGCTTATACTTTTCTTCGATGCCTAAATCCACAGACAGAAGTGAGGCTCTATCCGCAAAGAATCTCTTAGAATACAGCATGGTATCTTCAAGATGATTGTCTTTTACTTCCGGCTTTGGAAATGGAGCATAAATCAGGTAATTTGTTGTAGTATCCTCTCTCTCAAGAAAGTACTTCGTATAGAACTGATTATCTTTCTCAAGTCTATAGACTTTGGCATTCTCCAACTCTACGGAATCCATATCCTCTTCAAATTCTGCCTTGTCATCATACCAAAACACAAGCTTACGTGTTTCTCCTATAAACTCTGTATTAAGTTTATCAATTATCTGTTTTAGATTTAATTCTGCCATTATTACTCCATCCTAACCTTGCTAAACTGCAACATTCTCGCTAAACAATTCCTTTATTCCTTGTCTCACTTTATCATCTGGAACCCCAGCTTTTTTCAATCGTATTGCATACGTAAGCTCTTCTATAGTCTTTGTATCAGTAAGATGTATCGCGTCTAATTTAAAATCCATCTTACTATGTGCAATACCATTACGGATCTCTCCAACTCTTCCGCATATAGCATTTATTATTTCATCCGTATAACCACTGTAGTTATGACTAATAAAAGGTTTTATGATAGCTTCGCAATCATGAATTGCTTTTTCAACATTTTGCGCATAACTATTATCCAGATTTGATACTGTCTTTTTGATACTAGTTGCATACTTTTTGGCATCTCCTGTATGAGACTTTCTATATTCTTCGATTAATTCAACTATCTCTTTTTTTGTAGATATGTATAAATCCGAACGTTCATAGTCCTGGCCATATATATTTCTGAACTCTCTTTCAAATTCTGACATAATCATAATCATTCTTCCTGATGAAAAATGTCTTCTATCTTCAATAGAGTTACAAATATGTGCATATCCCATCTTTCCAAGCTTTATAGCTTTAAAAAGATTGGCTGTTTTGTTCTGAAGTACATCATATTTTATTATTCTATCTGCTGCCTTTTTGTGAGTTTCTTTCTCATTATTTGAAGGAAATACTATTGTGCCTGCAAAATCTCTTTTACCCTCTTTGTTATAAAAGGTTTCAATAGCACTAAAGCTCACATTATTTCTATAAGTAATAAATTTAAAAAAGCATCTAGCATGATAAACAACCGTTGTTATATCATCTACTCCAATTGGCTTTGAAAAAATAAAATACATATAGCTTGCAGCATCAATCGGATTTAACGCTGTATTATAATGCATTGTTGCAAAGGCATCTAACTCAACAGATGTGCTTAGCCCCCTTTTTACCGAATAGCTTCCGCAGTCTCTTTTAGTTTTCTCATCGGTAGTTGAAACCGTCATCTTCTCTATGTAATTGTCTTCGCCAAATTTTACATCATTCCGTAGTGCTATTTGCGGAGGGAAAAAATAATTAACTTCTGGTCCCGATACTCTGATTCCTTCAATCTGATCAAACCCGTACTCTTCTCTGCAATAGTAAAACCAATCTACTTCATAACTTTTAAATCCATGATAATTTGAAGGTGAGTCTTTTACCGAAAAAACTATCCGATAGTGTTCAGAGGTTATACCCTCCAACTTAATGCTTTTTATCCATCCGCCAGACTTCGGCTTGATCAGATTATCAAAAAAGGCAAAGATATCTGCTGCCTCTTCCCATTCTTCTAAGTTAGGTGGATACAGGACTATGGAAAAGTCTTCCTCTATAAACTCAAATGGATAATCTATATCATTATATTTTAAATATCCCAATAGTCTTTCCGGCTTTTTTACAGACACCCTCAATACCTCCTCTAAATCAATGGATGCTTCTTAAAATCCCATGATGTCTCAAAAGAATCCCAATCATCTTTAGAAAGCTGCTTATTCTTAATTGCTAATTCATCTACTTTTTCTTCATCATCACTTTCTAAAACAGGAAATTTCGCTACTTCACCTGATTGAGAATTCAATGTAGGATTAAGCTGTCCAAAAATGTATGAAAAAACATTTGAATTCAAAAGCGCAAGAAAATATGGCCTTTTGTCTCCAAGATCAAATATACAGCAACCTCCATTATCGAAAATAAAACCTTCGTCAAACCATCTAATACTAAACCTACTACTTGTAATTGTTGACCATGTGAGACCTGGTTTAGTAAAGTATTGGTAATTAGCTATTACTGCTGATTTGATTTTTCTGATTGCTTCTGCATCATTATACCAATCAATTAAATAGGCATTATCACCATACCACTTTCTATAGTCTCCACCTTTATTATATGGATACCAAGGTTTTTCCTTACTTTCCTCCTTGTCAATCTTTACCGCTCCTAGATTCATTTTTTGCTCATTTACTTCAAACCAAAGCCTTAAAAACCTATTGTTATCCGATGTCGAGTTGCCCTTACGAGGAGCAACAATACTTCCTAACGCTTTTCCTTTATCATACGCATTTCTAACATTGTCGCTGACCCAATATGCAACTGGTGCTCCTGGTATGATTTGATATTTTTTTTGATGTGTGGTATATCTATAGCCACAATTAGGATTAGCAATGGCATCCAAAGTCCTAGGTCCTTGATTTTCTACTCCAGTAAAATCCGATAATTTAATATAACTACCTAAATCACTCTTGGCGTTCTTGCAATAAGTAAATGCTGCAACAGGCACACAAGCAGCTTCAAATGCGTTATATTCAAGCTGAACTAAAGTAGTAATGCAGCCATGACTATACAACCAGCTTCTCATTTTTTCATACGATGAAATAAACATCCAAACATATGGCATCAACAAGCCAACATGCCCATTTTCACTGCAATAATCCACCGCGCGCCTAAAAAATGCTGAAAACATATCAGTTTTAAAGTCCTCATATTTTTCAGAGACATATTTTTTTAATTTATCTGGCATAAGCGCAGAATTCATATACGGAGGATTTGTAACTACTATTTCATATTTCTGATTGATTATGATTGCAATCTCTACCAATGGTACGAGTTTTTCTAAGGATTTTTTTCCTATTACTTCGACTATTGATACACTATCTTTTTGTAGCACAGACTTTATAGTGTCTTTCAACCCTATCAGTTCTTCATTAGAGTATTCAATATGAATAAGTGAACCATACATTTTGGCGTCAATAAAATTATTTATTATTGATTGTGCCATACTACGATAATTGCTTGGTAATAAGGTTAAACAATCTGTTTCAAAATCATTGCTTTCTACCATAGGAAGAAAATGACATTCGATATCTTCAAAGAAAATTCTTCGATTGTATTGCCTAGCCTTCATCATTACTGCAAAATAAGCCATTTGTGCAGCACGCTCATCTATATCTAACCCGTATAAATTTTTTTCTACGATGCTCCGTGCAGCATCTCGCTGTGTCCATCCAGCGCATTCATATATTTTCATGAATACATCAAATGCATACACCAAAATATGTCCTGATCCCATACAAGGATCAAGAAATCTAATTTCATCTGGTCTTTTAGCTATACCATCTTCGAAATATCCGCCTTCATCATCATTATCAGGAACATAATATTCCCATTCGTGTTTCATTATTTCAGAATTATAAGATTTCCAAAACCTAACAAGACTGTTCTCCACCATGAAGCGAACTATCCAATCTGATGTAAATAGCTGCGTCACGAAAGGAATATCTTTCTTTAAATACTTTTTATGTGCGTTAATCAGATTATCTTTGGGTTCCGAAATATAATACTGATACAACCAGCCAATAATCTCTACTTGACCACCTTTATCAATATTAAAATCATCTTCTTCTATATCATGAACAAGATGATACACAACGCCATCCTGATCTACGAAAGAAACATTCAATAATATCTCAGAATAGTCACTTATATTCTCAAATAAACGCGGCAATAATGGATGCAACATATTACACTGCTTAATAAAAAGTAATTTAAATGCTTCATCAAGCTTATTATCATTCTTTAACTGAATAATATATTGCTTTTCAGCGTCAGAAAAATCCAACTCTGCATCAAAAGGAGTTGTTACCAAATCTGGCTCTAACTTACCAGTCTCTGAAGAAAGAACTCTAACATGTGAAGGTAGATAATCATTAACTTCCATGAAACGCACAGCAATCAGTCGATTAAACCATGTATAGGCAACCTCTTCAATAACGCTGGAATATGCTGTTGCATAATCGGATCCCTTTTCCTTCTGCCTTATAATCTGAACTAGGCCTTTACGCTGTTTAATTTCTTCTCCACGAATCGCATAAGGCTCCGCTGTTCCGATATCATAAAATTCAACATCAGTTGTAGACTGTGGAAGGGCATCTGCTATACCGTCCTTAGTTATTCCCATGAGTCCAGCTTTATAGCTGACATCTGCTATTAACTTATTTCTTGCCCCAATAGCGAAATTTCTGATTGCTGTTTTATTCACGCTTCATACCTCAATAATTAGTTTTTCTTAAAATCCTTAAACTTCTTATCATCCATCATAATAGCTTTGCTATCAGCTAGTACTTCGTAGAGCTTGCCATCAGTTCCAAGCTGTACCTTCTTGTAGTTGTACTTAACACCATCATCAAGATCTAGCTCTGTCCTTGCAAGTGCCAAGTGACCAATCTTTTCATCATAATCACGACACTCTTTAAGCTGCTTTTGAAGCTTTTCCTTGCGCTTTGTTGCAGCACCTACTTCACGGCTGTTTGTGCTATGATCAATCATATCCTGCATGCGTCCAATTTCTGATTCATATACACGCTGCATTCTATGAAGATAATCTACACGCAAATTACCGATTGTATCAGCATTATATCTATGAAGATAAATAAGTGCCTTAAATCCGTTCTGCTTTCCGCTGTCAAATAGCCAATAGATAGGTCTTTTACCTGATCCTGTAACTGAATATGTCTGACAATGATCTTTAAAGAAATCTGAAACAAAATAATTTCTAATAATCTCACGTGAAGAATTTCCTTTGTTTCCAAGAGCCTGTGCAATAAAATCCAAATTCTGCTCTAAGGTATCTTCGCCATATACCTTTTTAAGCCAACCTATAAAAAGTCCAACGATATCATCTTCAAAGTATTCTTCATCAGTGATAGGAAGGATGTTGTCAGCATCAGGAATAAATGTCTTATATTTACTTGCATCCCATTCACCGCCTGCATAAGCAAGACCTTCAACATCTAATGAATAGCGTCCAAACATACAACCTACTGCATATGAGAGAAGACTCTTAATATCACGTTGTAAATCTGCTTTACGAACAGTAACATCCTTATCGTCTACTTCCGGTGTAAGCTCATCCTGTAATCCATAAATATCAATGAAAATACGGTTCAGTTCTTCTTCATTTGCCTTAAGCTGATTGAATCTGCTATCGCACTCAGCTTCCCATTCTTTGTATTTATCTGCTATTAGTCGTCCCATTCTAACTCCTTTTGTTAATGGATTAGTCATATAGTCCCATGATTGTTCAAATTCATCCCAATCACATTTAGATACTTTTACATTATTATCTGATAATGCTATTATCTCATTCCATTTTTTTGAAATATCTCCAATTGGTATTTTTGACATTGCACCAACACTATAGTCTAACGTTGGTGCCAAAAAAGATATAAATTTCTGCGTAACACAACTATTAAGCAACGCTAGGTAAACCATCGTTTCTTCATGAGATTGAAAAAAACATGAAGAGCCTTTTGTATCAAAAACAAAACCATTATCACAATATCTAACTGAAAGCTTACCAGATGCAATGGCTGACCATGTTACAGATTTTTTAAAATAAAACTGCTTAGCTCTAACTGGTGCCCCAGAATAACTTAACGGAATCCCAGCATAATTATGTATATCTAAACCTTTATCACGCCAATTTACAAGTAATTCATTATTACCATACCACCGTCTAAACGAGCCCCCTTTATTGTAAGGAAACCATGTCTTTTTAGAATTCACTGCGTCTTCAGAATCAATCGAATTAGTTTTAGTATTTTCTTTTGATACTTCTTGCCACATACGAACAAACAAATCATTATTATTCGTTTGCAATCCCGCTCTAGGCTCTGCCACTTCGCCAAGTTTTATATTTTTAAATGCCAGCAAATCTTTAAAACTAGCCCAATATGCAAATGGGATTCCAGGTATATACTCAAATTCGTCTATCTTTTTCAAATTGATACACTCATTTGAAAGAAACATTGTTTCCTTTTCCAATGATGTACCTCCGTCAACGAGATTTACAAATTTTGAGATATATTGTTTTTCAATCATTGGCGACATTACAAAGCTTGTTGTCTGTACAACTTCACCACCAATATCATCAAATGCACGTGCACCAAGATGTGCCATGTTAATCACTCTTTGTAAGCAAAGATTTTCACGAAGTTTTTCAAAGCTTTTCAAAAACATCCAAGCATGTTGAGTAATCATTGCATAATATCCAGTTCTTCTTGTTTTTGAGGCACATACCTCGATAAAAACTGAGAACATATCGGTTTTACTATTTGGATATCGTTTTCGAATGTATGTTCCTAGTTTTTTTGATGCTGATGATACAGCCATATATGGAGGATTAGTTATAACCGCTTCATATTTTCTAGCCATTGTTTCACCAATCGAAATTAACACAAACAGTTTTTCCTGAGTATCATCAATTCCTATGGTATCCAAGGACATCTGCCCTTCCACACTATGGCTTCCAGCAAATTTCTTCAAAAGTTCCCAATTATAGTTTTCTACATCAAGAATCGAACCATATTCCTTTGCATCTTTAAATGTATCAAGAAGCCCTGTAATCTGGTTCAATGCATCATTTTTCTCTAGCTCACTTAAGCCGGCTCCAAAGTATTGAAGCTGGTTTCTGTTAATACTATTACTATCCTGGATAGAGTACACATGGCACGGGGTCTCAGCTGACAGTATTCTTCTGTTATACTGCCTTGCCTTCATCATTACTGCAAAATATGCCATCTGATAAGCTCTATCATCAATATCCAGTCCATAAAGGTTATTCTCTAAGATGCTTCTCGCAGCATCCCTCTCCGAATAGCCAGCTGACTCATATATCTGCATAAGCACATCAAATGCATATACTAAGATATGTCCACTACCCATACATGGATCTATGAAATGGATATCTTCTGGATTAAGCTTTGCATATTCCGCATGAATCTCATTAAGTTTATTTTGAACATCTGGCTCTTGTTCTGCTTCTTCAAGATAATACTTCCATCCAGCTTTTAGAGAATCATTTGGATGTCCTTCTACCCAAATTCGACCAAGACTGTTCTCCACCATGTAACGAACAATCCAATCTGGTGTAAAGAGCTGTGTCACTGCAGGAATTTCTTCCTTTGATATCTTTCCATTCTTTGCAAAAGCTTCATTCTTAGGCTCAGTATTATAGTACTGATACATCCAACCAATAATCTCAACCTGACCGCCCATTTCAATATTGAAATCTTCTTCAGGAATATCATTTACAAGATGGTAAACTACACCTTCCTTATCGATAGCAGAAATATTAAGAAGAACTTCAGTATAATCAGAGGTCTTTTCAAAAAGTGCTGGAAGGATTTCATTTAAAGCATTACATTGTTTAATGAAAAGCATTCTGAAACATTCATCAAGCTCATTATCATTTTTGAGTCTGATGATTTCTTGCTTTTCATCATCTGTAAATGGTAATTCTGCATCAAATGGATTTGTAACCAAATCCGGCTCCATCTTGCCGCTTTCAGATGAAAGTACTCTGATGTGAGAAGGTAAATAGTCATTTACCTCCATGAATCTGACCGCTATAAGTCTGTTAAACCATGTGTAAGCAACACCTTCAATGATATATTTGTATGCAGTAGCATAGTCTGTTTCATGAGCCTTCTGATTAATTGCATTTACAAGGCTATCTCTCTGCTTAATAGCTTCACCTGTAATTGCATAAGGCTCAACTGTTCCTATATCAAAGAATTGTGTTTCTCTGGTAGACTGTGGCAATGCATCTTTGATTCCATCAGATGTGATTCCCATAAGTCCAGCACGATACTCTATATCAGCTATTAACTTATTTCTTGCCCATATAGCAAAATTTCTTATAGCAGTTTTATTCATACAATCGCTCCAATCTTAAAACTCAACATTGATGATATCGTTATTGTTAAGCTCATCCATCAATGATTTCTTAAGCTGATCCACGTACTTATCTACGTCTTCTGCTTTTTCAATTCTCCACGAAGAAGTCATTGCAACATTCTTAATAGAAACATTCTTTGTTTTCTTTACCGGCATATCAATGACAGCATCAACTGGAGTAACATAGCTTTCGCCTCCACTCTGCTGTTGCTGAGCTATTTTAGCTGCCTTCTCCGCTGCAAGTTTCGCATCAAGAGCACTCATCTCATCAAGAAGTCTAATCTTTAATGCCCCGGCTTCATCGGCATATGCTCTAAGCCTTGAAACATTATTACAGGTATCAGCGCCCTCCAATATTTCCATAAAGAGCTTAATGTACTCAGGCTTCTTTTCATCTTTATACTCTTTGGTATCTACAACCTCAACAACCCTGTCTCTATCATCCTCGATAGACTGCTTTACTGGAACTGCTGCATCTTCAAGGACCTTTGTATAAGCGTTCATGAACTTATTTCTAAGATCTGGAAGCTTAGGAATCTCTCTATATGGAGAATCCATTTGTACAATAGTTCTCATCTGAGCGACTATATCTTCAAGCACACTGTCAACGATGTATGTCTTACTGTCATCATAAATCTCAAGCATATCCAATGCTCTTGTAAAAATCTGCATCTGCTCTCCATTGAAGAATGCCTTCACAGGCTCATAATCCTCTCCAAAATCTAAAAGATCATCTTGATGTTTATAAACATATTCGTAAAACTCATCTGGGGTAGAAGACAGAGTGATAGCTTGCATGAGTTGCTTTCCCTTATCAATTATTTTTTTACCAGGATAATCATAATGTTTGTAATTAACTTCAATAGTCTGCATGTCAGATAATCGATTCTGAGAATAGCTTTGGAAAGTACTCATACAATATTCTTCATCATCAGACGTAATGTTTACCCCAAAAAGTTCCTTGCATGTTGTTTGTACCGCTTTTTTCTCTTTTTCAGGTCTTCTTGTTTTAACTTCAATAAGAAGCTTTTCTAAATACTGCTTCTTAATAATGTAATCTACAATTTCATCTGCAGACTTATTCATAATACTTATAGAAGAACCATTTACAGTAAAAGAAAGATCACCACGCTTAAAAAGGCGCGCAATAAGCCAATGAACATCATCCTCAACAAATCCATAAGGGGCACTCATGAATCTATCTTTAATGGTCTTCATAGATGTTTTAATATGAATCTGCGTATTACCGGAGATAAAACTAAGGACATCATCAAGTGCGTGCTGGTTAGACTCAGTTCCACCAACCAAATCAAGTTTTAGCAAGTTGCTATCTGCAAACATTTTTCTGATGTTTGTTTCATCATACGCTGCGTCAATATATGGGAGCTTGTGGTAAACTATCTGAACTAATCTACCAATTGCTTCATTGATTCTTTGTGTCACTTCCTTTGATGAAAGATTGGCAATATCACCGTTTACATAGATTGTCGCATCTTTAAGAGCCTCTGTAAGGTAAAGCCTTGCATTGGAATTACGTTCTCTCATCTCTACTCGTTTAGCTTCTTTAATGGTTTCATATTTAGTAAGCTGAGAAGATGTATTAAGGCGAAGAAACTTTTCAATCTTAAGGTACATCATTAGTTCCTCGAGAAAAGCTGAATCATTAGGTAAAAGAACAACAACTTCTGCATTCTGTACAGACATTCCTCGAAGCATTGTATCGTTATTCCCACCATCATACCAAGGCGTCAGAATTCGAAGACCAACAGCAAAGTTTTGATTCGTCTTATATGGTCTATCATCTACATTTTGATTATAAGAAAATGCATAACGCCCATTAAATGCAGGACATCGATATTTTTTATCTGAAATAATGTCTTCAAAAATCATCTCAGATGCTTTGTTGATAACCTCCGCAAGTTCAACATTTTGTGCATCAATTTCACGTCTAATTTCCTGCTCTTCATCTGTAAGAAAAACATAGATACTTCCATTTTTTTGAACAACAGTCTGCTGTATTAATACATTTAACGCATGTTCAACGCGTTCTTTAAGTTCAATACGATCGTTATCGATGTTATCAATCATAAGGCTAGTGATATTCTCAACATTGGCCTCAATCTCAAGAATGTACTTAATCATGAATAAGGTCTTAAGTACATTGATAGCAAATACGTCATCTGTCTTGTTGTCTGGATTAATCTTGCTGTTATCAAAAGCTCTGATAATTACACTTCTATGGCTATGATCCAAGAAGTTCTCCAGAGCATCATAGAATCTGTGGAAAGGTACAATGGCACCTTCTGATTCTTCCATAATCTTCACAGCGGATTCCTTAAAGAGCGCAAGCATAGAACGCTCCCCCTCTGATAAGTGCTTACCGGATGCACCGTGAGTTCTGATTGATGTAAGTACACTGGCAAGAAGATTGAACTGATATGGTACAAACGGATATACACCAGCAAAGTCGTTATCATCAGCGTAAAGCTTCTTCTCTACTACATCATTGAAAACAATGAGGTTTTTAATAATAGTTGCCTTCTGCTCATAAAGAAGTCTCAGTGTCTGAGCACCGGTCTCGTTCTTATCAAGGATTCTCTTCTTGATAACTTCATCAACGTTTGCTGATGAAAGAGCAAGTCTTGTAGCAAAACGTCCCTGAATCTTAGAGAAGTCATTACCCTTTACCTTCATGATGGAATCCACATCCTGCTGGCTGGTAACAACAACCCACGCCTTACCTTTACACTCTTTACTCAGTTCTTCTCTAACTGTCTGCAGATTAAGCATGAGGTTAGAATCATCACCGATATACTGGCCAACTTCATCGACCATGAATACGACATGGCGGTTATCCCCCTTCTTATCGATGTATTCCTTTACACGCTTTGCAAAATCCTCAATGCTAATGCGGTATGTTTCAGATGCTTTTTCACACCAGTTACGTGCTGCAGTCTCACTCATGAAATCAATTTTCACAAGAGCTTCCACTACATCATCTTGAATAAAGTCAAACTTATGTCTTGAAGACTCCCACTCAGAACCGTACTCATCTTCAAATGCTTCCTTGAAGGCATCATACTTTCCTTCATCTGTAAGCTGGCTCTCCAAATCTGCAAGATGCGGAAGGCTTCCACAGAATCCTTGCATCTCGTTGAACACTTTAAGGAATACATTTACGATTGCATCCTTGTTCTGCTTGCTATTGCTATCACTCTTAGAATCAATGTTGAAAAGTACAACATCATTCTTAGTCTGTGCAGCAAGCTTCATATCAGATAAAACCATCGCATCAGATATTTTGTTATCATCAATGAAGTAATCAATAGCATGCTTACCATCTATCTCTTTGTTTGCTAATATGTATGAAAGGATTTTTAAGAAGTGAGATTTACCACTTCCGAAGAAACCGGAGATCCATACACCGATTTCATTAGTATTTCCTGTGATACCCTTTTTATATGCCTCGAAGAAATCTGCAAAGTGTTTTTGAAGTTCTCTTGTAACAACATATTCTTCAAGCTCCTGAGCTACATTTGTTTCCTCGCCCTGGCCTACAATAATAACACCCTGAATCTCACGATCAATTGGCTTTGCAAACATATCCTTAATCCGCATAGTAAATCCTCCTGATTACTTTACTAATTTAAATGCTCGATAATAATTATCGTCTTTTATCTCCCCAAACAGAATTAATTCCTGCTCATTGTATACCCCAGGAAAAAACATAACCACCGGAGCTTTTACAAATGCCTGATGCAAATTGTTAAGTACCTTGTGTGATCTAAGAATAGGGAAGCATTTTCCTACTCCTGTAAGAAATACAACCGCATTGTCTGGCGTATTATCCTTAATGTGCTGCACTATCAGGCTGTCATCGTCATTTATTTTCATTGAATTACTTACAGCTTTTGTTATTCGCTCCAAACCTTTCTTCTTTTCGAATTTATAACACTCTTCCATGAAATCATTTTCCTTAAGGAAGTCTATGATGATGTCATATAAGTCAAAGACCACAAGCTCAAACTCTTCTCCACCTTTGAAATTTCTATTCTGCATATACTTGATACGTTCTCTGACTTCAAGCTCGTGCTCTGGTGGATAGTCAAACACCCAATAATTAACTTCGTTTGCTCTTCCACTGCTCTGCCTAAATGAAGGTTTCTTAATCGTTTCCTCCATTTTGTCCAGGCGTTCTGATAAATCTGCCATTATCTGATACCCTCCATTGCTTTAGCTATCTGGCCATATCCGTAATCATCAAGCCAGTGCTTTAATACTGGATCCAGCACGGGCTTTATTATCTGTCTTTCTAATGCTCTAGAATTATCATCCAGAAGACCTGCCTCGAAAAGCTGCGTCTTGTAACTTCTGGCTAGTCTCTTTACTGTAGCTTCTGTCAATTTCTCAACTTCCTCATGCTGTTCCTGCTTATTCTTAAAATATATATTAAAGTCTGCATCCGTAAGTGTATTACCGCCGATGATAAGTTTTTCTCTTACCACTTCGTAAACAAAGTCAAAGAACAACGTGTCATGCGCAAGTGTACCCGCCAATGCAAAAAGTTTCTGAGTTGAAACATCACTTTCTAGAAACAACTGATAAAAGCTCTCATCCAATGACTTTATTCTCGCCGTTACAGTTGAATAAATCATCTTTGCCCTTGCTGGAGTGCTTGCTCCAAATATATTTTCTTCTTCATTGAGTTTCTTTATTTCATCAAAAGATTTTCCAGATGCAAGCATCTGAACTTCTTTTCTAAATTCCAAGAACCAAAATGAAAACTTAACCGCTCCTGCGCTATATTTATTTCTCTTCACTTATGTTACCTCCATTGTCTGGAATCATTTCCATAATGTCGCCAACATCACAATTGAGGTATTCACAGATTCTTTTTATAACATCCATGGAGACATTCTCATTCTTGCTCATTTTAGCAATTGTATTCGGGCTTGTTTTGACTGCATCAATTAAATCAGTCTTTTTCATCCCCTCATCAATTAATAGTTTCCAAAGTTTGTTATAGCTAACTTTCATCTTTTCATCCTCTTTAGATATCATTTTAGCAACATAATTATTCTATCATAAAGGCTTAACATGAGGAATAAAAAAAGTATAGGAAATTATATTATATTTACTATTATTTTCAATATACTAAATTAAAGCGCTTCAATAAAAAGAAGTGTAATTTTTTCTTTTCTTTTTTACTTAAACTTTTACTCCAATCATTGTCCTATAATGCGGACCTTACAATCTGATTTAAAGTCTTAGTGGATCCGAAAAAAAAGAGCCGTCACCTTGCGATAACAGCTCTCTGTAGCGTTCAATATTCTAAAATATTCTTCCCATTTCAATTCTCATATTACAATCTTCCGGTCCATGATTAGAATAAGCATATCGATCAAATCCGATTATCTGAAACCCATATTTCTTATAAAAAGAAATTGCTTTAGAATTGTAACTTTGCGTCTCTAGCACTGCCATTCTGGCACCGCTTTTCTTTGCCTCTTCGATAATGATATCTAAAAGCTTACCGCCAATGCCTTTTCCGCGTGCATCCGAATCGAAAACGCAGATATTCGTAATTCGATATCTGTTATTCCATTCTTCTAAAAAGCCCTCGACAAAACCAATAAGTTTCCCATTTGAATCAAAAGCGCCATATGCTACAGGATGATCCAACCATTCCGATAACATATCGTCTTCTAGCTCCTTCACGAGCGGTTCTTTTACCTTTACCCATTTTATTTCAAGTCTCGCTCGCGAGACTTGGCGCGAGATTTGCGTCAGCGTAGCTGACATATT
>NZ_PDYG01000002.1 GCF_002735305.1 Agathobacter ruminis
GCGGTTCGGCAGTGGATAATCAGGCTTGGTTTGATTTCACGGGACATCCGATTGTAACCGCCTCAATCTATCATTTGATCAGAACCGGAGCAACAACACCGGTGAATGTATCCTCTGTTAAGGTGGATGATATCACAATCGAAATCGGAGATGCATCGGAGTTGGCACTTCCTGAGACAGCAACTGTTACCTATAGTACAGGAACGACAGAAAGTGTTGCTGTGACATGGGAAGAGGGTGCACTCGAGGCAGCAATTGCAAGCGGAGTCGGAACCTATCAGATAAAAGGTAGTGTCACTGCATTGAATAAAAATTTTGATGTGGTATTGAATTTGACAATTACACCAAATAATCTGATCGAAAACGGAAGCTTTGAGTCCGGATTGGATGGCTGGTCAGTAACAGGTTTTAATACTTCGGATGCTTCATCTAATTCGCGTACGGGAAGAGGTTGCATGCATTTCTATACTGCAGATGCAGGTGCTACAATGACTGCAACCTACCAGGTGACTGTAGATGCGGGAATCTATCGTTTATCAGCTTTTGTTCAGGGCGGCGGAAGCACAGAGAATGTGGATGTCATCACTGTTTCTGCAACCGTTGGAGATGAGGTTTATTCCAATAGTGATGCAGTTTTGTCCGGTTGGAAGGTATGGTCAAATCCAACAGTGAATGATATTTTGGTTACAGAAGATCAGACAGTTCTTACTGTGACATTATCTTTGGCAAATACTACAGCCGGTGTTTGGGGCTCATTTGATGATGTGACATTGTATCGAACCGGAGATTATGCAGTGCATACGCATACCTTTGCAAATCCGGTATTTAAATGGAGCAGTGATTATAGCAAATGTACCGTGACTTATACCTGTACAAATGATGCAGATCATACTGTAACTTATCCGGCAAAAGTGACGAAAAAGGTTACAGCTGCAACAACAAAGAGCAATGGTAAAATCGTATATACAGCGACTTATAATGGTGATAAGAGTACAAAGACCGTTGTGATTAAGAAGATTAAATCCGTTGCACTTTCTAAGACCAGTGTGACCTATAACGGAAAGAGTCAGACTCCTTCCGTTACGGTTAAGGATGCAAACGGTAAAACCATTAGCAGCAAGAACTACAAGGTAACATATACAAATAATAAAAAGGTTGGAACTGCAACGGTTACTGTTAAATTCAGCGGAAAATATTCAGGTACCGTTAAGAAAACATTTAAGATTTTGCCGAAAGCGACTGATATCAGTAAGGTCAAAGCAATCCGCGGAGGATACAAAATTACCTGGAAAAAGCAGACTGCGGAAGTGACCGGATATCAGATTCAGTATTCAACCAGTAAGACTTATGCGAGCAATGTGAAAACATTGACCGTAAAAGGAACCAAAACCACTTCTAAAACTGTGACCGGATTAAAGGCTAAAAAGAAATATTATGTCAGAATTCGAACCTATAAGGTTGTGAATGGAAAGAAATATTATTCTGCATGGCATGGATATAAGATTTAAATGTTTGAGGACATATCAATTATGATATGTCCTCTTTTTTGTTTGCGCGCCATGAACGCGTTTTTTAACAAAAAAACACAATCCCACAATAAAAAACCACATAAAACCACATAAAAGACTTGACATCCACAAAAAGCCACACTATAATAACATTAAAGTTGTATGAATGTGTTGGAAAATGTTGTTTTATATGACATTTTGGGGTTGTAAAAATGAAAAACTTTGATTTATCAAGATCTCCGAAGACGGAGAGAATTGCAAGATTGGTAGAGGATTTGTACGCGAAGATGCCGGAAATCGAATCTGCAAGAGCAGTGCTCTATACAGAATCATTCCGACAGACCGAGAACCAGCCGATGGTGCTGCGCAAAGCAAAAGCGTTTGCGCATGTGCTGGATCAGATTCCGATTATTATCCGCCCAAATGAACTGATTGTCGGAAGTTCGACATTGGCGCCGAGAGGATGCCAGACTTTTCCGGAATTTTCATTTGAATGGCTCGAGCAGGAATTTGACACGGTCGCGAATCGTGAGGCAGATCCTTTTTTTATTGCGGAAGAGACAAAAAAACAATTACATGAAGCTGACAAATACTGGAAAGGACGCACGACCAGCGATTTGGCGCTCAGCTACATGTCGCCGGAAGCGATTCGGGCGCAAAACCATAACATTTTTACGGTCGGCAATTATTTTTACAATGGTGTAGGACATTTCACCGTGCAGTATTGGAAGGTGCTTGAACTTGGCATTGAGGGAATCATGCGCGAAGTCAAGGCGGAACTGGATACCGTGAAACCGTCCGATGCAGATTACGGAACCAAGAGCCGTATGCTCGAATCGTGTCTGATTGCCTGTGCCGGTATTATTCGATATGCAAACCGTTATGCAGCGCTGGCGAAGGAACTCGCGGCAAAGGAGACGAACAAAACACGCAAAGAGGAACTGCTTCGCATCGCAGAGAATTGCACACAGGTTCCTGAAAAGCCGGCACGCAATTTTTATGAAGCATGCCAAAGCTTCTGGTTCGTACAGCAGCTGATTCAGATGGAATCATCCGGACATTCGATTTCGCCGGGACGATTCGACCAATATATGTATCCGTATTATCGGGCAGATCTCGAAGCGGGAGTAATCAATCATGATGATGCACAGGAATTGCTCGACTGCATCTGGGTGAAATTAAATGATTTAAACAAATGCAGAGATGCGGAATCGGCAAAAGGATTTGCCGGATACAGTCTGTTTCAGAATCTGATTGTCGGAGGACAGGATGAGCAGGGACGCGATGCGACAAACGATTTGTCCTTTATGTGCATCGACGCTTCCATGCATGTATTTCTGCCGATGCCATCGCTTTCGATTCGTGTCTGGAATCAAAGTCCGCAGGAATTGTTGTTGCGGGCGGCGGAACTGACGAGAACGGGAATCGGACTGCCGGCTTATTACAATGACGAAGTGATTATTCCATCCCTGATGAGTCGGGGAATTCCATTGGAAGAGGCCAGAAATTACAGCATTATCGGATGTGTGGAACCGCAGGTGATGGGCAAGACACTCGGATGGCATGATGCGGCATTCTTTAATATGGTTCGCCCGATGGAACTGGTATTTACCGGTGGCGTGGATATGGGAGAACAGATCGGACCAAAGACCAAACCGGTGGAAGAAATGCAATCGTTCGAAGAATTCTTTGATGCATATCAGGAGCAGATGAATTACTTTATCGGGTTGCTGGTCAATGCGGACAACGCTGTGGATCTTGCACATAGAGAACGCGCACCGCTTGCCTTTATCTCGACTCTGATGGACGACTGCATCAAGAGAGGCAAGACGCCGGAACAGGGCGGCGCAATTTACAATTTCACGGGACCGCAGGGATTTGGCGTGGCGAATATTGCAGATTCGCTCTACACCGTCAAGAAGCTGGTCTTTGAAGATCACAGATGTACGCTTGCAGAATTAAAGCAGGCATTACGATACAATTTCGGAAAAGAAATCAATCCATTTATTGTCGCGCAGATTGCAGGAGATGTGACAAACAGTTTCCTGGCACAGCATGTGACACCGGAACCGGAGCTGGTTGCAAAAACCACTCAGCAGGTGATTGCATCGGTATCGGAGCAGGACAGAAAACGAATGGAAGAAATCTATGAGATGATTCTGGATTTGCCGAAATTCGGCAATGACATTCCGGAAGTGGACGAAATCGGTCGCGAAGCGGCTTACTGTTATACCAGGCCGCTCCTGCAATACAGGAATCCGCGCGGCGGAATATTCCAGGCCGGCTTATATCCGGTATCTGCCAATGTACCGCTTGGATTCACATCCGGCGCATCGCCGGACGGACGCCTGGCCCGACAGCCTGTGGCTGACGGAGTTTCCCCTTCACAGGGACGCGACGTAAACGGACCGACGGCGGCAGCCAATTCCGTTGCGATGCTGGATCACGGAATCGCATCAAACGGTACGCTGTACAATCAGAAATTCCATCCGACAGCATTGGCGGGACAGGAAGGATTGATTAAATTTATCGATCTGATCCGCACATTCTTTGACCGGAAAGGCATGCATATGCAATTCAATGTGGTTTCGCGTGAGACCCTTTTGGATGCGCAGCAACATCCGGAAAATTATAAAGGACTGATTGTCCGTGTGGCAGGTTACAGTGCATTGTTTACAGGTCTTTCGAAGAGTCTGCAGGATGACATCATCAGCAGAACCGAGCAGGGACTATAGCAGGGACTGTACAACAGGAAAGGATGTGAGGCTTATCGAAGATTACAATCTGATTCGGGGGCGTATCTTTGATATTCAAAGATACAGCATTCATGACGGGCCGGGAATCAGGACCATTGTCTTTTTAAAGGGATGTGTGCTCAGATGCAGGTGGTGCTGCAATCCGGAGTCACAGGAATATGACATCCAGACGGTAAATGCAAATGGCAAAACCCGAATTTACGGAGAAGATGTGACCGTGGCACAGGTGATGGAAACCGTGATGCGCGATGCGGATTATTACCGCAGGAGCGGAGGCGGACTGACCCTGTCGGGAGGCGAGAGTCTACTGCAACCGGAATTCGCAAAAGGCCTTTTGATGGCTGCAAAGGATTATGGAATCGGAACAGCGCTTGAGAGTATGGCATGTGTGGATTATGAGGTGATTGCATCTGTTTTGCCTTATCTGGATACCTATCTGATGGATATCAAACATATGAATCCGCAAAAGCACAAGGCATTCACCGGCAGAACCAATGAACTGATGCTTGAAAATGCCAGAAAGGTTGCCCAATCCGGACAAACAAATCTGATTATCCGGACCCCAGTGATTCCAACCTTCAACGATACGGTGGAAGAAATCAGAGCCATCGCGGAATTCGCAGATAAACTGCCGAATGTGACGAGGCTGCATTTGCTTCCGTATCACAGGCTCGGGCAGGACAAATATCAATGGCTCGGCAGGAAATACGAGATGGGAGAAATCCTTCCACCGGATCAGGAAAAAATGGAAATGTTGAAAAAAACGGTGGAATCAGTCTCAGGATTGGACTGCCGGATAGGAGGTTGAAATGTCAGAGTTGGAACAATTCGACAACAGGACAAGGATTATACAGGAAAGTGTTCCGGGTCGACAGGTGACGCTGGCACATGTGATTGCCAGTCCGGATGAAATCCTCTATGAGAAACTCGGACTGGATCCGCGAATCGATTACGCAAAAGCTGCCATCGGAGTCAGCACCGTGGTACCGTCGGAGACGGCCATCATCATGGCTGACATCGCATTGAAGGCAAGCGGTGTGACACTTGGTTTTGTGGACCGCTTCAGCGGTTCGCTCATCATCACCGGCACAGTCAGCGAAGTGCTTTCAGCAATGGAAGCGATGGAGGACTATGTCAGGGAAAAACTCGGATATACTGTCTGCCCGATTACAAAGACATGAAAAAATTAATTCTGATGGGACGGAGCATGGCTGGAAAAACGACATTGACGCAGGCCTTGCGCGGTGAGGAAATCCGGTATTACAAGACGCAGGATGTCAAACATTACGAAAGCGTCATTGATACACCGGGAGAATATGCGCAGAGTCACCGCCTGGCAAAAGCGCTTGCGCTTTATACCTATGAGGCGGATGTGGTCGGAATCCTTTGTTCGGCGACCGAACCATATTCAATTTTTTCCCCGAATTGTACCAGTCAGGCCAATCGGGAATGCATCGGAATCGTGACCAAAATTGATCTGCCGAATGCCAATGTGCCACTCGCAGACAGATGGCTTCGCAATGCAGGTTGCAGAACAATTTTTCATGTCGATTCCAAGCATGGCGTCGGGATTCAGGAAATCCTTGATTATTTACAGAGTCAGTAATTGAAATTCATATACAGCAGGAGGACATTTTTTATGGTAAATGAATTGGAAATCAAAAAACAAATTTGTGAGATCGGAAAGCGCATCTATAACCGCAACATGGTAGCGGCAAACGATGGCAATATTTCTGTTAAATTGAACGATCATGAATTTCTTTGTACACCAACCGGTGTGTCAAAAGGATTTATGACTCCGGAATACATCTGCAAGGTAGATGAAAACGGAAATGTATTGCAGGCAAACAAGGGATTTAAGCCATCTTCCGAAATTAAGATGCATATGCGTGTGTATCAGAAGAGACCGGATGTCGGATCTGTCGTTCACGCACATCCTGTTTATGCAACCTCATTTGCAATCGCAGGAATTCCACTGACACAGCCGATTATGCCGGAGGCAGTCATTGCGCTCGGATGTGTACCGATTGCAGAATACGGTACACCATCGACCAACGAAATTCCGGACAATCTGGAAAAGTATCTGCCATATTTCGATGCAGTATTGCTTGAGAGCCATGGTGCATTAACCTGGAGCACCGATTTGCTTGCTGCATATCACAAGATGGAATCCGTAGAATTCTATGCACAGCTTCTGTATCAGTCAAAGATGCTCGGCGGACCGAAGGAATTTGATGAGAAGAATATCAAGAGACTGTATGAGATTCGTCAGAAGTTTGGCATGCCGGGTAAGCATCCGGCAAATGTATGTCTGAACAAGACCGAGAAGATGAACTGCCACAATTGCGGATCCTGCGCAGACGAGTATGCAGGAATGCCGGGTTATCAGTACAACTTTGGCGGAGGCAGCTCTTGCGGCAATTGCGGAAGTGAAGAGAATGCAATTGCAGAGATTGTAAAGAAAGTCATCGCAGAAATGAAATAGAGGAGAGCATATCGTGGAAATTACCGAAAGTCAGATTAAAAGCATAGTCGGTGCAGTGATGGCAAAGATGCAGCTGGGTGAAGATACCGGAAATATGCATGGTATCTTTTCGGATATGAACGAGGCAATTGAGCAGGCCAAGAGGGCACAGAAACAGGTGCGTGTCCTGTCGATGGATCAGCGTGAAAAGATTATTTCCATCATTCGCCGCAAAATCAAAGAAAATGCAGAAACCCTCGCCAGAATGGGCGTGGAGGAAACCGGAATGGGCAATGTCGGCGACAAGATTTTAAAGCATATGCTTGTCGCAGAAAAAACACCGGGTACGGAAGATATTCGGACAGAGGCGTGGTCGGGAGACCGTGGACTGACACTTGTTGAGATGGGACCATTCGGCGTCATCGGTGCAATCACACCATGTACCAACCCTTCGGAAACCGTATTATGCAATACGATGGGAATGCTCGCAGGAGGCAATACCGTGGTCTTCAATCCGCATCCGCAGGCAATCCGTACATCGATGTTTGCAATCAATCTGTTGAATGAAGCATCGCTCGAAGCCGGCGGGCCGGATAACATTGCAGTGACGGTACAGCAGCCAACCTTAAAGACAAGCGAGATCATGATGAAACACAAAGATATTCCGTTGATTGTCGCAACCGGCGGACCTGGCGTGGTCACCGCAGTTTTATCCAGCGGCAAGAGA
The DNA here is from genome assembly GCF_002735305.1 of Agathobacter ruminis. Classification (GTDB taxonomy): domain Bacteria; phylum Bacillota; class Clostridia; order Lachnospirales; family Lachnospiraceae; genus Roseburia; species Roseburia ruminis. Next base: position 7,456 of record NZ_PDYG01000002.1, read on the forward strand.
GGAATCGGAGCAGGCGCAGGAAATCCACCGGCGCTTGTGGATGAGACGGCGGATATCGCAAAGGCTGCGGCAGATATCGTCAACGGATGTACGTTTGACAACAACCTGCCATGTATTGCCGAAAAGGAAGTAGTTGCAGTAGACAGTATCTGCGACGAACTGATGCGTGATATGGTACAGGAACAGGGATGTTATCTCGCTTCCAAAGAAGTGCAGGATAAGCTTGTGCATACTGTGATGGATGAAAAAGGACGCCTCAATCGCAAATGCGTCGGACGCAGCGCCAAGGCATTGCTTGCAATGGTGGGCATTGAGGTACCGGACAACATCCGCTGCATCACATTTGAAGGACCAAAAGAGCATCCGTTGATTGCAACGGAACTGATGATGCCGATTCTTGGTGTGGTTCGCGCAAAGAATTTTGAAGATGCAGTAGAACAGGCTGTATGGCTTGAGCATGGCAACCGCCATAGCGCACATATCCATTCCAAGAATGTGGATCGCATCACTTATTATGCAAGGGAGATGGATACCGCAATTCTGGTCAAGAACGGACCAAGCTATGCCGCATTGGGATTCGGAGGCGAAGGCTTCCCGACCTTTACGATTGCAAGCCGTACCGGAGAAGGACTGACCAGTGCTGCAACATTTACAAAGAGACGCAGATGTACAATGTCGGATAGTTTGTGCATCCGCTAAAAAGGAGGAAACAAGATGGAGATGAATGCTTCTCAGATTGAGGAGATCGTGAAACAGGTATTGTCAAATGTATCCGGAATTCCGTCTGTATCTTCGCCGTCTGCAGAGATTCCGCAAACCGTAAAGGTCGGAATGCTGACAGAACTCGGCAAGATGGAAGTCAAAGAATTCCCGATGCCGCAGGTTGGTGATGATGACCTGCTGGTGCGTGTGGAAGGATGCGGCATCTGTGGAACAGATTCTCATGAATACAAGAGAGACCCATTCTCATTGATTCCGGTTGCACTCGGACACGAAGGCACCGGAGAAATCGTCAAAATGGGAAAAAATGTAAAGACAGACAGCGCAGGCAAACCGGTCAAAGTCGGAGATAAGATTGTAACCTGTATGATTTTTAAGGACGATCCGGATATCACGATGTTTGACCTGAACAAAAAGAATGTTGGTGGCGCCGATGTATACGGATTGCTTCCGGATGATGAAGTTCATGCAAACGGATGGTTTTCGGACTATATTCTGGTCCGTGGTGGACTGGGATCTACATTCTTTAATGTCAGCGATCTGGATTTGGACTCACGCATCCTGATTGAGCCGTGTGCGGTTTTGATTCACGCAGTTGAGCGTGCAAAGACGACTGGAATTCTGAGATTCAACAGCCGTGTTGTGGTACAGGGATGCGGACCAATCGGACTGATTTGCGTGGCAGTATTAAAGACTATGGGAATTCAGAATATTGTTACTGTGGATGGTAATGAGCAGAGAATGGAATTCTCACACAGACTTGGCGCAAGCGGTCATGTGAATTTCACACAGCATGATGGAATCGAAAATCTTGCGAATGCAGTCAAAGAAGCCTTTGGCGGACATCTTGCGGATTTTGCATTTCAATGTACGGGTTCACCGGCAGGACATGCGAATGTGTACAAATTCATTCGCAACGGCGGCGGACTCTGCGAGCTGGGATTTTTCATCAATGGCGGAGATGCAACCATCAATCCGCATTTTGATATCTGCTCAAAAGAAATCACCGAAGTGGGAAGCTGGGTATATACCTTAAGAGATTATGTGACCACATTTGATTTCTTAAAGAGCGCAAAGGCAATCGGCCTGCCGATGAAGGAACTGATCACCGACAAATATCCGCTCAGTCGGATTGACGAAGCCTTCAAGAAAGCGGCATCCATGACTGGACTCAAGATCGCCGTGATGCGTGAAGATTTGGCATAAGGAGAATTCTTATGGTGGATGAAAGAGCAGTGGGAATGCTGGAAGTATATGGTCTGGTTTGTGCATTTATGGCGGCGGACAGCGGCTGCAAGGCAGCCAATGTGACGCTGGAACCGTTTGATAAAAATAAACCTGCGAATGCGGACAGCCTTCCGGTACCGCTTCTGGTCACAATTAAATTCCGTGGGACTGTCGATGATGTGACGGCAGCAGTCGAAGCAGGACGCGCAACCGCGGAAGCACTCACCGGAGTCGTGACCAGTCATGTGATACCAAGACCTACGGAACATACCCTGAAAATGCTGGGAATCAGCGGATTTGATGTGAATTAAAAGGAGGAAAACAATTATGGCACAGGAAGCATTGGGAATGATTGAAACAAGAGGATTAACCGCAGCAATTGAGGCTGCAGATGCAATGACAAAGGCAGCAGAAGTTGTACTTGTCGGAACAGAAAAAATCGGATCCGGACTCGTAACCGTAATGGTTCGCGGAGATGTCGGAGCAGTGAAGGCATCGGTAGAAGCCGGCGCACAGAGTGCACAGAGACTTGGAGAACTGGTTGCAGAGCATGTCATCCCAAGACCACATACCGATGTTGAGAAAATTTTACCGGGATTCCCGGCTGCAAAGTAAATGCGTATGGGAACTTCATATGGACTGATTGAAGTTTCCGGTGTGGTTGCGGCAATTGATTCACTGGATGCAATGTGTAAAGCGGCAGAGGTATCCCTCGTTACCTGGGAACGCAAACTGGGCGGACGCCTGGTCACACTGATTGTGGAAGGTGATGTGGCAGATTGTAAGGCGGCTGTGGAGGCCGCAAGCGCAATCTGTGCCGCCAACCGGCATATCCTTGCATCAAGCGGTGTGATTGCAGCTCCGGCGGAAGAGACCCGCAAGATGGTTGCACTTTCAAGAAAGCGCATCGCACCTGAGGAACCGGAAACCCCAAAAACAGAGACGAAAAAAACAGAGACGAAAAAAACAGAACACAAAAAGTCAGATCAAAAACAAAAGCCAAAGAAAAAATAGCAGGAGGACAAAATTATGGCACAGGAAGCATTAGGAATGGTAGAAACAAGAGGTTTGGTAGCAGCAATTGAGGCAGCAGATACAATGTGCAAAGCCGCAAATGTTACCCTTGTCGGCACTGAGAAAATCGGATCCGGCCTTGTAACCGTAATGGTACGCGGAGATGTCGGAGCAGTGAAATCTTCAGTGGAAGCCGGCGCACAGAATGCAGAACGTCTCGGCGAACTCGTTGCAAGCCATGTAATCCCAAGACCACATACCGATGTGGAAGCAATCTTACCAAAGATTAAATAAGCAGATTGTTTGTGCACTGCCGGGAAAGCCGGCAGTGCGAGATTACGGGATTCACAAAAATCGATGAGGAATTCGCAGTGGAAAGACAGGAAATTGAAACAATTACAAAATTAGTGCTCGCCAGTTTACAGGAACAGAGCACAGACAATACCGGCTTTGAAGTGCCGGTCGGTGTCAGCAACCGGCATATCCATCTGTCACAAAAGGACGTGGAGATTCTGTTTGGCGAAGGCCATGTCCTGACACCAAAAAAGGAATTGATGGGTGGTCAGTTTGCATGTGAAGAATGTTGCACCATTGTCGGATTGAAGTTGCGTGCCATCGAGAATGTGCGCGTGCTTGGACCGGCGCGTTCGGCAACGCAGGTGGAAATCGCACAGACGGATGCGCGTAAGCTTGGAATTACGGTTCCAGTGCGTGAATCGGGCGATATCAAAGGATCGGCACCAATTGCAATTGTCGGACCAAAAGGCGCCGTTTATTGCAAGGAAGGCTGCATCATCGCGGCTCGTCATATCCATATGTCACCGGCAGATGCCAAAATGGCGGGACTGGCAGATGGAGATTACGTAAGTGTTGCAGTGGACAATGAGCGTGGAACCACTTTTGACAAAGTGAAGATTCGTGTCGATGAAAGCTTTACTTTGGAAATGCATATCGATACGGATGAAGCCAATGCGGCCGAAATCAGTACCGGCAATAAAGTAAAAATTGTGCGAAAAGCATAATCGTTCACAGGAAGGAAGGGTGTCGAAATGATTGTAGGAAAAGTAACCGGAAGTATCGTTTCCACACGCAAACAGGATAACTTAATCGGCAATAAATTCATGATTGTTGAGCCAATCAGCAGCATGAAGGGAAGCAATGCACAGGTTGTGGCAATTGATAATATCGGCGCCGGAATCGGCGAATATGTATTGGTTGCGCAGGGATCTGCGGCCCGTATCGGCTGTGGCATGCAGGATTCTCCGATTGATGCGGCAATTGTTGGTATTATAGATGACATTGGAAAGCTGGAAAAATAATCTATGAATCTTTCAGAATTAAGTGAAATACTAAAACAAAACGGAATTGTCGGCGCGGGTGGCGCAGGGTTCCCAACCTATGGAAAACTCAGTGAGCGCGCCGATATCATTCTGCTGAATTGTGCGGAATGTGAGCCACTTTTGAAGCTGCACCGTCAGCTTCTGTGCCGGCATGCATCCGAAATTTTAAAGGCATTTGCCCTTGTGGCATCTGTATTGTCTGCAAAGCAGGCAATCATAGGGATTAAAGAAGAATATACGAATACAATCGCGGCCTGTGAAGAAGCGATGAAAGCCTATCCGGTGATTTCCATGCATAAACTTCCGGGAGCCTATCCGATGGGGGACGAAGTCGTCCTTATCTATGAGGCAACCGGACGCGTGGTCAGACCGGGCGGCCTGCCAATCGAACAGGGCGTTTGTGTCTTTAATGTAGAGACATTATATAATATTTATCGTGCAGTATACGAAAACCGGCCGGTGACGGAAAAGTATGTCACCATCGCAGGAGAAGTCCAGGAGCCGCAGACACTGCGTGTCCCAATCGGTATGTCGATTCATGATGTGGTTCAGCTGGCCGGGGGCGTGACAACCGAAGATCCGGTTTATCTGCTCGGCGGTCCGATGATGGGAAATTTTGGAAATGAATTCGGTGTGATTACCAAGACGACAAGCGCCATCATTGTATTGCCGCAAAATCATCCGCTGGTATATCGCAAAAAACCGAATATCGCAATCGCAATCAGGCGGTCTGCGTCGAGCTGCTGCCAATGCAGAACCTGTACGGATTTGTGCCCGAGACATAATCTCGGACATCCGATTGAGCCGCATTTGTTTATGAGAGCATGCAGCAATGCGGACACACAGTCGGTTGCACCATATATCAATACACTGTTTTGCAGTTCGTGCAATGTCTGCGAAATGTATGCCTGCCCACAGGGACTGTCGCCGCGCAGCATTATGGCAGAATTCAAAAACGGACTGCGAAAGAGCGGCGTGAAGCCGCCGGAAGTGGAGGCAAAACCCGTATCGATTCATCGGGAATATCATCGGATTCCGGAAGAAAGACTTGTAATCAGACTCGGATTGAGGCAATATGATAGTAAGGCCGAATTACAGGAGACCGGATGTGCATGCGACATCGCAAAGATTCGCATGTCTCAGCATATCGGAGCACCGGCGAAGCCAGTCGTGGCTGTCGGAGATTCAGTAAAGGCCGGACAAATGATCGGTGAGGCTCAATCCGGATTATCAGTCAATATTCATGCATCCATTTCAGGGACAGTCAGGGAAGTAACCGATGCAGAAGTTGTCATTGCTGCATCGAAAGGAGATTGATTATGCAAAAAGCAATCGGATTGATTGAATTTAAGAGCATTGCTTCCGGCATTACGGCAACCGACAAAATGGTCAAGACCGCCGATGTCGAACTGCTCGAAGCCCAGGCCGTTTGTCCGGGAAAATATATTGCTTTGATTTGCGGAAGTTTGAGCGCCGTAAAAGCTGCTGTGGAAGCAGGTCGCAACACACGAAGTGAAGATTATATTGACAGTTTTTTGCTGGGAAATCCGGATGAAGCCATTTTCCCTGCAATATACGGATGTGTTGAGAATACGGACATTCATGCGCTGGGCATTTTGGAGACCTATGATGTGGCATCCATCATTGTCGCTGCGGATATTGCAGCAAAGACTGCTGCGATACAATTGCTTGAACTACGCCTCGCCAAAGGTTTGTGCGGAAAAAGTTATCTGCTTTTAACAGGAGAGGTCGCAGCCTGCGAAGCTGCAATCGCAAAAGCAAAAAAAGAAATCGCAGATACCGGTATGTTTTTGAGTGATTCGGTAATTGCTCATCCGGACGAGAGGTTGATCAAGACCATCGTCTAGGAAATCCATACAGGACGGTGAATCATGTTAGCAGTAGAGCGACGAAATCTGATTCTTGAAAAATTACAGGACGAAAAATCCGTGATTGTCGGAGAATTATCCGCACAATTTGAAGTTTCGGAAGAGACAATCCGCAGAGACCTCGACAAACTCGAAAAGGAAGGTCTTTGCAAGAAGACATACGGTGGAGCAACTTTATGCGAGACTCCGGGTGTCGAGATGCCATTTATGGTGCGTCGAAAAAAGAATATGGAAGGGAAAAACAAAATTGCCAATTTCATCAGCGAGATGGTGGAAGACGGCGAGCATATCATTGTTGACCCGAGTACGACAAGTCTTGCCATTGTAAATGCGTTGCAGGCAAAAGGCAAAAAAGGCCTGACCATTATCACCAATTCTCTCGAAGTATTGCTGGAAGCAAGCGACCAGAGTGATTGGGAGATTATGTCGACCGGCGGCTATCTCAACGGCAAATATCTTGCACTGGTAGGACCGCGTGCACTTGACGGCATCAAAGCCATGAATGCGGACAAAGTGATTTTGTCCTGCAAAGGATTTGATATGCAAAAGGGCGTGACGGACGCAAATGAATTGTTTTCGCAGGTAAAGCAGGCAATGCTGAATTCGGGAATGAAAAAAATTCTGGTTGTGGATTCGACCAAATTTGACAAGGTGGCATTTTCAAAAATCTGTGATCCATGCGATTTGGATATGGTTGTAACTGATGAAAAACCGGATGCTGCATGGCTGAAATTTTTTGAAGAAAACGGAATTCCATGTATTTATGGAGAATCATCTTGAAACCGATACAAAAACAATTTATAATACCTTAAGATGAATGCAAAGGAGAATTGTCACAATGCCTATTTCGAATCCAAAACAGTATATGCATATGACGCTTTTTTCTCATTTTATCTTTTATATTATTTGATTTCTAAGGGACCATCGTCTTCGGACGAAGGGTCCCTTTTGTTTGATTTATTTCAGGAGGTATGATATGAGACATTTGATGAGTCCGCTTGATTTTACAGTGGAAGAATTACAGGAGCTGCTTCTGCTGGCGCAGGATATCGAGAAGCATCCGGACAAGTATGCACACGCCTGTGAGGGCAAAAAGCTGGCAACCTGTTTTTATGAACCGAGTACCAGAACAAGATTGAGTTTTGAAGCTGCAATGTTGAATCTCGGAGGTAATGTTTTGGGATTCCACAGTGCGAATTCTTCATCCGCTGCAAAAGGAGAGAGCGTTTCCGATACCATTCGCGTAATTTCATGTTATGCCGATATCTGTGCAATCCGTCACCCGAAGGAGGGCGCAGCACTTGTGGCTTCGCAGAAATCCAAGATTCCGGTAATCAATGCCGGTGACGGCGGCCATCAGCACCCGACACAGACTCTGACGGATTTGCTGACCATTTATTCACTCAAAGGACGGTTGGACAATATGACCATCGGTCTTTGCGGAGACTTAAAATTCGGACGCACGGTTCACTCACTGATCAATGCGCTGATCCGCTATCCGAATGTCAAATTTGTATTGATTTCGCCGGAAGAACTGCGCATCCCAAGCTACATCAGAGAGGATGTACTTGAGGCGAACAACATTGAATTTGTGGAACTTGAGCGAATCGAGGAAGCAATCCCGCAGTTGGATATCCTTTATATGACAAGAGTGCAGCGTGAGCGTTTCTTCAATGAGGAGGACTATGTCCGTTTAAAAGATTTCTATGTACTGAACCAGGAAAAATTAAACCGGGCAAAGCCGGATATGATGGTGCTTCATCCATTGCCGCGTGTCAATGAAATCTCTGTTGAGGTGGATGATGACCCGCGTGCGGCATACTTCAAACAGGCACAGTATGGCGTATATGTCCGCATGGCTTTGATTTTGACACTGCTTGGAATTGATGTTGAGAAAGAATAGAGGAGAGAGTGTATGTTAAATATCAGTGGAATTCATGAAGGATTTGTATTGGACCATATCAAGTCCGGCCGTTCGCTTCAGATATATCATGACCTGAAACTGGACAAACTTGATTGCACCGTCGCAATCATTATGAATGCAAAGAGCAACAAGATGGGAAAGAAGGATATCATCAAAGTGGAATGCCCGATTGAGGCACTTGACCTCGATATCCTCGGATTTATCGATCACAATATCACGGTCAACGTCATCAAAGGAGATAAGATTGTGGAGAAAAAGCCGCTGGCACTTCCAAAGCAGATTAAGAATGTCATCCGATGCAAAAATCCGCGCTGCATTACCTCGATAGAGCAGGAACTGGACCATATCTTTATCCTGACAGATGAGGAAAAGGAAGTATACCGCTGCAAATATTGTGAAGAAAAATATGCCGGAAGCGCGGAATAACTTGCCGCACCGCCGGAGGAATGGTAGTATTAAATACGGTAATTTTGTAACAGTTTAATAGATTATGGAAAGGAAATCAGCATGAATGTAGTTTGTTTGGACCTCGAAGGTGTATTGGTACCGGAAATCTGGATCGCATTTGCGGAAGCAACCGGAATTCCGGAGTTAAAGAAGACCACGCGCGATGAGCCGGATTATGATAAGTTGATGAACTATCGACTGGCTATTTTGAAGGAACACGGGCTTGGTTTAAAAGAGATTCAGGATACCATCGCAACCATCGATCCGATGCCGGGAGCAAAGGAATTTTTGGATGCGTTGCGCGAGCGCACACAGGTTTTGATTATCAGTGATACATTTGAGCAGTTTGCAAAACCATTGATGAAAAAACTTGGATGGCCGACCATCTTTTGCAACACGCTCGAAGTGGCAGAAGACGGGACCATTACCGGATTTCGTATGCGCTGCGAACAGTCAAAGCTGACAACCGTTAAACATTTACAGGCAATGGGATTTGAGACAATTGCAAGTGGAGACAGTTTCAATGACCTTGGAATGATTTTGAATTCAAAAGCGGGATTTTTGTTCCGAAGCACGGATGCAATCAAAAAGGAATATCCGCAGCTGGAAGCTTTCGAATCCTATGAAGATTTGCTGAGCGCAATCGAAAGAGAATTATAATCAGGATGATTCATCAGAACAGAGGACAGAGGATATGATCAAAATTGTATCGGACAGTACCTGTGACCTTTCACCGGAACTTGTGGAGCGTTATCAGATTGAAGTGATTCCGCTTCATGTATTGCTGGGAACAGAGGAATATCTCGACGGCAGAAATATCACACCCGATGAGATTTATGCATGGGCAGACAAAAACAAAACAACACCAAAGACATCGGCCGTTTCCATGGAGGATGCATCAACTGCATTTGCAGAAATCCTCGAGAACTATGATGGAATTGTGGCTTTTTCCATTTCGGCAGGAATGTCGACAACCAACAATGTATTGCGCCTTGCGGCAGAAGAGATCGGTGCATCGGACAAGGTGCGTGTCATCGATTCGATGAACCTGTCGACCGGTGTCGGACATCTGGTTGTGGAAGCTGCCATTCTGGCGGCAAAAGGTGCATCTTTGGATGAAATTGAAAAAGCAGTTCTGGACTATCGTCCACGCGTGCGTGCGAGTTTTGTTATCGACACACTGGTATATCTTCATCGCGGCGGTCGCTGCAGCGGCATGGCAGCACTTGCGGGAGGCATGCTCAAATTGCATCCGAAGATTGTTGTCAAGGACGGCGCCATGCTCGTGGATAAAAAATACCGCGGCAAACTGCCCGCGGTAACATTGAATTATGCAAAGGATATGGAGGAGCAATTGCTCCGTGCCAAGCCGGATCGCGTCTTTATTACGCATTCCGGAACCGATCCTGCAATCGTGGAATCGGTTCGTTCCTATCTGGAATCGCTGCATCATTTTGATGAGATCATCGAGACGCATGCAGGTTCGGTGGTATGCAGCCACTGCGGACCTGGAACACTTGGCGTATTATTTATCGATTAACCTATTTGCAAAAACAATCCTGGTAAAATTGCTCCAAATCCGGATAGCAATGCCACAACATGGCACTCAATTCTTCATCCGGCTCGGATAAATCGGGAATCATGACGGTCGGGATACCGGCCGCAACGGCACTTTTGACACCGTTCGGAGAATCTTCTACGGCGATGCATTCACACGGATTAAGATGCAGCTGCGCTGCAGCATACGCATACAGATCGGGTGCCGGTTTGCCATGTTCCACCATGGTTGCACAGATGATTTCGTCAAACAAATCAAACAGATCGACACGCTTCAAAAAGCGGCTTGCGCGCTCGTAATCATTGGCTGTGGCTACTGCAGTGATGATATTGCGGGCGCGTAATTTTTCTAAAATTTCACGGGCATAATGTTTTAATTCTATGCCGTCTTTGAGATAGTCTTCCATCAATTTCACACGATAGGCTTTTATTTTTAAATAATCAAAATCGGGATCGCCGGAGAGCTCTTTCAGATGAGCCGGCGCATAAGGGCGGCCAAGTGAGCGCATATCCAGCGCCTGGCTGTCGGTCATGGAATATCCGTAATGTGCCATGGCCTGCGGCCATGCGAGACGATAATATTTTTCGGTATCGATGAGCGTGCCGTCCAGATCAAAGAGGACTGCACGGATTGTAGGTGCATTCATAGTTTAAACCTGCCTTTTTAATCCTTTTTTGACATTGTGCCACAGAATCGGGGTGGCTTGCAACTTTTATTGGTGCGAAAAAAGAGATAAGATTATTATTTTCGAGGACAAAAATTATTGTTTTGAACCATAGCAAGGTTAAAAAATCATCATAATTTGGGAAAAATCAGAAAAGAATCATTTATGTGATAGCCATATAATGGTAACAGAGATGAAAAAAGAAGAGAATCTAGGAGGGTTCAGATATGAAATTAGGATTTGTCAGTGCAATTTTAGATCAGAATAATTACGAAGAAATGATGGATATTGCATCGGAAATGGGTTTCGAGTGCGTGGAAGTGGCATGCTGGCCACAGGGAAAGGCTGAGCGCCGCTATGCAGGTGTTTCCCATATTGATGCAGAGCGCGTCCTTGAGGATGATGCTTACGCAAAACATATTGTAGATTATGCGAAGGAGAAAGGGGTTCAGATTTCTTCACTTGCATTCTATCCGAATACAATGGATGGAGATTTGGAAAAGAGAAATGCAGCAGTAGAACATTTGAAGGCATTGATCAAAGCCAGCAACAAACTCGGCGTTGGCATGGTGACCACATTCATCGGTCGTGACCAGACCAAGACCGTAGAAGAAAACCTGGAACTGGTGAAAGAGATCTGGCCTCCGATCATCAAGCTTGCGGAGGAGCAGAATGTAAAAGTGGCAATTGAAAACTGCCCGATGCTTTTCGGACCGGATCAGTGGCCGGGCGGACAGAACCTGTTTACCACTCCTGCAATCTGGAAAAAGGTATTTGAGATTCTGCCAAGCAAGAATTTCGGAATCAATTATGATCCAAGCCACTTCGTATGGCAGATGATTGATTACATCAAGCCGTTATATGAATTCAAAGATAAGATTTTCCATGTTCATTATAAGGATATCAAGGTTTATCCGGACAAGTTAAATCAGGTGGGTATCATGGCATATCCGCTTGACTTCATGTCTCCGAAGCTTCCGGGATATGGCGATGTCGACTGGGGCAAATATGTATCCGCTTTGACAGATATCGGATATGACGGATTTACATGTATTGAAATAGAAGATAAATTCTTTGAAGGTTCTCAGGAGAAAGTATTGGATTCTCTGCGCCTTTCAAAGAGATATATGAGCAATTTTGTGATTTAAGCGAAACAGGAGGACAAGTGATGGCAGCAAGACCGATTTACAATCCGGATGGATTTTGCAATGTCGAAAAAGATGGAAAAGTGATTGGATATCAATTCCAATTTAAGGCACAATATTACAGAGGCGTGACATTATCAATCGTGCGCGATCTGAAAGTAAATGTGGATGGCGTGGATGAACCTCGTGAGAATCTCCGCTTTACGGTAAATGGAGAGACTTTTACTCTGGATCAGATGTCTACGGTAATCGATCCGGATTATCGCTGGGAATTCGGAGAATATGCGACTGTGACCGTTTTGCGTGACGGCGGACTGGCAAAGGGTAAACATCATATCAATGCTTTGCAGCATATTGAACCGTCTTATATGCCTTTCCCGATTGATGCAGTTTGCGAGACCGATTTTGAGATTTAGGAGGAACGAGATGAGTCAGGTAAAACGAAGCGTATCTTTATACAGCTATCAGGATGAATATTATTTAGGAAAATTAGATCTCGAAGGATGCCTTCGGGAGACTGCAAAGACAGGAGCAACCGGTGTAGAACTCCTTGCAGAGCAGATGATCAAGCATTTCCCGAATCCAATCGAGGATGAAAAATTCCGTGAGGAATGGTTTGCTTTATTAAAAAAATACAATCTGACCCCAAGCTGCTATGATGCATTTTTGGAGAATCGCATTTTTGGCAATCGTATGCTTTCTGTCGGAGAGCAGGTCAATATGATGAAGAGAGATCTTCGCCTTGCAAAGCTGCTTGGCTTCCCGGAAATCCGTACCCTAGTATCCACACCGATGGATGTCATCGAGGGCAGTCTGGAATATGCGGAAGAGCTTGGTGTTAAGATTGGTCTGGAAGTACATGCGCCATTCTCACTGAATTCGGGATGGGCAGATGGATATCTGGAGATGATCAACCGCACCGGTACCAAATATTTCGGATTCATTCCGGATATGGGAATCTTCTGCAGGAATATTCCGGATGTATTGCGTGATAAGGCACGTCAGCTGGGTGCACATGAAGAATGTATCAAAATCGTGGATGATGCGTATGCAAAACGTGTATCTGACGGATTTGTAAAGATCAAATACGATTTGGATCTTGGAAAAGCCAATATGGAATATCGTATGGCAAACGGAATGAGAGAGATGATGGAAGCGGTTGAAAAGGCCGGCGGAAATGATGCAGACAAGATGTATGCAGGATCTTCTTTCACCTATTCCTGGTCAGAACCGCAGGATATCATTGACAATATTCAATATATCACACATTGCCATGCAAAATTTTACAATGTATCAGAGGATTATGTAGAGACAGCAGTTGCCGTTCCTGAAGTTGTTGCAGCATTTAAGAAGGCCGGATATGATGGATTCTTAAGCTCAGAATATGAAGGTGGAGAGCACTTGCGTGTATATACTGATGTGGATTCCATTGAGCAGGTACGCCGTCACCAGGAATGCTTAAGAAGAGCAATTGAATAAGAGAGAGAAGGAGAATTAATATGTCAAAGAAAGTTCTTGGAATTTCCTTTGGAAGAAAAATGAGCAATTGCGACATCATGGTAAAACATGCCCTGATGGAATGTGAGAAAGCAGGCTGTGAGACCGCTTTTATTCGTGCGGATGATTTGAAAATCAACAATTGTACAGGTTGTATTGCCTGCGTGATCGGTATTATGAGCGGACGCGGCAGAGGGTATTGTGTACAGCATGATGATTTTGATATCCTCGATGAATGCATCATGCAATCGGATGCGGTCATCCTTGCATGCCCGACATATGAGACATCCGTCACCGGCCGCTTCAAGACCATTTGTGACCGTATTGGACCGAGTCATGATTTCAGTTTTCGCAAAGTTGCAATTGAGGAAGGCGAAGCAAAAGGAATTCCGGAAGAACAGCTCCCTGATAAGCGTTGCCTGAAGCCAAGAACGGCAGCTTTGATTTCGGTCGGCGGTGCTATGACCGAGAACTGGATTGCATTGACCATGCCGATGATGTACGAATTCACTTTCCCGATGGGCATCGATGTCATCGATACCGTAGAATATTGGGGCGCGATGGCACATGAATCTGTGCTTGGTTATCCGGAGATGATGGACCGCATGACAAAGGTGGGACAGAATATTGTCGCTTCACTTGAGGCAACTACCGAAGAAGAACGCATCAAATGGCGTGGTGATGAAGAAGGATGTTGTCCGGTTTGCCATACGCGTCTGATTCAGATTGCGCATGATAAGAAGACTGCAGACTGTGTTGTTTGCGGAAGTCATGGCACATTTGAAATTGTGGATGGACGCCTGGAAATGCATTATACAAAAGAAGAGATGGAGCGCTCACGACTGCGCTGGGCAGGCAAACTCGAGCATTCCACTGAGATTAAGACGCAGGCTCAGCCGGCGGGAACCATTACCAATTTAAAAGAACTCAAAGCACCATATGCTGCATTTGATCGACCGCCGTTTGAACCGGATCCGAATGCGCATGGCAATATTCAAAAATAATTTCTGTACATACGGACAAAAGCTAAGGCCGACAATTGTCGGCCGTTTTTGTGATTAGGCATGTCATATTTACTGTAAAATTGTAGCAACATAATGCGGTTTTACGCTTTAATAGATTGACAATTATAACAAATTAAAAGAAATGTTTGACAAATGACGGGCGACATGTTATATTAAACTCAACAAAAGGAATCCAATAAGGAGGTACAGTCCATTGGGATAGTTCAGAATTGGTAAGAAGCAACCCCTTTGATCCCGGAAGAATGATTCAAAAACAGTGGTTAATCAAACAAAAGAATATGGGCAATGAAACACATTGGCACCAACCATCCACTAAGAAAAATGAAGAACAGGAAACCGGATGAGAAGTAAAAAGAAGATAAAGAAGGATGAGGTAACGGATAATTGAATATTTCGAAGGAATAGGCACCTGATGTAATCAAGAGGATTCATCAGGTGCCTGTTCTGTTTTAATTGGAGGTTTTCTATTCAGGGGTTTTCTGTTAAACTGTTAGATAAGAAAATGGATAAGGAGTTATAGAATGAAAATGAAAAAGAAAATTATGGCGGTGCTGCTTTGCACGGTTCTTCTTTTGAATACGGGATGCTCTTTTTTTGAAACCTCATATGAAGAATACGAATTAAGTGATACCATTCTCGGAAGTACCGATTTTTCGGAAATGAAATATGAACATTTCGATCCGACCGCGGTAAAGAAGACAATGGAAGGAATCCGCAAGGATATGGAGGATGCGGATAACGCAGAACAGATTGTAAAGGATTTTGAATCAATCGAAGATGAGCTCGCAGTAATGGAAGCCTCGTATTCGCTTGCACAATTATACAATTCTCTGGATGCAAATGATGAATATTACCAGGATGAACTCGTTTATATCACGGAAGTATATGATGAAATCAGAGACCAGTATTGCATCCTCGGCAAAGATGCACTGGAATCACCTTGCGCGGATGTGTTAAGAGACGCGTGGGATGAGGATGATGTGGACCTCTTTGAAAATTATCAGGCGATGACCGACAATCAAAAGAAGCTTCGCAAAGAGGAACAGAGCCTGGAGAATGATTACAATAAGGCTGCAGTCAAGGAATTTACCTATACCATCAACAATCAGGCATATACAATGGACAGTCTGCTTGATGCCGTATATGCAGGCAACATCACTTATGACCAGTATGTCGAAGGCTATTATGGCTGTATGAACGCAATGGCCGATACGCTTGCACCGATTTACGTGGATCTCGTAAAGGTGCGTATGAAAATTGCGACAGAAGCCGGATATGAGAATTACAATGAATATGCATATAAGGACAGTTATGACCGTGACTATACACCGAAGGATGCGCAGGAATTTTGCGATGTGGTCAAGAAAGAGATGGTTCCGGCATTTCATACACTGACCCAAAATATGAATTCGATGGCAAGCACGCAGCTGGATATGTGGTCAAATTCAAAAAGCGTGGACGATAAGCTTGAAACGATTCGCAAGTATCTTGCCAAAGTGGATCCGGTTTTGGAATCCAATTTTGACTATATGAAGAAGTTTCATCTTTATAATGTCGAATATGACAAGAAGAAGAGCGATGGCGGATTTACCACCTTTATTCCGGTTTATAATGAACCGTTCCTGTACAGTCAGCCGTCGGACAGTTTCTATGATTTTATGACATTGATTCATGAATTCGGACATTTCAATTCCTTCTGTGTCAATGTCAAAGAAGCGAGTCAGTCCGTGCAGAATCTTGATCTGGCGGAGATTGCATCACAGGCTTTGGAATTGCTGTACACCAATTTCTACGGGGATATGCTCGGCGAAGGGCTTGGAGATGCAGCTTCTGAATATACACTTTATCAGCGCGTAGACAGTGTACTCGAAGGCTGCATGTTTGATGAATTCCAGAGAAGAGTCTATGAACTGGATGAGGCGAGTGTTTCTACCGACAAAATCAATGCAATCTTTGTAGAGGTTGCGGATGAATATTTTAAAGGTGAATATACAAAAGGAAAGGGAGATACGCTTTGGGTGATGGTATCACACAATTTTGAGTCTCCGCTCTATTATATCAGTTATGCGGTTTCCGTAGTACCTGCACTTGAGGTATGGGAAATTGCACAGACCGATTTTGACAAAGCCTGCAAGACCTATATGGATATTGTCCGCGCCGGCGAGGGAGACGGATACAAGGAAACCCTCGAAAGAATTGGTGTCGGAACTCCGTTTGAGGACGGTACCATGAAAGGAATTGCAGATATGATTATCAAGCAGGTGCAGTAAGAATGGAATATCAATATCATACAAATCAATTGTCAAAACAGGTTCCCGTAAGCTGGGAACCTGTTTTGGATTGCGGGAGCCTTCCGCTCCTTTTATTCCCGTCGTTGAAGCAGTTGGATTTTGTGTCGCATTGCTTTTCAACACGCATGGGTGGTGTGAGCGAAGGCATTTTTTCAACGATGAATTTAAGTTTCACCAGAGGTGACAAGGAACAGCACGTCCGCGAGAATTACCGGCGTATCCTGCAGGCGCTTGGAACAGACAGCAACCATGTTGTCTGCTCTGACCAGACGCATACGGTCAATGTGCGCCGCGTGACGGAGGAAGACGCGGGAAAGGGTGTGGTATGTCCAAAAGATTATACGGATGTTGACGGGCTGATTACCGATGTCCCGGGACTTTGTCTTGCAACCTTTTTTGCGGATTGTGTGCCGATTTATCTGGTGGATCCGGTGCATCAGGCAATCGGATTGTCACATTCCGGATGGAGAGGCACGGTCAGCCGGATGGGGCAGGTGACACTGGAGGCAATGCATGATGCATTTGGAACACAGCCGCAGGATGTCTATGCAGCCATCGGACCAAGCATCTGCAAAGACTGTTATGAGGTCAGTGAGGATGTTGCAATGCGCTTCGTGCAGGAATTCGGCAGTGAAGTCGTTTGGCCGCTGAATGCAGAGGTAAACATTGAGCAGAAATATCTGCTGGATCTGTGGCGTTCCAATGAGATTGTTTTGACCACTGCAGGAGTCAGACCGGAGCGAATCGAGACGACACAGCTTTGTACCTGCTGCAATCCGAAATTGTTATTTTCGCACCGTGCCAGCCATGGCAAAAGGGGCAATCTTGGTGCATTTTTGATGATCAAATCATCGCTTGCAACTGAGAAAAACTCATGATAGAATAGGATTCGTTTCAGGATAAGTACAAAAATCGGATTAGGTGAATTATGAGCATTTTAAATGTAGAACATTTAACGCACGGTTTTGGCGACCGTGCGATTTTTGATGATGTGTCCTTCCGTCTGCTCAAGGGCGAGCATATCGGCCTGATAGGCGCAAATGGGGAAGGTAAATCGACTTTTATGAATATCATCACCGGCAAACTCATGCCGGATGAAGGCAAGATTGAATGGGC
Organism: Agathobacter ruminis; assembly: GCF_002735305.1. GTDB lineage: Bacteria > Bacillota > Clostridia > Lachnospirales > Lachnospiraceae > Roseburia > Roseburia ruminis. The sequence continues at coordinate 25,313 of NZ_PDYG01000002.1, forward strand.
AAAGAATGTCCGCGTGGGTTATCTGGATCAGCATACTGTACTGGAAAAAGGGATGACCATCGAGTCTGTGCTGCATAGCGCATTTGACTTCTTATATGAGATGGAAAACCAGATGAATGAAATCTATGCAAAACTTGCCGATGTGGATGAGGATGAGATGAACCGTCTGATGGATGAGGCGGGAACACTGCAGGATCTGCTGACCATGCATGATTTCTATATGATCGATGCGAAGGTGGACGAGGTTGCGCGTGCACTTGGAATCGCGGAGCTTGGATTATCCCGCGATGTGACGGAATTAAGCGGCGGACAGCGTACCAAAGTCTTAATGGCAAAGCTTCTTTTGGAAAAGCCGGATATCCTTTTGCTGGATGAGCCGACCAACTATCTGGATGTGGAGCATATTGAATGGCTGAAGCGCTATCTGAATGAATATGAGAGCGCTTTCATTTTGATTTCACATGACATTCCGTTCTTAAACAGTGTGGTTAATTTGATTTATCATATGGACAACCGGCAGTTGAATCGTTATGTCGGCGATTATGATAAATTCATGGAAGTCTATGAGATGAAGAAGGCACAGCAGGAGGCTGCTTATAACAAGCAGCAGAAAGAAATTGCGGAGCTGAAAGATTTTGTGGCACGCAATAAGGCGCGTGTCTCAACCAGAAATATGGCAATGTCACGCCAGAAAAAGCTGGATAATATGGACTTGATTGAACTCGATCGCGAAAAGCCAAAGCCGGAATTTGAATTCCGCGAAGCAAGAACACCGTCGCGTTATATTTTCCAGACACATGATCTGGTGATTGGCTATGATGATCCGCTTTCCACACCATTGAATCTCTCGATGGAGCGTGGACAAAAAATTGTTCTGACAGGAGCAAACGGAATCGGAAAGACGACCCTGCTCAAGAGTATTCTGGGACTGATTCAGCCGCTTGGCGGTTCGGTAGAGCGGGGCGACTACCTCGAAATCGGCTATTTCGAGCAGGAGATGGATCAGTCTGTGACCAACAATTGTATCGAAGAAATCTGGAAAGAATTTCCGGGAATGAGCCAGTTTGAAGTGCGAAGCGCCCTGGCCAAGTGCGGACTGACCACCAAACATATCGAAAGTCAGGTGCGTGTCCTTTCCGGAGGAGAACAGGCAAAGGTACGCCTGTGCAAATTAATCAACAAGGATACCAATATCCTTTTATTGGATGAGCCGACAAACCACCTTGATGTGGATGCGAAAGAGGAATTAAAGAGAGCTCTGATAGACTATAAGGGCAGCATCCTGATGGTCTGCCATGAACCGGATTTTTATGAAGGACTTGCCACCGATGTGTGGGACTGCAGCCACTGGACGACGAGAGTCTTATAATATGAGTAATTAGTACATCTATTTTTTCGTTTTTTTTAAGAATATAATGTAGTTGTAAAATTAATTCATGGGGTATTTACAATGATGGAGGTATAATCTATGAAGAAAAAGCTGATTGGCATCGTGTTGATTTTGGTTATTGTTGCCGTAGGTGGCGGGATATTTATATACCATAATCAAAAGGCCACTGAGAGCACAAAACAAGTGGTTGACAAGGTGCTTGATAGTTCCAATTTAGTGAATTTGCTTTCTTATAACGACATGGAGTCAGGGGTGGAACATTTAGAAGAAGAATATGATGAGTTCAAAGAATTATCTTCTCGTGAAGATTCGGTAGATGAATTGTTGGATGCCTATGATCGGATTGATAATTTGGATGAGGTTGATCAAATTTACGCAATACAATTTATAACCGGATATATTAATTTGCATAAAGAAAAATTAACAAGCGAACAGCTTGAAAGATGTAAAAAATACAATCTTTTATAAAAGAACGATTCTGTAAAAAGAACCACCCGTTATTCTCAAAGAGAGAGTAATGGGTGGTTTTTCTTGTTGTTTATGATAATTGGGTTGTTTTTATTTGTTGTTGTTGATGAAAGATACAAGTGCATCCTTTGGAACAAGACCAACATTCATTTCCTGGAGGTTGCCATCTTTAAAGACGCCAACAGCAGGAATACTCATGATCTTATATTCTTTTGCAAGATCCGGATTCTCGTCTACGTCTACTGCGTAGAAATTAACACCGTCCATCTCGTTTGAAACTTCTTCAAGGATAGGTCCGAGCATTTTGCATGGTCCGCACCAGGTTGCATTGAAATCTACAACGCTAACTCCATTCGCGATTGCAGATGAAAAATCATTTTGTGAAAGTTTATTAACCATATGTTTGTCCTCCTTATGATTGCATTGTACACAATTAAATTAGTTGTGTCAAGATAAATTTTGCAAAATTTAATTTTGCGATTGCGAATATGGAGGTCCGTGGGGATAATTACAATAAAAATGCCTGCCACGGGCGGAAAATCCGTCACAATTATAATTGAAGGTTCGTATAAAACATGTTACGATACAATTAAATGAGTAAGCTTGTTAATTTTTTCACGCGTTTCTATTGACCTTGAAACCGATATAAAGTATCATAGGAAGCAAATCGGTTTTGTATCAAAATAAATACATATATAGAGAAAGGAACAGAAAGATGGCAAACATTGATTTAACAAAGTATGGCATTACTGGAACTACCGAGATCGTTTATAATCCTTCTTTTGAAGCTTTATACGATGAGGAAGTAAAATCTACAAACGAGGGATTCGAAGTTGGCGTTGACACCGAGCTTGGTGCAGTAAATGTCATGACCGGTATTTACACTGGCCGTTCTCCAAAAGACAAATACATCGTTATGGATGCAAATTCAAGGGACACCGTATGGTGGAACACTCCTGAATATCCAAACGACAACCATGAGATGTCAGAAGACACATGGGCTGTAGTAAAAGATATCGCAAAGAAAGAGCTCTCAGGAAAGAGACTTTTTGTAGTAGATGCATTCTGTGGTGCAAACAAGGATACCCGTATGGCAGTTCGTTTCATCATGGAAGTAGCTTGGCAGGCACATTTCGTAAAGAACATGTTCATCATTCCTTCAGAGGATGAGCTTGCAAACTTTGAGCCTGATTTCGTTGTTTACAACGCTTCTAAGGCTAAGGTTGAAAACTTCAAGGAGCTTGGATTGAATTCTGAGACTTGTGTAGCTTTCAATATCACCAGCCGTGAGCAGGTTATCATCAACACATGGTACGGCGGAGAGATGAAGAAGGGTATGTTCTCTATGATGAACTACTACCTCCCACTTAAGGGCATCGCTTCTATGCACTGCTCAGCAAATACCGATATGGACGGAAAGAATACCGCAATCTTCTTCGGTCTTTCCGGAACAGGTAAGACAACACTTTCTACCGATCCTAAGCGTCTTTTGATCGGTGATGATGAGCATGGTTGGGATGACAACGGCGTATTCAACTTTGAAGGTGGTTGCTACGCAAAGGTTATCGGACTTGACAAAGAGTCTGAGCCGGACATCTTCAATGCAATCAAGAGAAATGCACTTCTTGAGAATGTTACCGTTGATGCAAACGGAAAGATTGACTTTGATGACAAGAGCGTAACCGAGAATACTCGTGTTTCTTATCCAATTAACCACATCAACAATATTGTTAAGCCGGTTTCTTCTGCTCCGGAAGCAAAGAACGTAATCTTCCTTTCAGCAGATGCATTCGGTGTATTGCCACCGGTTTCTATCCTGACTCCGGAACAGACTCAGTACTACTTCCTTTCAGGATTTACTGCAAAGCTTGCAGGAACCGAGCGTGGAATTACCGAGCCGACTCCTACCTTCTCAGCTTGCTTCGGACAGGCATTCTTAGAGCTTCATCCGACCAAGTACGCAGAAGAATTGGTTAAGAAGATGCAGAAATCCGGTGCAAAGGCTTACCTTGTAAATACCGGATGGAACGGAACCGGAAAGCGTATCACCATTAAGGATACCAGAGGAATCATCGATGCAATCTTAAGCGGAGATATCAACAAGGCTCCTACCAAGAAGATTCCTATGTTTGACTTTGAAGTTCCTACAGAGCTTCCTGGTGTTGATCCTGCAATTCTTGATCCTCGCGACACTTATGCAGATGCTTCTGAATGGGAAGCTAAGGCTAAGGATCTTGCTGCAAGATTCAACAAGAACTTCGTGAAGTATACAACCAATGAAGCTGGTAAGGCACTTGTTTCTGCAGGTCCTACCGTCTAAAAGAATAATTGATGATAAAGGTCTCTACACAGTGTGTAGAGGCCTTTTTTCGTTATAGAAGAGCCTTTTTGGCTTATAGAATATATTTTATAAATCTTAAGAAAATCTTAAAATTTGTCCACCTTGACGAAAACGATTAAGAAGTTTAGAGTGAAATTGTAACGAATAACCATATATATACGAAAGGAGATAATGCTATGGTTAAAAAATTAGTAAAACTAGGGGTAGTTTTTGCATTGAGTATTTCGTTTTTGTGTTATAACGCAGTTCCTACGTATGCAGCGTATACAACTGATACATGGAATCTTCGCTATGTAAAAGGTGGTCTGGCATCAGATAGTATTTGGCAATGGTCCGAAGATGTAACAACTAATGAAACGTCAACTGTAATGACGACGACTCGAGTAACAGATGGTGCAGAAGTTCATCTGTATTGTTCGAGTGGAATTGATGCTTATGCGGATCATTCTGGAATATATGTATCTGCTCCAGCAAAGAAAGGTAGGAATATTTTTGCGAAGGTTACTTTTAAGAAAAATGGAAATCGCACTAATTATCCAAAAGGAACTTTTAAATATTAATTTTCGATAATAGATTTTTATAAGTGCAGATTAGGCGATATTCAATCTTTAGTCTGCACTTATATACAATAATCGTAAGGAGTTGTTAAGCGGATGCATAAAAAGAAAAATATTTCTGTCATATCTCTATTGTTTTTTTGTGTAATGTGCATAACTGCATGTCATGCAGTTCCACAGAAAGTTCAGGAGAATATGAGTCATTATGGGGAGAATAAATCAAAAACAGACTATGAGCTATCATATTGTTCTGTCGAAGATTTAAGAAAAGCATCAATGGATTCTATACCTAATAAAGATCAAAATATCACTTATCCGACAAAAGTTGATTTCTCCAAAGTAAAAGAGATAGATGATGTCACTTATTCCCTTGTAAAAGATTATACAAAATATGATGAATACTATATGGATTTGTTTGGTATGAAAAAACTTGAAAAGAAAGTTGATCAAGGAGTGTGGGACGGAGATATATCGGATCTATTTGAAGATGAAAAGGATTATATGTGGATTAATCCAAGCGGAGAAATGGCGTATTTAAAACAAAAGAAAAGTGAAGTTGATTCATCTAAGGGAATCGAGAAGATTTTTCTGAAAAGAGGGGATTCAATTGAGCGGACGATTCATTTGATCGATGGAGACATTTTACTCAATGATTTATTAATTCAAATGACGGAGACAATAAAATCAGTAAAATATAACAAAGCATTTGACCTGGAGCCGAGGACTATTTACATTCGAAAGAATACGGATGGGAAGGATGTTGTAACAATTGAGTATGAAATAAGCCATAATGGAATGATATTAGATTACTATGGAGTTTGTATTAAAGAGAATGTCGATAGTATGCAGATAGAATCAATGTGCACTTTTTCCGAAATCACTGTTGAAAAAATTAGTCAGATAGCTGCCTTTTCAATGATGGGAATGTTTGAAATTGAAAAGCAACAACCATTCGATAGAATAATTGATTTTCCATCTGCAATTAGAATCTTTGAAAATGAAGTTGCATCATTTCATGATTTAAAAGTGGCTGAAATCGAACCATTATATATGTTGAGACCGGTTTATGAAAAGGAGGAGACATCATATTATTTAAAGGCAGGAAGACAGATTGAGACGCGTCCGGTGTATTCCTTTATGATTCAATGTGCGGATGATAACAAATTGGAGAATGGAATCCTGGAATCAAATGAATATGCTTATGTTAATGTTGATATGATTACAGGCGAAGTGTATACGAATCTGGGCGACAAAGGCTATGGAATGGGACAGGGGGATAGCACAGATGTGGAGGAGAACTGATAGAAAGAAATTATTCGTTGGGATAGGTTTGCTATATTTTTCTTATTTCCTTATGGACACAATTGTAAGGGAAGGGGTACCGATTACTTTTATAGAGATACTTTTTAAATATCCAAAAGCGATTAGGCAAGTAGGAGAAAGTTTTTCTTTTACAAGCTGCTTTCTTGATTGGTTTTATTTTGTGTTGCCCATTGCGATTGGAATTGTCATGATTCCGTATTGGTGTGATGAACTTAGAGTCGGTTATTACAAGATGGTGAAGATACGCAGCGGGAAGAAGAAATATATTGCGGATGTGGTTATTATAAACCATCTGAATGCCATCATTTGCTTAATTGCTTCATATGCGATATTTGTAATCAGCGTGCTTCTTATTTTCAGAAGAAATGGGGTTATGCCTGAATTAAATGGAGAGATTCTGGTCGGAGTCACCTATTCATTGGTGTATGCACTTTGGATTTCTGCAATATTGGTCTTTGTGGCATCACTGTCTGCGAATCCTTATATTACGGTTACATTGACATTTTTAATCAATTACATTGTTTATGCAAAAGATCTGCCGATAGTATTACTGTTAATTATGACAGTGATTATAGATGTGGCGGCGGTATATTTGATGGATAGGCGGTGGATGCAATGTTAAATTATTTGTATAGTAAATGGATTTTAAATTCGAAAAATGTGATTGTAATTGTGCTTATGGCTTTAATCAATTCAATTGTGATTACGAAGCTTTATAACGTATATGCGAGAACAAATGAGCCATTTAGCGTATATGAGTCAGGAATTGTTGTATTAAATGCAGGATTGTTTTTGTTCTTTATCACAATTGTTTTTGTAATCATTATGTCGGATTATCCATCCTCGGATTCAAATCTGTATTTTTTAATCCTGCGATGTGGACGTAAAAAATGGTTTATCTCGCAGATGCTATTTTCTTTTTTGGCAATTATGACCTATATAGGAGTGGTATTTGCGTTTGTACTGATTCGAATGGCTCCGCTTGTATTTGTCGCGAATGGCTGGAGCCTAAATATATCTGATTATGGAAAGCAGATGGGATTGCTTCAATACATTCCATTTCAATTATATAATCAAATGCCGCCGTTACAGGCACTTGTATTTAGTATTGTGTTGTTATGGGCTTATTTACAAATGCTGTTGGGATTTCAAATGCTTGGATTCTCTTGTGGCAGCAAAAAGATATTCAGCGTGATACAGATGGTGATTCTGGCCGTTGGTATTGGAATGGTATTTTTGGATATTCAATTGAAGTGGTACTTTCCACAGGCACATTCGATTTTGTGCACACATTATCAGAAGTATTTTAAACGCTACTATTTTAATCCATATTTGTCGCTGGCGTTGTTAATCATTGTCGGGATTGCATTTCATGTACTGGCATATTTGAAATTCATGCGAACAGATGTGGATCGGTTAAAGGAGAATGAATTGTGATTGAGGTAAGGGATTTATCATTAACGATTAAAGAGAAACAATTATTGAACAAGATTGACATGGTTGCAAAGAGCGGAGAAATCACCGGACTTGTCGGTCCGAACGGCTCCGGCAAGACATTAATTATGAAATGTATCTGCGGTTTCTTTTCTTCTTATGAAGGAGAAATTGTATTAGATGGAAAACCTGCTACGGAGGAAGAAAGAAAAAATATTGGTGCAATTATAGAGACTCCGGGCTTTATTCCATATTATTCCGGTTATAAGAATTTAAAAATTCTCGCACAGATTAATAAAAAGTGTTCGAAACAGGATATTTATGATAGTATGAATACAGTCGGATTGGATCCGTGTGATCGACGCCCTATTCGCAAATATTCGCTTGGTATGCGACAACGCCTTGGGGTGGCACAGACTCTGATGGAGGATCCGGCTATATTAATCATGGATGAACCTTTTAACGGATTGGATGCAGAGATGACGGAGAAGCTTCGCAATCGTCTGAATGAGGAAGCCAATAAAGGCAAGACAATCATTTTAAGTTCTCATAATCCGATTGATATTGAGATGTTGTGCAATCAGACTTATTATATTCAAAAAGGTTCCATAAAATAAGAATAAGGATGGTTCCATGGAAGAACAAAAGCATAAGCGCAGAATTCATTATTCGGGAAAGTATCCGAAGAAATTCGAGGAAAAATATAAAGAGCATAATCCACAGAAATATGCGGATACGATTGCGCATGTCATAGAAAAAGGCAGCACGCCTGCAGGAATGCATATCTCGATTATGGTGCAGGAAATCCTGGACTTTTTGCAGATAAAGCCGGGACAGCAGGGGCTTGATGCGACGCTCGGTTATGGTGGACACACCAGGCGCATGTTGGAACAACTGAACGGAAATGGATGCATTTACGGGCTGGATGTCGATCCGATTGAGTCGGAGAAGACGACGAAGCGATTGCGTGATTTGGGATTTGATGAGAACCGGTTCCAATTCCGCTTGACCAATTTTGCAAATATCGATGAGGTTGCTTCTGAGGCTGGAAAGTTTGACTTCATCCTGGCGGATCTTGGGGTTTCATCCATGCAGATTGACAATCCACAGCGCGGCTTTTCTTATAAAATTGACGGACCGCTTGATTTGCGGATGAATCCGAACAAGGGCAGCAGTGCGGCACAGCGCCTGCGCGAGATTACCAAGGAAGAATTTGTAGGCATGCTGATTGAAAACTCCGATGAGCCCTATGCACAGGAGATTGCCGATAAGGTATTCTTCCGAATGCAAAAGGGTGCGGCAATGGATACGACGACTGAACTTCGTGAGGCAATCGAGGCAGCGCTGGTCTATTTGTCAAAAGACGAGCGTGCCGAAGCTGTCAAGAAGTCATGCCAGCGAACCTTTCAGGCACTGCGCATCGATGTAAACAGTGAATTTGAAGTGCTTTATGCATTTTTGGATAAGCTTCCATCTGTTTTGAAACCGGGAGGGAGAGTGGCGATTTTGACATTTCATTCGGGAGAAGACCGCCTGGTGAAGCGGGCATTTAAAGAGGGATACCAAAATGGTATTTATTCAGAAATCTGCAGGGATGTCATACGACCTTCCGCACAGGAATGTCGTATGAATCCGCGTGCAAAATCCACCAAAATGAGATGGGCAGTGCGCAGTACTGCAGATTTGTGCACGATAGATTAGTGTAATATTTTCAGTACACGAGCGCGGTCTAAAATGACTTTCTCGATTTTTTCCGTTTCAATTGTATAGAGCGCATTGGCAACCAAATGCTCCGCATCCTGTTCAAGGTCGCGGATGCCGGACAGATTCCGATGTTTTTCGATGACGGCATCAATGCCGTCCTTCGTCAGAACACATTCTTCCGGGGAGAGGCCGATGCGCTTTAATACTTTCGGAAATGCATATTTTTCAAAAATGATTGCCTTCTCTTCCGGTGAATAATCCGGAATCTCAATTACCGCAAAGCGCGACATCAAAGGCGCGGAAATCATGGATTTTTCATTTGCAGTGGCAATAGGATAGACCCCGCTGGTAGGAATCATACATTCCATGTAATTGTCGGTAAATCCCAAATTGTCCAGCAAAGTCAAAAGTACATCGGCCGGATTGCCGTTACCCTTTCCGGAATTGGCCTTGTCCAGCTCGTTGATGATAAAGACCTGATTGGAAGTGCCCGCAGAAGCGAATGCCTCCATAATGATTCCCGGCTTGGCATTGGCATAGATGCGCGAACTTCCGGTCAACTGTTCTGGATCGTTGATGGAACTCATATCCAATGTGGTCCAAGGCAACTTTAATATCTTGGCAACCGCATATGCAATTTGCGATTTTCCGGTTCCTGCCGGTCCGATAATCAATAGTCCGTAAGCCGGAAGCGTATGGGTGCGATTGATCTGAATAATGGTCTCCATAACGCGCTGCTTGACGGATTCCATTCCATATAATTCTTCATCCAGAATCCGGCGTGCTTCCACCGGATCAATGGATTCAAAATAATTATTTTTCCACTGAATATTCATCATCATTGAAAGCGCACGCTGTGCATGGCGACGCTCCTCCACAGTGACTTCATGAGAATTGGCAACTGCCAGATTTCTGCGTGCCCACAGCCGGATATTGTCCGGGAGTGTCCGCCCGGCGCATGTGATAAAATCAGTAATGCTTTGCAGGCTTGTCAGCTTCATATCGTCGCCTTCGGCCTCCGGATCGTCCTCTTCCATATCATCTGTCGGAGCATCGCTTGCCAGGAGTCTTTCCATCATAAATTCCAGGAATCCATCGGAAGCCGACAGCTTATTGCCTCCATTGAATGCATTCTCGCGTATCTTATATACCGCATATCCACGGTCGGTATTTTCACCCGACAGCTTGACCTGGATATGGTTTTCACCGAGCCATTTTAAAAGTGCAACAAATCTGATATCAATTTCCAAAATGTCGGCAGATATCATGCCTTCTCCATCCAATTCAAATTCAAACGAGGTTCGTTTGACCGGATTGGTAAAGACTCCGTTCGCATGATGTGCCCACTTTCGTTTTGAATGATCGATTACCATAATCGGCGCATCCGCAGTTGCAATTGACGCAGATGACTGAAATGTGGTATAGGTGCAAACAGACTGGTTGTCCGGGGTGGTTGATGTGAAGTCGAATACTGGCATTTTCTCTCCTTTGGGGACGGGGGTCAGCGGATAGTCAGGTGTCCCTAAAGGTGTAGTACCCCGTCCCCAAAGGAGAGAAGGGTGTCCCTAAAGGTAAAATCTAGCCGCAAATGCTCCATCCATTTTTATTAAATAATACTAAAAAATAATTCGTTCACTTGCAATTTTATCAGAAGTTGTTATACTAATCTAGCATAAAGTATTATTTTCTGTATTTTTATTCGACATACTTCTTTTAATATGAGGGATCTGCAATGCATATTCGAATCATCTTTTACGACAGGATGATCAGCTTCGCCGGATATTTTTCTATCCGATTTTTCATGTGGTGTTAATTAAATAGAGAAAGGAGAATCTAAGAATGCCAAGAAAGGCAAGGGAGAAGGCGTATACTGGTATTTACCATGTGATTTTACGCGGAAATAACAAACAGATTATTTTTGAAACTGTGGAGGACTATGAGAAGTTTTTGGAATTGCTGAAACTATATAAGGAGGAATGTGGGTTTAAACTGTTTGCATATTGTTTGATGGATAATCATATCCATTTATTGGTAGGGGAAACGAAAATGGAATTACATTCCTTTATTGCAAGAATTGCAGGACACTATGCGAAATGGTATAATTTCAAATATCGTCGATATGGATATTTGTTTCAGGATCGGTTTAAAAGCGAACCGGTAAATGATGTTCCGTATTTTTTAACTGTTTTTCGTTATATTTTGCAAAATCCATATAAGGCAAAACTGGTTGCTTCAATCGCTGATTATCAATGGTCCAGCTATCATGCATTGAAAAATATGGATAGCTCTTTCGTGGATATATATGAATTATTGAACTGTTTTCAGAACAAGAAGGAATGTATGAAATATCTGCATGAGCAAGAGCAGGCAGAATGCATGGAATATACATCTTCCAAACGGTTGGAGGATGCAGATGCAATTGCGAAAGTTTTGGAAATTTCCGGACTGGATTCTGTTTCTCAATTGCAGCAGATTGCGATGACGAAAAGAAATCAAATTATAAGAAAAATACTGAAGCATGGTATTCCAGTCAAACAGATGGCCAGAATAACCGGAATATCGACATATATTATCAAAAAAATAAAAAACAGACGGTGACTTGGCGCGATTTTTTTTGCCTTTGGGGACACCCTTCTCTCCTTTGGGGACGGGGTACTATACCTTTAGGGACACACGACTATCCGCTGACCCCCGTCCCCAAAGGAGAGAAAGATGCTGAACTTTGCCAGTGACTACATTGCCGGAGCACATCCTGCAATCTTGAAGAAACTTGAAGAAACCAATATGGAGCTGCTGCCGGGATATGGAACGGACCATTATACTGCGCAGGCCAAAGAAAAAATAAAGAATGCCTGTCATTGCCAGGATGCGGATGTGTATTTTTTGGTAGGTGGGACCCAAACCAATTCGACAATTATCGGTGCAATGCTTGCTGATTACGAAGGTGTTGTATCTGCGGACACTGGCCATATCAATGCGCATGAAGCAGGCGCTGTGGAATATACCGGACATAAGGTGCTGACCATTCCGGGACATGACGGAAAAATCGATGCGAAGGAGCTGAAAGATTACATTGCCGGATTTTATGGGGATGATAATTATACGCATATGGTATTCCCGGGGATGGTTTATATTTCATATCCGACAGAATACGGAACCATTTATTCGAAGGATGAGATGGAGCAGATTCATGCAATATGCAAACAATATGATATTCCGTTATTTGTGGACGGTGCGCGTCTCGGATACGGGCTGGCGAGTAAGGAAAGCGATTTGACGCTGGAGACACTGGCTGCAAATTGCGATGTATTTTATATTGGTGGAACCAAAGTGGGAGCTTTGTTTGGAGAAGCTGTGGTTTTCACACATGCGAATGCGCCGAAGCATTTTTATACGATGACAAAACAGCACGGGGCAATGCTGGCAAAAGGCTGGCTGACAGGATTGCAATATGATGTGCTGTTTACAGACGACCTGTATATGCAAGTGAGCCGCCATGCAATTGAAATGGCAGAAAAATTAAAAGAAATCTTAAAAAAACATGGCATGAATTTTTATTTGGAATCCCCAACAAACCAACAGTTTGTTATAATTGAAGATGAGAAGGCGCGACAGCTTGAGAAGCATGTAGTGACAAGCTTCTGGGAAAAATATGATGAAACGCATACGGTGATCCGGTTCGCAACAGCCTGGTCGACCACTGAGGAAAATCTCGAGGCGTTGAATCAGGTCCTCGCGCAGCTATAAATGATTTGGAAAAGGGGAAGGACGATTGAATATTTATCTGGTGGAAAATAGTTTTCATTTAAAAGAGGGACTGGATTCCGAATTTCTGGTTATCGCAAAAGATGAAGCGCATGCAAAACAGGAGTGTTTGAGAATGCTTGCAGAGGATCAGGATATGCATCTGACCTGTGTAAAAGAGGATATCGAAAGCTTAAAAAGAGGCGTTGCAAAATATGATAACACGGCGCATTCTGACGATCCTGCCGATCAATTTATGCGACGTGCAATCGAGCGAAATAAGGAGACCATTATCAGATTATCAAATCTGGTATCCAATTTTAACGGCTATAAAAGCGAATGTCTGCGCGTTCGGAAAATCAATCCGCGCCTGAAAAACGGACAGGTGCAATATGAGGATCTGTAAATGACCTGCAAAAACAAACCACTTGTTCCCAATAATTGACCTGTTGGTCAGAATCGCTTGAATCCATATCTGCCTGTGTTAGGATGAAAATGTCAACGGAAACGGCATATGTATATGGAGGAAAGATATGATGAAAATGGAATTGTTTAATCACGCGAGTTGCTTACAGCCTGCAAGCGTGCCGGCCTGGGCAAAAGCAGAGGGGCTCGAAATAACGGATCCGTTGGAGCAAATCTGGCGGGTGTCTAATTTGGTGCAGATTCCACGGAAATGCGCAATCAGACGAATTGTGGCAAAAGCGCTTTATCGCATCGCAAACCAGTTGGCGCATAGTGCAGATGGGAAAAAGCATATGAAACCGGTCGAATTATACTAATTATATGAATTATATGAATCATATGAAATCAATTGAACATGTGCAATACCGGTACATGCAAATCTGATCAATAGAATCTCTATATCATAGCAGATATGATATAGAGATTTTTTGTTTTGCATTTTTGAAAAAAGACTTGAAAAAGCAAACAAATGTTCGTATAATAAAAATAACAAAAGTCGAACAAACATTCGGATGGTGATAGAGATGGGACAATCGGTACCTGCGGTTACTTTGGAAAAAAGTATAGAGGAAAAATTAAAGATTCTGTCGGATGCGGCGAAGTATGATGTAGCATGTACCTCAAGCGGATCTGATCGCAGAGGTCAGAAAGGGATGCTGGGCAATTCTGTTGCTGCGGGCGTATGTCATGCCTTTGCGGCAGATGGGAGATGCATCTCATTATTGAAGATCCTGATGTCGAATCATTGTGTCTATGACTGCAAGTATTGCATCAATCGCAAATCCAATGATATTGCGCGTGCTACCTTTACGCCGCAGGAAATCTGCGAATTAACAGTAGAGTTTTACCGTCGCAATTATATAGAGGGATTGTTTTTGAGTTCCGGAGTGTTGAATAATCCGAATGAGACGATGGAAAAAATGTGCCAGACACTGCGATTGCTCCGCACGGTCTATCATTTCAACGGATATATTCATGTAAAGGCGATTCCGGGGGCTTCGGCAGAATTGCTCTATTCGGCCGGACTACTTGCCGATCGTATCAGTCTGAATATGGAACTGCCGACACAGGCAAGCTTGGGAAAACTGTGTCCTAATAAACATATGAATCAAATCATACGGCCAATGAATTGTATTTCAGAGACGATTGCGGTGAACCGGATTGCACATGGGAAAACTGCAAGGCTTGATCGCGCCGGAATCAACCGCCATCTGGAGAATTCCATCTTTGGCGAAACAAGCCGACGCATTGAGGCTAATGCAGCGCAGAGTCTTCAGACAATGCGATTCCAATATCCTGCAGAGCGGATGGATGCCCTGTTACATCGCGATTTTGCGCCCGCCGGACAGAGTACACAGATGATTATCGGAGCGACGGAGGAGACGGATTTTGAACTGATACGAACGAGTCAGCAATTATATCAGTCATTTGATTTGAAACGCGTTTTTTATTCCGGATATATCCCGATTAATGACGATACCGCATTGCCGGAAATCGGGACGCCGGTTCCGCTGCTGCGTGAACACCGCTTATACCAGGCAGACTGGTTGATGCGCTTTTATGGTTTTCATGCAAATGAATTATTGTCAGAGGAGCAGCCGTTTTTCGACCGGCATATCGATCCGAAATGCGAATGGGCCTTGCGCCATTTGGGAGATTTTCCGGTCGAAATCAACCGTGCGTCTTACGATCAGCTCTTGCGTGTGCCCGGAATCGGGCCGACAGGAGTCAAGAAAATCATGAGCGCAAGAAGGTATGGCTCGGTAAACTTTGACATGCTGAAAAAAATGCATATCGCTTTGAAACGGGCACAATATTTTATAACATGCAACGGGAAAATGCTTTATCCGATTCCAATTTCACAGAATTTTATCCGCAATCAGCTGACTGATCTGGATCGAGTGGAGATTGCAAAGATAGAAGGCAATACAGTGACCTATCAACAGATGAACCTGTTTCGTGATTTTCATATGGAGGGGCAGGCATGATCTATTATTGTTGTGAGAAAGACTGGGAATCTGTGCTGACCTGCATCTATGAGGCATGGACACAGAAACGGGGACAGGCAAATATCCAATTGATTTTTGAACCGGTGGTGCAGTACACATTGTTTGACGAATATATCCATGTAAAAGCGGATACCGCGTTGGCGGAAAAGGTTGTGGATGCAGTGAATCGAAAGCTGAGTCCGCAATTCTATTATGAGATTGCACATGTTGGGATGTATGAAGCACCGGATGTGGCTGATGTGCTGTTTCGTGTGCTGCTGCTTGGCTTTGCATATGGACCGTATGTGCTTGAAATGGTGCAGTACAAAGATATCATGCGTTTCAGGGAGATGAGATGCAGCATTGGAAATGAGATCAGTCATTTCAGGGAATTCACACGGTTTCATGAAGTAAATCACAGATATGTGGCAATCATTGAGCCACGCAGCCGGATAATCCCTGCGCTCGCAGAAGTGTTTCTGGACCGGATGCCTTCCGAATCATGGATGATAGCGGATCTCACGAATCGGATGGCTGTTGTCCATCCGAAAGACGGATTTTATCAATTTGTTGATTTGACAGCCGAAGAGATGGAGCGTCTCATGGAAATAGAAAAGAACAATGACCGTATGGAAGTATTATGGAAAATCTTTTTTGAAACGACAGCAATACAGGAACGCAAAAACGAGCGATGCCAGAAGAATTTGTATCCAATTTGGACGCGCAAACATGCAGTGGAATTCATGGAGATGAGAACGGAAAAGCAAACTTGCTGTGAAAACGAAAATGTTCTATGATAAAGGCAGACCGAATGATTAATAGGAGGTATTACGAATGGTATTACAAGTGACACAAGGTCTGCTAATTCCATTCCTCGGAACTGTATTGGGCTCATCTTGTGTATTTTTCATGAAAAGAGATTTGAGCGCAAAGCTCACCAAGACGTTGAGCGGTTTTGCCGCGGGAGTCATGATTGCAGCATCGGTTTGGAGTCTGCTGATTCCGGCAATGGATCAGTCAGCAGATATGGGACGACTGGCATTTGTCCCTGCAGTTGTCGGTTTTATGCTGGGAATGCTTTTCCTGCTTTTACTGGATCATGTGACACCGCATATGCATCTTGATGAGACGATAGAAGGCCCTCATGCAAATTTAAAAAAGACAACAATGATGGTTTTGGCCGTGACATTACATAACATTCCGGAGGGAATGGCTGTCGGAGTTCTTTATGCCGGATGGGTAGGCGGAAGCAAGAATATCAGCCTTATGGGAGCCTTTACTTTGGCGCTTGGAATTGCAATTCAGAATTTCCCGGAAGGCGCGATTATATCCATGCCTCTGCAATCTCAAGGGGTATCAAAAGCAAAATCATGGTGGTATGGTGTACTGTCTGGAATTGTTGAGCCGATTGCAGGTCTGATCACCATTATTTTTTCGAGTGTGATTGTGCCGGTTTTGCCATATTTGCTTAGCTTTGCGGCCGGTGCGATGATTTATGTGGTGGTAGAAGAACTTGTGCCGGATATGGCAGAGGGAGAGCATTCCAACATCGGTACATTGGCATTTATGATTGGATTCAGTTTGATGATGACACTTGATGTGGCACTTGGATAAGAAAGAAACGCAAAAAAATCACGGCCGTTCTGTCCGCCGAACTTTCGAGGATTACGAGAGCAACGGGCAGTGAGCCGTGATAGTTTTTTAAGAATACTCAAAGAATTTGGTGTCAATTTCCGGATATGACCGCTTCAGTGAAATCGGTTTTCCGGAACGGGACAGGAAACAGTGACTGCTGGTTGCTGTGCAGCGCACTTCGTGACTTTCCTTATCATACATCTTATATTCGAGCTCCATTTTGACACCGTTATATTTTTGAATTTTGGTTTCGATGATCAATTCATCATCAAAGTGGACCGGGCTTAAATAATTTAATGAGATGGATAATACAGGACTGATGATTTCCATTTCCTCCATCTGCTTGTAGCTCAGACCCATCTGATCCATCAAATCAATGCGGGCTTCTTCCATCCATTTCACATAATTGGAGTGGTGAATGATGCCCATCTGATCGGTTTCATGATAGTGTGCTTTTCTTTCATAAGGCTGGATTTCGATATCTTCCGGTCCGTTTATGGTAATTTCATGTTTCATACGAATACCTCCCATATCACAGATTCGTTTGATTAGATTTATTGATATATTCTATCACTTTTTGCAGAAATGGTAAAATATTTAGAAAAAGGAAATTCACCTTGACATTGGAAGAGGAGTGCGATACTGTATAAAAGTATTCAAACACAAATACAATTGAATGATTCTTCGGGGCAGGGTGTGATTCCCTACCGGCGGTAAAGCCCGCGAGGCTGCATAGCAGTCATGAACAGGTGCAATTCCTGTGCCGACAGTATAGTCTGGATGAGAGAAGAACGATAAGACAATCATATTGTTGTAATCATGCTCTGAAGTTGACCGAACAGGTTTGCTTCAGATTTTTTTGTTTACAGGATGATTTGGTATAAACCCGAAGATAAATGAAATCATTTGTCTTCGGTTTTTTTATCTCAGTCGGGATTACAATCTCCGACTGAGATAAACGCTCCGCGAGGATGCGCAGAGATTTGCATATGAAAT
>NZ_PDYG01000003.1 GCF_002735305.1 Agathobacter ruminis
GGGTTCTCCAGGATCCTCCACCCCAGCTTGACTTCCAGTAATGGGTAATTTGGCCGTTTGCGTTTACCCAATAAGAAACACCGTTAACTTCATACTCACCCTCACCCTGTAATGTTACATGGTGTGCATTTTTGATACAGCCAACATGAGAAACATCAGTTTCTTCCTCTTCATATTCATAATCAGTGACTGTATTGGCCTTGATTGTGATGGTACGCTCTTCTGTCTTGGTTTCTTTCTTGGTTTCAGTCTTGGTCTCAGTCTTGGTTTCTGACTTAACTTCTGAAACAGAAGCAACCTCAGCACGATCAGCAGCACTCACCTTTGTTTCATCAACAGATGCAACTTCGATTACTGATTCTGAAGCAGTTTCAACTTCGCTTTCGCTCAGTTCATCACTAACACTGTCAGATGTGCTCGAAGCATATTCGTCTTCTTCTTCATCCTTGACTTCCTCTTCAAGGACTGCAGCCATTACAACATCAGCACCCTGAATTGCACTTGCCCCGCCAATGGCAATACCGGTAGCAGCAACTCCTTTTAATACGCTATCGATCTTTTTCTTGCTCATAAACTTTTCTCCTTTTTTAATCTACACTGACTCATACTTCTTCATGTTGTTTGACTTTATTATAAGGGCCATAGGTCACATGTCGGTCACACATCAAAAAGCATTTTCTTCATCCTTCGTAATCACTATACCAAAAAAAATGTATCCAAAATTGTTTCTTTTCAAACAAAATGGATACATTTTTTAAAATTTATTTGATTTTTTTGATTTTCAGCTCTTGAGCAGCTACCAGGGCATGCATCAAAAGCGTTTTGGAATATGCCCCTTCCTCCATCAAAGGCGCCATCGCAGCAGTCTTTTTCAGGATTCGTTCCAATTGTTCCCTCGGTGTGGACATCACAAGTGATTGAATATCCAGTTGTTGCATTTGTTCATTGGTCACACAAAGTCCCACTTGAAACTTTTCGACAAATTCCGCTCCCGGCGTTCCCTGCAATGCGATTACCGGAAGATTGTTTCTGATATAATAGCCCATATATAATGGATTCAGATTGTTTGGTCCCGTCAGAATGCCAAACCCGTCTTTGACTTTCACATCATTTTCGTTAGGTTCTTCATTTAATGGATAATCCCAAACTTTTTGTAAAATAACATGTACACCGTTTAAACCATGCTGTTTTAATTCCTCAAGCATTTCATTTCCCTGAAGAATCAACAAATCAGCCTGATTCAGCAAATTCACTTCATCATCCAAACTTGGATAATGTTCAGGATCGATTCGGCTACCAAAATCTTCCACAATCACAATTTTGGTTGCATTTTGATATCGTGCCACCTGATTCATAACCGCTGTATCATATCTGAGACTTACCATACTCGGATATTGAAAGAATAATACATCATCCTGATCAAATGCTGCAAAAATACCAAACATACGATACATTAATTCCTGGTCAGAATCCACCTGATCCGGAAATTTAAATAAGGAAATGGTTTGATAGCCAAGATTTTGTGCAGCATGATTGATGATTTCCTGCTTTCTCTCATTTATTCCGGAATAATTGTTAATCTTTGTACAAAAAATTCTCATACATTCCTTCTTCCTATTTTTCCAAGGCAGCAATCACCGCTTCCTGTAATGTCCGCGTCGTATATGCCCCCTGCAATAACAATTGTTGAATATTAGCAACATTCTGATATAACTGACGAAACTCATCATCTGTTATGGACTGCACTTTCTCGTCAGCTTCTTCGAGTGAATCTACGACGAATCCCAATCCGTTCTCTCGCACAAAAGATTCATGCACAGAACCTTTTCTGATGATGACCGGAATGCCCGATGCCAGACAAAATCCTATTTTATGAGGCTGATTAAGCGAATAGTAACTCTCAAAATATTGTTCTTCCGCCCAAACCAGTCCAAATCCGCCTTCAGAGATTTCTCCCATTAAATCTTTGGGACTTCTTCCGCCAACCCAGACAAAGCTCTCATCATTCTCTCGCGCAGGCTGATCATTGGTAAATAATGTTATTCTTGTTTTCCCATGATAATCATGTAAAAACGGAAAACGATCAAATGCCCCGGTAAATATCATATGTCTTCTTGGTTCATGATTCCTATAACATGTTTCTCCCGGCATTTCCCAAATCGTCTGATATACGATTTTGATTTCCGATTTCAAACCATGCTCAAGCAGAAACTGATACATTTTTTCCGAAGGCAGAATCAAAACATCCGCATGATTTAATATTCCAATCTCCCATTCTAATATGAAAGGTTCCGATTGAAACAATAAATATTGTAGGTCTTCCAAAAAGATAATCAGTTTCGTATCATGATAAGCTTTGACTCGATCTACAAAAGCACCGTCATAATTCAGGCTGATCCAGTTTGGATATTGCAGGATTACAACATCACCAAAATGTAATGGCGCAATAATTCCATCCTGTCGATGTGACAATTCCGTCCAGTTATCAATATTGAAGGGATACCACGAGAAAGCCATTTCATGGTATCCAAGACGTTTTGCTACATCCATTACCCCGTGTTGCGCTAAAGTTGCAGTTCCACCGATGTTATATAAATTTGTCACATGAACATTCATTCTGTGTCCTCTTTCTCCTCAAACACCTTCTCGTTTAATGCTCCGTCAATCAATTTCATCAATTCCAATTCAGAGCGGAAATATACGGTTTTGTTTTCATCAACCCATGTCACTCTGCCCTGCCAGCTGGAATGTTGTCTATGTTGTACGCGAACAATGAAGGTTCCCTGTTCACCGTGTTCTTCCAAGATTTCCTCATCTTTTTTCATTTTTGTAAGGCCCTCCCTCATACTGGTTGAAATATTTTTATCATCAAAGTCATGATTGCTGAAACTTGCTCTTGGACATGCAATCTCATCAAAAAATTGTTCTCCTTTCAAAAAGAAATCTTTGTAACTGTTGATGATAATCGGATCTTCATCATAAAGATGGTAAGCGCGCCCCTGCACCGAAATCGTATCATACGAATCGACACAAAAGACCATCCCATTCTGGCATCCTAAATAAATTTGATTTTCCATTTCATACCTCTCTAACTGTCGCAAATCACGCTATTGACATGATATTTAATAAATACCTTTTGTCTGCCAATGATAAAACGATTGTTGATTCGTTCCTGAATCACTTCACAATTTTCGCGTGTGGTATTGGTCAGCAATACAAGGCATTGCGCATTGCCGTATGCGGTATACACATCTCCGTGTCGAAGTGACACACGAATGCTCTCTACAAATCTTTCTACATAATCATATAGTTTCGAATCAGGCATGAGTTTACCATTTCCATCGACCAGTGTGCATAACATCAAAAATGCATTTTGTCCGGTTCGTTCCATACCACGAAGCGTCATTTGGTAGATTCCGCGGAATACGGGAAAGCTGCACTGGTATCCACCCACAAAATTGCCGGAATGTTCCGTCAGATATTCCTGAATGTCATCCAGAATTCCAATAGGATGATCCATCTGATTGCCAAGCGAATCCATAATATCAATCATCTTTGTTGATGGATAAATACCGCAATCGCGTAAATAGGAATCAATCGTATCCGCATAAAATGTTGTAGCACGATCATATTGATTCGAATAAACCAACGCCTCCATCGTAAGCACTTCCCAATCGCAAAACGGTTCCACGCGTGAGGCATGATTTCCAAGGTGTTCGAGTTCTTTCCAATCCTGTTTTTCTCTTAAAAGTCCGGCAGCAGCTTCCACACACAATTTAAAGATTTTACGATATCTTTTTGCTTCATGTGCCACCCACTGTTCGCCTGCGTAATTGGCCAGAAATTCTCCTTTGTACAGGTAGCAGGCTTCCAGATACTGTTCCAGACAGGCGTCAATCGCCTCCTTATGATTAATTGGATCATACAATTCTGCGGATTCATATGCGATCAGAAACTCTTTGGCATCTTCCACAACCTGAATTTCGGGATTCAAACTATAAATTCCCTTTTCCAATTGAATCATATTATCTACATTCACGCCAAGCTTTTGCAGCTTTTGCTTTGCTTTATAGACAATAATGCGCAATGAAGTATGACTTTCATCCATGTCGCGGTCACCGATGATCATCTCCTCCAGCTTATCCTTTGGAACACCTGCTCCAGAATAATGAATCAAGACCTGCATCAGTCGGTTAAACTGACTGTCCCGATGCATCTTTTCGGCGACTAACGGTTCCCCGTTGTATAGCATACTAAAATTGCCGAACATCTGGGCTTTGATATAATTTGACATAATATAAAATTCACCACTCCTTTTAGAAAAATACCAACCAATAATTATTATATCATTCCGGTTATTATCAAACAATGAAAAAAGTCCATTTTCCTATCGTATATTTTCGCCTTTTGCGCTATAATAATATGCGTCACAGAGCGATAAGCTCAAATAAATATTTTTTCATATAAGGGGGAAAACAATATGAAAATTTTTGTAGACACAGGAAAAATTGAGGAAATCAAAAAGGCAAACGATATGGGTGTCATCTGTGGTGTTACCACAAATCCATCTCTGATTGCCAAAGAAGGCGGTCGTCCTCAGGAAGAAATCTTAAAAGAAATCGCATCCATTGTTGACGGTCCGATTTCCGGAGAGGTAAAAGCTACTACGGTTGATGCCGAAGGCATGATTAAAGAAGGCCGTGAAATTGCCGCTCTTCATCCAAACATGGTTGTCAAAATTCCAATGACCGCAGAAGGCTTAAAGGCTGTAAAAGTACTTTCATCAGAAGGAATCAAGACAAATGTCACCTTGATTTTTACCGCAAATCAGGCTATCCTTGCCGCAAACGCCGGTGCAACTTATGTATCTCCGTTCCTCGGCAGACTTGATGACATTTCTCAGGCCGGAATCGAATTGATTCGTACCATCGCTGAAATCTTTGACATCTACGGATATAATTGCGAAATCATTGCAGCTTCTGTCCGTAATCCGATTCATGTAACTGACTGTGCATTGGCAGGTGCTCACATTGCAACCATTCCTTATAAGGTAATCGAGCAAATGACACATCATCCACTCACCGATCAGGGAATCGAAAAATTCCAAAAGGATTATATTGCCGTATTTGGCAAATAATTAGCATAAAACATATATAAAAGGAGAAAGCAAATGAACACTTTAGAACTTCAAAAAATGGCTGTTGAAGTTCGCAAAGGGATTATCGACGGAGTACATTCTGCCAAAGCAGGACATCCGGGTGGATCTCTTTCCGCAGCCGACATCTTTACTTATCTATATTTTGAAGAAATGAATATAGACCCAAAGAATCCAAAGGATCCTAATCGCGATCGCTTTGTTCTCTCCAAGGGACATACCGCTCCTGGTTTATATTCAGCACTTGCTCATAAGGGTTATTTCCCTGTTGAGGATTTGCTTACCCTTCGTCATATCGGATCTTATCTGCAGGGTCATCCGGATATGAAACATATCCCGGGTGTTGATATGAGTTCCGGATCATTGGGACAGGGATTATCTGCCGCTGTAGGTATGGCTTTGTCCGCAAAATTAAAGAATGCAGATTATCGTACCTACTGTTTAACCGGTGACGGAGAAATTCAGGAAGGTCAGATTTGGGAAGCAGCTATGTTTGCCGGATCAAGAAATCTGGATAATCTTTGTGTCATTGTCGACAATAACAACCTTCAGATTGACGGAACCATCGAAGATGTCTGCTCTCCTTATCCAATTGACAAAAAATTTGAAGCATTCAATTTCCATGTAATCAATGTAAACGGAAATGATTTTGATGAATTGCGTGCAGCATTTGACGAGGCAAAAGCTACAAAGGATCAGCCTACTGCAATTATCGCGCATACTACAAAAGGAAAAGGCGTATCCTTCATGGAGAATCAGGTTGGCTGGCATGGAAAAGCTCCAAATGACGAGGAATATGCAATCGCAATCGAAGATTTAAGAAAGGCAGGTGAGGCACTGTGTCAGAAGTAAAGAAAATTGCAACCAGAGCCAGCTACGGCGCTGCCCTGGTAGAAATCGGCAAACAAAGTGATAAATTAATCGTTTTGGACGCAGACCTTGCTGCTGCTACCCAGACTGGTGTATTTAAGAAAGAATTCCCGGATCGTCATATCGATTGCGGTATTGCGGAAGCAAATATGACCGGTATCGCAGCCGGAATGTCAACCTGTGGATTTGTCCCATTCATGTCAACATTTGCGATGTTTGCAGCCGGTCGTTCCTTTGAACAGGTTCGCAACTCCATCGGATATCCTCATTTAAATGTTAAGATTGGTGCCACACATGCCGGAATTTCAGTCGGTGAAGACGGTGCAACCCATCAATGCAATGAAGATATCGCTTTGATGCGAGCAATCCCGGGAATGGTAGTCATCAATCCAGCCGACGATGTAGAAGCACGTGCAGCAGTTCATGCCGCATTCGAATATGAAGGACCATGCTATTTGCGTTTTGGCCGTCTGGCTGTTCCTGTATTCAACGATGAGAACACCTATAAATTTGAAATCGGTAAAGGTATCGAATTGAAAGACGGTAAGGATTGCACCATCATTGCAACCGGTTTATGTGTATCCGAGTCATTAAAAGCTTATGATTTATTAAAAGCAAAAGGGATTGATGCACAGATTATCAATATCCATACCATCAAACCAATCGATGAAGATTTGATTGTAAAAGCAGCAACAAAGACCGGACGCGTATTTACGGTTGAAGAACATTCCGTAATCGGCGGTCTCGGTGATGCGGTTGCTTCCGTTCTCTCAGAGAAATGCCCAACCAAGCTTACCAAGATTGGTGTAAATGATGTATTTGGTGAATCCGGCCCGGCCGTTGATTTGCTTCATAAATACAAACTCGATGCAGAAGGCATCGCTGAGCAGGTACTTGCCAACTTATAAGATCAACGCCGGAGCAAAAGCTCCGGCGTTTTTTGATTCGTTCAATATACTTTAAATAGTCATCTTTTTTGCTGCTTCCATCGCCAATGGACTTCTGACAGATTCTTCCTGATCGAATGTAATCTGCGCACATAACGGACTGTCTTTCATGCGGTCTGCCGTAAATACCAAACCGTTATTGCGCTTGTCCAGATATCTCGCATCAATCTGGTCCGGATCTCCAAGCAATACCACCTTGGTTCCCATTCCTGCGCGGGAAACGATTTCAAGAGCCTGTTGTACGGTCATATTCTGTGCTTCGTCGACAATCAAATAACTGTTTGCAATGGATCTGCCTCTCATATATCCCACAGATGCAATCTGAACAATTTCTTTTTGCAATACATAATCCATCTGCTGCTTTGCCACTTCGAGGTCTCGGTCTTTTCCCTGTCCGGCAAAGATTTGTTGCAAATTGTCCATAAATGGTGCAACAAGTGGATCCATCTTCTCTTCTAATGTTCCCGGCAAAAATCCCAGATCATTATCAGATAATACATTTGTTCTGGTGATCAGTACCTGATCATAACGACGTTCATCATAACCACAATAGGTATCCGTCAGACCACAGGCAATCGCCAACATTGTCTTTCCTGTGCCTGCAGGTCCTTTTGCAATTACCAGCGGAATTTCTTCGGCCGGAGCAAGCAGAGCATGCATCAACAGTTTTTGAGATAAATTTCTTCCTCGCACATTGTTGAATCCCCGCAAATCTTTATCTTTGATCAGATGCAGACAACCGTTTTGATAAATTGCCAATGCGGATTTTTGTGAATCATCTTCCGCTTTTAAAATCGTATATTCGTTCTCAACGATATCCTCAAACGGGGAATCCACTGTTCTTTTGCTGTATAACTCATCAATGATTTCAGATGAAACGAATCGCTCACTCTTGCCGGTATAAGTCTGCACCTTTTCCTCAATGGATTCATTCATATAACTTTGCACTTCCACACCGCACAAAGTTGCATTCACACGCATTGACAAGTCATTTGTGATCAATGCCACAGGTACGTCTTTCTTTTCCCCAAGCTCGAGCACGGTACTGATGATGCGGTTATCCGGGATATTATTGGAATATTCTTTTGGCATTTTGTCACAGTCCAAATCACTGACAATCAGTAATCTTCCTTTGTTTGGTAATTCAACTCCTTCTCTCAAATTTCCTTTCGTACGCAAATCGTCAATCATGCGCACCGTTTCTCTCGTATTATATCCTCGTTCACCGGGATCGTTCTTATGCTTGTCAAGCTCCTGCAGTGTTGTTCCTGTAATTGCAACAATATTGTCGTCAAAACCGAACAATGCTTTTGGAGATTGCATTAAGATGTTTGTGTCAAGTACATAGATTTTCTTCATAAGAACCCTCCTGCTTAAATAAAAAAGCCTGATGCATAAACGCATCAGGTTTACAAGGCAAAATTTACCCTTTTATTTAAGTCTTCGTTTATTTGATTACTTGTTTGAATGAAACTAGTTATCATAGTTTTATTATAGCGATTTTACATCTAAAACACAATATCTGACTATAACAAAAATAATTTAAACAATTCAACCTGTATTTCGATTCCTGTCAGAAATATCACAACCGTCCACAAAGGCATATTCACGAAGCGATTGACAAATGCGGCAAGTTTGCGGGAGGAAAGAACAGAAAAAATCCAAATCATTGACACGAATAATACGCGGACCATCCCCCGCATTCCAAATTGAGACGCAAACAATTCCGTCATCAAAAGCATTGCCACCGAACAAATCAGCATACAATCAAAAATTACATTTGTACCCAGAAACAATCGCCAGTAATTAGAGACATTCGTGGCCACCGAGTCAAATGATTGAAGCTGTGACGCAGTTGTTGCTGCCGGTTCTTTTTGTTTTGGATGCACAGTCTGTGCCGCTCTGCGATGCGCTTCAAAAGCCTCATGAAGATTTCGTTTAGATTCTTCATTGCGCATCTGGCGATATTTACGATCTGCATCATTATAATAATCCCAGCGGTCTTTCTTCCCTGTTGATTGTTTGTTTGTCTGTTGTTTGTTTGTCTGTTGTCTGTATTCTTCTTTTATAATTTTTCCGGCTTTGATCTCACCTTTTAAAATCAGATAAGCCTCCTGAATCATTGCGAATTTTGATTGTGCATAATGATTCTGCGGATTGTTATCAGGATGTGAAAGATGCGCAGCCTGATAATAGATACGCCGAAGCTCATCCATACTAATATTTCGATTTTCAATTCCAAGAATCAAATAAGCCTCATCAATCGTCATATCCATCACCCATTATTTTACAAAAAAAGGAAGGCATGCACTGCATTACCTTCCGTGGTCTGTGAAAATATTATACTATCCGAATTACAATTTGACAAGAATCTGATTTTCATATTCCGGATCAGATACAAATTCTATATTTTCGTCCGTATTATGTTCTGCGGTATGCTTATTGGAAAGTTTCACTTTCTCATATGCGCCCATCTTAAACCATTCATACTCGGAATCAATATGTCCGAGATCAATCGCCCAATAACCTTTTTGGCTCAATTGATAAGCCAGCACTTTTGCAGCCGGTCCAAGCATCAAAAGAATCAGTTTTTCCTTACCATACTGAGTGATTGCTTCCATGATACGGTCTTTCATATCATACGCATTTCTTGATGGCCCGATGATGCGTGCAATGGATTTCGCATTGGCAAACAGATCATTGCCGCAGCCGGAACGAGATGTTGCCCCCTCCACAATCAGGATATCTCGTCCTTCCCAAATTTGTTTCAGTTTCGCGAAATAGCCTGCTGATTTGGATTTATCTTCCAAATCAATATACGGCCGTGAAATAAATGTTGAACCATACCACGGTGCTGTGCAGATTTCGCGATAAAAATTTAGATCTTTTTGCAGATTCAATTCCCAGAAATGGCGACAGTTGCTGTTATATCGTTCTCGATTGTTAAATACATCCGACACACAAATCAGACAGTTTTCATTGCTCTTTTGCTGAAGAATATGCTTTAAATCATCTCCCAGCTGCACAGAATAATCCTGATAAGTGATCGAGCGTCCGCGAATCAAATCCATCTCACCGTCTCCAAAACGTGCAACAGAACAGTGATGTTTCAAAATATAATCCAGCGAATCATCGATGTCTTTCACTTCAAAATCTACCGCAGACTGCTTTTGTCTGGAAATCGTCAGTGCCCGCAGCAAATCCTGTTTGGTAAAACATCCACCGGCGCAAACCGGTTGTAAATCCCGCACATTCTGGCAATATTTGCGATACTTCTCGTCATCGGTCTCCTGCACCTGTCTTTGTGCATCTTCCCAATCAGAAGCAACAATTCCGATTCCGTTTTCCTTTACAAATTTGGCAATACACATATGTTCTTTTACAACAACAGGAATTCCTGCCGAAATGCATATACCAAGTTCAAGGGGCTGATTCATGGTATCATCCGACCAGACTTTCCCGAACCCACCCAATGATAAAGCGGTAATCAAATGGGATGGCTTTTTTGAACAGTCAATCGAATGAATCTCTTTTGTATTTACATGATCTGTGACAAGGCTGTCCGTCGGATAATCCTCAATTGTCCGTATGACAACACGATTTACAATCAAACCATATTCTACCAGAGAATGATGCATTTCTTTTGATGGCAATATGATAGCACTCGCGCGATTCAAAAAACGAACCGATTCCTCCAATTGATTCGGCTGCATTTGATTCACCATAATAATCACACGAAGATTGCGATACGCCTGCATCTTATTCATCAACATTTCTTCAAAACGTTTTCCGTTGCTGGTCGGATATTGCAATACGATTGTGTCATCCGCAGAAAGCGATGCAATAATTCCATCAATGCGATGGCTCAATTCGTTATCATCATCTGCCGTTTCAGGCAGATAATAAATCCCCAGTTCTTTAAATCGCAAATCATTTGCGATCTGAGCCACAATCGACTGTCTTGTTGCATTTGCGGAAATCAAACCATTAATTTTGCTAATGTGAAAACCCATATTTGTCTCCCCTTATCATTCCTGATATTCAATCAAATCCTTTGGCAAATGTTTTAATATCATTTCATCAAGCTTATCCGGCAAAATCGGTTTTGACAAATAATCCGTAAAGCCCTCTTCCAGATATTTTTCTTTTGCACCATTGACCGCATTTGCGGAAAGCATAATCACCGGAGTGGACTCATTCGGCCCCGGTCCGTATCGTTTCATCTCATGCAACATTTCAATTCCATTCATGTCCGGCATCATATGATCCAGGAAAATTAAATCAAACGATTCTTTTTTGAAATAGTCCAAACCTTCTTTTGCATTATCAACTGCAGTCACATTCATTTGTGCCTGCTTCAGCAATCCTGTAAACACTTTTAAATTCAGGTGATTGTCATCTACCACCAGAATTCTCGCTGAAACAGCTTTATACCATTTCTTGTAATCATACGTCTCCGGCTTTTCCTGCTGATATTGATCATTGACAATCTGCTGTTTCAAAGTAAACGAAAATGTGGAGCCGACACCATAGGTGCTCTTCACTTTCAATTCACTATTCATCAGTTTCAAATATGAAGAGGCAATCGTCAAACCGAGACCGGTTCCGGGTTCATAACGTGTCTGTTCATCTTCAATTCGTTCAAAGCTGTCAAATAATTTTGAGATATGCTCCGGTTTAATTCCAATACCGGTATCCGAAACTGCAAAATGTAATTCCACTTCATCTTTGCTTTTCTTTACACATTCAATCTTGAGCGAGACTTCTCCCTCTAAGGTATATTTCACAGCATTGTTCAACAGATTCAACAACACCTGCTTGATGCGCAAATCATCGCCGTATAATCTGCCCGGAATATCGGAATCCATCTGAAAAGAAATACGAAGTTCTTTTTTGCGCGCTTCTTCAACGATGATCGAATGCAGTTCACGAATCATATGATTCATCTCATAAACCGCCGGAACGATTTGCAATTTGCCCGATTCAATCTTAGACGCATCCAGGATTTCATTGATAATATTCAAAAGCAGTTCTGCCGATTCTTTGATATCCTGACCATATTGACATACTTCATCCTGGCTGGATTCGCGCATAATCAGTTCGGAAAGTCCCATCACTCCATTGATTGGAGTACGAATCTCGTGACTCATCTTGGCAAGGAATTCCGATTTTGCCTTGTTTGCACTGATTGCAGACTGTTTTTCAATCTTCAACTGCTCGATCAAATGAATATCCGGGCTTTCCAAAGTCATGTAGATAGCAATCGAATTGATGGCAATGGCCATACTTGAGACCAGTGTCTCCGGATACAATGCCTGAATAATCAAAATGATAAATTGTGTTCCATAAGCAATAAACAGCAATCGCTTTACCTGAACATTCACCTTTTTTCGGTTTCTCAATAATACAAATAAAGCGCAGAGGAAATAAAATACCACGCAGACATATGCCACATAAGCCGCCGCGCCCATGGAATAGTCCGTATGCTCTCCATGCACATAATGAAGAGGCAGACACCAAATAGCGATTGCCATCGCAATCCATGGAATTCCCCAAAGAAAGCGCACCCTGTGTGCCGAAGGTTTCATATCTATTACAACGCTATACGAGTATACAAAAATAAGCAGTAAGAAAAATGTCATACTGGTCAGATAAATATTATGCAAAATACGATTCAAAATCGGAGAAATCATTTCACGATGATTGACTGTATATACGGTAATCAAATCAAACAAAAGATAGATCAATGCAGTGATGATTGTTGCCGAAAAAATGCGATGAACATATGATTTCACCCGCTTTGTCAGGAAATAATTTAAAATGATATATAAGATAATTACAAGACAGGAAATCTGTAATTTTACATTCATAAAAAACATCATATACCCTTTCTCCTTACCAAACTCTTTTATATGATATCATATTTTATCTTTTGCATAAATAGAAAACCCACACAAAAGAAAAGAGACGCCTCAAACGGCATCTCCTTTCTTTGTATATGGAAATTAGTCAGCTAGCAATTATAAGCTATCAATATATTCCGATGCATTCTCTCCGGCCATTCTTCCTGAGTTCAGGCAGAATCCCATTGTATTACCTGCAAATGTAAATGGATAGCAATCTCCATAAATTGCACATGCATCAGTACCAACTGCATATAATCCCGGAATGGTCTCAGATTCCTGTGTAACAACTTCACACATATGATTGATCTTGATACCACCTAAAGTACCGTAAGCACCTGCATAGAATTCCAATGCATAGAACGGTCCTTTTGCAATCGGATACAGGAAGCGACGATCCTTTTCAAACAAATCATCCCAGCCGGCTTCACACATATCATTGTATTCTTCAACGGTGTCAAGGAATTTGTCTACCGGAACACCAATGCTCTCTGCAAGTTCTTCCAGGGTATCAGCCTTGTGCAGATACTGATATCCTCTTGCAAGTGCTTCCTCAGTCACTTCATCCCAGTCTTCAAATACACGGTCTCCATGTACATGGTCCAAAAGATCAGGGCCGTTCTTCTTGTATTTCTTAATCATCTTGGTATCCATAATAGAAATACCAACATTCTGAGGCTGACTTACAATTGCATTACCGGTAAAGGTTGAGTTTGGTGCCATATCTTCGTTCATGAAACGCTCACCGCTTTTATTGACCCAAAGACCAGGCTGACGGAATGCACCATCCAACGAGAATACGGACATATTATCAGGACACTGATACATAAGTTCCATCATCATCTTTGAATGACCTGCACCTGCTTCCCATGCCATGCGGATACCATCACCCTTCATACCAGGGATACGGAATGAGAATAAATCCTTGCCCCATTCATATCCGAAGCGCTCCTTGATCAGTTCAGGGTTGTCTCCGAATCCACCTGTTGCAATGATGACAGCCTTTGCACGGATTTCATATTCATCATCCTTGCCTTTTGCGCGTACACCGACAGCTTTTCCGTCTTCCATAATAATGGACTCGCCGGCTGTTTCAAACATGAATTTTACGCCCAATTCGTTCGCGCGTTCTGTCAATTTCTTGATCATTGCACCGGCACAGCGTGGTCCCGGAGCTCCGCCACCCTCAGGTTTTACACAATGTGCAGTCGGATATGCAGTTGCATATGCACGCTCATTCTCATTTACCGCATATGCTGTAATCAGTCCGCAAAACTCTACGCCCATATCTTCCAGCCATTCAATGGTAGAAGCAGTCTTCTCATAATACTTTTTGATCAGGCGTGCATCACCGTTCCAGTGGATGAAGTTCATATGCTTTCTCCATGCTTCTGCAGGAGTCATATTGAAGTTTGCTGCTCTCTGATACTTGGTACCGATTGCAAGTGGTGACATACCCATATTGGCAGCTCCACCTGTAATATTGCTCTTCTCAACAGCAATTACTTCCTTTCCTTCTTCTGCTGCAGCAACGCATGCTGCCAAGCCGGAAAGGCCTGCAGCAACAACTACTACATCTGTTGTCAAATTCGTCATAATCCTAACCTCCTAATGATTTTTTATAATATTATCTGAGATATGTCGAAATGTTCCATCTTCTGTTTTGGTCACTCTTAAATCAAAGTGTACATTCTGATAAGGATCCGGATGGTCCTTCCACAATTCGTATAATTGTGGAAGGAAATACCGAAGCCTGCCGGACTCATATTGCAAATGCGACGTGGTATCCGGCATACAGATATTTTGTTCCTTCAGAGTACGTAAATCTTTTTCCTCCATAATCTGAACCGTTCGCCATAAGATTCCGCCCTCTGTGTCCTCATACATGTGTACCAGTGTTGTTTGCGCCGGTCCTAGGTGCCCTTGTGCAATCCAACAATGTTCATAGCAAGTCGTATAAGGATATTTCTCCATGCCCACTCTGGTAATTACCATCGGATGAACCGGATCAAACTCATAGGATGCTTCAACTGATCCTTCGTACCCCACTTCACACGGAGGAACAATCCATTCAAACCCATAATGTTCACCCGGCGCCCACAGATGATAGCCTTTTTCAAGGTTTCCCCACCACCAGTCTATCATCTCGGCATTTACTCCCAAAACCAGTTCGGTCACATCAACCGTCGTAACCAAATCGGCCTCTTTAAATTTCTGATGAAACTCCAGCGGAGCAATATCTGTCAATACTTCACACCGGTCATATGGTAATCTCTCATATACCGGGGGGATTTCTCCCTCTTTATAAATCCGGCGCTGTCCGCCATTGAAAATCATTTTTTCACTCATTGTTATACACCAGGGAAAGTAATTGCCTTATACTTTGGCAATTTCTGTGCCACTTCCTCGCGTTTCTTAGGATCCATAAAGAATCCCCCCTGTGTTTCCGCAATCTCATCGCAATGGATTCCACGTCCTTCTTCTGTGGTACGATCGCGCTCAAGACCGTTTTCGGCAATAACAAATTTCCATTTGCCATCGTCTGTCTTAACCAAATCTCCGCCGGCGCCGCATACAACACATTCGATTGGATACTGTAAACCTTTCCACTGTGGTTCTCCGAGACATAATGCATTGCTGTGGCAGTTTGGACACCAGCCTGCTTCCGGATTTCCAAGCCATTTGCGTTCTGCAACAGGAGTATTTAATGCTTTCATAATATTCTGTCCGATTTCTCTCGCACGGGCAATCTTTTCATCATACAATAATACCTGTGCCGGAGCCGGAACCTGTGTTGCCATAAACATATCAACAATCTTAAAGCTATTGGTAAATGTTGTTGCCTGCATGCACTCCAATGCCATTGACTGCCATGATCTGGTAGAACCGCCAACTGCAATCAAAGCACCAACACGATCACGCGGAGCGATTGCACCGATCTTGGTCAAAAATGCAGATTCATACGCCAAATTGCGATGCATGAATTTCAGGAATAATGAGGATGGCATCAAATCATAGGTCGGAGCCGAGAAAATAACAGCGTCCTGATCCAACATCACTTCCATAATCTTCTTTTTGTCATCCTTGTCATCCAAAGAACATCCGGTATGCTTACCCATTGACATTCCAATTGTGCAGGAAGTACATCCGTTACAATCAATAATTTCATAGTCCTTCAAATTAATCATTGTTACTTCTGCACCCTGTTCCTGGCATGCAACAAGCGCCTCTTTCAGCAAAATTTCACAGTTGCTGTCCTTGCGTCCGGCTGTAACGCCCATAACTTTAAAACCCATGTCTCTCTCCTTCTCGTTCAACATATTGTTAAGAAAATATCTATGTTTCATATTTTAGAGTAGAACTGTCTTGTATACAAGGTACACTTTGTGTTGTTTTGGCACAAATTTAAATGCAATCTGATACACTTTGTGCTATTATAGTAATAGTTTTTTAGGAGGTCGATATGGATTATCATATTTGGATGCTATACGAAGCATTATCGAATCATTACGAATGTGAAATGGTCTTAAAAGAACAGGCAACACAAGACCTTAAGAATGTGCGCCTCTATGATCAGTCATTTGCAGATGATGGAAATACATTATATGTAGAACAGGGATCTGTTATGTTAAACAATGATGATCCCAGAGTTTACTGCAAGCATAAATCAAATTATTTTATTATCGAATCATCGAATGTAAATGAAGTATTTAACACGATTATCTGTCATATCAATGAAACGCAGAACTGGATCAACCGAATCAACATCATGATTGCCAACAACTGTCTGCTATCTGACGTTTTGTCCGAATTCAAGGACAAATTGCCCTTTCCGCTTATGGTACTGGATGTCAGCCAGACAGCGCTTGCCATATCCGAAAATTACGGCAAAGGAACTATCGATCAAAACTGGGATCAAATGATTGAAACCGGCAGTTTGGGATTCGAAAGCATCTCTTTGTATAACGAGCTTTACAAAGATTCCATCTATACCAAGGACTTTTATTATGTTCCTGCAAATCCGTTCCCCTATCCGAGCTATAACCGAAATATCTATGTCAATGGGGACTTCATGGGATTTTTGTCTTTGATTTTGCTAAATGATTCTCTTACGGAAGCACATCGCGGCTGGTATTATATCGCATGGGAATGTGTCAGCAACTGGATTCAGCTCCATATCGGCCAAAATGATTTGCTGATGCGAAGTTCCGTATTTGAAGAAGTCATGTCCGGTAATTTTGACAATCTGAATTATTTCAAAGGAATTCTGTCAACTTTTGGCTGGAAAGAAAATTGTAACAAACAGATTATTGTGCTTGGCTGCGTATCTAACCATCTGAACATGAATGCCCATATTGCAAAATTGCTTAACAACAAATGGGATTATCTCTATGCAAACGAATATCAGGACAAACTGGTTTTGCTTTGCAATATTGACCGTCTCCCATTGGAACAGCAATTACATAATATTCGCCCAATCATCATCAACAGCGGATATTACGGAGGCAGCAGCAATATCTTTACCAATCTGTCCGAAGCGCCGCATTTCCTGCTTCAAGCGATGCTTCCTTTTTGGTCTGATTCCGTCAACATCGGTGTGGTTTCCCCGTGTCAGGAACATATCCTGCCATATACATTTCACCTGTTGAAGACGCACGCACGCATGAGTCTAACCCATCCTGCATTGCTACAGTTACAGGAATATGATGAAAAGCACAAAACAGATTATATGCATATCCTGTATGTTTTCCTGCAAAATCAATGTAACCAGACCGAGACGGCAAACAGTCTGCATATGCATCGCAGCACATTGCTTCGCAAGCTGGCACAGATACAGCAATTAACCAATGTGGATTTGTCTGATTACCCAACCAGACTTCATCTGATGATTTCATACGAACTCGAATATGCATTTTAAAAAAAAGCAGGTGTTGCACAACACCTGCTTATACTTTTAATTTAGAAAAGTTACTTGATTGCCCGGCGAATCGCATTCCAGTCCGCACAGCGAAGATACCGGTCTGCCAGCTGACATTCCCGATTCCATGGTCTGTCAAAAACCATCACCTTCATATCCGGAAAATGATCCAGATATTGGAACGCCAGCGGCGAATCTTCCACCGCATAATCGAAATGCATCCCGTAAAAATCTTCCAGTTCCAGATTATAGCTGCCCTTTTGATAAAATGTATCTCTTCCATATTTATCCAGGAAAAACAGTTCTACACGATTCAGCCCGTGTTCGTCCAGCCATTTTCGGGATGGTTCATAGGTCATCACCGGACGTCCTGTGATAATGCAAACCTCATGTCCCTCATCCAACAATGCATTTATTACTTCCGACGCGCCCGGCGTCTCCCGATAAGAAAGAAGGATTTCAGGCTTATGCCCCTCCTCCATCATTTGTTCATACTCTTCTTCATTCAAATCAAATGATTCTTTGAGATTAAAGAAGCGAACCTCTTCATATGGAACACGCTTTCCAAAGAGTCGAAAAGCTATCTTTGTAAACGCCTGTGCAGTCTCGCACAGACAATCATCAAAATCAACATATATTCTCATGCAATAACCTCTATTAATTCATCTTTTATATTTCCCAACATCTTGTACATAATGGTTTTTATTATGATATCACGATATAGAGTCCGCTCAATATCGCCAGATATATGATATTCAATGCAGTGAATACGAAAAAATATTTCGCTTTTAGCTCATTTCTGTGATGTGCAAGAAGCTTAAAGGAAATCAGACTGGCCATCGATGCAATCAGCGTTCCGAGGCCTCCTATATTGACACCTACCAACAGACCTTTCAGATCTGATGCAAAATCCGATAGCAAAAGCGCTGCCGGAACATTCGAAATAAACTGGGAAGCAAGAATACCGGTTGACAGTTCATGCCCACTGACAATGCCATATAATGCATTTCGCACAGAATCAAGTGCGCCCAGATTTCCCGTGAATATAAAGAATCCTACAAAAGTAAACAACAATGCGTAATCAATCTGCACAATTGCAAACTTGTCCATCACAAAACAGGTAAGCAAAACGATTGCAAAAAGAATATAATACGGCAGGATTTTTGAGACGGTAAACAGCGAAAGAATAAAAAGGATTCCATAAACCGCGCATCGCTTCTTACTTCCTTTCAGACGATGTCGCTTCATCTCGACGTGATCCTTTTTGCCCGGCAAAAATAAAATGCAGATCAAAAGCAGCAGTCCGGTCATCGCTGTATAAGGCAACATCAAAAGCAAAAAGTCTGCGATTCCCATACCGGATAACGAATACAGATAGATATTCTGCGGATTACCGACTGGTGTCAGCATGCTCCCCATATTTGCTGCGATCGTTTGAAATGCAATAACAGGAATCAGCAATTCGTCCCGTCCGCATGCTTCAAGAATAAATATGGAAAATGGTACAAACGTAAGCAATGCAACATCATTTGTGATAAACATTGCCGAGAAAAAGCAAAGAAATACGAGCGCCAGTGACAGCTGCAGAACATTTCCCGTCTTTTCGATCATACGACTTCCCAGTGCTTCAAACAGCCCTTCACGATTCAATCCCTCCATAATCACCATCAGTGACCACAAAATTCCAAGCGTACGCAGATCAATATAGTCGATATAGGACGCATTCGGATGCACAAAAAACATGGATATCAAAGCCAATACCCATGCGCTTGTCAAAATTGTTTCTTTTTTAATAAAATCTATTACATATTTCATAAATGTGTTGCCTTGCTTTCTACAAACCATCAAGCTTCTTTGGCTCATGAATATTTTTTGTTCATTTTTTCCCACCAGACAAATGCCTTTTGCATTTGACTGTTTACATCAACGCAAACCTTTTCATAAATCGATTCATCAGCCATCTGTATTTGTTTATAAGACTCCGGTGGTTGAAAATTCTTTTTTTTCTCTTCGCTCACCGCCAAATAATCAACAAATTTACGCCCTTTAATTTTAAATGTACAGGTGTAAACATCTGTATAATAAAACCATCCGTCTATTGTACCAGGAAGTCTGTAACGCAAATTTGTGTCCCAGACATTTATATCATCAAGACATTTTCCATGATCATTATAGTTCTTTTTCCTGTCTTTTTGCTGCGGAAAAATCGTTGATATCTCTATCGTAAATGAGTTCCCATATTTATTTTTTTGCACTGCAAGAAGCTCAATTCTGTTGTCATAAACTTTACGATAATGAGGATATTTTCCTGTGAATCCATTATCCAAAAGCGGCTGAAACACATACTTTTTTAATGCTGCATTCATTTTTGAACTTTGAGACATGATGTAATCTCCTCAGATTGGCTTAACTAAATTTCCCGGCAACTATTCCACCGAATAGAGTGTGTTTTTCTCAAACAGACCGATTGCGAATCCCATTCGCATGAATAATGGCATATGCTCATACGCCCGAAAGCTGGTGCGCTCCAACAGTTCCTCCAACGTCACCACCTCGTAATATCCGTACGGATTGGCAACCGTAATCTGATCATTCGCAATGTCGGCGCCCACAATCATCGAATAATGCAGGGTCCATTCATCCTCATGTAATGCGGCCCACTCAAACGGAACCGGCTTGCCGGAAGCTAAGGTATCATACATGATATCGATAAACTCAGTATTCTTCAGATATTTGTGCATCGTTGTGGTATATTCCGGGAATTGCTTATTCATTTCTTTACAAAAATCCCTGCCGGTGGAAGTCACAACCTTTCCATATTCATCGAAGA
Source organism: Agathobacter ruminis (assembly GCF_002735305.1). GTDB lineage: Bacteria > Bacillota > Clostridia > Lachnospirales > Lachnospiraceae > Roseburia > Roseburia ruminis. Next base: position 20,624 of record NZ_PDYG01000003.1, read on the forward strand.
GACTATCTTCAGTCACATTTTCGCCATTCCACGCAGAGAACATCTCGATGACCGCATATCCACAAGAAATGTGAGTGGTATTGCCACCAATATTGCCAAAATGATTCCTACGATTTTCGCTGCTTTTTTCATATCGTATTCCTCCCCTGTCAGCTTTGTTTTGAATTATAAGACTATCTATAAACTATAAACGACAATTCCTGCAAAAGCTGATAGACAAATCAGCAAAATTGGATGCATTCTTTTTTTCACGATGATTCGAGAGCCGAAATATACAAGTGAAAAAACACATGTCAGTCCCAATGAAATAATATCCGGTCTATCATTAAATGCCAGTCCGCAGTTTTTAATCATCATAGACAAACCAGTCACAAGAATAATTCCAATGATACAGGCCTTTAGTCCACCTAGTGCTGCTTTGACGAATCGATTTTGTATAAACTTGTTCAAGACTACCATGATTAACAAGATAATTATAAAAGCCGGTAACACGACTGCAGCAGTGGCGATAAGAGCCCCTAACATTCCTGCTTTTTCGCTTCCAACATAGGTGGGCATATTTACCATAATTGGTCCGGGTGTGCTTTCGCTGATTGCAATCATGTAGGCTAACATTTCATCATCCATCCAACCATAGGCCATGACCACTTCCTTAATCAAGGGAATGGCAGCATATGCTCCTCCAAATGACAATAAGCCCACTTCCATAAAACCTATAAAGAGATTCAAATAAATCATTCCTTTGTATCCTCTCCATAAATTCTATTTTCGATTGCAAAGACCGATAATCCAATGATTGCAAACACCATCAATAATACCATAGATGAAATATTAAATGCAAAATATTTGATTAGAATCATAGAAATAACCGCAAGTGAAACCATGCCAATCTGCAATGCTGTCTTTTTCATTTTCTGAATCATTTTGATTGCAGCATCTACAATGAGGATTCCCACAGCAATCTTAATTCCCTTTAATGCATTCACAACATAGATGTTTTCAAGAAAATGATCAAAAATCCTTGATATAAAAAAGATTATAAAAAATGAAGGAACCACCATTCCAATTGTCGCAGCAATTGCTCCCAGAAGTTTCCCTCTCTTATACCCAACATATGTTGCACAATTGATTGCGATTGGTCCCGGCGTAGACTCAGCTATAACTGTAATTGTCATCATTTCATCGTGAGTAATCCATTTTTTATTTTCTACGCATGTATTCTCGATAAGAGAAATCATTGCATATCCTCCGCCAAAGGTGAACATTCCTATCTTAGCAAAGGTGATAAATAACTCGAAAAGAATAAACATAAGTATTTCTCCAATATATTTGAATTTATGCCTTAAGTTCGTACATACGATATATCTTTCGGTACAGCTTGCCTGTAAATAGCAGCTTGAAGAACATTCTTTCGATTGGTGTAAGCTCTTTGACCAGCGCAGCGGGAGTAAAGCTGTGCTCTTTTACAAATCTGATTCGAAGGCCATCGATGATGTTCCCGATCGCATCTATCCCATACAGCTTAGTTACGCCAACATCGTTGACAGGGTTTTTATATTTCGACGCTTTGACACCAAATTCGGTATAAACATCCATCAGAATATGAATTTCCCGATACTTTTTATCAAGCGCTTGCAATACCCCCCGTACCTGGCTGTTGGTCAGATACATGCTCAGTCCCTCAAGGATAACGATGGCCGTATTACAATCCGGTAGCGTTCCAATCTGTTCAGGTCTGGACGCATCCAATACCGTCATATGGTACGTTTCATTTTCCTGAAAATACTTCTTACGAATCTCTATGACATCCGGAAGATCGCAGTCCACCCATTCAGTACAGGGAGTTTTTACCCTCATATGCCTACTGTCAAGTCCGCACCCAATATGAAGTACCAACGCATCGCGGCATCGTTGCAGCATACTGTCTGTCCAGTCATCGAACACACGGGTTCTCATAGCCATATTGTAAGCAAGCCATTTTGATCTGGACTTGCCTCGAATTGGGAAGGCTTCTTCTTTCCATATTTTTTCAGCCGATGGATCGTTCAGGATAATCCCCTGTTGGCTCACCTTTGATTTACCATATAACGGAATATACAGTGTTTTATTCACTTCATTCATGCGATTTATCTCATTAACCAATTAGTTATTAGCAATAATTTCCCCCAAACTATCAAATACTACCCAATCGCCTTCATCGATATTCTTCTCCCGCAACACCGCATCGGCAATTTCAAATATACTTTCCTCTCCCGCTTCATCGCAAAGCCGCAAGAGTACCTGCGGCTGATAGTCTTCGGGCCTTTCTTCACAACCGAAATCAGCTTCCTGGATTTGCTTAACCAAATATTTCATATTAATTTCTCCGGTTTTTGTTTATGATTTACGAATCAAAATTGTATTTTATAATTTCGCAGTTCTTTACTCCACAAGAAGAAAACGCTTCGTTATCCATCTCTCTGAAGTATGTTTCCACCATTCTGGCGATTCCGTTATGCGCCACCAGAATCACTTCTTGGTCTCCTGCCTTTATATCATCCAAAAGATTATAGATTCTCTGCGCAAGGTGAAGCATCGATTCGCCACTACCGTATCTGCTTGCCATTTCCTTTTTCGCTTCATGGAACTCATCCCCATTTCTTTTGGTAGACTCAAATCGTCCAAAGTTCTGCTCTTTCAGTCTCGGCTCCACTTTCATTGGAATCCCAGTAATTTCGGAGATGTGTCTCGCTGTTTCCTTCGCTCTGATAAGGGGCGATGTCAAAATAACATCCGCTGTAATCTTCTGCTGTATAATCTTTTCTCCGGCCTCTTTTGCCTGCTCATGTCCTCTTTGCGTAAGCTCAATATCGGTTGCTCCACAAATCTTATTCTCAACATTCCACACGGTTTCTCCATGTCTAATAAAATAAAAATGATCCATGCTATTTTGTCCTCTCTAAAATGCTGTTATCTTTCTTGAAAAAATTCTATTTCTTCTCCAAGCGGGCCATAGCAGAAAGCCATTCTCGCCGGATATTCAGGCGTAGATGGAATCACGATATTTTGTGGCTCTTTAAAAATCTCATAACCGGCAGACTTAACAATAGAAACAATTTCGTCTACATTATCTGTTGCAAAAGCCATATGACGAATGGCTCCTACAGATTTCACTCCTTCACCATTATTGAATATTTCGATAAGAGCATTTCCGGCGTCTATCATGATGCCTTCTGCCCATTCTCTCGCAACCGAAAGCCCAAGTAATTCTGTATAGAAATGCTTTGTTTGCTCATACTCTGCAGCAGTTTTGCATTTTAATGAAATGTGATGAATTCCTGTAATCATTAATAATCTCCTTTTTCCGATATAACTCATTATCGACATATACCAACAAATCCGAAATAATTTTATTATCCCGAAATCCACTTTTTCGCCTTAATCAAAAGGAAATCTGGCTTATGAAAAAGATCTTCCTGGTCAGGAAATCTCTCTAATATCTCGTCAGTAGGGATAGGCTCTATCATTTTTTCTATAATGAACCCATTTTCAGTTAGGGTATTGATGATGGTTGAGAACATGCGATGATATTTCTTTATTCCTTCAACAAACCACTCAGACTCACGTTCTCCCTCCCTAGCATAATTGGCTAGATTAACATTGATTTTCTTTCCATTCTCATCCCTGGTCCAACGTGGGATTTCACCGCTATAGGTAGTATTGATGGGATTTTCCTGTGAAAAGATAAAGCTCCCACCCATATTGAGCTTGTCATAAATTTTTTTAACCACTCCCTCAAAATCCTCAACATAATGAAATGCGAGCGAGCTTATTACCACATCAAACTTACCTTCCACCTCTTCAATGTCTTCAATTGGAAGAAGCATATAAGTAATCGCTGGATTGGAGTGCTCCTTCTTAGCAACCTCTAGCATCTTCTCAGATATATCTATACCAACAACCTTAGAGGCACCTTTGTTTACAAACTCCACGCAGTGCTCACCAAAGCCACATCCAAGGTCTAATACGCTCCTCCCCTTGAGATTAGGAAGTAATGAAAAAAGAGCAGGTATCTCAAAGAGATCATTTGCATTGCCTTCCCTGTCCCTTATAGACTTATACCCCTCAAAGAAGGTCTCATTATCAAAAATATTCTGTTTTGCCATTTTTCATATCCTCCATTAATATCCAATTTCATCACATTTCCCCATCGCACGAATAGCCAGGACGTTTATATAAATATTTTTCATCCGGAGCAATGTTTTTATCCCAGACTTCTGTTTTCCAGTCTTTCTCCGGTATATCTTTAATAGCAACAGAAACGCTTGAGGTCTTACAGCCTAATGTCTCTGCTATTACCTGCGTAATCCTCTCAGCGCATTCTGTTTTTTGTTTGTCAGTTCTTCCTTCAAAACATTTGATTTCAACATGAGGCATAATTTCCACCTTTCTTATATTTCAATCATGGTCTCAATACTACACATCAAAACTCTATCCATCATCTGACTACCATAGCCCTTACGCCAATTGTCAGATAAACTGTGAATACAAATAAGTTCTGCTTTCCCGACAAGTTCGGAGTCTCTTGCTGCATCCCAATATGCAATGCAATGAGGTTTTCCGTCCACAGTGAGAAGATATCCATTTCCATATCTCCTCATTTATCTTCACAAGAGTACGACAAATTGCGATTTAACTATACAGATAATCACATACAAAATCATCGATATTTGCATAGCGATTTATCTCTAAACCTATTTTTTTATATTCTTCAAGGTATTCCTTTAAAGTACTGTCAAAAGCCTGTGCTGTAGCGTATAAATCTGCCGGATTATAACCTGATAGTGGATTGTAATCTCCGATACGCCATTCACTGCTAATCTCGGATAACATAGCGTTAAAAGAAAGCAAACTCATAAACGCTAAATGTCTATTTTCTGTTTCAGCCGCAAAGTACATTTTGTTGCGCCAATTAGAAAACATTTCCTCATAAGTTTTTTCAAGTGCATGAGCAGTTACAGCCTTTCTATTACTGTCATTTTGAGATTCATTATCCTCAAAAATCGTTTCGTTCTTCTCTTCCAATATATCTTGTACACAAATCGTTTTTCCAAGACTTAAGCCTTCTTTAACAAATATCTCTGTAGTCTCTTTTATAAGATACATCAGATTTTCTTTCGCTTCAGCAACAGTAGGTGCAGAAATCACTTTTTCTATCAATTCACAAAACATATCCGGCTTCTTTTCCATACCGTTCAATTCATCATATGCTCGTTTTACTCCCAATCGAAAATATCTCTTATTCAGCATTGCAACAGCATTCTCCAAATAGTATATGGCCGCACCTATACCTTCTAACATCTTAGTTTTGTTTGCGGAGTGCTTTGCAATGTTTATATAACGATATGCCTCTTCCAAGTAATTTAACGACTTATCATAATCTTGTGTTGTAAGTGGAACAGCCAGCTTATCCTTAACTGTATTTCTTAATTTTTCCAACTTTTCGAGATATTTTTTATCAGCACAATAAACGATTTTTGAATCCATTAACTTAGAGATATTCGGATGATTATATTGTGCATCATCCTTTAAATTATCCCAAGTGGTACAATAAAGATCGTGTCCCACCATTTCATCTTCTTGAATAAATGTACAACCTAATTGCCAACCACTATCATCATTAATCAAAATAAGCAAATCCAGGTCAGACTTAGAATATATGTCTCCGGTCAAAAATGAACCATAAATGCCTATCAATGCCAATGATTCCGGGCATACCCTTTTCGCTTTTTTTACTATTGCATCTATAATTTTCTGATTTCTCTCTTCTAATCGTGTCATGTTTATCCATCCTTACAACTCTTTTGTGAAATAGTATCGTTTATATCTTGTTCATTTCCATCATTTGTAATTCTAATATTAATGTTGTTCATTTAACTTTAAACTCCCCTACAAATCTGAATTTGCGCGTTTCTACGAGCGGTGCAAGGATGTACCGAATTGGCTGTCGGGAGCTTGCTCACGGACAGGCATATTCGTGTGCAGACTTATAGTGCGACAGCGCGACATGAGCATGAAGCGTAGCGGAATGCGAATGCAGTCACCGCTCAACAAACTGCGAATTGTTAATTTCACTGTCTTCAATTATACAGAATCCTCATCCAGTAAGGAATATACAATTCAAAATAATTACCAAAAAGGACAGCTATCTCTTTCGAAATAACTGTCCTCTGTAAGGTTAATCGGTTCGATATTTAATTAAGAGCTCAGCAAACTTGAATTTGAAGTCACTCGCCGTTTAGCTGTTTCAAAATTCTATCTCTTGGTTAGTTCGTTTAACTCTTTTCTTATTTTAACTCTAAGCACTATACCATATCCCCATACAAACCATCCGCATATTAAAGTCACGATAAGTTGAGCAGTATTATCTGCAACAAATTTAGCAAGGGTAAATGAAATAATAATGCCTATAACAATTAATATCTCTGTAAAAATCCCATCTTTTTGTAATTGTGATTTCTTTCTTTCTATTGAATACTCTGCAATCTTGTCAAATGTTTCTGTTAATTCTTTATTCATAATCTCACTTTTCCTTTCACCTTCGACTAATTCCTTAATGTCTACTTCATAGTAATCCGCCAGTTCTATTATCAGACTAATATCCGGCAATGTACTTCCTGTTTCCCAGCGTGAAACAGAACGATTAGATACGTTCAGCTTTTCTGCAAGCTGTTCCTGTGTCAATCCTTTTTCGTTTCTTAACATTTTAAGAAACAAACCTATTTTTTTCTGGTCCATGTCGTTTTCTCCTTCCACTTGAAGAATATATCAATCTACCAACTAACAACAGGACATAAAGTGAGAAAATGCCGTATACATCTTGGTAGACACGTTTGTCTAGTTTTATTTCATCTTGAGATTATATAGAAAATCGGAATTTTGTTTTCCCTACAAACTGCGATTTGTTTATCAAAAATAATGCTCCATTAAACGATCAACCCATTCCGGAACCAATGCATCTTTCCTATCATATACAGGATAATATGGCTTTATATCTAAAACAGGAGTTCCATCTACTGCATCAAGTCCTTCAACAACAATCTTGTCTTCAGAAACAGAAACCACTTTAACAGATGTCATTCCGATACGGTTAGGTCTATCTTTTCCACGTTGTGAAAAAATGCCAACCAGTGGCATGTCATCCCTATTCTGGGGCCTTCTTTGAAGATGCTTTTCCTTTTCATACTTTGCTTTATCAAGATGATAAATGATAATCACATGAGAAAAATCTTCAAGTCCTTTCAACCCAAAGTTATACTCTTCATCCAATATTATAGAAGAAGTGTCTTCTCCCCAAGAAACATCTTTTCTGTCCTTTACTTTATTTCTAACATAACCAATTGGTTCCATTTCGATTTTCATAGTTGTATCCTCAAATCTCGATTGTTATAATTCACTATCTACAATTATACAGAATCCTGAATTATCATGGAATACCAAATCAGTATTCCTGATATTTAAGCAGCCCTGTTGCAATTTTTCTATCTTACAGTATATACTATCCAGGATTCAAAAACCTCCACACAGCATCTTTTCAAGCAGCGCTAGAAGCAGTTTTTCAGCTGTAATGCAGCCCTACAAAAAAATCCAGGTCTTCCTATACCGGAAAACCTGGATTAAAAAATAAAATTATGTTAGTTCTACAAATAATCACAAATTATTTGTTGGCGATAGCTGCCTGTGCTGGTGTGCTATCCTACGACACTTTTTGCAATTCCTTAAAAGGCTCTATCACCTATTGGGTTTTTCGCATTCAGCTATACAAATCATCTAATGTTAGCAATGATACCTTCTCTGCATCAGCATTCTCAACAACCCACTTAGAAAAGCCTGACAACGAAAAATAAATATACTGAACTTCCTCGTATTTTCTATCAATGAGCCCCTTTCTGTTCATCAGGTTTTCATAAACTGGCTTATCTATCTGTTCATTTTTGAACTTGCACTCTCCAAGAATTGCCTTCTTTCCAATTTCATCAATTCCAACAACATCAATATCCGTTGGAATACGATCATGTCCCATACCCCACCATTTTCCTACATTTGTAGTCATGCATTTCAGCTTTCCATCTAGCCCGTGTGAAAGAACGTAATATCTACACATATCTTCAAAAATCTCACCCATGAAATCATGCAAATTGTTCTTCACGTACGTATTATAGTAAACTTCTCCGCGATTCATCTCGATGGCCGCACGCCCCTTAGGTATGAATTTATACCAAAACCGATACATGCCATCAACGATTTTATAGTTAACCTTCTTTTTGTTCTTTTCATCTGTTATGGCGGAAACTTTTGCCAAAACTCCAACTGTAGTAAGATTCTTTATAGTATATGAAACCGCAGCGGTCGACTCATGTACTTTGTCAGCAATTTCATTTACTTTATTTGCTCCACCTGAGCATGCCTCAATCACTGTATTATATGTGTTAACCGTTCGAAACTCTTGCATAAGCAAATTGTATGGTTCTTCATAGAGGTAACCAGATGGTTTAAAAAAATTATTAATTAGATTATCATCTAACGAAACAGAGTCATCAAAAAGTGATAAGTATTTTGCGACTCCTCCAGTTACACCAAATACAACAGCCTTTTCCTCATTATTGTATTTAGGCACGAATTTAGCAGAATCTAGATAATCAAATGGTTTTAAAAAAATTTGATTATCACGTCTGCCAAACAGTGGGCTCTTTTCACTCAAGATCTTTTTTTCCATAAAACTAATTGCAGAACCACTAATAATAAGATATATATTTTTCTTACTAAGAATTGAATCAATCGCACCTTGAAATCTTGATAGAAAAGACTCGTCCACTTCGGCAATATATGGTATTTCATCCAAAGCAATTACAGTTTTTTCATCCTTACAACTATTACCTACAAACTTAAAGAAGCCTTCCAAATCCGAAAACTCTACACCTTCCATCTCCGGTACGATATCAGAAATGAATTGTGCACTCCACTTTTTAACATTATCTTCTAAGCTAGATTTTGCTGCTATATAATATGATGCTCTCTTATCCTTAATAAATTCTGTGATAAGGGTAGATTTACCTATACGTCTGCGACCATAAATAACAGTCATTTGGAAACCTGGCTGATTATATGTTTCCTCCAGCACACTCATTTCATGTTCTCTACCTATAAACATAGTTATTTCTCCCGCTAATAATATTCTTTACTAAAACCGATTTTATTAAAATGTGTTTTATTAAAAATAATTTTAGCATAGTATTCGTAGATGTCAATGTATATTTCTTTACGAGTTACAGAGAATTCTTTGCTTAGAGCCCTATTTTTAATACTTACTCCAAAGTAAATACAATGATCCAACTAGAACTATAAAATACACTATTATGACTACTACAATTTCAATAACTCCTAATAGCGCTCTATATTTTAAAAGTGTGTTTTCAAAAATAAATGTAATTATCGAAAATATAGTCATCACATTTGCAAAATTTTGATGATTTTTATCGCTCACTAAAGTATCAAACTTTTTAGAACACATAATAGCAGCATATAAAAGCAGGCCAATGATTACAATTATTGCCATCCAAATCTTAGACAAGTCATAGAATATTTCAATAATATCTTTAATCATTGAAATGCCCATCAACCATGCTGCAACATATGCAGCCTTATTATTAAATAGATTTAACTCTCCTTTAGCTTTATTTTCCTTATGCTTCTTATTTCTGTTATCTCCCATTTTACCCTCTACTCCTTATTCATTATCTCCTATATCGAGAATCCAGTCATTATAATTGTTTTTTATGTATTCTCTACCACTAGGCTTATAAACTATTGCACACGATAATAGTTTCAAAATCATGTAGATACTTCTTTCACCAGAATTGAAATTTTAAATCATATTGCATTATACTTTTCGTGCTTCATCTTATATGCCCCCGTAAGTATAATCATATGTAATTGTCACCTCACACGACGCATTTTATTATAACGTATTTGCGAATGCATGAGGTGACTAAATTAATCAAGCCCTCACCACATCAAACATTTCCCCACTTTTCACTTTAATCCCTTGATGAAGAAACCGTTGTATATCCAACTTATTTCTCTCATCATACTCACCGGTCTCTTTATACAGTGGATGCTGAGTGACATCATATTTGTCCGACAAAAATGGACGTACACCTCGAAGCTGCAGGATGCACTTGTCACCATCCATGACTGCGATTTCATCCACAGTCATGAGGTCCTTGCCACTCTTCTGATAGTTCATGGAGTAGGAAGGATTGTTTCCTCTGCTTTCACCGGTGTTATACATGTCGATGGTCTCTTTTCCAAGGAATTGGGATAAATCCTTCAGCGTGGTTGGCTCAGTGCCACCAAGGAATAACTGAGAATCCATATTTCCAATGATGGTATCTGTGTTGTCCTTATAGATGGCTTTCAGCTGTGACTTTGCCTGTAGGAACAGGCATGCACTAATCTCACGACTTCGGATGGTTGCTACCAGCTTCTCCAGGTTCGGAATCTGTCCGATATTGGCTGTCTCATCAATTAGGCATCTGACGTGCACTGGAAGTCTGCCGCCATACACATCATCAGCCTTCTCACATAGCAGATTGAAAAGCTGACTGTAGACCATGGAAATCAAGAAATTAAAGGTAGCATCTGTATCACTCATAATGAGAAATAATGCTGTTTTTCTATCTCCCAAGGTGTCCAGTTCCAATTCATCATAGCTTGTGATTTCTCTAAGTTCTGCAATATCAAATGGAGCTAGTCTTGCACCGCAGCTCACAAGAATCGATTTTGCTGTCTTGCCCGCCGCCAGCTTGTACTTCTTATATTGCCTTACTGCAAAGTGATTTGGACTCTTCTTTTCCAGATCATGAAACATCATATCTACTGGATTTTCATAATCCTCATCATCCTCGCGAACCTCTGAAGCATTCAGAAATTCTAGTAGCGTATTAAAGTTCTGCTCTTCCTCTGGCGCCTCATAATGGATATATCCAAACAGCGCACAATAAAGAAGAGTCTCGGCCTTCGTCCAAAACTCGTCTCCGGCTTTGCCATCCCCTTTCGTATTTGCGATAAGGGTATTCACCAGTTTTAGGATGTCCTTTTCTGAGTGAATGTAGGCAAATGGGTTGTAGTGCATACTCTTTTTGAAGTTGATGGTATTAAAGATTTTCAACTTGTAGCCATGCTTCAAAAGAGTCTTACCAGCTTTAATCACCACATCACCTTTTGGATCTGTGACAACATAACTTGAATGCATCTGCAACAGATTCGGAAGCAGGAAAAACCTGGTCTTACCTGATCCAGAACCACCAGTTACAAGTACATTCTTATTTCTTGCATATTTTGGTTTCTTCGGGCGGCTATTCATCATTAGTCGCTCGGTTTGGGTAAGGATGATATTATCCTTAAAGTTTGGAGCCATATACGGCTCGATATCCTGCGCTGTACCCCATGAAGCGTTTTGTCAAGTGTTATTTGGAGTTATTGACGCACAATCAAGGCGAAAGCGCGAAAGTGCAAAGCGCAAAGGGTCTGCACTTTGCGTTTTCAGCTTGCGGGTTCGGGCGGCTGCTTCTTCTTGATGAAGTTGTACCATTGACCGCCGACGCGCCTTGCGCCCAAAACACCGCCCATGTTGCGCTTGGCGTTCTGTACCGTCCTCTCGGATATTCCGGCTTCGGCTGCGGCCTTTACAAGGTCCTCGCTGGCAAGCTCTTTCCCGTCTGCAAGCAGGTCAAGTATCAGCCGTTCCGCCTGTTCGGTCTTGGTGGCGGTGTTGCCGCCCGCGCCGGACAGCAGCTCGTCGGCGGTAATGTCATACTCGCCTATCCACGAAAAGCCCGTTTCCGGGTCAAGGCAAAAGGCTATGGGCTTACCCTCCGCCGCAAGAGAAGATTTGTCATGGACGATAACGCGCACATTCGGTTCCCGTTTCACGCGCCCGATCAGCAGGACGCTCCTTGCTGCGGCGCGGAAGTCGATGGAGCCTAAACCCCGGTAGGCGCTCTGTCCTCCGGCGGCTTTGTTGAGGTGTCCGATTAGGATAACGGCGCACCCGGTACGCTCGGCAATCTCGGCAAGGCGGCGGAACATGGGGCGTATCTCGTTGGCCTTGTTCATGTCGGTTTTCTCGCCCACATACGCCTGTATGGGGTCAAGGATAATCAGCCGCGCCCCGGTCTGTCGGATAGCTCTCTCTATGCGCTCATCGGACAGGGAAAGCCCCTGCTTGCTCTCGTCAATGACAAGAATGCGGTCAAGGTCTGCTTCGGCTTCCATAAGGCGGGGCTTGATGGTGTCGCCCAAACCGTCCTCGGCAGTCTGGTAAATCACATTGAACGGCTCATGCACTGCCATGTGGGGGAACGGCTTGCGGTTGGTACAAGCGGCGGCAAGGCGTAGGGCAAAGGTGGTCTTGCCCTCGCCGGGGTTGCCCTGCACAATGGTTACTTTCCCAAAGGGGATATACGGCTCCCATAACCATTCGACGGTCTGCGTGTCCACCTCGCTCATGCGGATAATCTCAACGGTTTCTTCCTGCGGCGGCCCTTTCAAGCCGTAGACCGCTTCTCGCAAATACTTCCCGTCTGTGATTTCTGCCCGGTGCTGCAATACCTCGTTCCAATCCTTGAAAAGAGGGATAAGCCGGTGGACGGTGTAGCCCTCCGGCATGAGCTTCACAAGGCGGCTGCAAGCGTCGTTTCCGGCTTCGTCGCTGTCAAGGCAGAGATAAACGGTCTTGATGTTCGGACGGTCAGAGAGAAAGCGGAGCAGGGCTTTTTCTCCCACGCCGCCCAATGACAGGTAGCTTTGCTTCTGCCAATCCTTTTTGAACAGGCAGAGGAAAGAAAGCAGGTCAACGGGGGCTTCAAAGACAAACACTCTTTCGCCCTCGCCCCGGTAGCAGAAGTTAAAGGCTTTGTCGCTGCCTTTCACATCAAGGCGGAAGTTTCCCGCCGTTCCCTTGCTGTGGGCGTAGCGCGGTATTCCGTCCTCGTCCCGCCCCACAAATACGGCGTTGTGGTGGGCTGCGTCCTCGTAAATATCGCCGCTGGCAAAGAAAAAGCCCGTCACATCTTCATCAATGCGGCGGGCGGCTGTGAGGTAGTTCCTCGCTGTTCGGTTGTCGGGGCTGCGGGGCGGTAGCCGGAAGTCGGAGAGGGGCGCGGAGCTTGGTCTATCCGGCGGCGGTGCGGCTCCCTTTTCTCCTGTGAGAAGTTCAACGGCTTCGGTAAAACTCTTGCCAAAAAACTCCATGACAAAATCAATGGGGCCGCCGCCCTTGCTCTGGCTGTGGCGATACCACTTGTTGCCCCGGACGGTCAAGCTGTCGTGCCGTTTCCATCGGTATTCCTGTCCGGCGCGTTCCAGCGGTTCCCCCTGCGATTGCAGGAACAAAACAAGGTCGGCTTGGTTCGCCCGGTCTATCTGTTCTTGGGTGTAGTACAAAAAACTCACTCCTTTCATCGGTCTATGTCGTGCCGCTTTGTGCGGGTCTGTGTCTGCTCCGGCTGGTCGGCGCGGAGTGCAATATCCACGCATTTGCGGATTTTTTGAAGTTCGGAAACATCGGCGCGGGTATCTTTCAGTTTGGCATAATCGCTGTCCCTCTGTGTTTTGAGGTCGGCATATTCCTGTTCCCATTCCGCAATAGGCAAGGTCTTTGTTCCTTTCGGCAGATTTGCATGGAGATAGCGGCTTGCTGCGTTCCATAGGGTCAACTCGGCGCGGTGGGCTTCCTCGTACTTGTCGCGCTTGTTTGTCCAGCCGTTTTGCAGCTTTTTCAGCTCATCGTGAACGGGCTTGTACTCGGTGTAGTTCTTCCCGTATTCAATCAGCTTTTGCAGCTTCTTCATGCGTTCCTCGGCGGTTTTCATTCCTGCCCGGATAGTGTCGGCCTGTTCGCTGACAGAGGAAAGGGCTGCGTCCAGCTCATCAAGGGTAGAGATACCATGCTCGGTCAGATAGTTGACCGCTGCCGCTATGGTTTTCAGTTCATCGGCTGTGTGCTGTTGTTGCCAACGCTGCGAATACTTCCGGCTCTTTTCTCTCTGAACGCTCAAATACTTCATCAGCAGATTTGCAAGGCCGGGGGATTGTTGCGGCTGTTCCGGGGCGGTTTCCCACGCTTTGAACAGGTCGGCAATCCATTCTTTGAGCTTTCCAATCTGCGCTCGGATTTCCCGTATAAGGCGGTTTGCCTTTTGGATATTCCGGTTCAGTTCGCCTTTCTCGGTGGCAATACCTTTCTTCTCCATCTGGCAAGCCGCCACGCCCATGTGGACGGTGGGTATCTCGCCAATGCCGCGCTCGGCGTTGCTGCGGTGGTCGATACGCTCCGGGCTTCCGGCTCGTTCAAGGTAGGCGTTTGAAATATCCGCCCATGCCTTACGCCACAAGAGGGCGTTGCCCTTGTCGTTCCAGCCGGTCAGGTCAACTTTGTGCGTCTTGTATCTGCCGCTTGGCAAGCGGATACGCTCGCCGTTTTCATCAAGGTCATATTCCTTTTGGGACTTTGCCGCCCATGCGCCGCGCTCGTCAAGGGGGCGCATGGTAAGCATGATGTGACAATGGGGATTGCCCTTGCCGGTGTCGTGAATGGCATAATCAACGCACATTCCTCTGGAAACAAATTGAGAGGAACAGTATTCCCGGACAAGCCGGATTTGTTCCTCTCTGGATAACTCTATGGGGAGCGCCGCGTCAATCTCTCTGGCAAGCTGGGCGTTCCCGGCTTTCTCGTAAAGCTCCACGCTGTTCCACAAGGTTGAACGGTCAGAGAAAGAGGGCGGGGCGTGGGGTGGCAGCATAATTTCCGTATGGACAACACCGCCTTTGCGGGTGTAGTCGTGTGTCATTCCGTCCCACTCATTTGTCAGCTTTTCGCCGCTTCGGTAGGCGGCTGCGGCAACGGCTGATTTGCCCTTGCCCCGGCTGACAATGCTGATATTACAATGATAGATGGCTATGGGTATCACCTCCCGGATAAAATGAAAACCCGCAAAAATGGTACAGACGCCAAAGGCTGGTATACTGTTTTTGTGGGTGTGCAGGGATAGCCGCGTAAGCGGCGCAAGGGGTGCAGCCCCTTGTTGCGGCAAAGCCGCCAATGTCGGTCAGAGAGGGAAGCAAGCGGCTTTCTCTCTGTGCCGACAAGCCCTCGGCAGAGCGCACGCACCCGTAAGGGTGTATAAGTGCGCCCTTTGTACCAAAGGGATTATTCGCTTTTCCCGCCCTCGGTGCGTTTTTTCAGATAGCCCCGCGCTTCCTCGCTCGTCAGGGCAAGCCGGAGAAAGGCGGCGGCTTCTTCGTCGGTCATGGTCTTTGCTTCTGGCACAATGCTCTCAAAGACCGCACCCCGGACGATCAGCCGATGGCTGCGCGTCCTGCGTTCCTCTTGGGATAACTTTTGCCGCAACACCTTTTCCCGATTTTCAAGCTGCCGGATTTTCTTCTTCCCGTCCTCAATCTCGGCTTGCAATTCCTCGCGTTTTTTTTCTCTCGGTTTCGTCATGGGTGGTCACTCCTTTCTACCTGTCGGCATAGAAAAAGGACAGTCGATTTCCTCGGCTGTCCTTTTGATTAGGGTGTTTGGTTTACTCCGTTCTGCTCAATAAATGGGAATATTAAATATCAATACGCCCTTTAATACATTCCTATTAAAACATCAGCTTCGATTGTCAAATGTGTGAGAGTACGCCAATCAACGCAATCTTTTTCAACGCAAAAGAGAAGCGGCGTCATTTCAATAAACGACATTCTTTGTTCTGATGACAACTGTACGGTGGCTGAAACCGTTTCTCTTGAAATGGTTTTAAGATATTTCTCAAAATATTCAACGACAGACTCATTTGAATAATCTGGATTTTTCAAGTGTGCTTGCACTTTAGTCCTGATTTCCCTCAAATGATTTTTCGTAGGAATTACTTTCACAACATATCCGTTAGGAGATAGCAATCGCTGAAATTCTTTGTAGTGTGCAGGCGAAAATATGTCTAAAATACAATCCATACTTCCGTCTTTCAAAGGGATTTTTGATAAGTCAGTAACAAACCACTTCACTGCTTTGCGCTTGTCTTTTTTTGATGCAATCTGTATTGCCTCCCTTGACAAGTCAAAGGCAAAGATGTTTCGTTCTGTTCTTTGCTGTATCTGCCTTGCATAGAAACCCTCGCCGCAACCAACATCTAAAATGTTTCTTATAGATGGCGTATCAGAAATAAACTGTATGATTTTCTCCAACACAACATCATACATGCCATACTCCAAAATTTGGTGCCGGTTGTCAAAAGACCGCTTGCTGTAGTTGGTTTTGGGCGATGATTTTAACAACAAATTTACATACCCATATCTTGAAATATCAAAGCAATGTCCATGTCTACAAATTAGGCTATTGCCTTGTATATCCATTGATTTTGTGCAAATTGGGCATTGAAAATAAACCTTGCTGTCTGCAAAGCGTGATAAATTATTATTCATTTGTTTTTCCTCCGTAATTACATCTCTGCTTCAATAAGCGAGTTATGCAATACGGATAACCGCAACATAACTCGCGGTTTTATCTTAATCTCATAAATGTAACCATTGTGTTGTCCTCCAATCAATTCCGCAGTATTACTCTGCTTTTAGAAAAAGTATAGCACAAAACAAGGTGCAGTTGATTATTGCGTATTGTCAATCTCTCTCAAACCGGGTAGTAAAAATACGGCAAGCGCAACGATGATAATGCCAATTCCGCAAATGACAAACCATTTCTCAACTCCCAGCCGCTCCGCCAGAGGCCCGGAAATGACAAGGCCAAACGGCATGGCGAGGGAAGCGGCGCTTGTCAGTAGAGAAAAAACTCTCCCCAGATATTCTGGTTTGACCGTTTCTTGAAAAATCGCATTTTGCACACCGTAAAATGGAGCGGAAATTCCCATAACAGTACAGCACACAACAAAGACAAGAAATGCGTCTGGCGGCAAAAGCCCGGAGAGCATATTGCTAACGCCCATCAGGAGAACGGAAAGACCGATGGTGTACCGCCGTTTCTTAAAACCGCCCCAAATGCTCAGAATGACTCCGCCAAGCAGCATACCAACCGCAAAAGCAATTTCAGCGGCAGAGGCATGGGCCGGTGTTCCTTTGAAGTATGACATACAGATGAGAGGAAAAAGCGTACTGATTGGCATATAAAAGAACATATAAATTACACCAATCCAGAGCAGAGCAAAGAGGCCCCTGTTTTGCTTTAATACCACATACCCCTCTTTCATATCCTGTAAAAACTGTTGTCTTTTCGTTTCTGGACATAGTTCAGGCGTTGGTATGGACGAAATCGCAACAGTCACACAGGCAAGGATTGCACCCACAATATCTAACAATATAATTGCATTAAGAGGCCAAACAGCATATAAAAACGCTGCGGCAGCTGGACTGATAATCGCACTTACTGCTTGCATGGTCTGCGTGTAACCAGCGCATTTTGTAAGTTCCTCTTTTGGCACAATCATAGGTGTTGCTGCGCTGAATGCTGGAGAATGAAAAGCAGTTCCCGCACTTCGGATTAACAGGACAACCATAATAGACCATACGGGCAATTCCATGTAAAACGCCACCAGCGCCAGAATACCGCCAGCGGCGGCAATTATCAAATCCGCACCAATCATTACGCTTTTACGGCTGTGCCGGTCAACAAAAGCACCTGCAAACGGGCCTAAACAGGCTTGCGGCAAAAATCCAATCAGTGTTGCCGCCGTCAATATGATTGCAGAATTAGTTTTCGCAACCAAATAAAAGATAATGGCCATTTGCAAAATACCGCTGCTAATAAAGGATATTGCTTGTCCGGCAAGAAGTGTAAAATAAGTTTTTCTCCATGAATTGTTGTTTTGGGTCATAATGCGAACCTCCTTTTTTATTGCATTGTTCCTTTGTTTCTGCAATAAAAAGCAGGCGTTGTCCCACAGAGAGGGCAGACGCCTGCATAACAACAAAGCACGAAAAAACACCACGATACAGTTCAAAGACTGCTCGTGTCAAACCTACGTGTTCCTTTGCATACGCACGCAAAAAAAGCCCACCATCATGTGGAAAGGTACTTCTACTTTTTATTGCTTATTAGCGTACACAAATTAACACACGTAAGCCTCCTTCCAATCTCAAACTGTCGCACAGTATAACACACATCCGATAGACTTGTCAACCATTTTTAACCTTGTTTTCCATCTTGTTTTTCCATCTCTTACGGGCAGTAGCAAAGCCAGGCGAGCCAGTCAACGGTCAAGATGAACGGCGCTTTCAGCGCCGCCGTTGACAGTCTCGCCCGTCTTTGCTAATGGGTAATCAAGGCGGGAAAGCCATTTTAGGGCTTTCCCGCCCATTTCAATTTTGGGAGAAGAAAGGCCCCAAAATGAACGAGTGCGGCCAAACACTTTTAGGGATTGGCCACCTTGTCCACCCATCCAGCGGGGCGGCGGGGAACGGTCAAGGCCGGGCGTCAGCCCATTCATTTCAGCCTTGACGGTTTCCTGCCGTCCTGCTACTTTTCCCGGAGTGTGGCCACACATCTGGTCACGGTGTCCAGAGCTTTGGGACTTTTTGTCCCATAGGCCGGGGGCGGAGGACGAGGGACGGGGGCTTTCATAATACGCCCTGTCTGCTGCTGAAATCAGCCCTTTGTTTCCGGCTTACCAGCCCCAAACAAAGCCCTGCTTTCCTGCCGCGTCAAATGCCCTTGCCCTCCCCGGCGGCAACGGTATTTTCAGGGCAACGCCGACAGAGCGTATAACACACTACACTTTGCTCCGCAAAGTCGTGTGCCAAATGGGGCGCTGCCCCCTTTGGAAACCCCCGCAACAAACAGGTGCTATGCACCCAGCCGGGAGCATAGCGCCGTTTGTTGTCAGCAGCCCGTTTCACGGTCTGCGTGTAGTTCCTTGTAAACTGACCTTATGAACATTTCAACTCTATTTCAGCCTGTCGGCGACGTTGCTCTCTCTGGCATACCGCCGCGCCGCTTCCCGCCGTTCCTCGCTGTATGGGGCGGTCAGACGGAAAGAGAAGCGGCCTTTCTCAATGTCAAACTCCATGCAGCCCGTTTCCGGGTCTGCGTCGGTCTGGCGGCACACATCGGGGTGCTGCTCGGCATAGGCGGCAAGCCGCTTCTTCAAGTCGGTGTTGTGGGTACGGATATGGATCAACGGGTCTTTCTCATCAAACCAGATGTCTGTGATCTTTTTTTGCTTGGGAAGCCCTGTTCGCATAAACTCTCCTTTCTGCGCCCTCGTTTGGAGAGAGGGGCATTTTTGAGGGAATTTTCCCGGCTCTTGACTTGGGGAAAATGGGGATTTTCAAATAGAAACCGCCCCGGCGAACCATTCTTCGTCCGGGCGGTTCCTATCGCGTGATTTTCGTTTTTTCCGGCTCTTGACCGTCCTGCAAGCTGTCGGCAAGTATCACTTTGAGCAGCTTGTCGCGGAATGTTTCTGTGCCGCTGTGGTTGAAAAACAACTCCGCAACGATGGTCTGTCCGTCCCTCTGTGTCGTGATAACACTGTCGGGGGATTGAGGTGTCCCGTTCTGTTCTGCCATAGGCGGCTCCTTTCTCTGGGTGCAAAAGAGGGATTTCCCGTAGCCCGGAAAATCCCTCTTGGTTGTCAGTATTCGGTTTTACTGTGCGGGTGCTGCGGCGGCTTCCTGTGCCTTTTTCTTTGCCCGGTATTCCCGTGCTTTCATGCGGTCATACTCCCGTCGCTTTTCAAGGTTACGCGCCCGGTACTCCCTTGAATACTGCCGGTGGTAGGCGCGGCTCTTTTCCTTTTGGGCTTCCTCGATTTTCTCCCGCATTTGCCGGATTTCCTGCTCCGTTGGCTCTGTAAGCTGTGTCACTTCGTTCTCAAATTTGCCGATATAGTTGAAATATATCCCGATGTGCTGAATGGCTTGTTTTGCCCTTTTCTTGTCGCGCTCATGCACTTCAATCCGGCTGATAAACTCGTTGAGAATGGCGGGGGTCAGGTCGGTAAAGGCAGCGTAGCGTTCCGTCAGCTTCAAAAACTTCTGCGCCCGTCCGCCCGCGTTCTCAAAAGCGGATAGCTGCTCTTGCAGCTCGGCAAGCTCCGCTTTCAGCGCATAGTATTCTTCTGAATACTTCTGCGACATTTGCTCATAGCGGTCTTGCGGGATCGTGCCGAGGGCGTTGTCCTCATAGAGCTTGTTCAGCACCTTGTCAATCTGTTCAAGGCGCGTCGTGATTTGCGGGATACGCTTCTGCTGTTTCTTGGTCTTGTCGGTCTGCTGCATGGCAAGGTTCTTTTTCACTAAGGCTTCAAATTCCGCCCAGTTGCTGATAGAATAGTCCTCGATTTTCTTCAGCACTTCCGCGATGGTCTGCATGAGCAAATCCGCGTCAATGATGTGCGGGGAATTGCATTTGGGGTTTTTGGCTTTTCCCTTGTGGTACTCGCTGCAATAGGCAACATGACGCTTGCCGCCATTCCGATAATCTATGCGAATGTGCATTTTCGCACCGCAATCCTTACAGAAAAGCAAGCCCGACAAAGGGTGGATTTCCCCGTCCCCGTTGGGGCGTTTGACGGGCGCATTTTCCAAAATCCGCTGTACGGTTTCAAAGTCGGTGCGGTCAATAATCGGCTCATGCACATTTTCGGTTATCTGCCATTGGCTCCGGTCTACATAGTGGTTCCGCTTGTCGCGGAAGTGCTTTGTGGTCTTGAAGTTGACAACATCACCGCAATACTCCTGCCGTGTGAGGATATGGGTCAGGGTGGCTTTGTTCCACTTATAGCGGTTGGCCTCATTGAGCGCCCTGTTTTTACAGGTTCCCCGCCCGCGCTCTTTCATGTAGAATGTGGGCGTTGGGATTTGCGCCTGCGTGAGATATACGGCAATTTGGTTTCGGTTTTTTCCGTCCAGAAACAGGCGAAAAATCAAACGAACAACTCCGGCGGCTTCCTCGTCGATAATCCAAAAATCCTTGTTGTCCGGGGATTTGACATAGCCATAGGGGGCTTCGGTGGCAATCGGCTTTCCACTCATGCCCTTCGTCTTAATGCCGGTCTTTACTTTCTTGCTGATGTCCTTTGCGTACCACTCCGACATGATGTTGATAAAGGGCGCAAACTCCAATGTATCGGGCTTTTCGCTGTCTATCCCGTTGTTGACTGCGATAAAGCGCACATTGTTCCGTCTGAATATCTCCATCGCATTGCCGACTTGGAGATAGTCACGCCCCCAGCGTGTCAGGTCTTTCATAATGCAGACACCGATTTTCCCGTTCTCTACATCGTCCATCATGCGGGAGTAGGCAGAACGGTCAAAAAATCTGCCGCTTTCGTCATCGTCAATGTAGTGCCGGATATTGGTTAAGTGCTGCCCTCTGGCGTAGTTCTCCAAAAAGATTTTTTGGTTCTGTATCGAGTTACTCTCACCGCCGTCCCTGTCCTCGTCGCCCACGGAAAGGCGGGAGTAAAGGGCTGTAATTTTACTATAATCAGTCATGTGCATAACCTCCTGTGCGTCCATATAGGCTTCCTTTACACTTAAAATTATGCACTCCATCGTGCCGTTCCATATTCTGCACCATGACGGTATTTCTTAGCATTTTTACCTCTTACATAAACAACAACCTTCATTCCAATACCAAAAGCAATACCGACCATCAAATCAAAGGTATGCAGGCTTGGAAGGAAATTCTGAAGCGCTATTGGAAATGCCTGCGCTAGAGCTCCCACTTCATTTACCGCATCTATCGTCTGCGATATTCTCCAAGCCTCTCCCAGATTTGTCGCAAATAATCCAATAAGCACATAAGGAATATTTAACAGGATCAGTCGTTTCTGCTTTTTGGTCATCGCGTCATCTCCTGTGTTCTGTTCTTTGCCTTGTTTGGTTGTTTCTTTGCAATCTCAATAAACTTATGAAGCTTCGCAAGCACACTTGGTCGCTCCTGCTTCTTTACCATCTTCTTGCTGTATTCGTTCACCACAGCTTCCATGGCATCGGTATCTCTGGCTTTGAAAAAAGCCGTAAACACCGGTGGCTTCTCAGAAGTGTCCTTCATAACAGCGAAGTCTACACCGTACTTCTTTGCAATACGCTCAAAAGTACGAAGCCCTTCATCGCCGACTACCATGCTGGTTACTCCTTGATTCTGCTTAATCAGTTCATCGATGGATTGCTTGCCCTGGATATGCTCATCAATAGCTGCCAGCTGCTTTTTCTGCCGATGTCTCAAGTAAGCTTTCACTCCAGCAATGAATGAACTAACAGAAAGCTTTGTGGTAGTAATCACAAGTCGGACAGTTTTCTCTTCAATCTCTTCCTGCATAGAATCACCTCCTAACGTTCCATATCTCTATTACGTTTCTTCTGCCACTGGTCAAGTAGCTTGATAATAGTATCTTCCATCTGCTTTGGCGTATAAGACTTTGGGAAGTACTTCTTTAAAGTGTCATGCTTCAAAGTGACTCGATCCAAGTCCTGTTTCTTCTCTTCAGAAAGAATGATGTTCATTCCTTCCTGGGTAATCTCACCATTCAACGCCAGCTTCTTAATTCGCTGTGCCTGAGATAAAGAAGGAATCGCCTGGGCATAATCAATAGCTGAAAGAAGGTCTTTCTGCTGTTCTGGATTTAAGAATGAAAGCTCGTAGGCTGGATTAAAGCCCATTTGCTTATCATCTACTAATTGAAGAAGCTCTGGATCTAGGTTGGTGAGGCGGATATAGCGCTGAATTTGCTTGGCACTATCTCCTACTTGCTCAGCTAAAATATCCCTTGATCTCACACCATTTAAATTGTGGTCAACTTGACCACAATTTTCTTTTGAAGGTCTTCCTGCCTGCCTTTTCATCGCATCCAACTTCATCTTAAAAGCCCATGCTCTCTCACTTGGCAGTATCTCTTCCCTTTGCAGATTCGAATCCACCATCAAAATCGTAGCTGCATCATCATCCAAATCTCTTACAATACAAGGAAGTGCCTCAATCCCTGCTATTTGGCAGGCATGATGTCTTCGATGTCCTGACAGGATTTCATAGCCTCCATCGCGGTCTGGTCGAACAATAGCTGGTTGCAATACACCAAACTCTTGAATGGACTCCACTGTTTTTTCCATATCAGCATCATCACGAACCTTAAAGGGATGGTTCCGAAAGGGATGCAATTCATCCAGTGGAATGTCTACCACCGTATCACCATTCACGGCACCTGCCTTATCAGCCGATGCATCATTTCCAAAAATATCATCGTAACTGCTCAGCTGAATGTTTGAGCGCTCTTTCTTCATTCTTCAGCACCTCCTTTGTTAAATTCTGATAGGCTTCTGCCACCTTCCCTTTTGGATCATGCGCAAAGATACTTTTCCCTTCTGCACTGATTTCTGCAGCTCTAACAGAATGTGGAATCTCTGTCTTATAAACCTTCAGCTTGCTACCGTAGGTATCACGAATCAGGTTGCTGATATCCTTCGCATAATTTGTTCTGCCATCCACCATGGTTAACAGGATGCCATCAATCTTTAGCTTCGGATTTATCTGTCGCCTAACCTTGTTTACTGTCTGAAGCAACTGCTCCAAACCTTTGGCTGAAAGGTACTGAGCCTGAACCGGAATCACTAATCTGTCCGCAGCAGCTAACGCATTTACGGTAAGCATCCCAAGAGATGGCATGCAGTCAATCAGCACATAATCGTAATTGCCTTTTACGGAATCAATATATTCCTTTAGCACTTGTTCGCGGCTCATGACATTTACCAGGGATACCTCCATTCCTGATAAAGAAATGTTGGCTGGCATCAAATCCACACCTTCCGGATGATGAAGAATCCCTTCCCCCGGTGCGATTGGCTCTTCCCGAAGAACCTTCGCCATAATGTCCGCCACGGTAACAGGAAGCTCATCTGCTTTTGGATGTCCAAGGCTGATGGTAAGTGAACCCTGCGGATCCATATCCACAAGCAAAACCTTTTTCCCTTTAGAAGCTAGCCCAACACCTAAGTTTTCTGTGCTCTGGGTCTTCCCGGTACCTCCTTTTTGATTAACAAGTGCAATCACCTGTGACTTACTCATTTTCTCCTCCTAAATCAATCCATTTGCTCTGTCATGGTTAAAAAGCGTGTCGTAATGGGCATCTATCGTCAGCGGCGCATTATAAAGCGTCGTGATCAGATACTGCCTTGTATTACGAACCAGAGTCGTGTTCTTCTGAAGCCCTTCTAACACGTACTCAATATGCATGGAATTAATCTTCATAAACTGTGCCTTCACAATCGGTGCCGGTTTGTCCTCTTTTCCAACACAGATGTGATCCTTGGTCGAACAAAGGACATCCACCATCAGCTCTGCTAATTGATATATCAGCTCTCGTTGATATGGATATCGCTCTTTTAAAATCTCAAGGCTGATGTTCTCAGCCACATAATCCTGATATTTTTTACGAATCTGTAATGCATCATTTCCATTCCCTTCCATTCCATTTTCCTGTGGCGACTCACGATAGAGCCGTATTCTGTCAGAATGGAATGGAATAGAATCAGTATTACTAAAATCAGTATTGTTATTATCAGTATTATTTGTTCGTCCTTTTGACACTTCTTGACCTGTCAATTCCACATTTCCTGAAGTGTCATTTTGACATTTCTGGAAATGTTCCTTTAACACTTCAGATGAAAAGTTCTTTACATAGATGAGATTTGGCTTGGTTAAGCCCTGACGTTTCTTTTCGATAAGCCCGATATCTTCAAGCTCTGCAAGGATATTTACAGCCTTCTTATTGGCACATCCTAGTTCATCCTGCACTTCATCGATGGTGTAGATGATATACACTCTGCCATCATCATCCTGCCAACCGTTTTTTGCGGATAAGCTCATACGGTCCAGGAGAAGACCATAGAGAATCTTGGAGTCCGACGACAGACGCTTTAGACGTTCTTCCTTGAACAGAAGCTTTGGAATTCGTACAAATGAAAAAAGGTCGCTTTCGCGGCCATAGAAATAATCAAACGTCATTTTTTCTTCTCCTTTAACAATCTCATCTCTTCTAGGATTTTACGGGTGCACCAGCCGATGCATGGCTGATGCTTCCCGTAAGGACATCCTCTACAGGCAGAGGGCTTCTTGCCTGTCTTTTTATTCATTACAACGCCTCGCCACCACGGTCATGAGGACGAGTGACACTTTCATGAATTGGAGCTTCACGCTTCTTATCAGCAAGCTTATCAAGAGCTGATTCACGCTGCTTTGCGGCGGTACGCTCCTCGAACTTCTCAGCCAGCTCGAAGACTTTATCCTTAGAATCATAGTGATAAACACTATCTGTAAGGATATCTTCCGGCTGAACCTCGGTAGCATTTACCGTACGAACCATGTCTTCCAAATCAGCACGATTCATACTTCCATCATCTCTTACCAAGAGAATTTCATGGATCGATGAAGGCAATACATAGAAATCACCGCCAACTCTCTCAGCCGCCTGCTCCATGAAATCCTGGTAAGCAAGTACGCTGGCGCCCTGCACCTTATCTGGAACTGTGGCTACAAAAAGTGGCTCATTCTCTGGTGGTGCAATCGGCATGCCCATCATCATAAAGGCCTCATCGCCCATCATTTCCTGCAATGTCTCAGACATAGTCTTAATCACTGCCGGGCGAAGTTCCGGAGCAATCGTCATAGCATCTTCATGAAGCTGATCTGCTGTGATGCCATAGGAATCAAGAAGCTGATTTGTCACCAGAATGCTGGCTCTGCCCTCATCTGAAGCATCCAAAACAAAGCGATATACCACTGCCATGTCTTCGATGTTCTTGTGTGGTACCTTCTCAAGCATGTCAGCATTTCTCTCTGCTGAAACCACTTCCATGGAAAGCGTCTGTTTCATCTGGTCATAATCATTGACCTTATCGATATCAAAGCTCTTCGATTCTGTGATTCCCTTGGCAGCCTGATCAGAAGCTCTCTCCACGATATCGATATAATCTCTTCCATCCTCGTACGCTTCAAAAGCACTGCTGAGATTGATATTTACACCAATCACACTTCCCGGTGCTTTCACAGTCAAAGCATCGTACCCATCGTTCAACTTATCAATGTGCTGAACAGCTGTCTCTGCTTCGATTCCCCTGTTTGCAAGATTCTTTCGTACATCCTGCTCCATGTCCTGTTTGAATTTCTCGTAGTCCATTGTCTACCTCCTTTGAATAGTGAATAGTTACTGCGCAAAATGAGCGCAAAAAAAGCAGCTATCTCGATTTGAGATAACTGCTATGTAACGTTCAATATTCAATTATTTATTCGGGCCACTCGTCTCCTGCACATCTAGCAATAAAATCATAATACATACTATCAAAATGGTCGTATGGATATGGCTCTCCTTTTTGACTTAATACCAAATCCCTACAATCCATCATTTCATTCATATATTGCAAAGTATCATGGATTCCGCTTTCTCTAGCTTCTATTACCATCTGAACTATAATTCTCTTTTGTTCATTTGATAACATTGATAAAAATTCATTTATATCTCTATTTTCATCTGTATTGGGATATCCATTGCCAAGAATCCATTTTCCTCGTACACTATCTTTTCTCTCTACTAAACCATCAATAAATGCTTTATACATTTCAAGTCCATTTTCCAAAATTAAGCCTCCTTCGTTTTAAATTATATCAAATCAAAACCTAACTTGAGACACAGAATCTAGATTAATCCTGCAATTCTTTGCTTGATTACCCAGAAAATATCTTCTTTATCCTTAATAGAAAGCTGGTCGTATAACCTACATAAAGAAATGTATCGATTACAAAGAATCTGCTCTTCACTTTCCTCGGCGTAAGATTCTAATAATAATTCTCGAACATCTACCTTATAGAGTTTTGCAAACTCAAGTAAATCATCTGTAGTAAGTGGATGCTCATTTGCCTCTAAAGAAATAATTTTTCTTTTACTTATTCCTAATGCTTTTGCCACTTGTTCCTGAGATAAATTTGCTGCATTCCTTGCTTCTTTTAGCTTTTTTGCTGTAAAATCGCTCATTTTCAAACCCTCCTCAAAGTGCAACATGTTGCACTATTCATTTTCAAATACAAAAATGCGTCCTTGGAATTACCTTATACTAATTCCCAGAACGCATCAAATATATCTTGTATAAAATTTTTTTGCCTATAAGCTTATACCCAAAACTTTTTTCATTTTTAGGTAAAAATATAGGGAGTCAAAATGACTCCCTATACAAGAAACAGCTTAAATTCAAGCTTTTCCGGGAACCGAAATCTGCGGTGCTCTCCATAGTAGAGCTTTGCAGCTTTCTGTATGTAAGATTTTGGAATCTCAAATGTTCCCAAAAATAACGCATTTTCAATTAGTGTTTCTCGGCGATAGCTGCCTGTGCCGCTGCAAGACGTGCAATCGGAACACGGAATGGTGAACATGATACATAATCAAGACCAATCTTGTGGCAGAATTCAACAGATGAAGGATCTCCACCGTGCTCTCCACAGATTCCGATGTGAAGGTTAGGATTAACCGGCTTACCAAGCTTGATAGCGGTCTCCATTAATTTACCAACACCGTTCTGATCCAACTTAGCGAATGGATCGTTCTCGAAGATCTTTGTATCATAGTAAGCATTTAAGAACTTACCAGCGTCATCACGAGAGAATCCGAATGTCATCTGAGTTAAGTCGTTGGTACCGAAGCAGAAGAAGTCAGCTTCCTTAGCGATTTCGTCAGCTGTAAGAGCTGCACGAGGAATCTCGATCATGGTACCTACTTCGTACTCAAGGTTTACGCCAGCAGCCTTGATTTCTGCATCAGCAGTCTCAACTACTACATTCTTAACGTACTTAAGTTCCTTAACCTCACATACAAGTGGGATCATGATTTCAGGCTTAACATTCCAATCCGGATGAGCCTTCTGTACTTCGATAGCTGCACGGATAACAGCCTTTGTCTGCATCTTAGCAATTGAAGGATAAGTTACAGCAAGACGGCATCCTCTGTGTCCCATCATTGGGTTGAACTCGTGAAGTGAATCAATGATGTTCTTGATTTCTTCTACAGACTTATTCTTAGCCTTTGCAAGCTTCTCGATATCAGCAGCTTCTGTAGGAACGAACTCATGAAGAGGTGGATCCAAGAAACGGATGGTAACTGGGCATCCTTCAAGAGCTTCATAAAGAGCCTTGAAGTCTCCCTGCTGATAAGGAAGAATCTTCTCAAGAGCTTCTTCTCTTTCTTCTTCTGTATCAGAGCAGATCATCTCACGGAAAGCAGCAATTCTTTCCGGCTCGAAGAACATATGCTCTGTACGGCAAAGTCCGATACCTTCTGCTCCAAGCTCGCGAGCCTTCTTAGCATCTGCAGGAGTATCTGCATTGGTACGAACCTTTAATTTTCTGAACTCGTCAGCCCAAGCCATTACACGGCCGAACTCACCAGCGATCTTAGCGTCAACGGTAGGAATCAATCCAGCGTAGATGTTACCTGTTGTTCCGTCGATAGAAATCTCAGAACCTTCAGTAAATGTAGTTCCGGCAAGAGTGAACTTCTTGTTCTCCTCGTCCATAGCGATGTCGCCACATCCGGATACGCAGCAAGTTCCCATACCACGAGCAACTACAGCAGCATGTGAAGTCATACCACCACGAACAGTCAGGATACCCTGAGCAGCCTTCATACCGGTGATATCTTCCGGAGAAGTCTCAAGACGTACAAGTACGACCTTCTCTCCTCTTGCAGCCCATGCTTCTGCATCATCAGCTGTAAATACAACCTTACCACAAGCAGCTCCCGGAGATGCTCCAAGACCCTTTCCAAGTGGAGTTGCAGCCTTAAGTGAAGCAGCATCGAACTGTGGATGAAGAAGTGTATCAAGGTTACGAGGATCGATCATTGCTACTGCTTCTTCAGGTGTCTTATGTCCTTCATCAACAAGGTCACATGCAATCTTAAGAGCTGCAGGAGCAGTTCTCTTACCGTTACGGCACTGAAGCATGTATAACTTCTTGTTTTCTACTGTGAATTCCATATCCTGCATATCATGGTAGTGGTTCTCAAGAGTCTCACAAACCTTGATAAATTCAGCATATGCTTCTGGGAATTCCTTCTCCATCTCAGCGATTGGCATTGGAGTACGAACACCAGCTACTACGTCTTCACCCTGTGCATTGATGAGGAACTCACCCATAAGCTTGTTCTCACCTGTTGCAGGATCACGAGTAAATGCAACACCTGTACCGGACTCGTTGTTTAAGTTACCGAATACCATTGGCATTACGTTTACAGCGGTTCCCCATGAATAAGGGATGTCGTTGTCACGACGATATACGTTAGCACGTGGGTTATCCCATGACTTAAATACAGCTTCAATAGCGAGCTTCAACTGTACTACAGGATCAGAAGGGAAGTCTTCTCCCAACTGCTTCTTGTATTCAGCCTTAAACTGAGAAGCAAGTTCCTTTAAATCAGCAGCGGTAAGATCTACGTCAAACTTAACGCCCTTCTTCTCTTTCATCTCATCGATGAGCTGCTCGAAGTACTTCTTACCAACTTCCATTACGACGTCAGAGAACATCTGGATGAAACGACGATATGAGTCATATACGAAACGCTCGAAAGCCGGATCTGGGTTACCAGCGATCATAGCTGCTACTACTTCATCATTTAATCCAAGGTTAAGGATGGTATCCATCATACCTGGCATTGAAGCACGAGCTCCTGAACGAACAGATACAAGAAGAGGATTCTTAAGATCTCCAAACTTCTTTCCGTTAACTTTCTCCATCCAAGCTACACCTTCCATAGCCTGGCCCATGATTTCATCGTTAATCTTGCGTCCGTCCTCATAGTACTGAGTACATGCTTCAGTAGTAATGGTAAATCCCTGCGGTACAGGAAGACCGATTTCAGTCATCTCTGCAAGGTTAGCACCCTTACCACCAAGTAAGTTGCGCATGGTCATGTTACCTTCTTGGAAGGTATAAACCCACTTGTTTGCCATTTTGCAATTCCTCCTAAAAATAATATTGATATTTAGATTTCAGGTACAACTTCAATAAAAAAAGTCGCACATAGAATATAATAGCATAGTTCGCAATTTTTTCAACTAAAATCACTCTTGTTTTTCTTGATTTTCAATCTTTTGCTGCTTTTTTTGATTTCTGACTACCACGATGGTCACCGTAATCAATGCTACCAGCACTACCAAACCAAACATAAACGGAAAAAGCAGGCCCCTTTCGCTCAAATATGTAACCACATTATCATTGGCGGATTTCGGAGCATCTTCATCTTCAATATTTGTTTTTTCATTCGGTCCCGGATCTTCCGGTCCGTCATCTCTCGGTACATCATCATTAGGGATGACCACAACATCATCTCCGTTATCCGGATTTTCCGGATTCTGTGGGTTCTCCGGATTGTTTGGGTTCTCCGGATTGTTTGGATTCTCCGGATTGTTTGGATTCTCCGGATTTTCCGGATTCTCTGGATTCTCCCCTGTAACGGCACGGTATACAAAATCAAAATGATTCTCTGCCGGATCAGCGGAAAGAACAAATGAGAGATTGTAATCGCGAGGAACATATCCTTCAATATAACGATATGCGATTACAGGCTCATCTCCGATGTTACCGTAAAATGTCTGGCTTTCTGCAATTTCGACATTATTTTCATCTACATATCGAACCGTATATTCTGTCAAATCCGCCGGGATTCCATATGCAACAACATAATCCTGATCCTCTTCCACGGTAAAAGATGATTTGGATACGGTATTGTTGTCTCTTCCCGCCAGACGGATTCCGCGCACATAATATTTCTTGGTATCAACGGTCACCACAGTCTGCGCGGTACAGCTTAACACATCGCCATACTCCAGTCCCGTGATGACAAGTCTGTTACCGGCTTTCACGCGTTTGGAATGAACCGAAGCATGATTGCCGGCTGCTTTGTTGACATATACGCAGGTTCCATCTGCAAAAGTTCCATGATTACCTGCCGAAATAGAAACGGTATAGGTATAATTGGAATTCTTTGCAAATAATATCATCGGACGAAGCAGACCGGAAATGCCAATCATTGCAATCAACAGAATGGCCGTCACTGCAGTCTGATTTTTCTTTTGTTTACGTTGCTTGATAAAACCAAGCAAAATCAGAATCATACCGGCTGCCATCAATGCAATCGCACCAAGGAAGAAAATATCTCCTGTCTTCACCGGATGCGGATGCTTTGGCAAAACCGTCTTGGTCGGTGTCTCAACAGCAAAATTCATCATCAATTTTGCGAGGGTATCCTGATAGATATTGCCCTGGCTCTCTCCGTCGAGACCAACCTGAAGCTTTACAACTCCGCTCTCGTTTTCTTTTAATGATGTAATGAAAAAGAAATGGTCCAATGAGTTTGTCGCTTCGTACAGGCCACCGTTTGTCTTTGAGAACCATGAGTTGGAATCTCCGCCAACAGTATCACTACTGTACAAGGTTTCAACTTTTCCGTTTTTCGGCTCGAAAGTAAGGATGTAAGTATATCCACCATTTTCAGCCACTGCCTGTGCATCTTCGAGTGACTGAAGTACGGAATTGGACATGTACCAGTCTGTTGCAACATCACTGTTATTATGAATATTGATTGCAAATGCCACCGTATCACCCGGCTCCATCTCAGCCACTGATGCAGCTACGGTAGTCGAGTCAAACGTACTTTTCATTTCTTTGCCTGTGAACTCACAATCACCGGCCTCTGTGGTCGTATCATTTGCATATATTGCCACGCTTCCCATATGAAGCAGGAGCAACATCGTCAAAAAATAGTATTTGATTTTTTTCATCACTTCACTGCTCCTTACTTATTCAACAGATAAAGAGTGCCATCTGCTTTGACATCCATATTCACACCCCATGCAGAAAGAATCGCATCTTTCGCATTATGAGTCTGCACTGCATCGACATCCGCTCTGAGAACAAAAGATGTTCCATCATAATCATAGGTGGAAATGATATTGGTATATTTATGTGTCACACCGTTTTCATCTGTCGACTCTTCCGTTGTCGAGGTTTCATGTACTTTATATGCAATCTTACCGTTGATTGCAATATAGTCACACAATAATGAGGTTGTCTTCCCCGGTGTGAGTATCTTTGTATAATACCAATCGCTCTTTTCCGAAGTACGGGAATCGGTATCCTCAACCCACTCTTCGTTGCCGGTATAGCCAATCAGAATATCCTGCGGATCCAGGTCTGTGCGCTTTTGCAGCTCCCCGTCTTCGGTCGGGGTAACCCAGTAATGATACAGCTGAACTCGAACATATTCATCGATTGTGCCGCTGTTTGTCACGGACAATTCTTCTTTGTAATGCTTGTTCAAAATCAATTGATCATCGCCCGCATCGGAAAGCATACTGGTCAAAAGATCTCCGTTATGCTCTTTCCATGTATCATTGCTGTGTGTATAATCACGCCAGCTGATTGCTTTATCATTTTCATTTAATGTCACACCAATCGATTTGACATCCATCTGGGCGATATAATTCTGGCTGTAATAATTCAATGCTGCGGCTGCTGTACCGGACAATGAAGCGCCCAGCATAATCATACCGCTGATTACTAGCCATTTTGGAAGCTTCTTCTTATTCATGGTCTGCCTCCTCATCTACTGTATATTCGGCCTGCATCGACCAGTCAGCATATTCCGGCACATACATATTGCCGTCTTCATCGCACATCGCAGGAACACATTCCTGGATGACGATAATATTAAAATCGCTGATTACATCCTTGGATTTTTCGATTGCAGCGACAATGGAATCCGTTGTCTCGCCAACCGCAACGACATCCTTGTAGTAATAATAGCCGTCTTTTTCCGTCCACTTATCACCTGTGACTTTTACTTGGAACTGGCTGCCGCAGATCACCTTGACACGCACAAATACCGGAACTTCTCCCACGTTTTCAACAGAGATGGTCTTTTTCCAGTCACGATATTCCTCATGCAATTCAGTCTCATGACCCAATCGAATCGGAACGGTACCTTTTGCTGTGACATAAGTTGTAAAATATGCATATATCCTTTCTGCAGCAAATCCTGTCGCCAATAATAAAAGCAGACAAGGCAGAATCATTTTTGCTCTAAATTTTCTCATTCTTGCGTCCACTCCCAACTGTAAATTGTATCACCGTTTGCCTGTTGATCTTCATGTATCGTATAATGATTTACCACTCCGGTACCATATACCAGTCTGTGGTTGTAATCATTTACAAACTCTGCAATATTACTCTCTTTTTCCGTAATCTTGTTTAATACAATTTCAGCCGATGACGAAATACTGTAGGAAGCGGCTGCATCCAGTTCTTTGACGGTCACTGTACTTCCTGCAGGAATATCTTTGATGGTAATGCTCTGTGTGCCGGCTTTTTCGAAGCGCATGCCTACCACATCCGAATAAACCACCTTGTTTTGGTCATCCACCGCTGTGATATCAAATACAAACATCGGGGCACCCGTCAGATTGTCATAAGCACTCAAAGTCTTTGTAATTGTAAGTTCAGCCGTCAAAGGCTTTTGTTCCACTTTGACGCTTACCGAATCCTGGTTCGGGACAAATGCCATAGAAGGAAGGAATTGATAGGTATGATATCCCGTCCTGACTTCATCAAGATGGATGAAATACAGTCCCGGAACGATGTAGACACTTTCACCGACCGTTCCGGTTTCATCCGGTTGTTCATCGGCAATCAAAGCCTCTATCTCGTCCGATACCGCAAGTAGTTCATCGGCTGTCACATCAGCAGACTGATTGGCTTTGTCGACAATGTCCTGTACGCCGGTGTCTTTGTAGGCATCCTTTACCTGATAGTCCCCCTCTTCATCCATCTGCGCAATCAGATAAACTTCGTAATCGGCACCGGCCATATACAAATCTGTATAATTACTCTCCTCCGACTCCGCAAATTTTACAGTAAATTTCTTTGGCGACAAATCATATGTTGCCAGGGCAGATGATGAGCCAAACAACATGATAAGCATTGTCACCAGGCAGATAGATGCTATTTTCCCCTTTCGGCAATTCCATGAGTGTTTCATGTAAACGCTCCCTTCTCACTAAACATTCATCGAAAACGATTTATAATCTTGCGCTTTACAATGACTGCAATCACGCTATAAATAATCAATAATATGACTCCTACAAAAACCGATACAAGAAGCGGATTGATTTGATTTGCTTCCGAAACGATTACGGCATTTGCCTTCGAAGTCGGGATTCTGTGTCCCCGTACAAGCAAACGATGCGAGTTGATTCCATATGGTGTACAGGTAACCAATGTACAGTAGTCTTTATCCGATTCGATTTTTAATTCATTCAATTCTTCCGGAAGCACAATTCTGATCTGATCCACCTGATAGGTCAGTGTGTTCCCGAGTGTATGGAGGAAAAAGATATCTCCTTCCACCATCTGATCAATATCGGTAAACAATTTTGCGGATGGCAATCCTCTATGGCTCGAAAGCACACAATGTGTGCTGCGACCGCCAATCGGAAAGGAGGAGCCTTCGATATGACCGACTCCAATCTGCAAGACCTCTTCCGACAGTCCATGATAAATCGGCAATGAGATGTCGACACTTGGTATTTCAACATATCCCATGATTCCGGTTCCGGTCACATCCAGAATGGATTCATATTTTTGATATTCTTCGTCTGTCATTTCCCAACGGTCTGTCTTGGAAAGCAAAGCTTCATTATATGCTTTTGCCTCTTCATACATCCGGGTGGCTTCTTCATTTGACAATTCGTCGACCGCATCCGTATATGCTGCAATTGCTTTGGATTGATGAAAGGAATTCCACCAATCAGAGAAAGTCGGATACAGCAATAAGGACAATCCTAGAACGCCCAATACAATTAATACTATTATGGACCAGTTTTTTTTCATAGAATTCTCCTTACGGCTGTATTTATTATTGTGTTCTGCGGAATGAACCGCAGAACACAATAATCATTTTAAAACTTTTAAAAATTACTGTCTAGCACGAAGCTTTGATACAGCAACTACTCCAACACCCAGTACAAGGATTGCACCAATCAGATAGATTGCAACGCGTCCTGCACCACCGGTTGAAGGAAGGATAGAACCCTTCTGGTTTACGATATCTGTTACAAGACCACCGTCGATCATACCGTCAGTCTTGGTAACGGTGAATTCTACAACTCCACCGTCTGCAACTGCAGCAAGATCTGTGAGCTGTGGATCATCTGATAAAATTTCATGATCTGCGGTAACGGTAAATGTAATATCATCGATGGTATTGAATCCGTCCGGAGTCACGGTCTCGCTCAATACATACTGACCATCATCAAGGCCGTTAAATGTAAATACGGTACCTTCTTCTGTTGTGATTACATCAATCACTTTTTCAGTGCCGTCTGCAAGAATTTTCTTTAATGTGAATTCTGCACCTGCAAGTGGCTCATTGTCCTGGTCAACCTTGTTTACAACTACCTTGTAGGTAAATGCGATAACTACATCTTTGTTGGTCTTTCCATGTCCATCGTTATTTGGATTGTTTGAGTACTCAAGATATACTTCGTTTGGATTTCCAAGTGCGCCGATTACAGCATTTTCATTCAGTGTAGAAGTGTAACGAACAACAATCTTGGTATTCTTGTTAACTGAAGTAATCTTCTTTAAATCTGCAAATACAATATCAAATCCGTCATTTCTGGTTGTTACTGTATAAGAGCTTGCATCAATTACGGTTTCGGTTTTGCCTTCTACTGCATATACCACTGCATCATTGTTGAAGGTAAGTCCGTTTGATTCGGTATCGTGGAATGCATAGTAGTAAGTATCAAAGTTGGCATAATTTGATGGCAAGGTTCCTGTTAACTGGAATGGGATACTGTCGCCGATGTCATAGTCAGCGGAATCCTGCCAGTCAGAGGTTTCTCCGGTAGTATCATTGACATCTTTAATCTTCTTTTCAACGGTAACAGTGTCAGACTTTGCATTCACAGTTACATTTCCGACAACTTCCATGATGTATAAAGTATATGCATCACCATCTTTCTGATCGAGACTTCCGTCCATATCTTTTACAAGATAGTATCCTGATGGAAGACCTGAAATGGTATAAGTGCCTTTGTTGTAATCTCCTGACTTATATGCATTGGATGCATTGAGAATCTTTCCGATTTTAGCTGCAGCTGCATCAGCTTCTGCTGACTTTGATGTAATTTCGCCAAGTGCTTTTGCAAAATCATCTGCTGATCCGGAATTGATTAATGTTTTTACTTTTGTCTGGTCTACGCCATTTCCCCATTTTACATTTGAAAGTGTGGTTCCGTCCTGCGAAAGATCACCGGCAAGGATTTGATATGCCTCATAGGTGTGTCCTTCTGCATCATTCTTGATGGTAATTGAATAATTACCGTTTGTTGTGGTGTCAGCAAAGACCATAGATGTCATTGCCAACGTAAGTACCATTGCAAGTGCAAAGGCAAGAACTTTGGTAAACTTTTTCATGTCTGATTCTCCTTTTCTTTATCCTTTTTTGTTACCAACTTTGTACCCAATTCCGATCGATGCGATCAGAACAAAAACAATACCAAGCGGGATTGGCCATTTTGCCGCTCCCATTCCTCCGGTCTCCGGAAGTTCGTACTGGATTGCTTTGTTGACCAGCGTAATCTTACCGGTCACAATCGCAGTCTCAGGACTGATTCCGTCGAATCCGTAGGTTACCCATTCATACCCCTGTACCGATCGCTCTTCCACATAATACTTGCACGGGAATGCTTTCTGCACCCCATCCACTTCGTGGTAACAGTAACGATTCAGGTTGTCGAATACATAATGCCAATAGCCATTTGCATCCGGCTGTATTTTGATATTCTGAGCAATGATCAGATCGCGATTTGCATTTGGATCATTGTCGGAATAATAGGTATCAATGCGATGCAGGTCCAAAACAATTTCGGACACATCCGTTTTTTGGGTTGCTTTACCGTCTCCATCTCTCCAGATTTTTTCCACTTCGATAGAAATCGGTTTGATATCATTGACTACATACTCACTTCCGCCATGTTTCAGGAGATTAATTGCGCGAATACCGCTCGGCAAATCAATCTTATCTCTGTCACTGAAGAAGAAATAATAGCGGGCCGGTTCTGCCGGCAGTTCATATCCGTCCGGAGCCTTTGTTTCCATCACATAATACAAAGTGTCCTTCTTGAATGCATATTGCTGTTCATCCTCTGTCTGGTAATGAATGCTGAATGTTCCGAATTCATTTGTCTTGTATACTTTGCGCGTATCGATATCATTCGATCCGTCAGTGTATTCAAACAATGTGAATCTCGCATTCTTCAAAGCATTTCCGAAGTTTGCTTTCTCAACCTTGTAGAAGGTATATTGGAAGTTTCCGGATACAACCGCATTATGTGTTGACTTGGACCATTCATATTCTTCCTTGTCATCAATCGAGATATATGATGTTCCGGAAATGGTTGCCGTATTCTTCACACCCAGTGTCGGATGTTCTACACTCTCAAAGTTTCCTGCCAGAATATAATCATATTCCAGAATCAGGAAGGTGCTGTCAGGAATCGTCGCTGTAATCTTGTTGACATGGCGATCGACATCACCGGTCACATCAGCGGAATACTCAGTGGACTCATATTCCCAGTTCCAATTCGTCATCTCATTCTTTGTAATCGTGCCGTCGGAACCGATCTTGCAGACATAGAGCCTAACCGTATCCTGTACCAGTGAGACCGTACGGTCTTCATCATCTTTGTCAATCGCATAAGACAAAATGTCTTCCAGCTGCAATGTGTCGCTTCCCGCAACCAGATCATCTGCATATTCATTGATCTTGATGGAATAATGAATTCGCTGTGCCGATGAATCCCATGTTCCGGTCTTTTTCACGACTTCATATTCTTCTTTCCACCACTGTGTCTGTGATCCTTCCAAAACCAGATCGCCCATTTGAATGGTTGCATAGTTAGTGAATGAATATTTATTTCCCTTTTTGTAATTCTCAATGCGATCCGTTTTTACCTTGCAATGATATGTGATGCGAATCTTGGAATTAAAATCCATCGGTTGATCATTGGTGCGTGAAAGCTTGATGACCACCTGTCCGCTATCTTTGTCAAATCCAAACTGATAATGCACATTCTCATCGCTCGAGTACTTGAATATATTGCCTTCCACGATGTTGCCATCCTGCGGAATCGAATCAATCGAACATTTCATCCATCCGACTTCCATGTCCACAGATTCAAGAGAGATTCCCGTCGGCAGATAATCTGTAATCGTTGCGGTGTCATATCCCTGAAGGGAATCAAGCTTTGCTTCGACAACCCAGGTCAGCTTGCCGCTGTCATCCACCACTTCGCTGTCAGTTTCATTGCCGTCGGCATCCGTCTTTTTGAATGATGCCTTCTGGTAAGTATAGGTCGCTGATGCAGATGCGCCATCCACATCAAATGTATTATTGAATTCCTGTCTGTTTGCGGCAGTTGACAAATCTACGCTTGAGAAATAATGCAGTTCCAATCCACTCGGGGAATATGCAATTGCATCCGTCAACTCAAAGCTGAAACCGTAAACATAATATTCTTCACAGAATTTCTCGGTCAAATCAGACCAGTTGACCTGTCTACTCCATTCTGAGAAGTCACGCTTGTTTGCATAGACACGGAACCTGTCGGTTTTGCCTGCCCAAGGCGCTGAATTTTGCAGCATCTGATAAATGTTTAAGAGCTGATCGTAGCTGAAATACTGACGACATTCATTCCAAATGCTCAGATTATCACGAATCAATGCGCCCTTTGGCAATCCGTTTGACGAAGATGTAATCTTTGTCGACCACTCCAGCGTCAGCGTATTCATATCTGCCGAAATTGAAGCCCCGTCATTTTGCTTTTCGACCGTTGTCTTGTCGCCAGGTTCCGGATCATCATGATGTTCTTCTTCATGATACGGATAAACCGTTGCGGTTGCTTCTTTGCCCTCAATCGTTACCTTGTTGACAGTCGGTTCTGTGTCGCTTGCCAGCTCAGTGTTGTAATTGATGGTATACGCCTGTGTGTTTTGTCCGTTCTTAACTGCCTTGAATCGAATTCCTGTGATATTGCGGCTGCGATCATAAATGTATTCGTATCCATTATTCGGCGAAACCGTAAAATCTTTGATGTCATATCCATGGAACATATCATCTTTTAATTCCATGCCGGCGATATTCACGCGATTGGAGTTTACATAAATGCTCCATACGCCTCTGCCGTTTGAATTCCATCCGCTTTTCTTAATATCCAGTCTCTTGTCGATGCGGAAGGAATAGAAATCGCTATCTTCCACATATTTACCCTTCTTTTTGTCGAAGGAAGAAATCTTAACATCGTTTCGACCGGTCAGTGTGGTATCCGTCGGTACATTCAACGTATACTTGTATGTAATCTCATATCCGTTGCAGACTAGCGTCTTTCCATCCGATGATTTAGAGGCCGCTTCAAGCTTTGGCAGTGTTAACGAAATCGTTTTCGTAGCATCCGAATTTTTAGAAGTCTCAGCCTTTACCTTAACCTGTTCTCCGATATTTGTGACTGTGTAGCCACCACCCTCTTTTTGAGTAATGGATGCTTTCTTTACCGTGATGCTGTCGAATTTGGCAGACATATTATCGCTTCCGCTCAATTTCAAGACATCCTGGAATGCAATGACATCAGGTGTTCCGTTAACCGAATAAGCAATTACTTTGTAAGTAATGCTGTTTTTGTCATCTGCCACTGTTCCGCTCTTATCAACCTGCAGATCGTATTCTGTGGTCACCTGTTTCAACGGAATATCGATGCTCAGGTTGTCCGTGAATTGCACATGAATCTTGTCATTGTTCTCCACGGTCTGCTTGGAATAAATTCCCGCAAAATAGACAGATCCCTGAACCGCTCCACCGTTTAGATTCGCGACATATTTGTCATTGAATGACAGCAATACCGAATAAGAGCCGTTGTTGTTTTTTATGAATTTGTAACTTCCTGCTGTGATATTGTTTGAATCATAAAGAATATAATTCGTGTCCAGCAATGATTGATCCATACTGATCCCGTTCGGATAGGTGTATGAATAATCCTTGCTGTCCGCTGAGAGTGTACCCTTCGGCAACTTAAACTCAATATCCATGGAATCACCGATATAATAATCGTTGATTGGATCATAAGTAATGTCGCCTCTCTCATATACCGCAGTCAGATAAGGTTTTAAATCCCTTGTCGATGCTGATGCGGGTTTGATTAAAGAGTACAATGAGATTGCAAGTACTATGCAAGAAAGTGCCGCAACTGCACTTATCCAAATATTTCGTTTCTTGTGACGCTGTAATCTTACACTTCCAAGACGCTCGATATCCTGATTCACGAGAAACTCCCCTCCCCTTTTACATTATATGCCTTCTCCTAATTGACTTTACGCACTCCCGATAATGGCCAGATGCATAAGTCAACCCTGCCAACAATTTGCTCTTCCGAAATACAACCAATGTTTGAATTTCGAGAATCGAGTGATACGCTTCTATGATCCCCCATCACAAAAATCTTTGACTCCGGAATTTGATACGGAAAATCAAGATTGCAATCACCCAATGCTTTGTCAATCAAATACGGCTCATCGATTTCAATATCATTTACATAGACGGTTCCGTCCGCTGATATATTAATCCAATCCCCTGCCGTAGCAATTACCCTTTTTACTAAAATTTTGTTGTTATAATAAAAAGCAATGATGTCGCCGGTATTAAACTTGGCATTTTTGTTTGCCAAAAGTATTTCCCCCTCTTCGAGTGTCGGTGCCATAGAGTTGCCCGTCACCTGAAGCACCGGCATAAATACGTTGGATATGATAATTGCAAGTGCTGCCGCAACAATCAGTGTTCCAATCGTATTAAACAACGATCCGATAAATTTTTGATTATATTTGACCCTTCGCAATTCCTGCCGCAAGTCTTTGACTCGTAAATCATCAAAGTCCTCTTCATCGGTCAGGATTTGAACGATGGTATCTTCCGTTGTTTCCTGCTTCTTATGTTTTTGATTATTCTTTTTCGTTTTTCGCAACCATTGTTTCAAGTTTCGTAATGACATCATTTATCCTGCCTGAATTGTTTAACTCCTCCTCCAACGAAGCAACATTTTGTTTTAATTCGCTAAGTTCCTTTCGCAAATGTTCCACCTCTTTGCTCCGGTCAAGAAGCATTTCCAACAATTCGCTTCTGGATAATTTTTTTAAATCTTTTTGTTTCATCTTGGTGTTTGCCCCTTCATTTCGAAACCGAGCATATAATATCGCATTTTTTCTGAAAAAGTAAATAGGTCTGAGACAATTTTTTTAGGTAATATGTTTTGTGTGACCTACATGTGACCGTATCGAAAAAATAGAAACAGAAAAAATACGAAAAAAAGGCGGACATTTGTCCGCCTTCCAAAATTCCCAACTTCGAAATGCATTAAAAAGCAAGTTTCTCATCGAAATATGCTTTTAAGTCTTCAATTTTAATTCTCTCCTGCTCCATAGTATCACGATTACGTACTGTTACGCAAGCATCATTTTCAGAATCGAAATCATAAGTTACACAATAAGGGGTTCCGATTTCGTCCTGACGACGGTATCTTTTACCAATATTTCCGCGATCATCAAATTCACAGTTGTAATATTTGCTTAATTCTGCAAAGATTTTTTCTGCTCCTTCGTTCAATTTTTTGGACAGCGGAAGTACACCGACCTTAACCGGTGCAAGTGCCGGATGGAAATGCATTACGGTACGCACATCAGGCTTTTCTTCCGTGCCGATGTTCTCTTCGTCATATGCAGCACAAAGGAATGCAAGAACCACACGGTCAGCACCAAGTGACGGCTCGATTACATATGGGAGATATTTCTGGTTCAGCTCGTCATCAAAATAAGTCATATCCTGTCCGGATACATTCTGATGCTGGGTCAAATCATAGTCTGTACGGCTTGCGATTCCCCATAATTCACCCCATCCAAATGGGAACAGGAATTCAATATCAGTGGTTCCTGTAGAGTAGAATGACAATTCTTCCGGATCATGATCACGAAGTCTCATCTCATCTTCTTTGATTCCAAGAGAAAGTAACCAGTCACGGCAGAACCCTCTCCAGTAAGAGAACCATTCATCCTGTGTGCCCGGCTTGCAAAAGAATTCCAGCTCCATCTGCTCAAATTCACGGGTGCGGAAGGTAAAGTTACCCGGCGTAATTTCATTACGGAATGACTTTCCGATCTGTCCGATTCCAAACGGAACCTTCTTGCGGGAAGTTCTCTGTACATTCTTGAAGTTTACAAAAATACCCTGTGCAGTCTCAGGGCGAAGATATACCGTATTCTTTGCATCTTCTGTAACACCCTGGAATGTCTTAAACATCAGGTTAAACTGTCTGATATCGGTAAAATTATGCTTGCCGCAGGAAGGACATGGAATGTTGTTGGATTCAATAAATTCAACCATCTCCTCATTGCTCCATCCGTCTACGGAAGACTTTAATTCGATTCCTTTTTCTGCAGCATAATCTTCAATGATCTTGTCTGCGCGGAAACGCTCATGGCATTCCTTACAATCCATAAGCGGATCGGAGAATCCACCAAGATGTCCGGAAGCAACCCAGGTCTGTGGATTCATCAGAATCGCGCAGTCCACACCGACATTGTATGGATTTTCCTGGATAAATTTTTTCCACCATGCTTTTTTCA
Organism: Agathobacter ruminis; assembly: GCF_002735305.1. Classification (GTDB taxonomy): domain Bacteria; phylum Bacillota; class Clostridia; order Lachnospirales; family Lachnospiraceae; genus Roseburia; species Roseburia ruminis. The sequence continues at coordinate 63,435 of NZ_PDYG01000003.1, forward strand.
CATTGTTTTTCAGTTCCACACCAAGATTTCCGTAATCCCATGTGTTTGCAAGACCGCCGTAAATCTCGGATCCCGGATATACAAAACCTCTTGCTTTTGCCACCTGAACAATCTTGTCCATTGTCTTTTCCATAATTTTAATATCTCCTACTCATTTATTTAAAAATAATATATACATATCCAAGTGATTCTGCGATGTCCTCGTCCTTCGGCTGCTCGTCAAACGGGAATACGATTTCTTCGGTTGAAGTCTCGCCCTCTCCTTCAAGCTCCTCATCGGTTACAGAACCATCGCTTGCAGAATTTCCTTCTGTGCTTTCCGTTGTTTCGGTTGCCTGCTCCGTAGATTCGGTGGAAGGCGCCTTGGTTCCCTGCAAATGATTTCCCAGAGCAAATGAAATGGTATTTTCATCTACAATCTTGGTATGTTCGATTGAAACAAACTGCACATCGCCATAGGTATGAACACTGTATGGCTCATTCTTAAAAATCACAACTTTGTAATCTTCATCAGAATCCATGAAGGAAGATTTGTCGCACTCTGTGGCAGTCTCATCCTTAACGCTTGCAAATGCAACATCATCAAAGGTATATCCGGCCGCAAGTGCTTCGGCAACAGATCCCACAAAGATCTCATAACCGTTAAATTTGGCAAAATGCTCATAGGAATCATATTTGATTACCAATGTACATACGCCTTCTTCCACCTCGAGTGATTTTAAGGAAATCACGTCATCTCCGGCTTTTTCATTATAAGCATCAATTTGCTCATCGACAAATTTTTCGAGGTCTTCCTCGCTATATTTTGATGCATCAAATGTCTGCACATCCGTTGCAACAATCGCACCTTTCTTTTCTACAAAGATTGTGCTGTCAGACACATTGTACTTTTTCCCGCACCCTGTAAGAATTCCCAAACAGAGAATCACGCAAAGTGTGAGGCACAGAAATTTTTTCATTGTTTTCTCCTCTATCTCTAATTAAAAGTTCAAGTTATTATACACATTTCGCGCTGTGATTTCAAGTAAGCTCGCGCATAACTTCAAGAGATTTAAACGAATGACGAATCATTTTGCTGTAATGCAATCCCACGACATGAATCAGTTCCGCAAGGACTTCGTCCGTCACCTTAAAAGAATATAATTTTTCAATTGACGATCCGGCGATATACTGCAGGGTATAACGCGTCGCATCAGAAATCTGATTCTTATGTGTCTTGCCGCATTCATCGCAGAGCAGTCCGCCTTTTTCCTGAGAGTAGGCGACCAGCGGCGATTTCTTTTTGCACGCGACACATTCAAATACATTTGCACCTTCGCCGATAATGGTCAGGGCCTTGTCCTCATAGACCGCGCGGACAAAGGAATTGTCATATTTCCCTGATTTCAAAGCATTCAAGGACTGATACAACAGCCTGAGCATTTCCCTTTCGTCATTGTTTTCCTGGCAACAGTATTCCGCGAACTCGCAAAAATAGAACCCCATATAAGCCGCAAAAGGGTCCATCGTCAATTCCCGAAAATAATTTTTGATATCCGCCTTGACAAGTGTATATGCATTTTTGCCGGGATACAGTTCAAAATCACCAAAGGCAAACGGATTGGTACAGGCGACCAAAGCACTCTTCGGCCGCCTCGCAGATCTTGCAAATGCCGTGATTTTGCCGCGATCCAGCGTCAAAATTGTTATTCGCTTGTCATAATCACCAACCGGCATAGAAGTCAATACCATGCCGGTTACAATAATGCTGTCACTCATATCAATTCCAATTTTATTCGTCTTCGCGATAACCGAAATTTTTGATCAGAAAATCGCTGTCACGCCAGTCTTTTTTTACCTTGACCCAAAGCTTCAGATTTACCCTGGTATCAAGCAGCCGCTCCATCTCATAACGCGCATTGGAGCCGATTTTTTTGAGCATACTGCCCTGCTTGCCGATGATAATTCCTTTATGGCTGTCGCGCTCACATACAATGGTCGCATCAATATCTATCAAAGCGCCGTCTTTGCGCTCCTTCATCTGATCGATTGCAACTGCAATTCCATGCGGAATCTCATCGTTTAAAGCATGCAATGCTTTCTCGCGGATAATCTCGGCGCAGATTGCACGCTCCGGCTGATCGGTGATGGTATCTTCATCATAGAACATCGGTCCGTAAGGCAGATATTTGAAAATGGAATCAATGACATCATCCATATTCTGGCCACGCAAAGCAGAAGTCGGAATGATTTCCGCAAAATCATACACCTTTCGATATACATCGATATACGAAAAAACTTTTTCACGGTCTACCGTATCCACTTTGTTGATGATCAGGATGACCGGTGTCTTGATTTTTTTCAATTGTTCGATAATATGCTGCTCGCCGGCACCGATATAATCTGTCGGCTCCACAAGCCATAATACGACATCCACTTCGTTTAATGTTTTCTCTGCGACATTGACCATATATTCGCCAAGCTTGTTTTTCGCTTTGTGAATTCCCGGTGTATCCAGAAAAACAATCTGTCCTTTTTCAACATCCGTATAAACCGTCTGGATACGATTGCGCGTCGTCTGCGGTTTGTTGGATGTGATTGCAATTTTTTGTCCAATCAGGCGATTCATCAGGGTTGATTTTCCGACATTCGGACGGCCGATAATGGTTACAAAACCGGATTTAAACTGTTCATTCATATTTTCTGCCTCTGATTATTCACACATCTTCTCGATATGCGTAAATAAGTCTTTTTCCTCTGCAATTTTCTTTTCGTTTCCGACAACACAGAAATAACCGTCGTCAAGAACCGACTGTACCAGCGGTGCAAGTGCACGGATATTTTCCGCGGATGCATGTAAAATTTCGCTTCGTTCGCGCTGTACCTGCTCATAAGAGATTCCTGTCAGATATGCATTCATGGATCGGGTTCCTTTTGCTTCCGCTCCCATCGGGGTATCAACAGCACCAAATGTCGAGATGACATAGCCTGTCATTGTTCTCTCATCCGGGTCGAAATTCTTCAGGTATTCCGGAACCCCCTCAAAAACGGTATTGGTCTTGGACAAATTCGGATCACGATACGAGACGAAATAGCCCTCTCCCTCACGTGTGAAATTGGCAAAGCAGCCATATGCACCGCCGAGAACTCGAACATTGGTCCACAGATAATCATAGCTTAAAATCATTTTAAGCATACGAAGATATCCTGAGAACTGATATCCATGCGCTTTAAAATCACCGGCGCGACAGACATATTGAATCTGTGACGCATCCGTGAATCCTTCTTTTACATTCTCAAAGTCAAATTTGCCCCCCGTCATCTTCTCCGATGTGTCAGGAAGCAAGGCGAGATGTTTACGCAAAATCGGAAGCGCACGCTCAAATACGTCCTGCTTTCCGGTAAAGCTGATCATCAGACGGTCTTTTGCAAATACTCTCTCATGCAGATAGCGAATCTGATCGATAAAGCTCTGCGGATCGGATTCAAGCTGTTTTTCCATTTTGACAATTGCACGATACATGGCAATTCCGTTCATCTCTTCCATCAGGCGATAACCCTCCGAGAAATGGGACAGTGCACGCGTACTTGCGGTGCTGTTGCCAGAGGACGACAAATCGCTTTGCAGTCTTGATTTGGACTGTCTTACCAGTTCAAGCAAATGCTTCACATCGGAAAAATCTGTTTTGTAAATGATCTCATCAATCAATTCCAACGTCTTGTCAAAATTCTCTTCGAGTGTTTTGAATTTGACTGCCAGTTTGTGCATCAGTTTTCCGGTTCTTGAATCCGTGTAGCTGTAAGGGCGGAATGCAATTGAGCCGGAATAGATATTGATCTGATTTGACAATGTATTGTAATCATAATGTTCTGTATCCATGTAGCTCAGCAGGGAAAGATACATGCGATATAACGAGAGATCCTCCGGCCGCAGGTCTTCCACGGAAAACAGCATGGTCACATAATCGATTCCGTTGGAATCATATTCATGATGGACAATCGGGATGCCATCCTCGAACACTTCCGTGTTTTTGAATTCCATTGCTTTTTCACGCAGATCCGCGCGTGTCAGCATCGGCAGACAATCTTTGTATTTTTCATCAGACGGAGTCTCCTGATATTCGTGCAGCGCTTTGGTATGCTCCACAATCTCCCGAATCTGTTCCCGGGAAAGTGTCTGCTTGTACTCCTGCAGGCTCTTTTGCAATGCCTCTTCCTCACGCAAGGATTTCCCGGGATTCGGCTTCAAAACAAGAATTGCACTGTGTGGATTATCCAGGAACTGTTCTTTGACAATCTGCTCAAAATATCCTGTGCTGATCTCTTCTTTTAATTCCGCAAAGATGTCCAGCTGATTCATGAACAGAAATGGCTGCATTTCATCCACAGTCCATGCGTCATATGCGGAAAGGCCATATAACAATCCCTTCGGGAAGCGACCGAAGTCTGCTTCTCTGAAATGAAATTCCCTGCTGTTGATTGCAGCAAGCAATGCATCATGATTGATTCCCTCTCTCACCTGCTTTTCAAGCACTTCGCGCACAATGGAAACAAAGCGGTCTTTTTCTGACGCTTCCGCACCTTTTGCGACCACGGAAATAGATGCCTGACGCAATCCGTTATTGGAATCCGAATATACGTCCGAGCCGATTCCTGCATCTAAAAGAGCTTTGACAACCGGTGCCCCCGGTGAACTGATCAAGGCACTCTCAAGTACTTCAATTGCCATCAGACGCTTTTTGTCCAACGCATCCGCCACAACCCAGCTGTAACTCAGATAAGTGGATTTGTCGGTAGAATCGTCTGAGGCTACCGAATAATCACCTTCGAGCTCACAGGTTTTTGAAAACGGTGCCTGCAATTTCATGGCAGTATTCATCTCCAGCATCTCATATTTTGACAAATATTCGCGGTCCAGATAAAGCAGACGCTCTTCAATATCCATATCTCCGTACAAATAAATATAGGAGTTGGATGGGTGATAATATTTCTTGTAAAATGCGACATAATCTTCGTAAGTCAGATTCGGAATTGCACGCGGATTACCACCAGAATCATTTCGATATGCAGTATCCGGATAAAGCGCCTTCAAAATCTCATGATAAAGAATGCCATCCGGGTCAGAATATGAGCCCTTCATCTCGTTATATACCACACCATTGATGGTCAGCTCGCCTTCTTCATCCTCCAGTTCATAATGCCAACCTTCCTGCTCGAAAATCATCGGCTCCTTCAGAAGCATAGGATTGAACACCGCATCAAGGTAGACATCCATCAGATTTTTGAAATCCTGATTGTTATAACTTGCAAGCGGATATACCGTCTTGTCCGGATAAGTGATTGCGTTCAGAAATGTGTTGAGCGATCCCTTTACCAAATCCACAAACGGATCTTTGAGCGGATATTTGGCAGATCCACAAAGCGTTGTATGCTCTGTAATATGTGCCACACCTGTCTCGTCTGATGGCGGTGTACGAAAAGCAATTGAAAATACCTTATTGTCATCATCATTGGAGACCAATGCAATATGGGCTCCACTCTTTTTATGTCTCAGCAGATATCCTTTTGATGAAATATCTGCAAGATTCTCTTCTTTCAGCAGCTCATAAGCTGTCAATTGATTCCAGTTTATCATCTATCATCCTCCAAAAAACATATACTTCATCTTACTACAATTCTGCCTTTTTTTGTACCCTTTTCAAAAAAATAAGAAGCTATCATACGATAGCTTCTTACTGATTCAACTTTTATGCTCCTAAACGGGATACATTTGCCGCTTGCGGTCCTTTTTCTCCATCGACGACTTCGTATTCAACCTTTTCGCCATCCTTCAATTCCTTAAATCCTTCGGAATTGATTGCTGAGAAATGTACGAAAATCTCTTCTCCGCTTTCATCGGTGATAAAACCGTAACCCTTTTTGGCATTGAACCACTTTACTGTTCCCTGTTTCATTTCTAAAAACCTCCTAAAAAACTAAAAATACAACATAGTTAATTTAACATATTGTACATTTAATTGCAATACTTTTAAAAATTATTGTTTAATTTTCACATCTAATTGTGGGAATGGGATGGTAATTCCACCTTCTTCTAATGCACTTTTTACATTTTCCGTCAAATCCCACTTCACCTGCCAGTAATTTTCGGTCTGACTCCATGCACGCAATTCCATATCAATTCCGCTGTCCCCCAGCTCTGATACAAATGCGACAATCGGTTCATCCTTCAATACCAGTTCATGTTTGCGCGCAACATTTTCGAGAATTGCACGCGCCTTTTTCAAATCGGTATGATAATCAACCGACACCTTGATTTCCACACGTCTGGTTGGATTTCTGGTCAGATTCACAATACTTGTATTGGACAAAGTTCCGTTTGGCACATAGACTTCCTTATTGTCAACTGTCGTAAGCTTGGTATAAAAGATTGTAATATCATTGACAGTACCTTCGAGCCCGGTTGCCTTTTCCATAATATAATCACCGATTTTAAATGGCTTTAGCAGCAGGATCAGCACACCGCCTGCAAAATTGGACAAACTGCCCTGGAATGACAATCCCAGTGTCAGGCCGGCAGATCCCAGTACTGCCACAACAGATCCCGTAGTCAGACCAAATTGGGACAGGATAACCATAATCAGCACAAAATACAATGCATATTTGATCAGCGAGCCCAGAAATCCCGATACACTCTCCTCAATGCGACTGCGTTCGAGTGATTTGCGCACCAGTTTAACCACCCATTTAATGAGCTTGCCTCCAATCAGCAAAATCAGAATCGCAACAACAACCTGAATTGCAAAAGAAAGCAAAAACGGGATGGAATTCTTGAAATATTGTACAATCACACCCGGTTCTTTCACCTTATCAATCAGCTCTGTCTGAGTTGATGAATCCAATAATAATAACACTTGACCGATTCCTCCTAGATTTCGTGAATAAATAATCCGCTTCTGAGTTTTGGCTCGAACCAGGTTGACTTCGGTGGCATCAGTTTACCCGCATCTGCGACAGCAAACAGTTCCGCAATGGCAGTCGGATACATGGCAAAGGCAACCGCACAATCCGTCATGACACGACGCTCGAGTTCTTTTAAGCCTCTGATTCCGCCGACAAAATCAATTCGTTGATCTGTCTTGGGATCCCCGATTCCAAGTAGGGGCTGCAACAGTTTCTCCTGCAGAACAGACACATCAAGTCCCGCTACCGGATCGTCCTGATTACAGTCAGGCATTTGGCAGGAATACCATTTATGATCAAGAAACATGGTAAAATTGCCTTTTTGCGTCGGATGAGCCGCTTCCGGTAATTCTGTCACAGAAAACAGTTCCTTTACTTTGGCCAGAAAAGAATCCGGTGTCATCCCGTTCAAGTCTTTTACAACACGATTATAATCCATAATCATCAATTCGTCATCGGGAAATAATACACTCAAAAAATAATTGAATTCTTCCGTTCCATCATAATCCGGATTCTGCTCTCTGCGCTTTAATCCTACCTTTACCGCGCTCGCTGCACGATGATGTCCATCCGCAATATATATTTCATTCATGTTCTCAAATGCAAGTTTAATTGCAAAAACATCATTTTCGTCGTCAATTTTCCATGCGCGATGCGTAATCATGTCTTCCGCGCAAAAGTCATATAAAGGTGCCTGTGTTTTCGTCTTTTGTACAATCTCACGGATGACAGGATTGGCGCGATATGCCAGGAAAATCGGACCTGTCTGCGCGCTTAAGCTGTCCACATGGCGGATTCTGTCCACTTCTTTGTCCGCCCTTGTATTTTCATGTTTTTTGATGATGGAATTCTGATAATCATCGATGGATGCACAGGCTACGATACCTGTCTGCACCCGGCCGTCCATTGTCAGTTCGTAAAGATAATAGCACGGTTGATTGTCCCGTATGAATTTGCCCTGCGAAAGCCGTTCGTGAAACAGCTCCGCCGCTTTTTGATATACACGATCATCGTAGGTATCCACGGAATCATCGAATTGTGTTTCCGCGCGGTCAATCGCCAGAAAGCTGTCCGGATGTTTTTTAACTTCTTCTTTTGCTTCCGCTCTGTTATATACATCATATGGCAAAGCCGCAATGACGGATGCCATATTCTCTGTTGGTCTGATACACGCAAATGGTTTGATATCTGCCATGGTTCCTCTCCTTATGAAAAAACCGGCCTGAATACTACAGGCCGGTCTAGCGTTTGTTATTTAATCACACGAACACGGATTACCCCATCTACTTCACGCAATTTTGCGATGGTCTCCTCATCTACCGGAGAATCCACATCGATCAATGCATATGCATAATCTCCTTTTCCTTTGTCGGAAAGGTCTGCAACATTGACATTTGCAGCACCGAGAATGGTGGTATACTGTGCAATCATTCCGGCTACATTCTTGTGAAGAATTCCGATTCTTCCTGCAGTCGTGCAGGCGCCCATGTTGTTTGCCGGGAAGTTTACGGAGTGAACGATATTACCGTTTTCCAGATAATCTCTCACTTCACGAACTGCCATAATCGCACAATTGTCTTCTGACTCTTCTGTGGAAGCGCCAAGATGCGGTGTTACGATACATCCCTTTGCACCAACTGTGGTTGGATTTGGGAAGTCAGAAACATATTTGCGCAATTTGCCGGCTGAAAGCGCATCGACAATTGCCTCTTCATCCACAAGCAGATCACGTGCGAAATTCAATACAATTGCAGTCGGCTTCATCAGACTGATTGCCTTTGCATCAATCATTTTTTTGGTGGAATCCAAAAGCGGTACATGAATGGTGATAAAATCACATTCCTTGTAGATGTCTTCGACATTGGTCACATGCTTTACGCTGCGGTTTAAGCTCCATGCTGCCTGAATGGAAATGTAAGGATCATAACCATATACTTCCATGCCAAGTTCAATTGCTGCATTTGCAACCAGGGCACCGATCGCTCCAAGTCCGATGACACCGAGCTTCTTGCCCTGAATCTCTGTACCTGCAAAATTCTTTTTCTGCTTTTCGGCAGTCTTTGCGATGTTTTCATCGTCCTGGTTTTTCAGACACCAGTCGATTCCACCTACGATATCGCGGGATGCATAAAGCATTCCGGCAAATACAAGCTCTTTTACACCGTTTGCATTGGCTCCCGGAGTATTGAATACAACAATTCCCTGCTCTGCACATTTGTCAAGCGGAATATTGTTCACTCCGGCACCGGCTCTTGCTACGGCAAGTAAGCGATCGCCCAATTCCATGTCATGCATTGCCGCGCTGCGAACCAGTGCCGCATCAGCATTTTTGATATCGTCTACTTTTTCATATTGATTGGAAAACAGATTTAATCCCACACCTGCAATTGGGTTTAAGCACATATACTGAAACATGATGTATGATACTCCTTTCGCTTACGCATTTGCCTGTTCAAATTCTTTCATAAATGCAACCAGTTTTTCAACGCCTTCCTTCGGCATTGCATTGTAGATGGACGCACGCATTCCTCCGACGGTACGATGTCCCTTCAGATTCACGAAGCCTGCAGCAGCAGCTTCTTTTACGAATTTTGCATCCAGATCCTCATTACCGGTCACAAACGGAACATTCATCAATGAACGGTCTTTCTTTTCTACGGTTCCTTTGAAAAGTTTGCTCTCATCAAGGAAATCATAAAGGATCTTTGCCTTTTCCTCATTGTGCTTCTTCATTCCTTCGAGGCCGCCCATCTTCTTGATCCACTTAAATACCTTGCCACAAATATAGATATTGTAGCATGGTGGCGTATTGTAAAGAGAATCGTTGTCTGCCTGTGTTTTCCACTTCAACATGGTCGGTGTTCCCGGAAGCACATCATCGGTAATCAGGTCTTCACGAATAATTGCGATTACGACACCTGCCGGTCCGATATTCTTTTGTACACCGCCGTATACCACACCATACTTGGATACATCAATCGGTTCAGACAGGAAGCAGGAAGATACGTCCGATACCAGAGTCTTGCCCTTGGTATTTGGAAGTTCACGGAATTTGGTACCGTAAATGGTATTATTCTCACAAATATAAACATAATCCATATCATCAGTGATTGGCAAATCGCTGCAATCCGGAATATAAGAAAATGTCTTATCAGCAGAGCTTGCAAGTTCTACGGCTTCACCGTAAATCTTTGCCTCGGCAAATGCCTTCTTTGCCCACTGACCGGTGATAATATATCCGGCCTTTTTGTTCTTCATCATATTCATCGGAACTTCTGCAAAGAACTGGCTTGCTCCACCCTGAAGGAATAACACTTTGTAGTTATCCGGAATCTGCATCAGATCTCTCAAATCCTGCTCTGCTTCTTTGATAATATCATCATATACTTTGGAACGATGACTCATCTCCATAACAGACATTCCGGATTCCTTGTAATCCATCATCTCATCGGCGGCTTCACGCAATACTTCCTCCGGAAGCACTGCCGGTCCTGCGGAAAAATTGTAAACTCTGCTCATTTTTTCATATCCTCCTAGCTGTTTTTCGCTTTATAATCTGCCTCGTCAAATGCTTCATTAATTGGCTTGCCCGGTGCAACCATTGGCCAAACCTTGTCGTCGGAATCGATAATACAATCGATTACATAAGGCTTCTTTGAGGAAAGAGCCTCCGCAAATGCCGATTCAAATTCTTCCTGGGTAGTAACGCGCTTTGCCTTGCAGCCGAGCGCTTCTGCTACTTTTACATAATCCGCACCGTCATCCAAAACGGTTGCAGAATAATGTTTGTTATAAAATAATGTCTGCCACTGACGAACCATTCCAAGCACATGGTTGTTGATGATGACCTCAATCAATGGCAACTGTTCTCTTGATGCTGTTGCAAGTTCATTCAGATTCATACGGAAGCATCCGTCGCCGGCAATATTGACTACCGTTCTGTCCGGATTTGCCGTCTGTGCACCAATGGATGCACCAAGTCCATATCCCATGGTACCGAGACCGCCTGAAGTCAACAGTGTACGCGGGCTCTTATATTTGTAATATTGTGCCGCCCACATCTGATGCTGGCCTACTTCTGTCACAATAATGGCATCGCCCTTTGTCTGTTCGAAGATATTCTCGATGATATACGGACCGGAAAGTCCCTCTTTCGGATAGGATAACGGGAATTGTTCTTTGAGATTTTCCACATATTCTACCCATTCCTTATGATTCTGCTGTTCAAGCTTCTCATTGATGATGGTCAGAATCTGCTTGACATCACCCACAACCGAGCTGAAGGCAACAACATTTTTGTTAATTTCCGCAGGATCGATATCAATCTGCAAAATTTTCGCATTCTTTGCAAAGGTCTTTGCATTTCCGAGTACACGATCCGAGAAGCGTGTTCCGATTGCAATCAGCAAATCACATTTGCTGACACCAAGGTTCGATGCTTTGGTTCCATGCATACCGAGCATTCCGCTGTAGCGCACGGAAGTGCCGTCGTATGCGCCTTTTCCCATCAGCGTATCGCAAACCGGAGCATCCACAAGTTCTGCGAATTGCTTCAGTTCTGCATTTGCTTCCGAGATTACAGCACCGCCGCCGACAAAGATATATGGCTTTTTGGACGCCTTGATCAATTTCAAAGCAGCCTCAACCGAATCCATATCCACTTCTTCGAGTTTCCTGGTGAAATCAATGGTTGCTTTTTTGTAATCGGTTTTATTTGCGGTTACATCCTTTGGTATGTCAATCAATACCGGACCCGGTCTGCCGTTTCTGGCAATCGAAAATGCACGGCGAATGGTATCCGCAAGTTTTGTAACATCTTTGACAATAAAATTATGTTTGGTGATCGGCATCGTGATACCTGTGATGTCAATCTCCTGGAAGCTGTCCTTTCCAAGTAACGATACACCAACATTGCATGTAATTGCTACCATTGGAACGGAATCCATATATGCGGTTGCAATACCGGTCACAAGATTGGTTGCTCCCGGTCCGCTTGTTGCAAAGCATACACCGACTTTGCCCGTACTTCTGGCATATCCGTCCGCTGCATGGCTGGCTCCCTGTTCATGGCTTGTCAGAACATGCTTTATTTCAGGATGAAGATAAAGTTCATCATAAACATTTAAAATTGCACCGCCCGGATATCCAAAAACGGTATCCACTCCCTGCTCTTTTAAACATTCAATTAAAATTTGTGATCCTGTCAATTGCATGATTTGTCCTCTCATTTACGTTTCTATTACATTTCAGGTGTTTTCAGGATAGCTCCCATCGCACCGGAAGTTACCATTGCCTGATATCTTCTCAAATATCCGCTTGTCACTCTAGGCTCACGCGGCTGCCATTTTGCTTTTCTTGCAGCAAGTTCTTCGTCCGATACCGCAAGTTCAATTGTCATGGCAGGGATATTAATCTTGATGATATCGCCCTCTTCCACCAAAGCAATCGGTCCGCCGACTGCAGCTTCCGGTGAAACATGTCCGATACTTGCACCGCGGCTTGCGCCTGAGAATCGACCATCGGTAATCAGTGCAACAGAGCTTCCGAGTCCCATACCGGCAATTGCGGAAGTTGGATTTAACATCTCGCGCATACCAGGGCCGCCCTTTGGTCCTTCATATCGAATCACCACGACATCACCTGCCACAATTTTGCCGCCCTTGATTGCAGCAATGGCATCTTCTTCACAGTCAAATACTCTTGCAGGGCCTTCATGTACCAGCATCTCATCAACAACGGCAGAGCGCTTAACCACAGAGCCGTCCGGTGCAAGATTGCCCTTTAATACGGCAAGTCCACCCGTCTTTGAATATGGATTGTCCAGAGGTCGAATCACTTCCGGATCGAGATTTTTTGCATTTTTGATATTCTCGCCCATGGTCTGACCGGTTACCGTCATACAATCGGTATTGATCAGTCCGATTTCTGCCAATTCATTCATAACCGCATAGACACCGCCGGCCTCATTCAGGTCTTCCATATAGGTCGGGCCTGCCGGTGCAAGATGACAAAGATTCGGTGTCTTCTCGCTGATTGGGTTTGCAAAACTGATATCAAAATCAAATCCGATCTCATGTGCAATTGCAGGCAAATGCAACATGGAGTTGGTTGAGCATCCCAAAGCCATATCAACGGTCAATGCGTTCATGATGGCATCCTTTGTCATAATCTGTCTGGCGGTAATTCCCTTCTTCCAGAGTTCCATAACAGCCATACCTGCATGTTTTGCAAGACGGATTCTCTCCGAATATACAGCCGGAATGGTTCCGTTTCCGCGCAATCCCATACCAAGTGCCTCAGTCAGACAGTTCATGGAGTTTGCGGTATACATTCCCGAGCAGGATCCGCAGGTCGGACAAACCTTCTCGACAAATTCATCGACATCTTCTTCTGTCATGGTTCCGGCAGCATATGAGCCAACTGCCTCAAACATGGATGAAAGGGAACGTTTCTGTCCTTTTACATGTCCTGCAAGCATAGGACCGCCGGATACGAATACTGTAGGCAAATCCAGACGCGCTGCAGCCATCAAAAGACCCGGTACGTTTTTGTCACAGTTAGGCACCATAACAAGTGCATCAAACTGATGTGCAATCGCCATACATTCTGTGGAATCTGCAATCAGGTCACGGGTTACAAGGGAATATTTCATTCCCACATGTCCCATTGCAATTCCGTCACAGACTGCAATTGCAGGGAAGACTACCGGCACACCGCCTGCTTCTGCAACGCCAAGCTTGACTGCATTGACGATTTTGTCAATATTCATATGACCTGGCACAATCTCATTATAGGAACTGACAATGCCGACCATTGGTTTCTTTAATTCTTCTTTTGTAAAACCCAAAGCATTAAATAAGCTTCGAGCCGGAGCCTGTTGCATTCCTGCTTTCGCGTTATCACTGATCATAGCTCTCTCTCCTTTTTTGTTAGATTCTCTCTAAAATATAATCGCCCATTTGAGCGGTATTTACTTTTGTAATTCCCTCATTCGGTTCTCCTGGCTGAGGCATGATATCTCCGGTACGATAACCGTCTGCGAGCACTTTTCTGACCGCATTTTCGATTGCATCCGCTTCCTTGTCCAGATCAAACGAATAGCGAAGCATCATCGCAGCGGAAAGAATGGTTGCAATCGGATTGGCAATGCCCAGTCCTGCGATATCCGGTGCGGATCCACCGCTTGGCTCATAGAGTCCGAATTTGGTATCATTTAAGCTGGCAGAGGAAAGCATTCCGATTGATCCGGTTACCATACTTGCCTCGTCTGACAAAATATCTCCAAACATATTCTCTGTCAAAATGACATCAAACTGCTTTGGATCTTTTACCAATTGCATTGCGCAATTGTCTACCAACATATGTTCAAAGGAAACATCCGGATAATCCTTTGCGACTTCTTCGACAATCTTTCTCCATAATCTGGAGGAATCAAGCACATTAGCCTTGTCAACGGATGTAACCTTTTTTCTTCTCTTCTGCGCGATTTCAAAACCACGCTTTGCAATTCTGCGAATTTCTTCTTCCGTATAGGTCAGTGTGTCGGTAGCAGTCATCACGCCGTTTACTTCTTCTGTATGGCGCTCTCCGAAATACAATCCGCCTGTCAATTCACGCATGATCATCATATCAAAACCGTCTCCGATGATATCTGCGCGAAGCGGACATGCAGCAGACAGTTCTTTATACAGATATGCCGGTCTTAAATTTGCGAACAGATTCAATGCTTTGCGCAATTTCAGCAGTCCTGCTTCCGGTCTCAATTCCGGAGCGAGTTTGTACCATGGGCTGGTTGCGGTATTGCCACCGATGGAACCCATCAAAACCGCATCGCTTGCTTTGGCTGCAGCAATTGCTTCATCCGTAAGCGGCACGCCGGTTGCATCGATTGAGCATCCTCCCATCAAAATCTCTGTATATTGAAACTGATGGCCAAATTTCTTTCCGATTCCATCAAGCACTTTTTTTGCTTCAGACACGACTTCCGGTCCAATTCCGTCTCCGGAAATCACACCAACATGAAATTCCATATTCCTATACCTCTCTTTATCATAAAGTTATCATGTACTATATTAAAGCAATAAAACAGGGTTTTCAACCAAATTGAATATCGTACTTTTTCATAAGCTTTATAACATATTGTTATATCTGTCTTTTATAACATTCAGTACTCTTATATTGAATTTCATTTCATCTTAAAATTAGATTTTCGCATCTGAAAGATATCATATCAGAAAACAAGCGAAAAATCTCTATGTTTAAAAAATTTCATCTTAGAGACTACTAAAATTAATCACGTAAAAAAAGGGACTACTCTCGTAGTCCCTTCGCAATTATTCTGCGTCCTTTTTCTTTTTGCCAAAAAGGCCTTTCTTTTCTTCAGCCTTGTCTTCTACAACAGCAGTTGCTGCTGCAGCTGCATCTTCCGGCTTCTCAACATCAGCAATAGCTGACTTTGCCATTGGAATACGGCAGTTCTTGTTGTTTCCGAATTCAACGATTACGGTATCATCCTGAATATCGATAATTGTTCCGTAAAAACCACTTGTTGTAAGAACGGTATCACCGATTCCAACTTCACTTAACATTGCATCCTTTTTCTTCTGCTCCTTCTTCTGTGGACGAATCATAAGGAAATACATTACTCCAAATAAAATAACCAGCCACAATACCATTGTAAACATTCCGGCTGTGCCACCCGCATTGGCTGCACCATTTGCGGAATCTAATAAAACAGATAACATTTGTGTTCCTCCTAAATAAATATGCTAAAAATCATTTTACACAACAAACCTATGGCAATCAAGCCTTTTCCCGCTGTTTATAAAATTTTAATCCTGCCCATGTTCCATGGAATCAAGCATGGAAGCTTTGTATTGTGCAAATCGTCCTTCATCCAGCGCATTGCGGATTTCTTCCATCATGTTGTTGTAGAAATAAAGATTGTGCAATACCATCAGACGAAGCCCAAGCATTTCACCGGCTTTTAACAAATGGCGGATGTATGCGCGCGAATAGTTGCGGCACGCAGGACATTGACATCCTTCTTCGATTGGACGCATATCCTTTTCAAATTTCTTATTGTTCAGATTCAGTTTGCCAAATCTTGTATAGGCATGACCATGTCTGCCGTTTCGACTCGGATATACACAGTCAAAGAAATCAATACCACGCTCTACCCCTTCGAGAATATTGGCCGGTGTACCGACACCCATCAGATAAGTCGGTTTGTTCTGCGGCAAGTATGGTACTGTCTCCTCGAGCACATGATACATTTGCTCATGACTTTCACCAACCGCAAGTCCGCCAACTGCATATCCGTCCAGATCGAGCTCTGCAATCTCTTTTGCATGGTCGATGCGAATATCATCATATACCGCGCCCTGGTTGATACCAAACAGCAACTGGTTTGGATTCACCGTATCCTCAAGTGCATTCAGACGCGCCATCTCCGTTTTGCAGCGCTTCAGCCAGCGCGTCGTGCGTGCAACGGAATCTTCCACATATTTGCGCTCGGCAAGTGCCGGCGGACATTCGTCAAATGCCATCGCAATCGTAGAACCGAGATTTGACTGAATCTGCATGCTCTCTTCCGGCCCCATAAAAATCTTTGCTCCGTCAATATGAGAGCGAAAATGGACACCCTCTTCTTTGATTTTGCGCAGACTGGAAAGAGAAAATACCTGGAATCCGCCCGAATCGGTCAAAATCGGACGATCCCATACCATGAATTTGTGCAGGCCTCCGAGTTCCTTGATGGTCTTGTCTCCTGTTCTCACATGCAGATGATAGGTATTGGACAATTCCACCTGACATTTAATCTGCTTTAAATCCTCTGTGGAAACGGCACCTTTGATAGCGCCGACCGTGCCGACATTCATAAATACAGGTGTCTGAATGTCACCGTGAACGGTATGAAACACACCTCGTTTGGCGCGGCCTTCTGTTTTTAACAAATCATATTTTGCCATAATAATCTCCGAATCTATTGAAATTTTAAAAAAACCCAATTAGCATATGCTAGTATAACATGATTATCCGTGTTTTTCCATGAATTCGCCGTGAAAACTTGCGATTTCACATCGGTTTCAATATAATGAGACTTAATTAATTTATTACATTAAAGGAGCATTTCATGGCAGGATCAAGTTTTGGAACAATTTTTCGTATTACAACCTTTGGAGAATCACATGGCAAAGCCATCGGAGTAACCGTTGACGGCTGTCCGGCCGGCTTACCGCTCAGCGAATCCCTGATTCAACCATATCTCGACCGCAGAGCTCCGGGGCAATCCAAATTTTCAACCCCACGCAAAGAAGGCGATGCCGTTGAAATCCTGTCCGGTGTTTTTGAAGGAAAAACCACAGGAACACCAATCATGATGATGGTTCACAACCAAAACCAGCAATCCAAGGATTACAGTGAAATTGCATCCTATTATCGTCCGGGTCACGCAGACTACTGTTTCGATCAGAAATACGGTTTCCGCGATTATCGCGGCGGTGGCCGCTCTTCCGGGCGTGAAACCATCGGACGCGTTGCCGCAGGTGCAATCGCCGATCTGCTCTTAAAGTCCATGGGCATCACGGTGACCGCATATGCAAAATCCATCGGTCCGATTATTTGCGAAACCTATGATTTTTCTCAAATCGAGCAAAATCCGCTTCGTATGCCGGATGCAAATGCATTTTCAAAAGCTGAGGATTATCTTGTCGAATGCATGGAAAAAGGTGATTCCGCAGGCGGCATCATCGAATGCATCATCCGGGGTGTCCCTGCCGGCATCGGAGATCCGGTCTTCGAAAAACTCGATGCGAACCTTGCAAAAGCCATCTTTTCCATCGGTGCTGTGAAAGGATTTGAAATCGGTGACGGCTTTGCTGTTGCCAATATGCTTGGCTCCGAAAACAATGATGCATTTGTCATTGATCCGCAAAACGGATCCGTCACCAAATCCACCAACCATGCCGGCGGAATTCTCGGCGGTATCAGCGACGGCACTCCTATCATCTTTCGTGCGGCTGTCAAACCGACGCCATCCATCAGCCGTCCGCAGCAAACCGTCAATCGTGACCACGAAGAGATCACCGTCTCCATCAAAGGACGCCACGATCCGATCATTGTGCCGCGCGCGGTACCTGTTGTCGAGGCCATGACCTGTCTGACCCTTATCGATGCCATTCTTCTTCAAAAGGCGTTGACAGCAGACTTATAATCCCAAAGCGATTGGATAAAAAACTCCGTCATCATATGATGGCGGAGTTTTTTATTATTCCATATTAATCCAATGCGATTGGATGGTTCTCGCGTCGTCTTAAGATATCATATTCATCGAGTGTCCGACCCTCGTCAAGCTCGACAAAGAATATCTGCTTGGAATGAGGACAGGATTCAATCGGTAGCCCGTCTTCATCACGCATTGCAGTAACGGTTGCGATTTGGTTTTCTCCGTTCGGCTTCATGATTTCGATTTGCTCGCCGACCGAGAATTTGTTGCGCTGTTCCATACGATAAAGACCGTCGGCATTCGGTTTGCCGACAATTCCGAGATAGGTATATCCCTGCTCATAGGTATTGTTATCATAGATTTGCGCATCTTCGGACGGTTTTCCGTAGAAGAAGCCGGTTGTAAACTGACGATAGGTACAGCTGCGGATCTGCTCGCGATACCAGTCCATGTTTGCTTCATATTGCTCGCGTGATGTAAAAAAATCATCAAAGGCTTTGCGATAAGTGCGGGCTACAGTAGCTACATATAATGCAGTCTTCATACGTCCTTCGATTTTGAACGAATCGATACCGGCATCAATCATATCCGGAATGTGCTCAATCATGCACAAATCCTTGGAGTTAAAGATAAAGGTTCCTCGCTCGTTTTCATAGACAGGAAGATACTCTCCCGGACGCTTCTCTTCGACGACAGAATATTTCCAGCGACATGGATGTGTGCAGGCACCTTTATTGGCATCCCTTCCCGTAAAATAGTTGGAAAGCAGGCAACGGCCGGAATATGAAATGCACATTGCACCATGGATAAAAGATTCTATTTCCATCTCTTCCGGAATGTGTGCACGGATTTCTTTGATTTCCTTTAGAGACAATTCTCTTGCTGCCACAACGCGGTCTGCGCCCAGTTTGTGCCAGAACAGATAGGTCTCATAATTTGTATTGTTGGCCTGTGTACTGATATGACGCTCAATATGAGGCGCCACTTCTCCCGCAATCATAAAGATGGCAGGATCAGCGATAATCAGTGCATCCGGACGATCAGGCTTCATATTTTCAAGTTCCGTCAGATACTGACGCACCCCTTCAAGGTCATAATTATGTGCAAGAATATTGGCAGTTACATGTACTTTTACATTGTGTGCATGTGCAAAAGCGATTCCTTCTGCCATTTCTTCCATGGTAAAATTCTTGGCTTTGGCGCGAAGTCCGAAAGCTTCGCCTCCGATATAAACGGCATCTGCGCCATAGATAACTGCAATTTTCAGCACTTCCAGACTCGATGCAGGTACAAGCAATTCTACTTTTCTGTTCATGATTCTACACTTTCCTTTTTGACTGATACTGTGATTCCGTCGCCCACAGGCAAAATGGTGGTGACGAGATCTCTGCGATGCGTCAATTCAAACAAATAATCACGCATACGCTTATAAATGGTACGATTTCTGCGCTCTACAATAAAATGGCTTTCGATTACATCCCCATCCTGTAGTACATTGTCGGATACCAGTATTCCGTTTGGCTTCAGCAAACGCATGATTTCCGGGAAGAAATTGATATACTGCCCTTTTGCCGCATCCATGAATATCATATCAAATTCGCCTTCGAGCGTTGGAAGAATTTCCATCGCATCGCCTTCTATCAAGCGAATCTGCGCTTCTTTTTCTGCGCGCCTGATATTTTCTTTTGCAATCGGAATACGTTTCTCATAATTTTCAATCGTGACAAGTTCACATTGCACCGGATTGTATTCACACATCAAAATTGCCGAAAAGCCAACAGCCGTTCCCACTTCAAGAATACGAAGCGGACGCTGCGCCGCCAGCAAGAATTTCAAAAAGCTCTGCATTTCCTTCCGAATAATCGGAACGGAGGTATCCAGAGCTTCTCTTTCGATTTCATCCAAAATCGGTGTGTTTCCGGTATCAAATGAATTGATGAATGTCACAAGTCGTTCATCCACTATCATTTTGATTCTCCAGTAGTTTGTGTTTCTTCCGTCGATTCGACTGTATCACCGCTCATGATCACAATCATATCTTTGGCTGTCTGTGAAGTATTCAAAGTATACATACCTGCTTTGACTTTTTTGGAATAAGCAGACAGTTTTAATTGCAATTCAAACAATTTGGCATCGCGAACCAGGCCTTTTTCCTGTAGCATTTCTCCGATTTCTGCAGCGGACATATCGCCTTTGATCTGTACCACCACATCGGTGCCGGGCGCTTTGTCAACTGCAGATTCGGTGAAGATTCGATATCCAAAATCGAATCCCACACCACTAAAATGCATTGCCATATAAATAATCAACAAAATAAAGATTACCGCGATACCTGCTTTGATAAAAGCAATCAACGCTTTGTTTACATTCATAATTACTCCTATACTTCCATAATGATTGGCATAATCATCGGATGACGCTGTGTCTCTTTCCATACGAAATCACCAAGATCATCTTTGATTAGATTCTTGATTTTGCCCCAGTCTGTAATATTATGATCCTGACAATACTCCATCGTCGCATTCAATACGCTTTGCGCATCATCCATCAGACTTTCGGAATTGCGGACATAGACAAATCCACGGCTGACAATGTCCGGTCCTGCGAGAAGCTGTCCGCTTCCGCGCTCGAGTGTCATGACAACAATAATAATTCCGTCTTCCGCGAGTTTTTGACGATCGCGGATAACGATATTGCCGACATCACCGACACCAAGTCCGTCAACCATGACATTTCCAACATGTACTTTGCCGGTTACCTTTGCAGATTCCTCATCAATTTCAAGGACATCTCCCGAAGAGAGAATCCTAATATGGTCATTGTCATATCCAAGCTCTTTTGCGATCTTTGCCTGTGCTACAAGATGCTTGTATTCTCCATGCACCGGAATGGAATATTTCGGATTCACCAGAGAATAAATCAGTTTGATATCTTCAATGCAGGCGTGTCCTGATACATGCACATCCTGGAAGATGACATCCGCACCCTTGCGCATCAGTTCATTGATAATATCCGTAACAGACTTTTCATTTCCCGGAATCGGATTGGAACTAAAAACAATGGTATCGCCCGGCTTAATGGTCAGCTTGCGGTGGGTATCCATCGCCATTCTTGATAAAGCTGCCATAGACTCGCCCTGACTGCCGGTCGTAATAATTACCGTACGGTTGTCCGGATAGTTTTTCAGGCTGTCCGTCTCAATCAAAATATTATCCGGTAATGATAAATATCCAAGTTCCGAAGCAATCGAAATGATATTCACCATGCTTCGACCTTCAATTGCCACTTTTCGTCCGTAGGTATGTGCACAGTTGATAATCTGCTGTACACGGTCCACATTGGAAGCAAATGTTGCAATGATGATACGCGAATCTTTATGTTCGGAGAAGATATTATCCAATGCTTTTCCAACCACACTTTCCGACTGGGTAAATCCCGGTCGCTCGGCATTGGTCGAATCGCAAAGCAGCGCGAGCACGCCCTTTTTGCCCAGTTCTCCGAAGCGCTGCAAATCAATTGCATCACCAAATACAGGTGTATAATCTACTTTAAAGTCTCCGGTATGTACCACAATTCCTGCCGGCGAATAAATCGCAAGTGCTGCAGCATCCTGAATACTATGATTTGTTTTAATAAATTCCACACGAAAACAGCCTAAATTAATATGCTGTCCGTATTTTACAACCTTTCTCTTGACCTTTCCGAGCAAATCATGCTCTTCGAGTTTATGGTCAATGATGCCGATTGTAAGCTTGGTCGCATAGATAGGCACATTTACCTCTCTTAAGACATAAGGAATCGCACCGATATGATCCTCATGTCCGTGGGTAATAAAAAAGCCCTTGACCTTATCGATGTTGTCTTTCAAATAAGTCACGTCCGGGATAACAAGATCAACACCGAGCATATCATTCTCCGGGAATGCCAGTCCGCAATCCACCACAATGATACTGTCCTCATACTCAAAAGCTGTAATATTCATTCCAATCTGCTCTAATCCGCCTAATGGAATAATCTTAAGCTTTGGGCCTTTATTTAATTTTTTTTCTTTCTTCAAAATAAACCTCCTAAAATTATTTTCCGTACAATTCTTAATAGTCTAAGGATGTTTCTTCGTCCAAAAGCTCAGCAAATACTTTCACGAGTGCATTGAATTCGACATCGTCTTCCACTTCCTCGTAAAGTACTTCCTCATCTTCTGTGCGAATTTCCTTTAAAATAAACGCAGAATCCTCAGCGTCACTAACCATTAAATATTTTGTTCCGTTAACTTCTGTTTCTTCTTCTACCTGAAATTCAAATTCCTCATTCGTTTCAGGGTCTACAAAAACAATTCGATCCATATACAATCCTCAATTTATTTCATTTGATTACTTTTCAAATCCAAATAACCTTGCAAAATAAAAATCGCAGCAATCTCATCCACATATTGTTTGCGATTTTCACGGCGAATGCCCATATCCATCATTGCACGATCTGCAGATACCGTAGTCAGTCTTTCATCCCACAGTTCCACCGGCAGCCCTGTACGGCGTTCGAGCATTTCTTTGAATTCAAGCGTCAGTTCACAGCGCTCTCCTTCGGTATTATTCATATTTTTAGGGAAACCAAGCACAATCTGTCCAACCTCATAGGTGGCACATAATTCTTCGATACGGGCGAGTGTCTGGCGCAATTTGCCCGGTGATTTCCGAGTGATAATCTCTACGCCCTGGGCAGTAATCCCGAGCGGATCCGAAACCGCAACGCCTACCGTTTTCGAGCCAAAATCAAGTCCTAAAATTCGCATTGCTTACTCCCAGGAATGATTATCAATATATGTTTTTAAGACTTCTTCTACCAGTTCGTCACGTTCCACTTTCATAATGCGGCTGCGCGCATTATTGTGGCTGGTGATAAAGCTCGGATCTCCGGACATAATATATCCAACCATCTGATTGACCGGATTATATCCTTTTTCTGCCAAAGCGTGATAGACATCACGAATGACATCTTTTACGCTGACTTCTTCCTGCTCCTGTTGAACGGAGAAAAATTGTGTCTTGTTAATATCCTGCATAATTTCCCTGTCTTTCTCGAAAATAGATAATCATATATATTTTACTCTAGAACAGCCGAAAATACAACCGGTTCAAATATAAAGATTTCATTTGTAAGGCAACCGGTAATTTTTCCTTTCAAAATCACATTGGTAAAATCTTCTGTTGCAGGCACAACAACCTTGATGTAAGTCTTGGTATAGCCCACATAATACTCACGGTTCTCATAGGTAAACGGCTCTTCAAAAAGTACTTCCACTTCTCTTCCCACAAAGCTTTGGCGATATTCATCAGACATTTTTGCGGATAACTCGAGCAATTTGTGGCTGCGCTCCTTTTTGACCTTTTCCGGAATCTGATCCGGCATACGGTCCGCAACGGTTCCCTTTCGTCTCGAATAAGGGAAAATGTGCATCTCATAAAAATGAACCTGTTCAAGATATGCGAATGTCTCCGCAAAGTCTGCTTCCGTCTCACCCGGGAAGCCGACAATGACATCTGTGGTAATTGCGGGATTGTCAAAATATTTGCGCAGTCTGTTGCAACCTTCGAGATATTCCGCTGTCGTATATTTGCGATTCATCGCTTTCAGGGTCTTGTCGCATCCGCTCTGCAAAGACAGATGGAAATGCGGACAGATTTTTGGCATTTTGGACAATTCCGATGCAAATTCATCTGTCACCACCATCGGTTCAAGTGAACCAAATCGAATCCGCTCAATGCCGTTAATTGCATGCACACTTCTGATCAAATCCAAAAGTGTTGTCTTTTCCTCAAAATCTACCCCATAAGAGCTCAGATGAATTCCGGTCAGTACCACTTCACGGAATCCCTGTGCCGCAAGTTTCGTGATTTCATTTACCACATCATCCATTCTGCGGCTTCTGACACGGCCTCGTGCAAATGGGATAATACAATAACTGCAAAACTGATTGCAGCCATCCTGCACTTTAATGAAAGCGCGCGTATGCTCTGCCGTATTGCTCAATTGCATTTCTTCAAAGATTGTTTTTTCTTTGTTGATATCAAAATAAGCTTCTTCAAACGCACGGCTCTGCGCAGCCTGATTGATTTTGTCCAGCAGCTGATTCTTTTGATTATTGCCGATGATAACATCAATCGCAGGGTCAAGGCGTGCTTCCTCCTCGGAAGTCTGCACATAGCATCCGGCAGCGACAACAATGGCATCCGGATTGCGTTTTTTTGCCTGATGAATCATTTGTCTTGATTTGCGGTCTGCGATATTGGTCACCGAGCATGTATTAATTACATAAACATCCGCAATTTCATGAAAATCAACGATTTCATAGCCTGCGCAGGCAAGCATTTCCTGCATTGCTTCCGTTTCATAAGCATTTACTTTACAACCTAAATTATGTAGGGCAGCTTTTTTCATAAATTTCATCCTTTATGCAATTGACTTTTTTGCCTAAAACAGATAACATCAAACCATAGATATTAAACGAAGGAGGCTAACTATTATGAATACAGTACAGATTTCCTTAAATTCGATTGGCAAGGTAAAGTCTTTCGTCAATGCAATCTCTCAATTTGATTTTGATTTTGACCTGATTTCCGGTCGTTATGTTATTGATGCGAAGTCCATCATGGGTATCTTCAGTCTTGATCTTTCAAAACCGATTGATCTTGCAATTCATACCGATACAAACCTGGACGAAATCATGGAAGTATTAAAACCATATCTCATCGAGGGATAATTATATCGATTCATTAATCATAAGCAAAGAGTCACAGAAATGTGACTCTTTTGTTTTTTATTCTCCCTTGCAGATTACAACTTCTGTTGATGCAATTGCCTCTTCAAACAATGCGTCAATCTTTTCGTTCAATGCAAGTTCTGATTTTTTGATTCGTTCCAGATTCGGTTTTGTCACCGGATGCTTTGCCACAAAGATGGTACAGCAGTCTTCATATGGCAAAATGGAAGTCTCATAGGTGTCAATCTTCTCAGAAACCGCTACAATATCATTCTTATCAAATGCAATCAGTGGGCGATATACCGGAAGTTCACAGACTTCGTTGGTCGCCAGAAGCGACTGCATGGTCTGACTTGCGACCTGTCCGATGCTTTCACCGGTAATCAATCCAAGGCAACCGTCCTCTTTTGCGAAATGTTCCGCAATCTTCATCATATAGCGACGCATGATAATCGTCAGTTCCTCATGCGGACATTTTTCGTAAATATATAACTGGATATCCGTAAAATTGACAATATTCAATTTGATCGGGCCTGCATATCTTGCAACCTTTTTTGCCAGATCCACTACTTTTTGCTTCGCGCGCTCTGAAGTATAAGGAGGTGCATGGAAATAAGTCGCTTCAAGAGATACGCCACGCTTTGCAACCATATATCCGGCTACAGGAGAATCGATTCCACCGGACAAAAGCAGCATTCCTTTTCCGGCTGTACCGGTCGGCATACCACCCGGTCCTGGAATTTCCGTCGAATAGATATTGATTAAAGGACGGACCTCGATATGAATCATCACCTGTGGATGATGGACATCTACTTTTGTTTCCGGAAATGCTTCCAGAATCCGTTCTCCGATGGCAGCATTGATTTCCATGGAAGTCATCGGATAGTTTTTGCGCGCTCTTCTCGCATCCACTTTGAAGGTAAAATGCTTGTCAGGATATGCTTCATTGATATGATCGATGACAGCTTTTGCCATATCATCAAATCCGGTATCTTCAATCATAATAACCGGACAGATTCCGACAATTCCGAACACGCGTGACAAAGCTTCCACGACTTCATCAAAATCGTAGTCTCCTTCTGTCTCGACATATACGCGTCCGTTTTCTTTGCGCACATTAAAATTGCCATCCACCTGCTTTAAATTGATATTGATATTTTTCACAAGTGCATCTTCAAATAAATAGCGGTTTTTTCCTTTGATTGCAATCTCTGCATATTTGATTAAAAAAGCCTGATACATGTTTTTCCTCTTTCTAATGTCTCGTATATTTTTGTAGCATTGGAATCAGCTGATTCATCTGCGATAATGCATAATCGAGTTCTTCTTTGGTTGTATGAACAGAGAAGCTGAATCGAACCGTTGCATCCAACAAATCGTTCGGCAATCCGATTGCCTTTAGGGTTGCACTGACTGCAGGCTTGTTGGATGAACATGCGCTGCCCGCAGAGACATAAATATGCTTGTCTTCAAGTGCATGCAGCAACACTTCCGCACGCACACCTTTTGTGCTGACACTGACAATATGCGGTGCATTGCTGTGATCGGCTGCACCATTGACACGTACCCCATCGATTTTGGACACTTCCGAAATGAAATAATCACGCAGTTCATACAAATGCGCAATCTTTTCGTCAAACTGCTCATAGATTTCCTGTGCCGCAACACCAAGTCCGGCAATGGCCGGTACGTTTTCCGTTCCGGATCGCATGCCTTTTTGCTGTCCGCCTCCGAAAATAATCGGATGAATTTTGATTTTGTCACGAATATAAAGGAATCCGCTGCCCTTCGGTCCGTGAATCTTGTGTCCACTGACAGAAAGCAAATCAATTCCTTCCTTCTTTGGGCGAATCAGAATTTTTCCATAGGCCTGAATGGCATCCACATGAAAAACCACTTCAGGATAGTTGGCCTTAAGCCAGTTACCGATCTCCGAAATCGGTTCAATTGCACCGATTTCATTATTGATATACATCAAAGACACCAAAATAGTATCATCTCTGATGACATTCTGCAAATCCGAAAGCGTAATATGCCCCTGCTCATCCACCGGAAGATAGGTTACTTCATAACCGCGCTCTTCGAGTACATGAAACGGATTTGCAACAGACGGATGCTCAATCATCGATGTGATGACATGCATTCCTCTGCGCTTTGCCGCATCCGCCACACCCAAAATTGCAAGGTTGTTGGATTCCGTTCCTCCGGAAGTAAAATAGATTTCCTTCGGTTGTACTTTGAGTGTGGATGCGATTTTCTCCGCAGCCGCCTTTACCTCATTTTCGGCAATCATCCCCATTTCATGCATGGAAGAGGGATTGCCAAATTCTTTTGTCAACAGTTCTACCATCTTTTCGGTTGCAGCCTGGCTGCACTTGGTCGTGGCAGAATTATCCAAATAGCATTCCATGAAAGCAAATGCTCCTTTCCTAGGTATCAAGTTCATAAATCAGCATAGCCAGGGTAGCAAGTCCTGCCGTCTCCGTGCGCAGAATTCTGCGTCCAAGCGATATTTTGTGCATATCTGCATCAAGTTTTGCGATTTCTTCATCCGCAAAGCCGCCCTCCGGTCCTATAAAAATGCCGATTGACTGTTCCGGTTTGATATTGCGAATGGTTTCTCTCGTGTAATCCATACCGCGCTCATTTTCGTACGGAACCAGTACCACATCCAGTTCTCTTGCCATCTCAAGCGCCTGCTGGTAGGTCATCTGCTCTGTCACTTTAGGTACGATGGTGCGCTTGGCCTGCTTTGCGGCACTTTCTGCGATTGCATTCCATCTGCGGATTTTATTTTCCGCACGCTTGGCATCGAGCTTCATCACGCAGCGCTTCATTGCAACCGGAATCACTTCATAAACGCCTAGTTCTACGGACTTTTGGATCACTGTTTCCATCTTGTCTCCTTTCGGAAGACCCTGGAATAAATAAATTTTATGATTCAATTCTGTTCCCAGTCCATCATATTCCAAAATCATTGCATAAACCGTATCGACATCAAACGAATCAATGGCACACAAATAAGAGCGTCCATCCTCATCACTGATGCGCACTTTTTCGCCTGCCTTCATGCGCAGGACATTGGCAATATGATTATAATCATCTCCGCATATTGCAATTTTTTCACCGAGAATTTGCGAATTGTCTACAAAGAACTGATACATATCCTATCCTTTTTGAGCGGTGATATTGACCCACTCTCCCTGATGATTGATTTCCAAAACCGTAAGGCCGGCAGACTCGATTGCTTCTTTGACTTCATTTTCTTTGAAATCAATAATGCCTGAGGTGATAAAGATACCGCCTTTCTTCAAACGTGCCGGAATCACAGGTGCCATCGGAATAATCACATCTGCAAGAATATTTGCAACGACAATCTCATATTCTTCTTCGCCGACTTTATTTTGCAATTCGGCATCATCAATCAGATTGCCGACATAAAATTCACCCAATTCCGGCTTCAATCCGTTGACCTGCATATTCTCACGTGTGGATGTCATACAGTCCGGATCAAGGTCGGTTCCTACAACGGCACTTGCGCCCAATTTTAATGCCACAATCGACAAGATACCGCTTCCACATCCGACATCGAGTACCTTCGGATGACGATCGCCAATATATTTTTGCAATTGTCTGATGCAAAGCTGTGTTGTCTCATGCTTTCCGGTTCCAAAGGAAATACCCGGATCAATTTCGATCAACAGTTTGTCTTCATCTTCTGCCTGAATCTCTTCCCATGTCGGTTTGATCAAAATATTGCCAATTGTAAAAGATGAAAAATATTTCTTCCAATTGTTAATCCAATCGAGGTCCTCAGTCTCTGAGGAAGTGATTTCTCCGCTTCCAACTTCCACCGTATTTCTCAATTCTTCAAGTCCCTTTTTGACTGCAATCAGCAAATCCGTGGTATCGCTTCCGTCATCCTCAATATAGAAGCTGACACGGCTCTTGCCCTCATCCGGCGGCAGTTCCGGCAGAAAATCAATAAACATTTCGGATTGATCCGCCTTTGTCAAAGGGATATTGTCTTCAATTTCGATTCCTTCGATGCCAAGTTCCATCAGCATGGAGCTCATATAATCCTCTGCTGCGGTTGTCGTATCGATGGTATATTTCTTCCATTTCATTTTGCAATCACTCCTTCCCCATCAAATGATGGTATAAAGCTTTCCTCTGCCGTCTCGCCCTCCTGGACATATCCATTCTCAATGCCCAGATCACAAAGATACGAAAAAACTTCTTCGAATTCCTCTTCCGTCACTTTTCGATTCAATTGCGGATATGCCTCAATCCGTTTTAACGGCGTATATTGGTTCATCAGACTGATATAAATCCGATTCCCATAAGTGCGATACAGATATTCCAGTACCTGTTTCGAATTATCAAGTGCCCCCGGCAAAACCAGATGGCGTACCATGGTGCCTCTTGTCATCAGGGATTCTCCCGGTTCCGCTTCGAATCTGCACGGTCCTGTCTGGCGTACCATTTCGGCAATTGCAGCCTGTGCAACGGCCGGATAATCCGGGGCCTTTGAATAGGCCTGTGCCAGTTTTGAATCCATATATTTAAAGTCAGGCAGGTAAATATCTACCAGCCCTTCCAACGTTTTCAATGCTTCCGGATTTTCATAACTTCCTGTATTATACACGATTGGCACAGAAAGTCCAAATTCTTTTGCACGAAGCAATGCTTCTTTGATTTGCGGAATATAATGCCCCGGTGTCACAAGATTAATATTGTGTGCCCCCTGTTCCTGCAATTCCAAAAAGATATCGCTCAATCGTTCATCAGAAACAGCAATTCCGCGATTGCCATTGGCAATTTCATGGTTTTGGCAATAGATGCACCGCAAAGAACATCCGCTGAAAAAGACTGCTCCGGATCCGTTGGTTCCGGATATACACGGCTCTTCCCAGAAATGCAAAGCCGCCCGCGCAATCCGCAGTTCATCTGTCATCCCGCAGAATCCGGTTTGCTTTGCATGGCGATCAACACCACAATTCCGGTGGCATAAATTACATAATTCTAATTGATTCTTCATAATTGTTATATAAACACAAAATAACTGCCATTTCAACTGAAATGGCAGTTAAAGGAATATTTGTTATCCAAATACTTTATTCAAATGGTCATATTCACGATTGATTTCCTGAATGGTACCATTGTCTCCATCCACATTGTCCGGATGGTAAATCTTGATCAAATCACGATAACGCTTGCGAAGCGATTGTTTGCTTCCCACACCGGAGAAGAACATCTCGGAAGAAGCTGCAGTCTCATAGCGATTCACAGATTGTGATTCAAAATCACTGACACGACTGTAGAATTCTTTCTGTTTTGCGACCTGCTCTTTCTCAGCGGCAAGTTTTTTCAGCTCGTCTTCGAGTATCTTAAATTTCATATCAAAAAGCTTTTGCTGCTGCTCCAGGCGTCGATCTTCGATTTCGATTCTTCTTTGAAATTCCTTACGCTCTTTTTCAAAATTGCGTCGTTCTGCTTCCAAAGCTCTCTTTTCTTCTTCGAAACTCATAACAGTCTCCCCTTTTTCAAGAACCTTTACATATTATATCGTCAATTTCGGTCTATCAGTTTAGCAGTTTCAATATGTATTTACGCTTTCACATCAATGATACAATATTTAGTAGGTCATGAAAATAGTAGGTTCGTACTATCATTTCTTCTTTTTGCTAAAAAATCCTTCTTTTTTATTCATGGATGCATCTGCTCCATTCTCCTGATTCAGGGAATTGGCAGTCAATGCATCGAATTCACGAAGCAATTCTTTCGCCTCTTTGGAAAGGCCTGTCGGTGTATTCACGATTAAGGTCACATAGTGATCTCCGCGCACATTCTGGTTACGCAATGACGGAACACCTTTGCCCTTTAAACGAATTCTGGTTCCGGTCTGTGTGCCGGCTGCAACTGTATAAATGATATCTCCATCCACGGTCTTGATTCGGATATCTCCGCCAAGCGCTGCAATCGCATAGGAAATCGAAGCGTTGGAGAAAATATTCATATCCTGTCTCTCAAATGCCGGATTGCGTGCAACAATCACTTCTACGAGTAAGTCGCCTCTTGGTCCGCCATTCTTGCCCGGTTCTCCGAAATCTCTCACGCGCACACTCTGCCCGTTGTCTATACCGGCAGGAATGCTGATGGTCTTGCGGATTTTCTTTGCAATATATCCGCTTCCATGACAATCCGGACATTTCTCACGCACAATTTTACCGCTTCCGCCACAATCAGGACAGGTCTGCACATTCTGCATCATTCCAAACAAGGATTGCTGAGAATAAACCACTTTTCCTTTACCGCCACATTTCGGACAGGTTTCAGGCTGTGTTCCCGGCTTTGCGCCTGTGCCATGACAAGTTGCACACTCTTCCTGATATGTGAATTCGAGTTCTTTCTCACATCCAAATACCGCTTCCTCGAAAGAGATGCGTACCTGCATACGGACATTGCGGCCTTTCATGCGCTCCGTTCCGCTGCTTCTTCTTCCGCCACCGAAGAAATCGCCAAAGATATCTCCGAAAATATCACCAAAATCCATGCCGGAGAAGTCAAATCCTCCGCCACCCATACTTCCGTCAAAGGCTGCATGTCCGTATTGGTCATACTGCGCTTTTTTCTGAGGGTCGGAAAGCACAGCATAAGCCTCCTGTGCTTCCTTGAATTTTGCTTCACATTCCGGATCATCCGGATGCATATCCGGATGATACTTCTTTGCCGTCTGGCGGAATGCTTTTTTAATTTCTGCATCCGAGGCATTTCGGGCTACGCCGAGTACCTCATAATAATCTCTTTTATCTGCCATAATGATTTTTATACTTCCTTGAAGTCTGCATCAATTACATCATCATCAGCACCTGCCTGAGTTGCATCACCTGCATTATATGAACCGCTCATATCAGGTCCTGCAGACTGTGAACCCTGTGCTCCTTGTGCAGCCTGAGCCTGCTCATACATCTTTGCAAATACAGACTGTGCAGATGTTGTCAATTTCTCCTGAAGAGATTTCAACTCGGTCACATCAGCTTCGGTCATTTCTTCAGCCTGTGGATGTGCCTCTAAGAAGCTCTTAACAGCGGCAATGTCAGCCTCAACAGCAGACTTGTCATCTGCAGAGATTCCTTCTCCAACCTGTCCAAGTGCCTCTTCAGTCTGGAATACAAATGATTCAGCATCATTTCTTGCATCAATTGCTTCCTTACGCTTCTTATCCTGAGCCTCGAATTCAGCAGCTTCCTTAACTGCCTTCTCGATTTCATCATCGCTCATGGATGTTCCGGAAGTAATGGTAATATGCTGTTCCTTACCGGTTCCGAGATCCTTTGCAGATACATTTACAATACCGTTTGCATCAATATCAAAGGTAACTTCGATCTGAGGTACACCACGACGTGCAGGTGGGATTCCATCGAGACGGAACTGTCCGAGAGACTTGTTGTCTCTTGCGAACTGACGCTCACCCTGAACGACATTGATATCTACAGCGGTCTGGTTGTCTGCTGCGGTAGAGAAGATCTGGCTCTTCTTGGTAGGAATGGTTGTATTTCTTTCGATCAATCTGGTTGCAACACCACCCATGGTCTCGATAGAAAGTGAAAGCGGAGTTACATCAAGAAGAAGGATTTCACCTGCGCCAGCATCACCTGCAAGCTTACCACCCTGGATAGAAGCACCAATTGCTACACACTCATCAGGGTTCAGGCTCTTGCTTGGCTCTTTGCCGGTCAACTGCTTAACCTTATCCTGTACAGCCGGGATTCTGGTAGAACCACCAACCAATAATACCTGTCCGAGATCTGCATTGGTAACGCCTGCGTCACGCATTGCATTCTGTACCGGGATTGCGGTTCTCTCTACAAGGTCATGAGTTAACTCATCAAATTTTGCTCTGGTTAAGTTTACATCAAAGTGCTTTGGTCCTTCTGCAGTTGCAGTGATGAATGGCAGGTTGATGTTGGTTGTAGTTGCGGAAGAAAGTTCTTTCTTTGCCTTCTCAGCTGCTTCCTTCAATCTCTGAAGTGCCATCTTGTCAGTAGAAAGATCAACGCCTTCAGTCTTCTTGAATTCATCGATCATCCACTGTGTGATCTTGTTGTCAAAGTCATCACCACCGAGGTGTGTATCACCGTTGGTTGATAATACTTCGATAACACCGTCACCAATCTCAATGATGGAAACATCAAATGTACCACCACCTAAGTCGTATACCATGATCTTCTGCTCATGCTCATTGTCCAGACCATATGCAAGTGCTGCAGCGGTAGGCTCGTTGATGATACGCTTTACATCAAGACCTGCAATCTTACCTGCATCCTTGGTTGCCTGACGCTGAGAGTCGTTGAAATAAGCAGGAACAGTAATAACTGCCTCAGTTACCTTCTCACCCAAATAGCTCTCTGCATCTGCCTTTAATTTCTGGAGTACCATTGCAGAAATCTGCTGCGGGCTGTAATTCTTGTCGTCAATTGCTACCTTGTAGTCCTCGCCCATATGTCTCTTGATGGATGCGATGGTCTTCTCTGCGTTGGTAACTGCCTGACGCTTAGCCGGCTCACCGACAAGACGCTCGCCTGTCTTTGTAAATGCTACTACGGAAGGAGTGGTTCTTGCACCTTCCTGGTTTGCGATAACAGTAGGCTTTCCACCTTCCATTACAGCAACACAACTGTTGGTTGTTCCTAAATCAATACCGATAATTTTACCCATTGTTTTTTCCTCCTAGATACAATATTTTCATTTGGATTATTTACATTTATTAACTTACAACGGCTACCATGGAATGTCTGACCACCTGGTCTTTGTACATGTAACCTTTTTGTAATTCCTGTGCTACCACTCCGGATTCAAACTCTTCGCTCTCCACCTGCATCACCGCATTGTGAAGTTCCGGATCGAATTCTTTGCCGACAGCCTCAATCGGTGTAACCCCTGCGTTGGTCAGCTCTGTCATCAGTTGCTTGTAGACCATATCCATCCCCTGTACGAATGCGTCATCCTTGTCTGCTTCCTCTACTGTTGAGAAACCTCTTTCGAAGTTGTCGATTACAGGGAGAATCTTCTCTACAATGGTCTTTGCACCCATATCAAACATCTGTGTTTTTTCTTTTTCGGTGCGTTTGCGGAAGTTTTCGAATTCCGCCATCTGACGCTTCACGCGATCGGTTAATTCCTCAATCTGCTCGTCTCTTTTATCTTTCTTTTTCTTCTTAAAAAGCTTTTTGCCATTCTCGGCAGCTTCCTCGCCTTCAGTTGCTTCGGTCGCATCCTGTGCTTCGGTTGCATCCTGTGCTTCGGTTGCTTCCTGTGCTTCGGTTGCTTCCTGTTCTTCGGTTGCATCCTGTGCTTCGGTTGCTTCCTCAGCCTGCTCGTTTGTTGCTTCGTCTTTTAATTCTTCGTCTTTCATTTCTTCGTCTTTAATTTCTACTGACATGTCATTCCTTTCCCGGACCCTTATTCTTCTCGAATAAGTCATCTAATTGCGTTTTTAGATTTTTCAGATTGTCCATTACTTTTTCGTAATCCATACGCTTCGGGCCAATAATTCCGATCGTTCCCTTGACACCTTCGCCAAGTTCGTAAGTTGCCGTCACCACACTACAGTCCTTCATGGTCTGAATCGGAGCTTCATTACCGATGTAAACCTGAATTCCGGTTTCATTTTGCTCATCCGGATGAAAAACATCGCTTACAAGCTGTGCAAGCTCTTCCTTTTCTTCGAGTGTGGACAAAAGCTCGGAGGCCTTGTCGTTCGTGGATAATTCCGGATATTTCAGGATGTTGGTCGTACCACTGGTATAGATTTCCAAATCCTCATCTTCGGAAAGTGCCTGTCCCAATGCATCAATCACATTGCTGACAATTCCCTGATGAATTCCGGATTGCTCTTTTAATTTTGAAATGGTTGCCAGATTAATTTCATCAATCGACAGACCATTTAACGCACTGTTTAAAAGGATGTTGAGTTTTAATAAGGTATCATTATCGAGTTCTTCCTCTTCATCCACCGCAATTACCTGGTTCTTCACAATATTGTTGTTCAAAACAACAACTGCCAGGATCTGTCCGTCTGTCATCTTGGAAAGCTGAATGAATTTTACTTTGTTGCCATGATAAGACGGTGCGGTAACCATTGTTGCATAATTGGTATTCGCCGCGAGCATCTTTGCCATCTGCTTGAGCACCTGCTCCATCTTCTCGGTCTTCTCAATGACAAATTCTTTCATTTCGCTGACCTGACGCTCTTTTTCACGATTGTCGCGCATCAGATTGTCTACATAGAATCGATACCCCTTATCTGAAGGAATACGGCCTGCCGAGGTATGTGGCTGAACGATATAGCCAAGCTCCTCCAAATCAGACATCTCGTTTCGGATGGTTGCCGAGCTGAGATTCAAATCCGTATATTTCGAAATGGTTCTCGATCCGACCGGTTCACCGGTTTCAAGATAATTACGAATGATTGCATCTAATATTTTGATTTTGCGCTCATCCAATTCCAGCTCTGTCATTCATCCTCCTTCATCTATATCAGCAATTTTTCTTTGTTGTTAGCACTCATTTAATTGGAGTGCTAATTGCTCTATAAATAAAATAGCACCACCCATGTTTCTTGTCAACATTGTGATGCTAATTTTATGTTTTCTTTATAATTAATGAGATCAAATTTGATATCGTGCGAATTACAATAAGAATTTCGCCATACAATAATTGGAAAGATCGCGTCCTTTGTCCGTCAAAGTCACACGTCCTTCTTTTGAAATCAAAAGTTCCTGCTCTTTTAATTCTTCTATGACATCCCGATAAATCACATCCATCGGCATAGCAAATGCCTTTTCGAAATCACTGCGATACACGCCTTCCGGCATTCTCAGACCGAGGAACATAAATTCTTCCATCTGTTCTTTGCGCGAAAGTTCCGAGACACTCTCATGCAGATTGTTGCCGTATCCCGCTTTGTCAGGATCCTGTGTAATCTGATAACAGTCTGTCAGGTACTGATACAGGTCCCTTGTATTCGAATAACGAATGTTTTCCAATAAGGAAGCGGCTCCCAGTCCCAGCCCAAGATAGTTTTCTCTGCGCCAGTAACCGATGTTATGTCTACAGGCAAATCCCGGTTTTGCATAATTGGAGGTCTCATATTGCTCATATCCGTTTTCCGTCAGATAAGCCTGTGTCATCTTGTAAATGCGATATGCCTCATCCTCCGTCGGAAGTTCCTCTGTCTGCATTCCCGCCTGCTGTCGCACATCATCGAATTTGTAGCGCTCGTAAAAAGGAGTTCCCTCCTCTATGATCAGCGTATAAACCGACAAATGTTCCGGTTTGAGGCGTAAGACTGTCTGCAGTGTTTTCAAAAACTTCTCTGCAGTCTGATGCGGCAGACAGCTGATCAGATCAACATTGATATTCTGGAACCCGACCGTTCTGGCTAGCTCATAGGTTTTGAGAAACTGTTCAAAAGTATGTACGCGGCCGAGCAGTTTCAGCTCCTGTGCATCCGCAGACTGACAACCGATAGATAACCGGTTAATGCCTGCATTTTTGTATGCGACAAGTTTTTGCAATGTCACGGTTCCCGGATTGCATTCCACGGTAATCTCGGCATCCTCTCTGATGCGAAATGCCTTTTTCAGTGTAGCCATGATTGCTTCCATGTATTCTGTGTCAAGCCAGCTTGGCGTACCTCCGCCCAGAAATACAGTTGAAACCTCATAAAGATGACCGATTTGCTTCCCATAATATTCAATTTCTTTGCACAACGCTGCCACATAATCCCGCTGTGTCCTCTCATCTGCAGAAAATGACAGGAAATCACAATAATCACACTTTTTCATGCAAAACGGGATATGCACATAGAGTTCGAGATTCTTATAAGCCATTATTTTTTGTATTCCAATATCTTATCTGCGCCAATGCCGATTTGATCCGGCGATTGCGCACGAAGCTCCTGCAGTTTTTTCTCGATACGCGCCTTTACCAGTTCTGCGATCTCTGCCTTTTTCAATCCCTCATATTCAGAATAAGGAATCGACGGCAGGATATGGACCTGTGTTTCAACACGCCCGAGATGATTCGTATTCATCGCTTTATATGCATCATATAATACCACCGGAACAATGGTGCATTTGGTTCGCAGATTCACGGTAAAGCATCCGGTATTAAAATCCTGCATTTCATTATGATTGTCCGTATATCCGCCCTCCGGAAAGATGATGATATTGCGACCGGAATTGACGATATCCGTGCATTTTGAAATTGCATTCACGATATCACGCGGATCCTGCAAATCAATTTTTACCGCATCAATCAGGGAACAAATCTGTCGGCTTAAAATACGGCTTGCCTGCTTTCGCTCCCAGAGCACACTGGTATGTCTGTCCATCGCTTCGAAGATGCAAAGGGCATCATACTTGCCCTGATGATTACTGTAAGTGACAAATCCATCCTCTTTCGGAATGTTTTCAAGGCCATATACGTAAGTTTTGGTTTTGAAATGTCTGCGCATAAAATTGACAATCTTCCATGCCATTTGAAATCGTTCTTCCACTGTGGATTGTTCATTTCGAATGATACGATTTGCCTGCGGAATCAGGCGAAACAGGGTATATGGGGCAACCCACAGTCCATGCCAGATAAATCGAAAATTCTTCATGATTGACTAGTCCTCATCCAGTTTCAAAACACTCATAAATGCTTCCTGCGGGATTTCTACATTTCCCACCTGGCGCATGCGTTTCTTTCCTTCTTTTTGTTTCTCAAGCAATTTCTTCTTGCGGGAAATATCACCGCCATAGCATTTTGCAAGCACATCCTTGCGCATCGCCTTGACGGTCTCACGCGCAATAATCTTGCCGCCGACCGCAGCCTGAATCGGAATTTCAAACAAATGACGAGGGATTTCGCCTTTTAATCGTTCGCACATTCTTCTGCCACGCTCGTATGCACTCTCTTTAAATACAATAAAGGACAGCGCATCGACCATCTCGCGGTTGATCATAATATCCAACTTAACCAGCTCACTTCTCTCATATCCCTTGAATTCATAATCAAAGGATGCATAACCGCGTGAACGTGATTTTAATGCATCGAAGAAATCATAAATAATCTCATTTAACGGGAGTTCATATTTGATGATGGCTCTGGTCTCCTCAATATATTCCATGGACAGATAGATGCCTCGACGCTCCTGGCACAATGTCATGATTGCACCAACATAATCCTTTGTCACCATAATCTCGGCAGAAACATAAGGCTCTTCCATATATTCAATTTCAGACGGATCCGGGAGATTGGACGGATTGGTCAAATCAATCACTTCCCCGTTTGATTTGTGCACTTTATAAACTACACCCGGTGCAGTGGTGACCAAATCCAGATCAAACTCTCTCTCCAGACGTTCCTGAATGATTTCCAGATGCAACAAGCCAAGGAATCCGCATCGGAATCCAAAGCCCAATGCCAACGAAGTCTCCGGCTCAAATTGCAATGATGCATCATTGATCTGTAATTTTTCAAGTGCATCCCGCAAATCCGGATATTTGGCGGAATCAGCCGGATACAAACCGCAGTAAACCATCGGATTGACTTTCTTGTATCCCGGCAGAGCCTCCTTGCACGGACGGTCTGCATTGGTCACCGTATCACCGACACGGGTATCTCGCACATTTTTGATGCTTGCACAAATATATCCAACCATTCCGGCGGAAAGTTCCTCACAAGGAATAAACTGGCCCGCACCGAAATATCCCACTTCCGTGACAATATCCTGTGCACCGGTTGCCATCATACAAATGCGGTCGCCGACTTTGACCGTTCCTTCTTTGATTCGGCAGAATGTGATAACTCCTTTATAGGAATCATATACCGCGTCAAAAATCAACGCCTGAAGCGGTGCACTTGCGTCGCCTGTCGGCGCCGGGATCTTATGTACAATCGCCTCGAGCACATCTTCGATATTCAGTCCGGTCTTTGCGGAAATGCGTGGCGCATCCATTGCTTCAATTCCGATCACATCTTCGATTTCGGTTGCAACCTCTTCCGGTCTTGCAGATGGCAAATCCACTTTGTTGATAACCGGAAATACATCGAGGTCATGATCCATTGCCAGATAAACATTGGCCAGTGTCTGTGCCTCAACACCCTGTGCCGCATCAACAACGAGAATCGCTCCGTCACAGGCCGCCAGACTGCGCGACACTTCATAATTGAAGTCGACATGGCCCGGCGTATCAATCAGGTTAAAAATATATTCCTCATTGTCTTTGGCCTTATAAATAATGCGAACAGCCTGAGATTTGATGGTGATGCCCCGCTCTCGTTCGAGATCCATATTATCCAGCACCTGAGCCTGCATTTCTCTGCTTGTCAGTGTTCCTGTTTTTTCAATGATACGATCTGCCAGGGTAGATTTACCGTGGTCAATATGCGCGATAATACAAAAATTTCTGATTTTACTCTGGTCGATTGACATAATACAAATTCCTATTCTAAATTATAATTTTTCCAAAATGGATGTTCCGATGCAGTCCTTAGGATATGCCACACCAAAATTGTCTGTAATGGTTGCACCAAGCACTCCGAACGAATCCACTTCCGGCAATTCATTTCCATGATCAAAGGAAGGAGAATAAAATACCATCGGAACCTGTTCTCTGGTATGATCGGTTCCCGTATAAGTCGGATCGTTTCCGTGATCTGCAGTCAGAATCAGCAAATCATCTTCGCGAAGCAACGGAAGCAGTTCTCCGAGTTTGACATCAAAGCGCTCAATCTCCTCGCCGTATCCGATCGGATTGCGGCGATGTCCCCAAAGGGCATCAAAGTCTACCAGGTTGGTAAAGCAAAGTCCTTTGAAATCACGCTTTGCAATTTCAATTGTCTGTTCCATTCCATGAACCGATGAATCGGAATGATGACCTTCCGTCAGGCCCGCACCGTTAAAGATGTCATGAATCTTGCCGACCGAAATCACATCCAGTCCGTTTTCTTTCAATGCATCAAGCGCTGTCTTTCCGGTTGGAGAAAGTGCATAGTCATGGCGGTTTGAGGTACGCTTAAATTCGCCCGGATGTTTGCCGACATAAGGACGCGCAATGACACGGCCCACACGCCACTCATCGCGCAGGGTCAGCTCTCTTGCCATCTCACAATATTCATATAATTTTTCAAGACCCATGGTCTCTTCATTTCCGCAGATCTGCAAAACAGAATCTGCCGAAGTATAGACAATCAGTTTGTTTTCATTGATTTCCTGCTCTGCGAGTTCTTCGATAATTTCCGTACCGCTTGCAGACTTGTTTCCGATGACCTTGCGACCGCTTCGCTTTTCGATTTCCCGAATCAATTCATCCGGGAATCCGGTCTCTGTAAAGGTGATAAACGGTTTTGTGGTTAGGATTCCCATCATTTCCCAGTGACCGGTCATGGTATCTTTTCCGTTGGAAGCTTCGTTCGCTTTCAGGAAGCGTCCCATTGGTTTGTCTACCGGGGCAACCTGCTTTAATGCTTTTAAATTTGCCCAACCGAGTTTTTGCATATTCGGAATGTTCAAATGGCTGACGGTTTCGGAGATATGTCCGAGCGTATCAGCACCTTCATCATTGAATTTTGCTGCATCTTTTGCATTTCCGATTCCGAGAGAATCCAAAACAATTAAGAAAATTCGATTATATTTTTGTGCCATAGACACCACCTCTTCTCTTTTGTTATGCCTGTGCCTTTACGATCTTTACAATGCGGCTGGTTCCAAGACGACTTGCGCCAAGTTCCATAAACTTCTCTGCATCTTCCAACGAACCGATTCCGCCGGCAGCCTTCATCTGCACATCTTTACCGACATGTTTTGCAAATAATTCAATGTCAGCAAACGTTGCACCTGCAGTAGAAAATCCGGTCGAAGTCTTGATGAAATCAGCACCTGATTCTGTCACGATTTCACACATTTTGATTTTTTCGTCGTCAGTCAAAAGGCAGGTCTCGATGATGACTTTTAATACCAGATCGCCGCATGCAGCTTTAATCTGCTTGATTTCATCCAATACATAATCATAATTCTTTGCTTTTAACTGTCCGATATTGATGACCATGTCGATTTCGGATGCGCCATTTGCAATGGCATCCTTGGTTTCAAAAACTTTTGAAGCAGTGGTATGATTTCCGTTCGGGAATCCGATGACGGTACATACCGGAATCGCTCCGTTCATATATTCAGCTGCCTGCTTTACATAGCAAGGCGGAATACAAATTGATGCTGTATGATATTTCATTGCATCATCACAAATTCCCTTAATCTCATCCCAAGTTGCGGTCTGTGCCAAAAGAGTATGATCACATGCACCTAAAATTTTGTTTGTATCCATATTGTTATCCTCCAAAAAAATTATTCTCTGATATTTAAATGTGCCGGTCCGAATCCCAGCGGTAAAATTTCTTTTAATGTCA
Organism: Agathobacter ruminis; assembly: GCF_002735305.1. Taxonomy (GTDB): domain Bacteria; phylum Bacillota; class Clostridia; order Lachnospirales; family Lachnospiraceae; genus Roseburia; species Roseburia ruminis. Next base: position 104,816 of record NZ_PDYG01000003.1, read on the forward strand.
TCACCTGATCGGGCAGGACGATCAAAAATTCCTGCGGATCACAGAATTCCATCATCACCTGACGGCAGACTCCACACGGAGTTCCGGCAGTCGGTTCTTCGACATCATCCGGTCCGCCTACAATTGCAATCGCATCAAATTCGCGAATGCCTTCGCTGACCGCCTTGAAAAAAGCAGTACGCTCCGCACAATTGGTCGGTGTATATGCAGCATTCTCGATATTGCATCCGGTAAAAATACTACCATTTTTTGCCAACAGTGCCGCTCCAACCGTATATTTGGAATAAGGCGCATAGGCAAATTTGCGTGCAGAATATGCAGCATCTATTAAATTATTCTTTTGAATCTCTGTTAAATCACTTTTGTTCATAAACTTTCCCTCTGATCCTGTTCGATCAAAATGCGAATGGCTTCCACGGCGCACTCGATTGCAGATTCCGTATCATGCACCTGTGGATTGTCAAGACCAAGCTTTGCACGTTCCTGATTCGCAACGACCAAAAAGCAGCTTCCCACACGCACACGAAGGAACGAACCGGCAATAAACAAAGCTGCTGATTCCATCTCGGATGCCAGGCATCCCATGCGTTTCCATGCTTCCCATTTTTGTTCAAGTTCATAGCTGACCGGCATAATCTCCGGCTCATGCTGTCCAAAGAAGGAATCTTTGCATTGAACCACGCCGACATGATATTTCTTGTTTAAGCGGTCTGCCGCCTGAACAAGCGCATTGGTGACATGAAAATCCGGAACTGCAGGATATTCGATTGGTGCAAATTCTCGGCTGGTTCCTTCCATTCGAACCGCACCGTTTGCAATCACGATATCGCCGCCGATGATTTCCGGCTGCATTCCACCACTTGTTCCTACTCTGATAAATGTATCCGCACCGCATTTTGCCAGTTCATCAATGGCAATCGATGCGGACGGACCTCCGATACCTGTTGAAGTGACAGATACTTTGGTTCCGTTAATTGTACCTGTATAAGTCACATATTCTCTTGAATCTGCCACCAGTACAGGATGAACAAAATGTGCTGCAATTTTGGCACATCTTTTTGGATCTCCCGGAAGAATCACATATTTGCCGACATCTCCCGGTCCTACATTTGTATGATATTGCTTACCGCTTCCCTCTGTGTAATCAACCATAAGCGCAAACTCTCCTATTATTTTTTTATTATCTTTATATCATACCATTTGTTGCTTAAAAATGCTAATATATGATACTATATCTTCATGAAAACAATTGATGAAGATATTAAATCAGGACAACTGAAACATGTATATCTCCTGTTTGGAGATGAGCGTTATCTGCTTCTCCAATACCGGGACAAACTGATCAATGCACTTACCGGGCGCGAAGATACGATGAATTTCACACGCTTTGAAGGGGAAGAAACCGACTCTGCCGAAGTCGTCGATTTGGCAGAAACATTGCCTTTTTTCAGCGACAAGCGTCTGCTTCTCATCGAGAATTCTTCTTTTTTCAAAGACAATCCGGATCGCATTGTCGAATACATGAGTGAGATTCCTGAGACAACCTATTTTATTTTTTGCGAAAAAAGCATAGACAAGCGTGGCAGGTTATACAAGGCCATTGCCAAAAACGGAAGCGCCATTGACTTTAGCACGATGGATGAACGTACCATCCAGACATGGATTGTCTCCCGCTTTAAAAAAGAAGGCAAACAATTGTCCGCACAGACATTGAATCTGTTCCTGTCCCGCACCGGTTCGGACATGGGCACCATCAATATGGAGATGGAAAAAGTCATCAGTTATACCGGCGAGCGCCCTGTGATCACCGATGAGGACATTCGAGCCATCACCAGTACGCGCATTGAGGACAAGGTTTTTGAAATGATTGATGCCATCAGCGTATGCAACCAGGCCAAAGCTTTATCACTCTATTATGACTTGCTGACATTAAAAGTTGCAGCGGTCAAAACGCTCAATCTGATTGCACGACATTACAAAATTCTCTTAACCGTCAAGTCGATGTCGAGCGCATCCTACAATGACATTGCCAAAAAAGCCGGTGTCGCATCATTTTTTGTCAAGAAATATATTGCGCAGTGCAAAAATTATACGCTGGCGGATTTAAAAAACATTCTCGAAGAACTTGCCGATCTTGATTATGCATTTAAGCGCGGCAATCTCGATGAACAAATTGCCGTTGAGTTGTTTATCATCAGGCATTCACAATAAAAAAGCCACTGGAATGACGGTTCCAGTGGTTTTTATTTATTGTTATTATAGGGTGATTTTGACAGCGATTAAGCTACTCCGTTAACAAGCTTTGTTAAACGAGAAACTTTTCTAGCTGCATTGTTCTTGTGATATACGCCCTTAGAAGCTGCGCTCTCAATTACAGCGATTGCATTCTTAAGCTCTGCCTCAGCGGTAGCCTTATCAGCTGCTACTACAGCTGCCTCAACCTTCTTTACACAAGTCTTAACCTCAGAGCGGATTGCTTTGTTTCTAGCTGCTCTTGTCTCTGTAACTAAAATTCTTTTCTTAGCAGATTTGATGTTAGCCAATCTGTTCACCTCCAATTGTGATAGTCTGTTTTCTTAAAAATAATATGAATCGCTTATGATAAGCAAGACACGGATAAAGCTTTCATAAGCACACTAAAATATAATAGGGCAAACCTATTCCTTTTGTCAACCATAAATCAGAAATTTTTCAATTTTAATTCCATCTTGATCGGCAAATAAACTTATTTGTCCTGAATCCATAGTATACAGGATTTGTGAACCGACTGCAAGCAGGCGCGAAACACATTCTTTTCCGGGATGTCCGTAGTGGTTATGGAGACTGCACGATATGGTTGTATAGGTTGGCCTGATGCAGGAAAGGAATTCATCAATGCTCGAATAATTCGACCCGTGATGATTGCATTTGTACCAGTCAACTCTCTCATTCTCCAGCTGTGGCACCAGCTGCTGTTCTGCAAAAGACGGCAAATCTCCGCAAATCAAGCCATTGAATGTATCTGTTCGTATGACCAGTGATAAAGATGCATCATTGCGATCAGCCACAGTGCCCTTTTGGGGCCACAAACAGTCGATCCGTATGGATTCGTCGGAAATCAGGCTTCCCTTTGACATCGTAATCACATCAATCTGATTTTTATGAATTGCTTCATATAAATCGGGCGCATCATCGTGCAATGTATGTGCGGAGAAGTCCGACATCACAATATGAGATACCGGATATCCGTCATCAAGCATTTCACAGAGCCCATTATAATGATCTTCATCCAAATGCGACAAAAACCAGTAATCAATCCTCCCTGCTCCGCTTGCCTCCAAAAAAGGCCGGATGCGATTGCTTCCCACTTTGCCGATATCGGAACTGCCTCCGTCAAAAAACAAATTCATTCCGCTTTTCGTATGGATATAAGTCCCATCTCCCTGCCCGACATCCAGCACAGCGACTGAAAAAGGCCTGCTTTTCGGGACAATCAGAGCAAGCAAAAGGCCTGCAATCAGCACACTCTTGCCAACCGGATGCCGATTCAGACAATAGATGCCAAACAAAAGTATCATATAATAGATGATCATAAATGAAATTGCCGGCCTGCCGCGAATCAAACATGCAAACGGCAAATGAGAACTCAAATCACAAAGCCATAAAAACAAATCCAGAATGAGTTTGCATCCATATAATAACAGATGTGCCGGCGCGAACACCGCGCAAAGAATCGTGCCTGCAAACGCCATCCCAAGCAAAACCGGCATTAACGCAAGTACAATAAGATTAAGAAACAATGCATACAATGACAGATAATAAAAGAACCATAACATCACAGGATAAGTAAATAATGCAATCCCGACAGGCGTCCATTTCCGATTGCCAAACAGATTCCAGACCGCCACGCCGCCCACCGCAGCAAATGAAAGCAAAAATCCCGTGTTTTGAAGATAATACGGGTTCGACCACAAAAGAATCAAAAAGCAGGCACCGAGCGAATTCAGCATATCACAGCTCCTGCCGCATACATTTGCCCATAAAACAAGCAATAGCATAAACAGTGCTCTTTGTGTCGCAATCCCATTTCCGGTGATTCCCAGATAGCCCCATCCGATCAAGGTTCCGACCGCAGCCGCACAAGCAAAGCTCACGCGTCGCTTTCGCAGGAAATGATAGAGTCCCAAAACGAGAATGGACAGATGTAACCCGGATACCGCAAAGACATGCGCGATGCCTGCCCTCCGATATCGTTCTTCTACTGTTTCCGACAATCCACTCTTGTCATTCCATACCATTGCAAGCAACGCATTTGCGGTATCTGTCGGCAGATATTGTGCGTATCTTTGTCTGATTTGTATGTGCAACCGGTTGTACCATTCAGCCAGCAGATCATATTTGCCATCACTTTTCAATTTAACCGCATCATATAATGCAACTGCAATTCCAAGCGACTGATAATATGTTTTTGAATCAAAATTGCCGAAGTTACGCGCCGGGGCAAATACTGAAACGGTACCGTTGCAAATCACAGTCTCTCCCACCCTGAAATCCTGTGGTTTGTTTTCATACAACAATACCAGGCGGCCTTCGACCGGTTCCTGTTCGCGCAACAAATATGCAGTTCTTGTCTTTTGGGGAATTCGTTTGACGATTTTGCCACATAAATCAATCGACTGGCCGTCATACAATCCGTTTTGTTGAATCTGCTTCCTGTGTTCGGAAGCAGCTCCATGAGAATAGCCCAGTGCAAGGGCTGTCAGATAAATAAAGATTGCAAAGAAGAACCATCCTCTCTTCTTTGCACGCAACGGAGAAACCGTTCCACACAGCAGAACAATTCCTCCGATTAGTAATATCAAAGGATCACGAAAAATCGCATAATGGATTCCGCATCCAAACGCACACGCGACAAAAAACACGGGGCGTTTGATCATTCCTGCGTCTCCTCCTCTGTCGAAACCGGTATTTCAATCAGACTCTCATTTCGCTCATACATTTCAGAGAGATCATAAATATATCGCACTTTTCCGGAGGTATCACCATTGATGGAAAGTTGTACTTTTTTGACCACTTCGAGTTCGGTCAGCGAATCGACAATGGAATACAATACCGCTTCTTCCGAAATTTCCTGATTCTGGTTTAGAAAATTGGAATCAAGATTCACATAGCATACTCCGTCCATCATGGAAACCGTAATAATGTTGGTTGACGACGGAATTGTCTGCATCAGATCGGAATCTTTCGGTCCCTGAATCAGTTTCTTGACAATCAGCTTTTCCAGGGATTCATTGGAACTGTAATATACAGATTGCACTTCCGGAACCAGCGTGTTTCCGTCTTTTGATGCATAATATAATGTCAAATCCGTATGATGGCTGGTATTAATTGCCGCATCCGGGTTCTCGACGAAATTCTCTGCACTCATCGGTCCGATGGCGTCGCCTCTGGCATCTGTCAAAGTCTCGCCCTCTACCTGAAAGCTGACATACATCACATCCGGAATCTGTGTCAATGTCCGGACAATGGCCGCCCGGATCAGCACCTCTTCCTCCTTTGGAATATCATTATATTCCGAAGAAAAGTTCAAAAACAAAAAGTAATCATTGACATGATAATCCAGCACTTTGACAGAATCCGGAATTGTTTTTGTGATATCATCCGCTTCCGGTCCTTTTGCAAGTGCATACAGATATAAATCAACACCCTGTCTGTCATTTGCATCCTCGACATGAAAATACCCTTCTTCGATGGATGTTCCATCCAGATTCAAATAATAAACAAGAATATCTCCGTCATGTGATTGTTTGCCGCAACCCGTTGCAAACAATCCCAGGAACAGGCAAAGGACAGACAGTATTGAAATCATTTTCTTTTTCATACCGCGCCTCCTATACAATAAATTTAAGCGGGATGCGCACATCAAATGTTGTGCCCTCTCCGAGAACAGAATATACCTTGATGGCGCCGCGATGCATCAGGACTGCATTTCTCGTGATTGCAAGTCCCAGTCCGGTTCCTCCGATTTCACGGGAATGAGATTTATCAACGCGATAAAATCTCTCATAAATATGATCCAGCGATTCTTCCGGAATGCCCATTCCCGAGTCTTCCACCTTGAGATAAAAATACTGATGATCCGCATTGAGGGAAATATGGACCCATCCCTCTCCGTCATTTCTGTTATATTTAATGGCATTTTCAATCAGATTGGTAATCGCAAGCGTAATCTTCACTTCATCCACATCGGCCATAATCGGTCGGAAGCTCTCGAGTACCAGAGCCACCTTTTGCTTGTCCGCAATCGGTTGCAGTCGTTTGAGAATCTGTTCTACCAATTCATTGATATTCAGGTTCTCGATGTTGACATCAGAAGATGATTTGTCCATTCTTACCAGTGACAGCAAATCATTGATGATTTTTGTCTCACGGTCAATTTCATTGGTGATATCTCCCATGAATTCCTGATACATCTCAAGCGGTGCATCCGGCATAGAATTAATCGAATCCGCCAATACCTTTATGGAAGTCAGTGGTGTCTTCAGCTCATGTGACACATTGGATACGAATTCTTCACGCGAATCATTCATCAATTTCATTTTTGCGAAAAATTCATTGAACTTCTCGGATATTTCAATGGTCTCGGTAAAATTATTGACCTGCAATGTTTCCTCGCCGTGATATCCTCCCTGCACATGCTCAATTGCGGAAGAAATTTTCTTCAATGGCCTCGTCAGGACAAATGCGGCAAATATTCCAAATGCGCCAAACGCAAAAACAATGATGGAAACTACAACCATCGCCAGATTTTTCAGATAATCTTTGTTGAGACCGATGCTGTCGGTCGATACCGAAACAACAAGCACACCTTTTGCCTTCTGACTGGCCTCCTCCGGATTCGTAATCGGAATCGTCATCTCAATATAACGGTTTTCACTGTCATACGAAATCATCGTCTCGCCGCGCAGACTTTGCATCACTTCACGTGCAATAATTATTTTGCGGTTATCCTGATTGTAGGTATCATAAATAATCCGGTATACATCATTTACGACAAGCACACGGCCGTCGTAAAGTGTAGACAGGATTGCTATCTGAGATTCTAAATCACTTGTAATCTGGTCTTTTTGGAATTTGTCGCTGCTTCCGATCTGATTCGCAATCAGAAGCGCCTGCGCAGAGATTTCGCTTTCACGAACCGATACCGCATGAGACTCATAATTTTTGACAAGAACCGCACTGATAATCAAACTCGGGAACAAAATAAGAATGATCACGAGTAAGATAATATGCGTCTTAAGACTTTTCATGAAATAATAAAAATGTGTTTTTTTCTTCATGGTTCATGACACCTGTTACTTCTGGTTGTAATAATATCCAACGCCCCATTTGGTATGAACATATTTCGGTTCAGACGGGTTGGATTCAATTTTTTCGCGGAGGCGACGCACATGTACATCCACTGTACGCACATCTCCCGGATATCCCTCTCCCCAAACAGTATTCAAGAGATTTTCACGGCTGTAAACCTTATTCTCATTGCGCACCAAAAGCTCAAGAATTTCGAATTCACGCGCAGTCAGATTACATTCTTCTCCGAGAATAAACAATCTGCGGCTATCACAGTCAAGGCGCAAATCACCTTTCTCGATGATAGACTCATTGGTTGAAACAACCGGCTGTGCGCTGACAGTACGACGCATAATCGCTTTGATGCGGGCCTTTACTTCAAGGATATTAAAAGGTTTGGTAATATAATCGTCCGCGCCGTAGTCAAGTCCAAGGATTTTGTCCATATCATCCCCTTTGGCTGTCAGCATAATAATCGGCATATTGGAAAATTCACGGATTGCCTGACATACTTCATATCCATCCATCTTCGGAAGCATGATATCAAGCAAAATCATGTCATATACATTCTGCTGTGCCATCGAGAGTGCTTCCTCTCCGTCATATGCACAATCCACCTCATAGCCATCCTGCTCCAGGCTGAAGCGGATTCCTTTTACAATTAATTTTTCATCATCTACGACCAAAACTTTCTTTGCCATACTGTTTTCCTTTGGTTTAACTTATTGTAATATAATCTTTCATATTTTGATAAGTCGAATCGCCGATTCCACTTACATTTACAATATCTTCGATGTGCTGAAACTTTCCATTCGCCTCCCGGTATGCAACAATCGCTGCAGCCTTTGTCGCACCAATCCCCGGAATCGTCATCAATTCCGTTGAATCGGCCAGATTGATATTCACTTTCCCGGAATCGGTCGAAACCTGCGATTCGTTCTGTATGAATTCATCTTCTGTCGGAATATAAACTTTTTCGCCATCAAACAACAACTCGGCCTGGTTATAATAGTCCTCTTTTGCATTCTCGCAAAAGCCTCCGGCACAACGAATCAGATCGCAGACGCGCGCATTTTCCGGCATCTCATATACACCCGGCTTTTGTACGGCACCGCAGATGTAGACAAAGATTTTTGTACTCGTTTCTTCAATTACCATTGTCGACTTCTCAGTATCGACATGGTCAAGCACCATCTTCTGTTCCCGGCCGCAACCAATCAATAATAACGAAAAAGCAGCCACAAATGTGACTGTCGAATTCAGTTTCATAAAATACTCCTTCCCGATATGGGGAAGGAGGTTTCATGCCCATCCATATTTTAAATTGTTTTTAAAAATATTACAAGATGTTTTCAAATTTATTTCGGTTTTTATGCAATCTCCATAGAAAGTACGGCAGACAACTTTTCAATCATCTCATCGATGTGCTCTTTTTGGATGACAAGCGGCGGAACCAAACGAATCACATCCGCTCCGGCTGTAATCACAATCAGCCCCTGCTCCAATGCTTTTGCCGCAACTTTACCGACCGGCTTGGTGCATACAAGTCCTTTCATAAAGCCTTTGCCGCGCACCTCGGTAATGCAGTCATACTGCTCCATCAGCCCGTTTAATCTACTATCGAGATAAGCAGACAATTCTTTGACATGATTGCACAAGTCAAGCTGCTCATAGCGATCCATTACCGCAGATACAGCCGCACCCACAAACGGATTTCCACCATAGGTGGTGCCGTGATCTCCCGGTACCAGAGAAGCCTGTGCCACTTTTTCCGTCATCAGAAATGCACCGACCGGCACACCGCAGCCGAGTGCCTTCGCACTGGTCATAATATCCGGACGGATGCCGTAATCCTGCCAAGCAAACATCGAACCGGTTCTGCCCATACCACATTGGATTTCATCAAGAATCAGCAAAATGTCTTTTTCATCACAAAGTTTGCGGATTGCTTTCAGAAAATCCGGATCAGCCGGATAAATACCACCCTCGCCCTGTACGGTCTCCATGATAATGGCGCAGGTATTTTCATTGACCTGTGCTTTGACACTTTCAAAATCATTAAAGGTCGCAAATTTCACGCCGCCCATCAATGGTTCAAATGCCTCGCGGTAATGCGCATTCCCAGTTACGGAGAGTGCACCGATGCTACGTCCGTGGAAAGAATGTTCCATGGCGATAATTTCATGCCCTGCATGTCCGGTTTTGGTATAGGCATATTTTTTTGCAGCCTTTAATGCGCCCTCAATGGCTTCCGTTCCGCTGTTGGTAAAAAATACGCGATCCATTTGCGCCGCCTTCAGAAGTTTCTCCGCGGCTTTTGCAATCGGTGGATTGTAATACAAATTGGATGTGTGCAAAACTGCATCCACCTGATTTTTCAGCGCATTTTTGTAATACTCGTCACTGTATCCCAGAGAATTGACCGCAATCCCGGCAGCAAAATCCAAGTATTTCTTACCTTCGCAATCATACAGATAGACACCCTCTCCATGATCAATCACGAGTGGAAACCGATTATAGGTATGAAGCAAATTTGCTTCCGCAATGTTCATATACTCCTGACTACTCATGATAAAAACGATCCTCCTTATCTCCTAAAATCGCAGTTCCGATTCCTTTATTGGTAAAGATTTCCAGCAACAGACAATGCGCAATCCGTCCGTCGAGAATATGTACGCGCGATACTCCATTGTCAATCGCATCAATGCAATTGGAAAGTTTCGGCAGCATTCCACCTCCGATATATCCGCTCTCGATTAATTCGCGGGCCTCAGATGCAGTCAGTTCCGAAATCAGAGAATTCGGATCGTCAAAATCTTTGTAAACACCTGCGATATCAGTCAAAAATGCCAATTTCTCCGCATTGACTGCACGTGCAATTGCACATGCCGCATCGTCGGCATTGATATTATAAGTCTCATAATTGCTGTCCATTCCGATTGGGCATACAATCGGCAAAAAGTCCTTTTCGAGCAAATCATACAGAATTTGCGGATTGACCTCATTGATTTCACCGACAAATCCGATGTCCTGTCCATCCGAATATTTCTTTGTCACCTTCAATAAACCGCCGTCTTTTCCGCTGATTCCGATTGCATTGACACCGAGCTCCTGTACGAGCTTTACCAGAGATTTATTGACTTTGTTTAATACCATTTCCGCAACTTCCATGGTTGCTGCATCTGTCTTGCGCAAACCGTTGACAAATTCAGGCTCCATTCCGACTTTGCCGACCCATTTGCTGATTTCTTTTCCGCCGCCATGTACAATAATCGGCTTAAATCCAACCAGTTTCAGCAAAGTGCAGTCTTCAATCACCTGCTTTTTTAAATTTTCATCGACCATGGCCGATCCACCATATTTGACCACAATGATTTTGCGGTTAAATCTCTGTATATAAGGTAATGCTTCAATGAGCACCTGTGCTTTTGCCATTGCCTGTTCCTGCATGATTTGTTCTGTCATTTTTATCCTCCTATGAATTAAAGCGGGTAATATTCGCTTCGTTCAATGTAAAATCGTAATAATTCAAATCTTCCCGAAAAGTCCAACCTGCATCCTTCCAAAAACGGTTGCCGAGTGCATTGGATTTAAATGCAATCAGGCTGACTTTGTTAATACCTTCTTCCTGCAAAGCCTTCATGCAAAAGACTGCCATGGCTTTTCCGATTCCATGCTTCCGGTATTGCTCATCAACACAGACATGATACATACAGCCGCGTCGGCCATCATGCCCACACAGGATTGCGCCGACGATCTGCTGATTCACAACTGCAACCACACTCGTAGACGGATTGCGTTTCAGAAAACGTGTCACGCCCTCCTTCGAATCATCAATGGAGCGGATTCCAAACCCATGAATACTCATCCAAAGATGATAAACCTGATCATAATCTTCTTCTTTCATCACGCGAAGCGTATATTTTATTTCCGACATCTAAGATCATACCTCTTACGGGAAGCACGGTACCAGATTCAATCCGGTGGCCTCCTCCAAACCAAACAACAGATTCATATTTTGTACAGCCTGTCCTGCCGCACCTTTGACAAGATTGTCCAGCGCACCCATCATAACGATGCGATTCGTGCGTTCATCAATAACAAAATTGACATCCACATAATTGCTTCCTTCCACCCATTTGGTCTCCGGGCAAACGCCCTGCGGGAGCACACGAACAAATTTTTCATCTTTATAATAGCGGTCATAAACAGCCTTTACTTCTTCATAAGTAACCTTTTTCATCAGAGATGCATATTCTGTCACCAGAATTCCGCGGTTCATCGGAACCAAATGCGGTGTAAAATTAATTGTCATCTCATGACCGGCCGCATAGCCGAGCTGTTCTTCGATTTCCGGTGTATGACGATGAGAAGTCACGCCGTATGCTTTGATATTTTCATTGACTTCACAGAACAGATTCGGGGTCTTTGCACCTCTTCCGGCTCCGGAAGTACCACTCTTTGCATCGACGATTAAGGTAGACGGATCAATCAGGCCTTCTTTTACCAATGGATAAGCCGTCAAAATGGAACAGGTTGTATAACAACCAGGATTTGCAATCAGTCTGGTCTGCTCATTGATCAGATTACGATTGATTTCACACAATCCATAGACAGCCTCCTGAATAAACTGAGGACTTTTATGTGTAATTCCATACCACTTTTCGTATACCGACACATCTTTGATTCGATAGTCTGCAGACAAATCCACAATCTTCGTCTTTTGCAAAATTTCTTCTGTCAGCACGCCTGCCAGATATCCCTGCGGTGTCGCAGTAAAGATCACATCCACCTGATCGGCAAGTGCTTCCATATTATCATCCATACAGCTTGCATCTACCAATTCAAAAAAGTTTCTGTAAATATCCGCAAAATTTTGATCAATATAACTTCTTGATCCATACCATTTAATTTCTGCCTGAGGATGGTTAAGCAAAAGGCGAACCAGTTCTGCTCCGGCGTATCCTGTCGCGCCAATAATTCCAACTTTAATCATATGTCTGCTCCTACTCTTTTTCTTCGATAAAAAATGATATTATCGCTTTTATAAACATAATAGTACAGCGCTTTATTTTAGTAAAGTTAAATTTTATACAAAAATCATAGTTATTATTCAAACAAACTGTATATTTTTTCGCTTGCAAGTCAAAAAAAGATATTGTATAGTAACTACAGTGTGATGCTTTAAACAAATAAAGATATTAATTTAAGAAAGGAATCTGTATATGAAGGAAAAGGTTGTTTTGGCATATTCCGGTGGACTTGACACCACCGCAATCATCCCATGGTTAAAAGAAACTTATAATTACGATGTCATCTGCTGCTGTGTAGACTGCGGCCAGGAAGAAGAACTCGATGGTTTGGATGAGCGTGCGAAGTATTCCGGCGCCACCAAATTATATATAGAAGATATCGTAGATGAATTTTGTGATGATTATATTGTTCCATGCGTGCAGGCGGGTGCAGTATATGAGCACAAATATCTGCTCGGCACTTCCATGGCTCGTCCGGGAATTGCAAAGAAGCTGGTGGAAATTGCCCGCAAAGAAGGTGCTGTTGCAATCTGCCACGGTGCTACCGGTAAAGGAAACGACCAGATTCGTTTTGAGCTCGGAATCAAGGCACTCGCTCCTGATATCAAAGTTATCGCTCCTTGGCGTCAGGACAATTGGAATATGGATTCCCGTGAAGCAGAAATTGAATATTGTAAAAAGCATGGTATTGATCTGCCATTCGGAACCGATTCCAGCTACAGCCGCGATCGTAACCTGTGGCATATTTCTCACGAAGGACTTGAACTCGAGGATCCTTCTCTTGAACCAAACTACGATCATCTCCTCGTATTGTCTGTTTCTCCGGAGAAAGCACCGGATGAACCTGAATATGTAACCATGACCTTCGAAAAAGGTGTACCGAAGTCAGTCAACGGAAAGGAAATGAAAGTATCCGATATCATCCGTGAATTAAACCGTCTCGGCGGCAAGCATGGAATCGGAATCATCGATATCGTAGAAAACCGCGTGGTTGGTATGAAGAGCCGTGGCGTATATGAGACACCGGGCGGAACAATTCTGATGGAAGCACATGATCAGTTGGAGGAACTGTGTCTCGATCGCGCTACCATGGAAATGAAAAAAGAAATCGGAAACAAGCTTGCGCAGGTCGTATACGAAGGCAAATGGTTCACTCCTCTTCGTGAAGCGCTCCAGGCATTCGTGGAATCCACTCAGGAATATGTGACCGGCGAAGTCAAATTCAAGCTTTACAAAGGAAATATCATCAAGGCCGGAACCACATCACCATATTCATTATACAGTGATTCCCTTGCCTCCTTCACCACCGGTGACCAGTATGATCATCATGATGCAGACGGATTCATCACCTTATTCGGGCTCCCATTAAAGGTTCGCGCAATGATGCTTCAGAATACCAAGGATTTGAAAAAATAATATTGCAAATAAAAAGAACGGATGAATCACATCCGTTCTTTTTTATTTAAATATAAAATCAGATTTATTTACCGGCACGAATTGCATTAACCAATTCATCTTTCAGGTCGCGTGCCTTATTCTTGACATTGTTTCCTGCTGTCTGGGATACCAGAATGTTGGCAACCAGTCTTGAACTCTCGGTATATTTCTTGAGCTTGAATGCCATCTGTGCAAGCAGATATTCCACTGTGGACTGATCCATACCACAGATTGGAGTATTTTCCGTGCTCAGCGCCTTTGTCATTCCATCATAGGCCTGCTCATAGAATTTGTTCTCTTCCGCACGCGCCGCTGCAATTGCAGCCTCATCCTTGTTCTCTGCAGCTTCGAGTTCTTCGGCTTTTCCTCTCATCAACCAGGAAATCTTCAGACAGGTATATGCCTTTTCACTGGTCTTTGCATTCTTGACCATTGCATTAAACAATGCGAGCTTATATCGCTCCACAGCCTCATCATAGGTATAGGTTTCCGGAAGCGCCGGTGCCTCATTGATATATTTCGTCAACTTGGCACAAACGCCTTCCTGCAGTGCTTTTCTCTGAATGCTGGTGAGATTCTCCCCAGGGAAGAATCTGCTGATTGCAGTATATCCGCAGAATGGGCAGGAGTCCACATCATATTTGGTCGGATCGACATATTCATAGCGTGGACGCAAATCCGGATCAGCTCCGAGTCTGCGTGCTCTCGCACTCTTGATATTTTTGGTCTTAAAAACCTTTTCACACATCGGGCAGCGAATCGATTTCTCCAATAGGAATTCTGTCTCCTTCGGAGTATTGTCAACCGGCGCAGCCGTTTCTTCCTGCTTTACCGGTTCTTTCTTTTCTTCCGCAAACAAATTGTCCATACCGGACACATCCAAACCAAGTTTCTCTAATCCGGATAATAAATTATCACTCATATTATAACCCAGCCTTTCTATCCTTTTTAAGCATTCGGTAATTTAAAAGAGCTCTTCAAAGAGACAATGCGATTAAATACCGGTGCATTTTCTTTTGAATCTTTGCAATCCACACAGAAAAAGCCGTTGCGGACAAACTGATAGCTGTCAAATGCTTTTCCTTCTGTTAAAGCAGGCTCAACAACAGCATCTTCCAATACGGTAAGGGAATTCGGATTAACATTGACACTGCCGTCTTCCGGATTGTAAACACCCTTTTCCTCATCGACAAGATTCTCATACAGACGAACAGTTACGCGTTTGCCGTATTCTGCGGATACCCAGTGAATGGTTCCTTTTACTTTGCGACCATCCGGGCTGTTACCACCCTTGGAAGCCGGATCGTAAGTACAATGTACAACCGTCACATTGCCGTTTTCGTCCTTTTCAAAGCTTTCGCATTTTACAAAATATGCATTCATCAGGCGCACTTCATTCCCAGGGAACATGCGGAAATATTTCTTTGGCGGTTCCTCCATGAAATCGTCCTGCTCAATATAAAGTTCTCTTGTAAATGGCACTTTACGCTTGCCAAGTTCCGGATTCTCGAGATTGTTGTCCACCTCAACGTATTCCACTTCTCCTTCCGGGAAGTTGTCGATTACGACTTTCAGCGGTCTGGTAACTGCCATCATACGAGGCACTTTCATTTTGAGGTCCTCGCGGATGCAATATTCAAGCATTGCATAATCCACAGAACTGTTGGCCTTTGAAACGCCGCAAAGCTCTACGAATTTCTGGATGGATTCCGGTGTGTAACCGCGGCGACGAAGCGCTGCAATGCTGACCAGACGAGGATCATCCCACCCGTCAACAATTCCGTCTTCTACCAGCTTTTTGATATATCTCTTTCCGGTTACCACATTGGTCAGATATAATTTTGCAAATTCGATCTGCTTTGGTGCCTCTTCCGGAGTATTCTTGAATCCACAGTTGATGACAACCCAATCGTAAAGCGGTCTGTGGTCTTCAAATTCCAGTGTACAAATCGAATGGGTAATTCCCTCAATCGCATCCTCAATCGGATGGGCAAAATCATACATCGGATAGATGCACCACTTGTCACCGGTATTATGATGTGTCATATGGGCAACACGATACAGAATCGGATCACGCATATTGATATTCGAAGAAGTCATATCAATTCTGGCACGCAATACCTTTGAGCCATCCTCAAACTCACCGTTCTTCATGCCTTCGAACAACTTTAAGTTCTCTTCTACCGAACGGCTTGCATAAGGGTCTTCCTTGCCAGGCTCGGTTAAAGTACCGCGATATTCACGGATTTCATCCGCGGTCAGATCGGATACATAAGCTTTCTGATCCTTAATCAATTTGATTGCGCACTCATACATTTTTTCAAAATAATCGGAAGCAAAGAACAAATCTTCACCCCAGTCCGCACCAAGCCACTGTACATCCGCTTTAATCGAATCAACGAATTCGGTTTTTTCCTTGGTCGGGTTTGTATCATCAAAACGGAAATGGAAGTTTCCACCATATTCTTTTGATAATCCATAATTCAAAAGAATACTTTTCGCATGTCCAATGTGCAGATAACCGTTTGGTTCCGGAGGGAAACGTGTAATTACCTTTTCACACCGTCCTTCTGCGATATCTTTTTCGATAATGTTCTCGATAAAATTCTTTGAGACCACTTCGTTTTCCATAAAAAAATTCTCCTTTTCCCTGCGACTTCTATCGCATAACTATTATAAAATTATAATTTCAATCATGATTGATGTCAATGATGGACATGCGTAAACAGATGCTCATTGCAATATTCATAACCGCCCGGGCATTTCGAGCAATAACGGAATTCCAATTCCGGATTTGTGATATCCGTGCGTCCGCAGACAGCACACTTATGGCGCGCAATATTGCTTCCCGGTCTCGGCTCTGCCGCACGGAACTGCTGTTGGAATTCGCGCTGACGTTTCTTGTGCTTGCGTGACACATGATTCTTGGAAGCCAGATAAAAGACCAGCAGATTCAACAGTGCAAAAAATACACTGGCTGTCGCCGAAAAGGCACCCATCACCAATACGCTGGTCGGAAGCAACGACGATTGCAGAATAATATAAAAAATTCTGCCAACCTCATAAACCAATTCAGCAATCAAAAGCCAAAACATCCACTTCATACGCATCGGCAAAATAAACCACAGACGCACTTCCGCATCCGGATACATCAAAGCCATCTGCATCAAAATGGTGAGAATCAAATAATAAGTCGTCAATGCCGGAGAAAAACCAAATCCGACCATTCCCATCAAAGAAGGGTTCAATCCGTTTGCCGCAAGTACCAATCCGGATACGAAATAAAAAACGACCCCCAGAATATCGCTCAAAACAATCCCGCCAATCACAAAGACCGAGATGCGGAATGTACCAAGCATCATTTCAAGGCTTCGTCCCCAGCTGGCAGCGCACAGCAAAAAAATAACCATCGTAAATGCAGATCCATTTGACGGAATTAAAATCCATGAAAACAGTCTCCAGATTTCTCCGTGTAATATATGATAAACATCAAATTCACAATAATACAATACAGGCGATCCCTGCAGGAAATAGCCAATGGCATTGGCAAGCACCAGATACAATGTAATATTACGAATTCCAAAACGCGGATATTTCCGCTCTAATTTATCCAACCAGTTCATGGGATATCTTTCCTCTCTTTTTCAGATATGATTCTATGAAAACTATATTGATTTTGTGAAAAAATGTCAACGAGCAAGCTCGTAATTTAGGAATTCTTTATATTTGAATCATTGTTTTTTCCTATTTTAAGCTTTATAATAATGTAAGTTGCGCATTTACACGCACAAGGAGGTTAGGAACATGAATTTGGAAAATTTGTTTAAGCTTGGAATTGACATCGGCTCGACAACTGTAAAGGTTGCTCTGCTGGATGCAAACGACAAACTTTTATTTTCCGATTATAAAAGACATTATGCCAATATCCAGGAGACATTGTCTTCTCTTCTCGAGGATGCCATGTCAAAAGCCGGCGATTGCAATGTATCCGCAATGATTACCGGTTCAGGCGGACTGACACTCGCAAAGCATCTGGAAGTCCCATTTGTCCAGGAGGTCATTGCAGTATCAACAGCACTGCAGCATTACGCCCCTCAGACAGATGTTGCAATCGAGCTCGGTGGAGAAGATGCCAAAATCATCTATTTTGAGAATGGCAATGTGGAACAGCGTATGAACGGAATCTGTGCCGGCGGTACAGGTTCATTTATCGACCAGATGGCTGCGCTGATTCAGACAGATGCTCCGGGATTAAATGAATATGCCAAGGAATATCAGGCAATCTATCCGATTGCAGCCCGTTGTGGTGTATTTGCAAAGACGGATATTCAGCCGCTCATCAATGAAGGTGCGACACGTGAAGACCTTTCTGCTTCCATTTTCCAGGCGGTGGTGAACCAGACTATTTCCGGCCTTGCATGTGGAAAGCCGATTCGCGGTCATGTGGCATTCCTCGGTGGACCGCTGCACTTCCTTTCTGAGCTGAAAGCTGCATTTATCCGCACTCTGAATCTGGATCAGGAACATGCCATTACCCCTGAGAATTCGCATCTGTTTGCGGCAATCGGATCTGCTTTGAATTATAAGGAAGAATCCGCCACAACACTTGCATCTCTTGTTGACCGTCTGAGTCACGGCATCAAAATGGAATTCGAAGTGGCGC
Source organism: Agathobacter ruminis (assembly GCF_002735305.1). Lineage (GTDB taxonomy): Bacteria > Bacillota > Clostridia > Lachnospirales > Lachnospiraceae > Roseburia > Roseburia ruminis. The sequence goes on from NZ_PDYG01000003.1 coordinate 123,278, forward strand.
GAATGGAACCGCTCTTTGCCACCCAGGAAGAATATGATGAATTTACCGAACGTCATGGCAATCATCATGTAGAAACTGCAGAGCTTGCAGATTATGAAGGCAATTGCTATCTCGGAATCGATGCCGGTTCTACGACCACAAAGATTGCTTTGGTTTCTGAAGAAGGAAAATTATTATACTCCTTCTATTCCAACAACAACGGAAGTCCGCTTGCCACAGCAATTCGTTCGATTCAGGAGATTTATTCTCTGCTTCCTGAGAATGCAAAAATTGTACACTCCTGCTCCACCGGATATGGTGAAGCATTATTAAAGGCCGCCTTAATGCTCGATGAGGGTGAGGTAGAAACGGTTGCACATTATTATGCCGCTGCCTTCTTCGATCCGAAGGTAGACTGTATCCTCGACATCGGCGGTCAGGATATGAAATGTATCAAGATTAAGAACCAGACCGTTGACTCCGTTCAGTTGAACGAGGCATGTTCTTCCGGTTGCGGTTCCTTCATCGAAACATTTGCGAAGTCCTTAAATTACAGTGTTCAGGATTTTGCAAAAGAAGCTTTGTTTGCACAACATCCGATTGACCTTGGTACCCGCTGTACCGTATTTATGAATTCCAAAGTAAAGCAGGCACAAAAAGAAGGCGCAAGCGTTGCGGATATTTCATCCGGTCTTGCATATTCCGTTATCAAAAACGCTTTATTTAAGGTAATCAAGCTCTCCGATGCAAAAGAACTCGGCGAGAATATCGTAGTACAGGGTGGAACCTTCTACAACGATGCGGTATTGCGCAGTTTTGAAAAAATTGCGGGCGTACACGCAACCCGTCCGGATATCGCCGGAATCATGGGTGCGTTTGGCGCTGCTCTCATCGCCAAAGAGCGCTATGCGGAAAATCCGCAGACTACGATGCTCTCCATTGAGCAGATCAATGCTTTGACCTATACCACCAAACTTGCACGTTGTCAGGGATGTACCAACCACTGTCTCCTGACCATCAACCGTTTCTCAGATAATCGTCAGTATATTACCGGAAACCGTTGTGAACGCGGTCTTGGGAAAGAAAAGAACAAAGAAAAGATTCCAAATTTATATGAATATAAAAACAAGCGTATCTTTGACTATGAACCGCTTCCGATTGAGAAGGCAGTGCGCGGAACCGTTGGTATCCCGCGTGTACTGAATATGTACGAGAACTATCCGTTCTGGGCTGTTTTCTTTAAGAAGCTCGGATTCCATGTGGAGCTCTCTCCGCAGTCAACGCGTAAGGTTTATGAAATGGGTATCGAATCCATTCCAAGTGAATCGGAATGTTATCCGGCCAAGTTGGCACACGGACATATCTCATGGCTGATTCAGCATGATGTCGATTTTATCTTCTATCCTGCGATTCCGTATGAGCGAAATGAATTTCCGGATGCCGGCAACCATTTCAACTGTCCGATTGTCACCTCTTATTCTGAAAACATCAAGAATAATGTGGATGAAATCACAAGCGGACAGATGCGTTTTCTGAATCCGTTCCTCGCATTTACCGACGAGGAAGTATTGTCCAAGGAACTTGTAAGCTGCTTTACCAGGGAATTTGACATTCCTGAATCAGAAATCCGCGATGCGGTTTCCGAAGGATGGAAAGAACTGGCCATGGTACGCCGCGAAATCATGCAAAAAGGCGAAGAAGTCTTACAATATATGAAAGAAACCGGCCGTCACGGAATTGTCCTTGCAGGCCGTCCATACCATGTTGATCCGGAAATCAACCATGGTATTCCGGATATGATCAATTCCTATGGCATGTGTGTTCTGACGGAAGATTCCATTTCCCATCTCGGCAACCTCGAACGCCCTCTGATGGTAATGGACCAGTGGATGTATCATACCCGTCTCTATTCCGCAGCCAACTATGTCAAGACCCGCGATGACCTGGATTTGATTCAACTCAATTCATTCGGTTGCGGTGTTGATGCCGTTACCGTAGACGCGGTATCCGATATTTTGACCAAATCAGGAAAGATTTATACCTGCCTGAAGATTGATGAAGTAAACAACCTCGGAGCAGCACGTATTCGTATCCGCTCCCTGATTGCAGCACTTCGCGTAAAGCAAAAGAAAAATGAAACCCGCACTCTGACCAGTTCAAAGTATGAACGTGTTGTCTTCACAGAAGAAATGCGCCAGAATTATACGATTATCTGTCCTCAGATGTCGCCGATTCACTTTGATATGCTGGTTCCGGCCTTCCGTGCTGCAGGATACAATCTTGTCATTCCGGATGTCCCGGCCAAAGAATGCGTGGATATCGGATTGAAATATGTCAATAATGATGCCTGCTATCCATCCCTGATTGTAGTCGGCCAATTGATGAGTGCTGTCCTCTCCGGCGAGTATGATATGAGCAAGACTGCTCTTTTGATTTCACAGACCGGTGGTGGATGCCGTGCAACCAATTACATCAATTTCATCCGTCGTGCCCTGATCAAAGCCGGCTATCCGGATGTGCCTGTCATCTCCATCAACATGGTTGGTCTGGAAAAGAATCCGGGCTTTAAGCTGACACCAAGTCTGATTCAGCATGGTCTGTATGCATTGGAATTCGGTGATATTTTCCTGCGCTGTCTCCTTCGTATGCGTCCATACGAATTGGTCAAAGGATCAGCAGATGCATTACACGAAAAATGGAAAGCAAGATGTATTGATTTTGTCGGCAATACCAAAATGCTCTCTCATCGCAAATTCAAAAAGATGTGTCGTGAAATGATTCGCGATTTTGATAATCTGCCGATTGATGAGACCTTAAAGAAACCTCGTGTCGGAATCGTAGGCGAAATCCTTGTTAAATTCCTTCCGGCAGCAAACAATTACGCCGCAGATCTTGTGGAATCCGAAGGCGCTGAGGCAGTTGTTCCGGATTTGACCGACTTCCTGCTTTACAGCTGTTATAATCAAAACTTCCAGGCTGATCACCTGGGTGCTGCCAAAAAGGTAAAACGCAGAAATAACCGCATTATTAAATTCTTCGAGTGGCTGCGCAAGGCTGCACGCGATGAGCTGACAAAGAGTAAGCACTTCTATCCGACTTCTCACATCGAAGATTTGGCGAAGCAGGCTGAACATATCGTTTCAATCGGTAACCAGACCGGTGAAGGATGGTTCCTGACCGGAGAAATGCTTGAACTGATTGAGCAGGATGCTCCGAATATCATCTGTGCTCAGCCATTTGGCTGTCTGCCGAATCACATTGTCGGTAAGGGTGTTATCAAAGAGATTCGCCGTGAACATCCGGAATCCAATATCGTTGCAATCGATTACGATCCGGGTGCTTCGGAAGTCAATCAGTTAAACCGCATTAAACTGATGCTTTCTACTGCCATGAAGCGTATGCAAAAACAGCAACAACAATAAACAAAAATGGAGATGCAATGTTGCATCTCCATTTTTTTACCATTCACAGTCTATATTGTTTTATCCATCCTCAGTCCATGCCCCGGTGCCCCTTCACAATTTTGCGAATATTTTATGTTTTCAATATGCAAAAAGTGAGCATTACCCATGTGTCTTTTGGTGAATGAACGATTTTGAAAAAGGTTTATGTAGTGGCGGACACCTAATTTATGGATATTATGTACTTCTCCGTCTAAGGGATCTCCGGGTTCAGACTCCGTTTGCCAAGTGAAATGACAAAATGAGTTTTGTGTTTATAGGCAC
>NZ_PDYG01000004.1 GCF_002735305.1 Agathobacter ruminis
TTTCTGTAAATAATTCTAAGGGAGGATTTGTAAGTTGTCATTGGACTTGTAGTATAAAATGATTCCTACGCAGCCTTCACATGATAAAATCTACAATTCAATTTTATTCTGATTCAGTATTTCTTTGATGCCAGTATAAGTTTTTTCTCTTATATTTGCCTCATTCGCATATCTTTCAAAATCAGCTACCACAAGACTTATCTTAGAAATTATATCTGTACATTTCTTCTTTTTAAGTCCCATCTTTTCACCAACCTCTAATAAATCAATAAGATTGATATCACTCTTTTTTCCATTAACAGTCATCTGATGTGCACTCAACCATTTGTTTGTAATGTCATAGGAATACGTAATATCATATGCTGGTGACAGTCTCCATTTACCATTTCTATCCATTAAAAATGAAATATTTTTAACATGATCATCTTGATTTACTGCTATACAATTAAAGACCATTCTGCTATAGAATTGCTCTATATCCATCATCGGCAATTTCATTTCTCGCATATATGCCGCTGCCATTTCATAACTACACAATCGTGGTTCCTTATAACTAATATGTGCCATTGCACCCAATGATTGCATGTGTATTTTCTTTCCTTCAACACGATCAAAACGCTTTGTCATGAAATGATTTTCACCTGCATTTGAGTAAATTCTACATTCGTTCATTTGAATTCCCGCATCTAAAGCCATTTTGTAATATGCATACTCAATTAATGTATATTCTGGAACATCTTCTAATCCGTGATCTCCATTACTAGATACTTTATCAAACTTCATCAACCAATAATCGAAATCTTTATCTAAACTAAGCTGACCAGATTTAATTTCATTTGTTTTTTCGTTCCAAGCAATTAATGCTTTCGCACGTGCTCCTCCTGCAGAACTTCCCACTTGTACTAACTGCGAATAAGTTAATGCATCTTCCGCATTTAGAGTAATTGAATCTCGCTTATTTAATACATCAGAAGCAAACTTTACCATTTCTGAAACATTAATACTTTCATTAATATCACTTATTTCTGAACTGGCAGGCACATATTCAAGTGCGCCCATTCCTCGTTTTCCTATATAACACAATCTGTCAATTGCAGTAAAATCGGTAATTGATTTACCTTGTGATGCAAGCCATTGTTCTATTACTTTGTTTCCAAACGTATCCGGAAGTGAATCTACTACCAATCCTGGCATTCCAAAAAATGGTTCTCCAGAAAGTGCAGGAAACTCATATACAATATTGCTTAAAGGCATCATTATCGGTGATATTTCAATATTGCTATTCAAAAATTTCTCATCATATTCAAAGGATGCATATGGTTTATCCAAATCTTGATGTATAATTCCTACTCTTGTTCCCCATAAATATATTTCAGCTGTTGTATTCATTTATTCTTCATCTCCCCATTTAAACGTACCTGTGCTTTCTTCTTTCTTACGAACACGCTGCTTTGGCTTATCCTTATCGTTTAGATAAAAAGACGGTCTTTTTGTTTGATCCGGAATAAGTAAATCAATATTGCCCTCCAAATTAAGGGCTGACAATATTTTGATTAAACTTTCTAGCTGAATCGAAGCCCCCTGTTCTAACCTAGATATACTTCGAATAGATACTCCAGACTCGCTCTCTAAATCTTTCTGTGATACCCCTGCATTAACACGATATTGTTTTATTCTTTCTCCTATCAGTTTCTGATATTCTACAACGCTAAATTTGTTTAACATAAAACGCCACCTTTGTCTTGTTATATCTATAATATACTCTAACGCGCCAATTTTGTCTAGTTATCTTTTAATATATTCCTTCATCATAACGCAATATATCAATCTAATTTGATAATTTGCGTTCTCAAATTGATATTTTGTGTTTTTCGGCACTGTACACCAGGCAAATCGTATTTCTCGCAAATCGATTCTTCAGTAACAAATCTCGGCACTGCATACTCTTTGAGATAATCAATCTGTGGGGGCTTAACCTCTTTTCTTCCCACATCCTCACTTCCTTTCTTTTGATTTTTGTAAGGTTTGAGAAAACAAAAAAGACATCCCGATTAGTATTTCTACTAATTGAAATGTCTTTAATAATCGAACGCTAGTTCTGACTTCTTTAAAGTAGGGAATACTTTATAGTACCTCTTCATATCTCAGTATTTCGCTTTATATCAAAGGGTTAGAGGAATCGCTTACTCTTCACATCACACCACACCAATTTACGCAAAATTATTATTTTGTTGTACCATGCGTTGTACCTCATAGTGATTTGTTGTAGTGGCTAAATCATTCGAAAAATGAACTTTCTTCCCAAGTTAATTACATATTAGAAAAAATCCATCTTGCTAGCTAATTCTTCTAATGATTCCTGCTTCTTATTAAAGTTAACCTCAGTGTAAATATCCAATGTTGTCTCTACGTTTTTATGCCCCATGATTTCTTGAATGACTTTGATATTCATGTCGCTCTCACAAAGACGCGAACAGAATGTGTGCCTGAGTGAGTGACAAGAAAAATGTGGAATGATAACCGGCTCTCTGCTTTGTCTCTTGGCATCAATAATCTCTTTCGCATTATACGCTTCATAGATTCTTTTAATTGCCAGGTTAACGCAATGAGGATTATGCAAGGTTCCTAATTTGTTTGAAAACACAAACCCCGTATATCCTTCTAGCTCATATGCACAAAAGCCATCTCGCTTTTGCCTGTCATACTCATTTTTCAAAGCATTATATACCGTGTCCATCATCGGAATATGTCGAATACCTGCTTCCGTCTTTGGCTTTGAAATTCCAAAGCTGGCTTTTCCATTTCGCGTATAGTAAGTAGCCGAATGATTAACACTAATGCTTCTCTTATTGAAATCAATGTCTTTCCATGTAAGGCCCGTACATTCTCCGATTCTCATTCCGGTTCCGAGAAGAGTAGCAAACAACGGATACCAATGATAATACTCTGGGAAAGACTTTACAGCATCTATAAACGCTTTCTGTTGTTCCACAGTCAAAGCATGCCTGATGCCCTTGTTCTTCCCGCTATTTCGCTTGATCTCAGCCATCACACCATCTGTCGGATTCTTTCTTATAACATCATCTCTAACAGCCATATCAAATAATGGATGCAATACCGTATGGACCGAATCCAATGTGTTAATAGCAATTCCCTTATCATTCAACAAATGATAATAAAACAGCTTTACATCCGTATACTTTACGTCAGCTAAAAACTTGTTACCAAAATCATTCCGAACAAATCTGTCAAACATGTAAATGTAGTTAGATCTTGTGGTTGCTCGTAGATTATACTTGGTAGACATATACCTATCAAACGCCATATTGATTGTAGCATGGCCACCCACATAATAATCTAAGCCATCTAACTGTGCCTTTACCAGCTTCTCTTCTTTTTCCCTTAAAGTGAAAAGATCCTTTGAATATACATAACAACGTTTTCCGTAGGGATCCACATAAGTATATATGTACATCCCGTCCAATTTTCTTTGGCTCTCTCCCTTCTGAAGGACTCTGCCTTTATTATCCTTCCTTTGCTTTACTTTTGCTTTTGCCATAACAATCTCTCCTTTCGTTGAAAGGAAAGAAGTTCACCAACGATATGGGATGCTATTAGTATATAGCATCCCATAAACATTCTCAATGATTCCCCACAAATCAATGATACAAACCTGCAAGTTCCGGCGTGAACTTCTTTGCCATTCCTTCATAATCTCCGGGGATTCTAAACTGTTCCAAATAAGCTTCAAATATATCCGTATTCACAAGAACCTTATTTCCCATTTTGTAGGTTGCACCCGCAATCTTTGCATGCTCCTGTACACGTGTAAGCCCCATGCTATATAATTCAGCTGCTTCTTTATATGTCACAAATCTCTTGCGAATCTTTGGATCTGCAAGATTCTGCTTTTTTTGATCACTCATGTTTGAATCCCCCTTTTCCAAATATTACTCCTAAGTTTTTAAAGTTTTCGTCCGCTTTTACCCTTCGCTTACTACTTCCACCCACATAGATAGGCGTACACATAGCAAGAATACGATCATTAATACGCTTTAAAGTCAAATCCTCTACGCCTTTTAATTCATCTACTGTCTTATTCGTAGTAACAATGAGTGGCTTTCCGGATTCCCATCTGCGATTTACAACATTAAATACATTCTGCATCGCAAACTCACTTGTGCGCTCTGCTCCCAAATCATCGAGAATCAACAAATCATAAGAAGACAAGGAACGAACATATTCATCTGCATCAAAAGCTGAAATATTGCTAATTTCCGTAAAATCCTTCATCAGAACTCTGAAGCCCTGGTCAAGTAATGCATTTGCCACTGCTGCCGCAATAAAGGTCTTTCCTGTACCGACTTCGCCCCAAAGTATTAAGCCAATCTTCTTTTTCCTCACATCTTCCCAATGCTCTACATATGCCCTTGCCTTCTCCATAACTGGAACGCTTCCATCATCATTAGCAAACGTCCAACCATACATTTCTTTCTCGTGAAAACAAATCATACGATTTCGTTGAACCCTCTCTTCAAATTCTTGTTTCTCACGCTCCGCTTTTTCCCTTTCATAGGCTTCACGCTCACACCGACACATCAAATGTACACGCCAGAGCTTCCCCTTCTCCAATGGATGAGGGAGAACCTTTTCACATGGCGTATGGCACTTAGCACAATACAGTAAGCCATCTTCAGCGATATATGTTTCTTTTTTCAAATTCTGATTTTCCATCAAAAGCTCTCTCCTTCCCGAACAATATATTCTCTATTATTAAATGTTTTATTTACTCTCTTATATTTACTAGGGTCCGGTTTTCTGACCTCAGATGGGCTTGAATTCTGACCTCTGTAAGTATTATTTTCCGGCTTATGTAGGTCAGATTTTTGTCCCATGTGGTCAGAATACTGACCGCTTTCAGATGTCCATGGAACCTTAATAAAAATATTTGTCATAGTAAGCCCCATCCGTCTTCTCTCAATCAGACCTGCCGACTCTAATTCCTTCAAGGATGCCTTCACTGTGGATTTCCCTTTACCCAGATCTTTAGCAAGCTGTGGCGCCGTATATCGGACGTATATAGCGCCATTCTGGTCATACCATCCATTTCTCTGAGATAATACGCCACGGCCAAGCAGACAACCATACACAAGCAACGTGGTACTGCTGAGCTTTGAATCCAACAAAGAAAGCGGAATCGGTATGAAATTGTTCAATTTATCATCTTTAAGCAAATATCGATTTTCCATTTACTCCGCCTCCTTTCCTGTAGGCTCATTTTCAGGCTTATGGTCCAATGGACCATAAGTTGATTCATATGCCTTTCTAATGCGTTCAACTTCTACATAAAGCTCCTGTAACTGTTTCTGCGGAACAATCTGATAACGCGTGTAATACTTACCATTCTTCGAAGCAATAAACCATTTTCTATCTAACATCTCTCTGGCAAACTCTCGCCGGATATCGTTAATTAGGAAATGTCGAATCGCCCATTCATATCGCTTGCCGATAAATCTTCGATACATGCAGACGATAAACATAATAACTTTACCGAGAGGCCCATACTTCTTGGACTTGTAATCCTCATAATGCTTTTTCATCTCTGCGATTTCCTCCTCATGAAGAGTCGCATATTTCTTGTAATAATTTTTCAAAACGACATCCTTCGCATCCTCCGGATAATGATTCCTACGAAGATACTCGTATACATCGCATTCATATTCATAGCGATTTGGAGTAAATGCTTCCTGAACCTCTACCTTTGGCGGATTTAAAAGTCGATCCATGTAGTAGATTTGCTGGTAACAATTCTTTAATTCGCAGTCTTTGATTTTGTCCTGTAAAGCCTCATTCCTCGATTTCCATTCTTCGACATCAACCTGATGCTTCCTTTGTTCTTTCGATAATTCCTCTTCAAGTTCCCTAAGCTCTTGCGACAAATCAGCATTTTCTTCAACGCCTTCATAATATGCATCAAAGACTTCCTTAAGCTCATTCGCCCGGTCATCATACTCCGTGAAATGCATTCGCTCATCCATTGTCCAAAAGAGGGCATTCCACTTCTGCGGATCCACACTTACAGACTTACCATCCTGTGAAATCTTGATAATGGTATCTCTCGCAGTTTTAAACCCACTGATATTGGCTCTCGCTGTGGATTCCGGTTTGTCACACTCTTTCATCAAGTATTTCTTAATGTCGTCAAAGGAACGCTCTTCTCGTCCCAAATACCGGTAAATATCCCAATAGGTACCGATATGCTTTAATGTTTCTTCTACACTCATTGTTATCCTTTCCCCAATCACCCTTGCTGCAGTCAAACGAATTGGTATCATTTGTTTATAGTTTTGTGAGGCACGTCTGCCTCTGGTCAGAAAAAAAGCTTTTTTCCTCTCACAATGCATTTAGGTTCAAAAATAACTGATTACTAAATGCCGAAAAAATTTATCCAAAAATCCGGCTTATTTTTCCCCTCACTATACATATGGGGTGGTTTTAAGCTCATTACTAAAATTTCCGCAAATTTTTTTGCTTCTATATATCATTTGGGTTGAAAAATCACCCATTACTAAACCGAGAAGAATTTTTCTTTATCCCTTCATTTACTATTTGGAACGAGTCAGAACCAATTACTAAAAAATTCTTATTTCCACCCGTTCAAAATACATATGGGACACATATGATCTGAATCTGCAGAAATTTTGCGCAAAAAAGAAGACAGGTGTTTTCCTGTCTTCAATCTGCTCTCTTCTTTAGATTTTTTGTAACAAAATAGGAACCTGGTACATTTACCAAGTTCCTCGTTCCAACTATTCTGATTCTAATGTAACATACCCCACTTTCAAAAAAAAGGGCCATTTGGAAGCGTTTTGTCAAGAACATATTGCTATCATTTGCAATATGTTATGCAGGCTTGCTATCCTCGGAAACGCCCTCTTTTACGGCTCTGAGTGCCTTTTCCTGCATACTCATGCCTTCTTCCTTGAAGTTCATAACGACTTCATACTGTGTCTTGCCGATGGTAGTCTCAAAGGATCCTCCGGCATTGTATTTCTGTTCGGTATTCTCCATAATCCTCCTCTCCGAAAAGAAAAGGCACGATTACCGCTTTGATAATCATGCCTTTTGCTCCTCAATATGTTTTTCATGTTTACAGTATCTGATCTCTGTTTCTGATGTGTGTCCGGTTTCTCTCGCTTCTCTCGTTCTGAAGCGTTTGCTCAAGATACCGCTTGTTGTAGCTAAGCACTTCCATCTTGGCAAGATTGATGATTGCATCAGATAAAGGTCGCTCGGTTTGCTGATACTTTTCTTTCAAACCATCAAGCTCCTTTTTCCATGCTTTAGGGGTAATCTTTTTGTCCGGCTCCTTGATCATATCTTTGAGTGCGCTCTTATACATCTTGAAACTGTTAAGCTGTGCCTGATGCTGTTTCTTATATTCTTCGGCTTGGCTTTTCTTAAAGAACCCAAGAGGCTTACCGTTCTTATCCTCAGCACCTTTCAACTTCCAATACTCTATGTTGTACTTATGATACGGCTCATAGTATTCATCATTGAAATCAAGAAGTTTTTGAAGATAAGACATACGCTCGGTCATATCGCTCCTGCTCTTTTCCATCGTTTCATAATTTGCTTTCAGTTCTTTCCTGTCAGCCTGCATTTCATCAAAGGTAGTCCAACCTTTGCTCTGCACATAGGCTTCCATTTTTGCCTTGTCCTGCAAAGCGGCACGATCAGAAACGGCACCGATAAACTTACCCTTCATGACGGGAAGTGTCAGACGGTTATTGTTGCGCTCCGCCATCTTTCGGATCATATCAACGATCTCACTCTTGAATGTCTTAATAGCAGTGACCGGAATAGCCACAACTTCCGCAAGTTCTTCCTTGGCTTTTTCATATGCCGCACGGGCAGCATTTATGATTGCATTTCTCGCTATGATGTCCCGATTGATATCGCCTCGGATTGTCTTAATTCCGGCACGCTCCATAGCACTTGCTTTTTCTCCAAGATGAATCTGCGGAATGATATCAAGTCCCTGCTCCTTAAAGGAACGATACTCCCAAAAGTTCTCCGTCATTCCAAGCTCTGCATTGGCAGAATTGATAGCGTCCGTCAGTTCCTTTCTCCACAACTTTCCATACTTCTTATCGTCCCAATCGTTGGTCTTGATTGTGGTACATTGCCATTGCTTTCGGTTACGCTTATCAACCTTCTGTTGTCCGGTCTTTTCATCAATAACAGGAATGCGCTCTCCGTTCTCATCGGTGAGATATACTTTCTTCTGCTTCGGCATCCAATGTCCCTGCTCGTCAATGCTCCGCATGGTGAGCATGATATGAGCGTGAAGATTTCGCTGACCTTTATCATTTTCAGAATCATGGATGGCAAACTGCACGCACATACCTTTTGAAACAAACAGCCTCTTACATAGCTCCCGTAAAAACATAATCGCAAACTTATATGTCCAATTATTCGGAAGTTCAATTCGCCAAGTTCTTGCAAGCTGCGCATCATCTTTCTTCTCGAACATCTCGACAGAGTTCCATAATTTTTTCGGATCCTTATATTCCTCGGGTGCGTTCTCGGGAAGTAGCACTTCATTATGAACCAAGTCCTCGGCATACTTCGGATAATATGTTTTACCGTCATACTCGGAATACATGATTTCTCGGCTGATATAACCGGACTGCTCAACGGCAGAGTGACCCCCGGTACACTTTGCCGTCCTGCCACATATTTTCATGCGGGTACTTATGTTTTTAACAGCCATGCCGACACCTCACTTTCCTACACCTTAACGGGTAGCGATAGTGAATGGGTCGCAGGGCAGACTTTGTGGATGGTGAAACTCTGCTCTTTAGAGCTTCATCAGACGCAAAGTACACAATAGGGTAGGTGTGCCTCGCACACCGAAGGGGAAGTGTAGCTTCCCCTTTTGGCTGCCCGTGGCAGACAACAGCTGTCCGCAGGACGCCTCCGGCAGGACGCGCAGTACCACCTCTGGTGGTATATCTGTGCGCACCGAGAAAATCTCGGTGAAAGACCTTAGGCTTCTCCGCCCTCGTCATCGTCACTTTCTTCGGAATCATTTTCTTCGGTTTCATCAGAATCAGAATCATCGTTTTCTGCCTCCTCTTCATCGTTACTTACCGTAGGATCCGGTCGCTCTTTCAAGACCGTATTGATCATATTCTTCACATCTTTAAGTGAAAAAGCACACGCTATGATCCGGTTCATTTCCTGTTCACTAAAGTCATAAGCTTCGGGGAAGTATTTCCCTACACACCCGCCCATCATGTACTTGTGTCGATCCTGTGTCTTTCTGAGTTGTTCCTTTTCCTCACGCACCACTTTGGCAAGCTCCGCATTGGCTCGCTTCACCTTCTCCATTGCCTTCAGCTTTTTGGCTGAAATCTGTTGCTGTTCCATTTTGAAAATCTCCTTTCTTTTTTTGCCGTTTCCGGCGATTTATGGATAAAAAAAGACGGGGACGAATAATCTTTTAAGATCGTTCGCCACCGTCTGTGGTAACAATATTCAATTATGCTATGTCATTTTATATTCCGGTTTTATGTTCTATGGTATTTATAACTACCACACAATTAAGATTTTAACATGCTCATTATTTATTCTGATATATCTTTTTTTCTGCATAAGATCCTGCTTGCTAAAATCGCTATCACGAGTTCTAACATTACCACAATGGTTTTTTCTACTATATTTCTATAAAAGCCGTCTATATCTGATAGCCGATGGAGTAGATCCCCAAACAAAGCACATAAATACATTGTTCCTATGCTGATAATGTAACCTGTATGAACAAGACCGGCTCCTTTGCTCCACCTGAATAGTTCAAAGACCATTAACAAAACATTTATTATGAATATGATCGTCAGTTGTGTCATAATGAATGGCCCAACAGAAGCCATTTTCATGCCAAAGGGAATTATCCCATTCGTAACAAGGATTGAAACAGCTATAGTCATGACTACCGACCATACAAATGATATTAATGCTGCAAGACTACGGTAACTGGCACCACTCCATTTATTTAACTTTTCTTTCCCATGATAAGCACCTTCGCATACAATAAGCCCAAGCGATAATGCAAGTAAAGCGTAATATACGATTCGTGAAGCATCTGAATATAACAAATCAGAACTTCCCATTCCTGCTATACCGGATATGACTGCAAACACAAGAATTGCTATAAACACAAGATTTCCAAATATTCTTCTCCTCTTTTCACACATCTGTGTTTTGGCAAATCGTACTATTTCAGTAATCGCAATTTCATCATATGACTTGTCATCACTTTGTATTTCTCCTGTAACCAAATCCTGTATTTTAAGATCAAGAATATTGGCAAGTTCTTCCAAAACACCTATATCGGGAAAACTGTCTCCGTTCTCCCAACGGGATATTGCCTTGTTTGTTACTCCAAGCATATCCCCCAAATCACTTTGAGTATAATTTTTGTTCTTTCTGGCTTCCTTAATAAGCTGACCTGTTTTTTTCTTATCCATAGGCACCTCCTCAATGTTTATGCCTTCATGTTAGCATCGGATTACTAAAGAAGCTATCCATCGTATCGAGAATATCAGGATTTATGCAAATCTCGACTATTGAGAATTCTTTATCTTTTCGTTTTTCCACCGGCTATTATCTTCCGAAATAACTTACAACAAGAAGAAAGAACCCGCATAGGTTCTTTCCGCTTTCTTATATGGTATTCGAATCGCTATTGGCTTTATCCTATAAGGAATAATCAATCGAATTACCAATTCCATTTTGTAAAGAATTACTTCCCGTTAATTCGCCTGAACCCTGTGCTATTTGTTTCATGGAAATCTTCCCACGCGCGTTCTCGCCATACTCGTCATTAAGTCTTTTCAATTCATCATTGTAGATTGAGTAAAACTGACGGGTACGATCCTGTTCCTCTTCTGTAGGGAAGACAGACCATCTTCCTGTAATAGGATGATATGCAAAGCTCTTATCACCTTTGCTATTCCAAAACATACACGCTGCGTTCATCTTACCGCCGGTTTTATTCATGCTATCTTCATAAATAGCTTTTCTATCAGGTGCTACAACAGATTGATATTTTCTCATCAGTCCTTGTATAGCTTTGTGATCCTTTTTATCAGATGAAAACTCTTTTCTTGCAAGCTCTCTTATCGCAGAATCAAACTCTTTTTCAGACATGGCAGGAAAACTCTGCTTCGTTGCTATATTACTCCAATTCGGTTTTGTAAACGGACGATTCGTCGGTGTATAGCGTAATGAATAATTACCATAATCCGTTCCATACGGATCTGGCGAACTACTCGTCCCTCCGAGCATTTGATTTATCATTTTCTGAGTACTTGCATAGTTATCTCGTGTAATCTGCATAATCCGTCCTCCTTGACAAGGTCAACCAAAGCAAATAGACTTCACCTTATCTTTTATATCGTCAATAAAGTCATCAACCTTAATGGAACGTTATCCTGGAAGTTAATCTTCCCTAGGTCTCTCATCCGTCACAAAATGCTTTACTCCTTCTATCGGATGCAACAGTTCTGTTCTGAAGAATTCAGGGTAATACTTTATCGGATCATTTACATCTATCCAGCGTAGTAATTCCTCATGATCATCTTCTGTCATGCTCATACATGCCGGTTCAAAATCCTTCGGTACTTTCATATAAAAGAAATATGAAACCTCATATATAAGCTTTCCCATATTTGATGCAGCATCTCCATAAAAATAATTTTCATGGATAAAACCCAACCGGTCAACCTCCATCTTTACGCCGGTTTCTTCAAAGACTTCTCGTACTACCGCTTCTTCGGAAGTTTCTCCAAACTTAATACGTCCACCGACGGAATAAAGATAATCTGCCCGATCATTTCCAACCATCAGTATTTTTCCGTTCATCATAATGATCGCTCCAACGCGGAGATTGATAATTCCGTCTTCGCAGGGAACAGTCATGTCCTTGTTCATCTTTACAACACGCCCCTTCTTACTTTTTCATACACCTCATTTACTGCCTCAATATAGCAATCAAATGAAGGATGCTCATCCATCTGTTGCCAGCTCAGATATCGGTTCTTCTTTGTTAAATAGGTCTCGCGAACATCCATCCAATAATCCGGCTTTAATGCATCTTCTTTCTCCCAGAGATCGCGTGAGTTAGGAACAAGATTCCAATACCACTGATCTAAGGCTACGAAACCGGTCTTTCGATGAATGAGCCTATGCAGTCCATAGCGATCCTGCTTTACTATACACACATCAATCGAAAAAGGTGTCTTGTTTCCTTTCTTAAACGCCATCTGCTTCGTTGTAAGTGCGGATGTGGAATCGTCACAGTCATCCCATCCATTTGCAGAAAGCACTTCGTTGAATGCTTCTCTGATGTCTTCTTTTAGTTCTCTTTCGTTGGGATATTCATTTGAATTTTCAATAAGAAGATTAAAATCAAAGTCAATTGGCTGGTTACCATTCTGTGTAATCATATTACGTTTTTTACTGCCAACGACATTCATCCTTGCTTCAATCCCATAGTTCCTAAGTTCTTGAACAAGCTGGTTCACAAGGTCTGCGCAGTCATGATAGGCACGTGTTAGGAAATCTTTGTCTTCAACCCAATGGTACATAGTTTCTCCTTTCGATTCCCCTACCCGTCCAGATAGCATTGTCCTGCTAAATCGTTTAAATATATCACAACATCTGTTATGCTGCAATACAAAATGTGAAATGAGTCCCACAAATTACAACATACTTATCTTTTCAAGCATGGAACTGCAAAAATCCTGAACAACAACTACTGCCATCAAGATAGCCATGATACCAGCAAATATCAATGAATAAAGGAACAGATCCCCCCACCTATGGATAACGATGCTATAGATAATAGCTGCTCCAACTATTAATGTTAGCAGCCCTACTGCCCATTCTGTCAGCTTCACCGAAGCCTCCAAAGCCCATCTTATAAAAAACAGAACAAAAGCAACCGGTAACAACAAGACCTTCAAGAGTTTTCGTAATATGAACATATTAACCAATCCTCCCTTCGCGCAGCTCGTTCATCACCTTGTAAGCGATCAAACGTAAAACATATTCCGGCATGGCTCTACGGCCAAGTTCCCACTCCTGCATGGTCCGATAAGGTACGCCCAACCACACAGAAAAATCAGTCCTGCTCATACCAGACTTTTCCCTGATCATTCTGAAACAATAAGCCAGGCGACGACGCTCAGCATCCTTGTCATTTTTGTCATACTTTTCTACTTCAATCTCGATTCCTTCGAGGTTATATATTTCCTTCCTCATAGGCACCTCCTCCATGTAGTCAATGCGTGTGCTTCTGTTTATATTATATGTAGTCACTGACTACATGTCAAGAAATATCCGAGATATCCGACAAAACAGAAAAAGGAGCCGCTCTCGACTCCTTACTTCTGCTTTTCCGCTTGTTTTTTCAAATCCAAGCAGAAAACCATGATCAACTCCCTGCTTCATCATTATTTTTCTTCCATTCCTCCAATAATGAGAACAGCACCTTCTCCATTTGGGACTTGGTATAGAATGGTGGGAAGTATTCCTGCAATTTCTTCTTGGTGATCGTGAGTTGCTGAAATCTGTTGCTTTCATCCTTGGGAGCATTCTCATTCAGGATCCGTATGAGTTCCATCTTAGTGATGGTATCATTTTCTTTCAGATAATCTCTCAATGCGAAGATCTGAAATGTCTTGCAGATTTCATTCTCACACATGTACTCGTAAAGCATCTGCTGAACTTCATTATCCAGAAAAGATACTTCCACAGCAGTAGCAAGTGCCAAGGCTTTCTTATCAACCAATTCTAAAATTGGAGAAATGAGTTCTACCAGGCGGAGATACCGATGCAACTGTCCACGGCTTTCACCAACCTTTTCCGCAAGTTCATCATCAGCCCGGCCTTCCGGCAACTTCGTCCCAATTCGGGACGAAGTTAAATCATTTCGCTGACCTTGCCTGCGCATTGCATCATATCGCATCTTATAAGCAAACGCTTTTTCACTCGGCAAGATCTCTTCTCTCTGCAGATTTGAATCAACCATCACCAGGACGGCTT
The DNA here is from genome assembly GCF_002735305.1 of Agathobacter ruminis. Taxonomy (GTDB): domain Bacteria; phylum Bacillota; class Clostridia; order Lachnospirales; family Lachnospiraceae; genus Roseburia; species Roseburia ruminis. Next base: position 14,113 of record NZ_PDYG01000004.1, read on the forward strand.
CATCATCATCGTACTTCTTTACGATCGCAGGGATTCTTTCCAATCCGATTTCCTTAACTGCAAATAACCGTCGGTGACCGGAGATCATTTCATAATTTCCGTCTTCAAGCGGTCTGACAGTAACCGGAACCAACACTCCGTTTAACATGATGCTTTCCACACGCTCATGCATCTTTTCATCATCCAGGACCTTAAACGGATGATCCTTGAACGGCCGGATCTTAGCAACCTCGATCTCATCACAACCAGCTACTGATGGAACACAGAGCAGTTCATCAATGGATGTCATTTTTATCTTCTGTCCAACTCTCTTAGCCACGATCCAACACCTCCTCCGTTAATGTCCGGTACGCATTAGCAGCCTTTCCTTTCGGATCATACTGATAGATACTGGATCCTTCTGCACTGATCTCTGCCGCACGAACCGAAAGAGGTATGCAGGTCTGAAACACGCCGATCTGATTCGAGTATGTATCTATGACAAGCTGAGAAATATCCCTGGCATAATTTGTCCTGGCATCCACCATCGTAAGCAGTATTCCTTCGATCCGGAGATTCTTATTAAGTCTCCTCTGTACACGCCCAATGGTTTTGATGAGCTGTTCCAAACCTTTCACCGGAAGGTACGCCGCCTGGACCGGGATCAGAACACTGTCCGCACACGCCAGGGCATTGATCGTAAGCATTCCGAGCGAGGGCATACAATCGATAATAATGTACTTGTAGTCATATTCTGCTTTGAGATATTCAACAATACTCCGGAGCATGACTTCCCTGCTCATGACATTTACCAGATTGATCTCAAGAGCTGACAATTCGATATTTGCCGGAATAAGATCTACGCCTTCATCATGCTGGATGATGGTCTCCGTGAGAGAAAGTTTTTTCTCTTCCATCACTTCTGTCAACAGAGTGGACAGTGTATATTCCAGACTGTCAGGCTCCCTGTATCCCAAACTGATCGTCATGGAGCCCTGAGGATCCCCGTCAATCAACAAAACCTTGTTGCCCTCTGCAGCCAGTCCGATTCCGAGATTTACAGCTGTGGTGGTCTTTCCGACCCCGCCTTTCTGATTTGCAACTGCGATAACTTTACACATGATCTTGTCCCTCCTTAGTTACTCTCCGGATCGCCGTACATTACTTCAATGTACTCATCCAGCTTTTCAGTATTCACTAGACAGATGCGCTTGATGCGGTAGACTGCCTTAGCTTCATTTGCAAGATCCATAAATGAATGGATCCCCATAGAATACAGGATCGCGCCCTCATCGTATCTAACCCATTTCTTCTTTCCGTTCTTAAACTGAGCCTTATAATTATCCAGTCTCTCCTGTTTACCGGGATCTTTTGATCTTCCTCTTTCCATATCACATTTCTCCTTCCGCGCCTTCGCAATTGTTTTCCAGATACTTTTCGATCAACTCCAGATCGATGACCACGTTCTTCTTAATACGGATATTCGCCCCTGCTTCTTTTGCCAGTTTCACGAATGAGTAATAGTTCATGGAATACATCCTCGCGCCCTGGGCATAAGAAACAAAAGTCCGCTTCTGCTCATCTATGAACCGGTCAAGATCCGGTCCTCTTCTTAATGTCCGAAGAAGTTCCTTTTTTCTTTCTTCCTCCCGCTCTTCCTTTGATCTTTTCGCCATGATCATGAGCCTCCTTTCGAATGAAAAATGTTTACAAGTTGCCCCAAGCACGAAAAAAGGCACCTACTCTAGATTTCTCTAAAGTAAGTGCCTGTGAAACCATCCAAAAGCTGTCCTCTGGATAATTTACCTGTTTAGTTTCAGCCAAATCCGTGCTCTACATCACGTTCCGTGACGATGCACGAAGCATTTTTCCACTCTTACATGAGGCTTCAAGAGACCTCACTTTTCGGCTCAGAAAACGCGACTTTTTGCGTCTACATGCCGTTGTCCATACTTGTCCGTAGTGTGACGAAGCGTGACAAGGAATGACAAGGAGCGACGAAATTATAGACTTTTTAACGTAGGGAACAATAACACATCTCTAATCGCCGGCGAATCTGTCAGCAACATCGCAAGACGATCCAGTCCGTAACCGATTCCACCTGTTGGTGGCATACCAAGCTCGAGTGCGTAGAGGAAGTCTTCATCGGTGTGCTCTGCTTCATCATCTCCGGCTGCTGCATTTGCATCCTGCTGTGCGAAGCGCTCGCGCTGGTCGATTGGGTCGTTCAGCTCGGAGTAGGCGTTGCACATTTCCCAGGTGTTGCAGAAGAGCTCGAAACGCTCTACCTTGGTTGGGTCATTCGGCTTCTTCTTGGTCAGCGGGCTGATCTCGATTGGGTGATCGGTGATGAAGGTCGGCTGGATCAGCTCTTTCTCACAATACTCTTCAAAGAAGAGGTTTAAGATGTCACCCTTCTTGTGACGATCTTCGTACTCGATGTGATGCTCATCGGCAAGTTTCTTTGCAGCTGCATCATCAGCTACTGTATCAAAATCCACACCGGAATACTTCTTGACTGCTTCTGTCATGGTCATGCGGGCAAATGGCTTTCCAAGGTCAATTTCGGTTCCCTGGTAAGTAATCTTGGTGGTGCCGCATACCTTTTCTGCAAGATAACGGAACATGCTCTCGGTAAGTTCCATCATGCCTTCGTAGTCAGTGTATGCCTGATAAAGTTCCATCAATGTGAATTCCGGATTGTGACGGGTGTCTACACCTTCGTTACGGAATACACGGCCAATCTCGAATACACGCTCGAGTCCGCCGACAATCAATCTCTTTAAGTAAAGCTCTAAGGAAATACGAAGCTTTACATCCTCGTCTAATGAGTTGTAATGGGTTTCGAATGGGCGGGCTGCTGCTCCACCTGCATTGTGTACAAGCATTGGTGTTTCAACTTCCATGAAACCGCGGTCTGCAAGGAAATTACGGATTTCCTTGATCATAAGGGAACGCTTCACAAATACGTTTCTGCTGTCCTCGTTCATGATCAAATCTACATAGCGCTGACGATAAATCGCATCGGTATCGGTCAGTCCGTGGAACTTCTCCGGGAGAATCTGAAGACTCTTTGACAAAAGTGTCATGGATTCTGCATGGATAGAAATCTCACCAGTCTTGGTACGGAATGCATATCCCTTTACACCGTAGATATCGCCGATGTCGCTCTTTTTGAAGTTTGCATAGGCTTCTTCGCCGATAACATCGCGGGCTACATAAACCTGAATCTTGCCCTTTAAGTCCTGAATATTGCAAAAAGAAGCTTTTCCCATGACACGCTTGAACAGCATACGGCCTGCGATAGAGACCTCGATTGGGTCTGCATCCATAATTGCACGACGCTCATTGTAGTCATCATTTACGACCTGACGAGCCTCAGCTTCATCCATGCCGTCTGTGTTTGGAGCAACACGACCTGCAAGAAGTTTGGCTTCGTGTGCATTGTACAGTTCCTTGACTTCATCTGAGTGATGCGTCTGATCGTATTTGGTGATAACGAATGGATCCTGTCCTGCTTCCTGTAAATTTGCTAACTTCTCACGCCGAACCTGTAATAACTGGTTAATATTTTGTCCGTTGTTTTGCTCTGCCATTGGTTTCTCCTTTTCCTATTTCTTAATTGCCAAAAAAGTGCCGAAAACTTTCGCTTCCGGCACTCATATCTTACACATCTGATCTTTGAATATCTAATAACTTATAGCTGAATGCTCCGGCTTCGGTTTCTACCACTACGGTATCTCCAACCTTCTTGCCGATCAATGCAGCTCCTACAGGTGATTCGTTTGAAATCTTTCCCTTTAAGCTGTTTGCTTCTGTGGAACCTACGATCTTGTACTCGAGTTCCTCGTTGAATTCAATATCAAAAATCTTAACTTTGCATCCGATGGAAACCTTATCCAAGTCTGCTTCTTCTTCGACAACGACTTCAGCATTCTTCAAGATTTTCTCGATTTCCTCGATACGCGCCTCGATATCTCTTTGCTCATCCTTTGCTGCATCATATTCTGCATTCTCGGATAAGTCACCCTGTTCACGTGCCTCTTTAATTTTCTGAGAAATCTCTTTACGCTTGACTACTTTTAAGTCTTCCAGCTCGGCTTCCAGTTTCTGTAAACCAGCATAAGTTAAAATGTTTTTCTTAGCTTCCATATTTTTTCCTTCTCTCGCTCGTCTTACCCTATTTCACTATAGGGTTGCACCAACTAGAGCATTATAACGAATTCCCGCCTACTTGTCAAGATTTGATGTTATTCACCAAAGACATGTCTGTAGTAATCATTATCAAGAACACCTGAGCAGTATTTCATTTTGTTGCGCACGAGTGTCTTGACATAGTCGATATATTGTTCTTCGTTGTATCCGTATGGGTAAACGACATTGTCGCTCGCCGGTGTAAATTTGCCGGAAGAAGCGATATAGGTTCCATACTCGGTCTTCCAGTCAAAGCTTACATTGAATACCAATGCTTCTCTGTCTGAGAATACATCGCGACCTACCAGGAGTCTGGAATCAAAGTCGATTCCGAACAGATTCATCAATGTCGGAAGGATATCGATGGAAGATACCGGTGTGGAAATTTCTACCGGATCGTTCTTCTCCAGACATCCGCTCCAGATGATGAGACGGTTCTGATCACGAATAATATCATTGTCGATTGACTGTCCATAAAGTTCTGACAGATATGGCATGTTTACGGAATCTCCACCGTCATCCAATCCGTATGGGAAGTGGTCTGCACTGATTACGATTACCGTGTCATCTGCTTTTCCTGCCTGCTCGAGGCGCTTGATCAGGTGCTCCATTGCAAGATCGAGTTCGATGTTGCATGCCTTATAGGCTTTGATTGGTTCAGATGCGTCAAGGTCTGCAACTTCGTCTTTGTGCTTGCTTGCCATGTAATTGTCAGAGAATGTGTAATCACTGTGTCCGCTGACTGACATGTAATATACATTGAAATGATCCTGATTGATATATTCTTCTACGGTTCCCTGAATCATCTCAAGGTCTGATTCCGGCCAGGTCTTTTTTGGAATATATTTTTCCATTCCGTTTCCGTAACCCATATATCCTTCGGAATATCCAAGGGTATTATGTGTCTTATCGCGGTCGTAGAATGTGTATGTGTTGTTGTGATATGCCTTGCCCCAGTAGCCAAGCTTGTTCAGCTGCCAGCCCATGGTCATGTAATTTAAGTTGTTTGCGGCAACCTTAAATGATTTACCACCGTCTGTCGGCAACATACCAAAGATATTGTTGTATTCTCCACCTGTGGTTCCGGCACTCTCCGGCTGATAGTAGTCGGTGAACTGGAATCCCTTGTTGGCCATGCGGTACAAGGTCGGAGTCAGTTTCTCATCAATCGCCTGTGCACTGAATGCCTCTGCTGAGATGAAGATCAGGTTCTTGTCTTTGAACATTCCGGTATAGGCATTTTTCTTACTCGGGGTTACGGTTGCAACATATTTGTCAAGTGCAGCAAGTGCATCATCGCTTGTGGATTCTGCAAGTGCGTTGAAATCGATATCTGTTACATTGTCTCCGTATTCCACTACTTCGGTTCCCTGCTGGGTGTCTTCTGTATTCTTCTTGTCCACTACCGGTGCCGGATTGGCAGGTGTGTCAAATGATAAGTCGTTATTTCCGCCAAGAATGGAATTCTTGACATCGAGGCGAAGTCCGGTAAAGATACCAAATCGCTCAATTGCGTGTGTGTAGTTATATTCTTTCTTGTAGGTATTCCATGCGGATGGAATTGCACGTGCCAAAAGCAATGCAACGAGATAGAATACAATTGCGCATACAATGGTATTGATTCTCTCTTTCCAGATAACTTCTGCGAATTTCTTTGTAAGAATTACGCGTGCAATGATATTGACAATCAATGGTACAAAAAACAGGATGATATGTGCGATTCCGTTGAAACAGAATATCAGTCGCATAATGGTATTCTGGAATTCTCCAACCGCTCCGCCGGCTCCTCCAAAAATGGTATTGAGATCGTAGAAGGTGTTGAATTTACCGAATACGAAATATACGATACACATAATCAGGCCTAAAAGTCCGATCACCACTGCTTTTACGATTCCGTATACTTTGCTGTTTGGAATCAGTGAAACCAAAAATTCCAGCATCAGACCGTAGCTGATACCAAATAATAATCCAAAAAGCAGGAACATTCCACTGATTTTTCCGACTGTTGAAATCTGTAAAATGAATTGCAACCACAAAATTGCAACCGGGATTTCAAATGCGCGGAACAATCTTTGCGGACGCTGCTGTCTGAGCTTTCTCCGTTGTTTTCGTTCTTCTAATCTTGCTGATGATGCACTTGCTGTCATTCCCTTTGATAACTCCTTTTCTATGTTATTCTTTTACACTAATTGCAATAATAACCCCTTTATTTTTGGAGGTCAACCGTTGATTCCTTAATTATTTCTTAAGATGTGCCCATGATTCAATCAGCTCACACAGTTGCTCATAGGTCTCTACATGATTGATTTCATCACGCAAACGGGACGAATTCGGATATCCTGTGGTATACCATGCAGCATGTTTTCGAATCTCACGCATGCCCGTAAATTCGCCCTTATATTGCAAAAGCAGTTCGCCGTGGCGCAAAATCATCGCTGCCACCTCTTCCCGGTCCGGCTTTTCCGTTTGCAGATTCCCTTCCAGAATCTGTGAAAAAATCCATGGATTACCCTGCGCACCTCTTCCTATCATAAAGCCATCGCAACCGGTCTGTTCATACATGCGGCGCACATCATCCGCGCTCCGGATATCGCCATTGCCGATGACAGGAATGGAGACGGCTTCTTTGACCCGTCGAATGATGTCCCAGTCTGCTTCTCCGGAATAATATTGCTCACGCGTTCTGCCGTGTACCGCAATCATGGATACGCCGCTCGCCTCTGCAATCTTTGCAATTTCAACCGCATTGATATGATCATCGTCAAAGCCTTTTCGGATTTTTACGCTCAATGGTTTCTCGATACTCTTTGCCATTTTGGTCAGGATCTGTTCTACGCGCTTTGGCTCTAACATCAACGCGCTGCCCTCTTTGTTTTTGACAACTTTCGGCACCGGACAACCCATATTGACATCTATGATATCAAAGTTGCGTGGCTCAATCCGGTGTGCAATCTCTGCCATGATATCCGGGTCTGAGCCAAACAGTTGCAGCGATACAGGATTTTCTTCCGGATGCACCTGCATCAGCTCTTCCGTGTTTTTGTTCTTATATAAAATGGCTTTTGCACTGACCATTTCCATACACAGCAATCCCACACCCTGCTCTTTGCACAACAAGCGAAATGGCAGGTCGGTTACTCCTGCCATCGGTGCGAGCATCAGATTGTTTTTGAGCTCTACATTTTTGATTGTAAGTGGATGGATGATCTTATTCATTCAAATCTACTCCCAATACGGTAATCTTATAATAGTACTCAAGCGCTTCAAACAGCTCTCTTTTTTCATTGCGATACTGTTTGATTTTAAGGACACTTCCGATTTCATCATACATGAAATCGCTCTCCTGACATGTGGTCTCGAATTCGAGATTGCCGTCCTCGTCAAAATACAGTGTCAAAATACCGCCGATATCCTCTGTGTAAAGCACACAAAGAATCTGCAGTTCATCTTTCACATTCTTCGGCAGATTCTCAAAGCTGTCATTTAAATAATATTTTTTCTGATATGCGTTTGATACACATAATATTTCTTTCTTTTCAGACATATCCATATATTCCTCTCACTGATACTTCGCCGCTGGCAATTGGTCGCACACAGGTATTCCCATTTGAATCCGTGGTCTCAACAAGCAATTCCCCCTGTGGGTTAATTCCTCGTGCAATGCCTTCAAATTCTCCTTTTGGGTCCAATACACGCACCTGACGATTGCAATTGATCAGACAGGCATTGTATTCCTGCTCCAATGCAGTCAAATCTTCTGTCTGTAAATAGATTTGATAATCATGATAAAATTCTTCCAAAAATGCCGCTATAATCTGTGCGCGCTTGAAATGTACGCCTGTTTCCCGGTAGAGCGATGTCGCAGTCTCTTTTATCTCTTCCGGAAAATCCTCATTGTGCACATTGATTCCAATTCCGATGACAATGTGGTTGATATAGTCTATCTGCGCGCTCATTTCAGTCAGGATGCCGACAACCTTTTTGCCGTTGACCACGATATCATTCGGCCATTTAATTTTGACATCGGCCTGCTCCGTCATCCGGCCGATTGCTTTAGCAATTGCCAGTGCCGCTACAAGTGTCAGCATGGAGGCATGGTTTGGCTGTATATCCGGCTTTATCATCAAAGTCATGAATATTCCCTTGCCGAATGGCGATGACCAGCTACGGCCGCGACGGCCTTTCCCGCTCGTCTGCTCTTCGCTGACAACCAGCAGACCTGATGGCTGTCCTGCTGTCGCAAGCTCTGCCGCTTTGGTATTGGTCGAATCGATGGTATCAAAAGATAGAATCTCATTACCCATCTCACCGGTCGGACGTGTTATGGCTGCGCGTATCTCCGCCGCGGTCATGCGATCCGGAGATTCCAGCAGGCGGTATCCTTTGCGCGGTACGGCCTCTATCTCATATCCTTGTTCTTTCAGTTGGTTGATTACTTTCCAGACTGCCGTACGCGACACATTGAATTCATCACACAATTCCTGACTGGAGACAAATCCTTCGCGTTCATGCAGTTTTGCAATGATTTTCGTTTTCATATCGCCTCTATTTTAGCGACTTTTGTCCAAATCTGCAAACTTTTTCTCCCACAGGTGCAAAAAAGCCGGAAAACCTGCGGGCTTTCCGGCTTCTGATCTTTGATCTCATTCGTTATTTTAATGTTGCATACATGATGGCCTTGATGCTGTGCATTCTGTTTTCCGCCTCATCGAATACCACAGACTGCGGTCCTTCAAATACTTCGTCGGTCACCTCAAGCTCTGCCAGGCCAAACTTTTCATAGACCTGTTTGCCGATGGTGGTATTCAAATCATGGAAGGCCGGCAGACAGTGCATGAAGATCGCACTCTCCTTTGCATTTTTCATTGCTTCCTGATTGACCTGATATGGCTGCAGATCCTTGATTCTTTCTGCCCATACTTCTTCCGGCTCGCCCATCGATACCCAGACATCGGTATAGATAACATCCGCATTTTCAGTCGCTTCCTTCACCGATTCCGTCAATGTAATGCTTGCACCGGTCTGCTGTGCGATGGCCTTGCATTCTGCCACAAGTTCCTGCGACGGAAAATATTTGGCGTTGGTACATGCCACAAAATTCATTCCCAGCTTCGCACAGGCAACCATAAGGGAGTTGCCCATATTGTAACGCGCATCACCCATATATACGAATTTGATTCCCGCAAGCTTACCAAATTTTTCGCGAATGGTCAGCATATCGGCAATCATCTGCGTCGGATGGAATTCATTGGTCAGTCCGTTCCACACCGGCACCCCGGCATATTTTGCCAGATCCTCGACGATTGTCTGCTCGAATCCACGATATTCAATTCCGTCATACATTCTACCCAGGACTCTTGCCGTATCCGCAATGCTTTCCTTTTTGCCAATCTGCGATCCGGACGGATCGAGATAAGTGACATGCATGCCCAGATCATGTGCTGCCACCTCAAACGAACAACGGGTTCTGGTACTGGTCTTTTCAAAAATCAATGCAATATTTTTGCCTTTTAACTCGTCATGTGCAATTCCGTTTTTCTTCTTTGCTTTCAGATCCGCGGATAAATCAATCAACCCTGTGATTTCTTCCGGTGTAAAATCCAAAAGTTTCAGGAAATTTTTGCCTTTTAAATTCATATCTGGTCCCTCCCGTTGTTATTTACTATCTGATATTGCAATATATTACACTTCTTTCAGCAAAAAATCAACCATCTTTTGCAATTTTATACATTTTGCGAATATAAAAACCCGCAAAGACATACTCTGCGGGTTTTTTTGATACGGATTAATTTCCTAGTCCCAAATATTGTAGAATAACATACCGTTGTATTCGATTCCGTCATATCCACAGGATACGCCCTGGAATCCCAGTGCTCCACCGGTATTATCTACTCCTGAAAGTGCTGCGCGTGCAGCATCGTAGCAACTCTGTGTTGCCGATCCGTTTTCCATTGCGCGTGCAAGGCTTCCGGACCATACCGGACCATACTGTCCCGGCTGATAGATTACATCATGAATATTATTCGGGAATCTGCTGTCCTTCACACGGTTTACAATTACCGCACCGCATGCGAGCTGACACTGATATCCCTGTCCGCCGGCTTCACGATAAAGCAATGATGCCAAAAGATATAATTCATCATCCGTATAGTCGATTCCCTCGCCCTGTACGGTATTGACTTTTCTGTAATTCTTTCCGCTATCCGCCTTTTTCGCTTCTTCGGCCTTCTTTGCAGCTTCAATCTCTGCAATTTCTTCAACGGTCAATGCAGTATCATAGTTCAATGTAACTTTTACATAATCTGCACTGACATAGCAGGTCTTGTCATCATATACGACAGCTACCCAGCCTGCTACTTCCTTCGCATCGGCATCCACTTTCAGGGATTTGCCTTTGCCAAGTTTCTTTACCACTTCGCCATCAGCGCTGGCAGACTCACGCACACGTAGTCCGTCAACAGTTGATTTTGCAACGGTATCAAAGTTTTCTTTCGCATAATCATATGCATCTGCCTCAAAAAGGCAATACTTATTTGACACATAGCCTTCGACATTTCCCGACTTAATCAAAGTCCATGCGTCTCCCTTTTTGACGATCCTGGCAACATTGCCAGTCGTCATCTTTCCTACAATATCAGCATCTTTTGATGCTTTTTGGCGTACATTCAGGGTTGACTCCCCGATGTTTGCAATCAATCTGGTCTGCCAGAACTTTTCCTCTTCGGTCAAGGTCTTTGGCTCAGACGCAGTTGTCTGTTCTAAGTCTTCTTTCTCGACTGATACTGTAACTGCTGCAACACTGTTTAAATCTAAATTCTCCAAGTAATCAGTAGTGCCGGCATACAAGCTGGTAGCTTCCTGCGATTGATTGGAATCCGCATCAACTGCTGTGTTTGTACTCTGCTCCTTCGCGTTCCCCAACGCGCTTCCAAGACTCAAAATCCCAGCAAGAACAAGGACAGAAGCACCTTCCAGTAATCTCTTGTTTAACATTCTTCCTCTTTCGACTTTCTCTTAGATTTTTAAATAATTGTTTCAATTGTTACAATTTTGTTACGCGGTCATTATAACAACAACTTGGCAAATTGTCAAACATGTCAGATTTCTGTCGAATTTTCGGCTGACTTTTGGCTTGTTGCGATTGCGAATTGTGCTATAATCGTTTCTGTATTCAATTAGAACAGAAAGGATATCTAATATGAAAAAAATCATTATGACAGGCGGCGGTACGGCCGGACATGTCACACCAAATATCGCTTTGATGCCGGCTTTGCGTGAAGCCGGATTCGAAATTTCTTATATCGGTTCCTACAATGGCATGGAAAAAGAGTTGATTGAAAACCAAGGGATTCCATATACGGGAATCGCCTCCGGCAAATTGCGCCGCTATTTTGATCTCAAGAATTTCACGGATCCATTCCGTGTATTAAAAGGATATTTTCAGGCAAAGAAAATCATGAAGCGCGAAAAACCTGCTATCGTCTTCTCCAAAGGCGGATTCGTATCCGTACCGGTTGTACTGGCAGCCAAAAAGCGCCACATCCCTGCAATCATCCATGAATCAGATATCACACCGGGTCTGGCAAACAAACTTGCGATGCGCGGCGCATCCAAAATTTGTTGCAACTTCCCTGAGACTTTGAAATATCTGCCTGAGGGTAAAGCGGTTCTGACCGGTTCCCCGATTCGACAGGAATTATTCAACGGCGACGCACAGCGTGCATTTGAATTCTGCGGATTTACAGATCGCAGCAAGCCGGTCCTTTTGATTATCGGCGGAAGCTCAGGATCTAAAGTAATCAATGATGCCGTCCGTGAAATCGTACCAACACTGGTTGACAGCTTCAATATCATCCACCTTTGCGGAAAAGGCAATCTGGATGCACAATTGGAAGGTACAAACGGATATGTACAGTTCGAATATATTAGTGAAGAATTGCCTGATTTGTTTGCATTGACTGATCTGGCAATCTCCCGCGCCGGTGCCAATGCCATCTGTGAATTGCTTGCATTGCACAAAGCAAATATTCTGATTCCGCTCTCTGCCGCAGCCAGTCGCGGAGATCAGATTTTGAATGCCAACTCTTTCCGCAAGCAGGGATTCTCCTATGTACTTGAGGAAGAGCAGCTGACCGGAAAAACACTTTTGGATGCTGTCCGTGAAGTATATGCCAACAAGGCTCAATATGAAAAAGCAATGGAAGACAGTGGCCAGATGGATTCCATCGGAACCATTGTCAAATTAATTCAGGAGAGCGCACTCTCATAAGCAAAAATATTCCTAACCGGAACCAATCATAAACGGATAAAAAAGCGAGGCATGCTTCACGCCTCGCTGTTTTTGTGCCTATAATTTCATTTGCTTACATAATGCTTCCTGCTCTTTTGCTGATGGCTCACCCGGTCTCCATGCAACCACACCTGCATTATTTGCATCCTTATATCGCGGAATCAGGTGCAGATGGAAATGAAATACTGTCTGACCTGCTGTTTCTCCATTATTCTGTACCAGATTGTATCCGTCAGCTCCCAGAATCGGTGTCTCATGTTCCACAATCTTCTTGGCCAATTTTGCAGCCTTCGCGAGAATCTCCTCATCAATTTCATAGATATTGGCATAATGCTCTTTCGGTAAAATCAGCGCATGTCCTTTCATCGCCGGACCAGCATCCAAAATGACATTAAAATCATCATCTTCATAGATAGAATTGGTTGGAATCACTCCATTTGCCAGTTTACAAAAAATGCAATCGTCTTTCATTTCATCAGTTCTCCTTTTTCCTGTATTTCTTATACTGCGAACATTTTTTATTCTGCGAACGGGAATAATTGATCCAGCATGCGAAGCACCTTAAAATCACCCTTTGCAGTAATCTCTCCGGTCATAAATGCGCCCTGGAATGTCATACGTCCTGCCACGATATCTTCCATTCTTTGTTCAGTCAGCTTGATTGAAACATCCGAAACCTCCGGAAGCGAATATGAAATCGCAAGCGATCCGTCTTCAATCTTGATATTCAGCGCATCTGCACGGCCTTCCACTTCAAGTGTATAGGTCGCATTATAATCCGGTTGTGGCACAAATTTGCGCTTGAAGTCCTCCAAAAATGGAGCTGTCACATCTCGCTTGTTCATCATCTGCTTAAACATGGATGCGAGTTCTTCGATATCTTCCTTTTGTTTGCGTACATATGTATCGTCGGAAACATACTGCGACAACTGTTCGCTTTCCTGTGGTGTCAGATTTAATTCCTGTGTGCGCAATACGCTCTGTCGCACCGCCTGGCTGCTGAACGGGAGACTCTTCATCTTCTGCGAAATGGTTCGATACAGGTTCTCTGCCTTCTTTTCGATGATCTCGGTATAACCCGGATTCATCTCAAAGGAAATCAAATCCTCTACATAACCGCTTAGGCCTTCACATGGCAATCCTCCGAGAATCTGCCATGCCTTGCGCAAATCCAGTTCTCCTTCACACTCACCGTATGTCGTCGACATCACGATTGGCTGCATATAAAGTGTACGAATTTTGCCCTTATCGCCATATAACCAGCATGCATCCAGAAATTGCTGCATATATCCGCCAATTCCCAGCCATTCGATGGTCGTTGCAAGGATAATGCCGTCCGCATCCTTAAATGTCTGCGGCAGTGTCGCAATCTCGTGCTTGTGCTCATAGATATTGTATCTGGTCACCGTCACACGAAGTTCTCGCAACACATCTTCCATTTTATTCAATACATAGAGTGTCGGATCATCGAGTAACCCACGCCCTCCATAATACACATTTACATTCATAAAAGCCTCTTTTCTCGATTCCACTATGATACCTTTAAGTATATAAATTCCTCAAGCCAAAAGCAACCTCTGAACGCATGATCTCATGTGTGATTCCATCATAAAAAGCGATATTTCACATTCGCAAATTGAATGATGTCATCCTTCTTCAGCCTGTATTTTTCCCGAAAACAGAGCAGCTCTTCATTTAAAAATGTCCCGTTCGTCGAATTGAGATCTTCCAAATAATAATTCTCTGATTCTCTCGTGATTTTCGCATGGATTCGGCTGACAGCCTCATCCGAAATGCGAATGTCTACATTCGCTCCTTTCCCGATTCGCACCTCGTCCTCTTCTATATAAATGTCTGCCCGCCCTGCATTTGACTGCGGTTTTAAAATCCCTTGCACTTTTGCAGATTCCTGCAAAATACATATGGTCGGATAACATTCCGGTTCTTCCTCGATCAGATTCATTTCCTTCACCCAAACGTCATCGGTCGGTTTCTTCGCATTCGCGTTTTGCTCGGGCGCCCCTTTTCGTAGTGTTTTCTTCCACAATTTAGGAGTTACCTTTCGTAACTTATCCACAATTTGCACATACCAATTGTGTACAACTTTCAGAATTCCCCTTTTTGGACGGTCCGGTTCAGCCTTCGCTTCCTCCGGTTGCATTTGAAGATCCTGCTGCATTTCCACAATCAGCTTCGCCTGTCGCATCTTTTCAATCTCGAGTCGAATATCGCCCACTGAACAACTATGGCTCAGGATCAAACTGTAAAGATGATAGATATGCTCGGTATCATTTCCGTCGATATGATTGACCTTCGTCAGCAAATATTCCATCAATTCGCGAAGATGGTCCATCACATCCCCTCCGATCCCCGGATACATCATAAAGCGTATTTCATCTGTATGATTGGAAATAAAGATATATTCCGGGTCCATCAACAGTGTCTCCGGAGCAATCAGATTCAGTTCGAGTTCCTCTAGCTGTTCACAAATGCGCAGAATCAGCTTTTCCACGAAGTCCGAATCCGGATTCTGCATACGACATTTGGTATCAAGCGGCTGGAAACCTGTAATATTGTACCAATATCTGCCCTCGTCATTGTAAAAACATTTCTCCACCGGAATCATCCCTGCAATCGGATGCATCAACATAATCTTCTCGTCGAAAGCACCCTGATATGCCGTTGGAATCTTTATAAAACTTCCCAGTAAATTTCTTTCATATGTTACTTCTCGATTAATCATTTTTTATTTCTCCCAATAATTCATCTGCCATATCATACTGATAGAATTGTTTGACTATCCAAACTTCCTCGACCTTTGTGCTAAGGTCATCATCCTCAATCTCGTGATAAAGCGTAACCGCGAGTGAGCAAATAATGCAAATGATAAAAAATAAGAGTGGATATATGACAGATCCTTCTACGATATAGCTCCCCTGAGCCCAGTGATAACGCCTAATAAAATTCATGCGATTCCTCCAAATGATACCAATACACCAAGGGTCAAAAAAGGAACAAAAGGAATCTGATATCGCCTGCCCTTATGAAAAATCAGCAACAGGATCAATGCACATACTGCCACACCGATTCCTGCCACCAAAATCGCAGTCAGCAGTGCCTCAAGCTCCAGATAGAAGGAAAGCGCAAGCATGATAATCCCATCTCCGATCCCGATCTGCCCATTGCTCAATATTGCAACCGCGATTACAAACAATCCAACCAGCATCCCCACCCAGTCCATCAGGTGGAATCCGTTGCCATAATATTCTCTGCCAATTCGTATTGCAATTCCTACCAGCCCCCAAAGCACGGATATTTTGAGGCTGATCTCTCTTTTTTTCAGATCTGTAATACTATTCAACAGCATTACCGGCCCTATTGCCGGTATCAACCACCATTCCTCTCCCATCTTTGTCTCCTTTTACTCCGATTCCTGTGCACATTTGCTGCACATTTTTCTCGATCCCACTTCCGAAAGATGTACCATCCGTATATGACGTCGCAATGCGGTACATGCTTCATCAGTATGATAAAGCTCCCCATAATCTGTGATATAGACCTCTTTTTGAGTTGTATTTTTTGCCACGCAATGAGGACATGCGTAGTATTTATGGTCATCACGGTTCCTACGAGCCGCAATATCACTGAGATTTACAGTTTGAATCGACAAATCCAGATAATGACAGGATGCTGTCGTATGATATGCTGTTCCGGAGTCTGTAATATATACATATGGGTCCTCGGATTCGGTTCCCTCCCCGGTCTCTCCAATCCATTTGTGACAAATCTGACTCTGTGCAACCGAATACCCCAGCCCCGGAAAAAAAGAAAACGGCAGCTCCAATCGATATGATATATGTAAACAGATATCCTCATCCGTGATTTCGGATCCTGTGAATGAGATTCCTTTCATCCCGCCATGCACATAATCTTCGATCCGCTCAGAATCCTCAATGGCCTGTTTCCACAGTCGCTTCGCCGTCATCAACAATATCTGCTCGGAATCGATGGATACCGCAATCGCGGCAGTCTCTCTCCCTGCATATGACAGTGCCGCTTGCACATCCGTCTGAATCTGCAGGACTCGAAAGAATAATAATAAATAAACCCAGAAGGCAGTGATAAACGGATAAACGACAGCCGCTTCGAGAGTAAGCGATGCTTTCTTCATGCAGGTGCATAAGGGCATCCCATTGTCGCAAATCGGATGGATGGTAGAATTTGCCTGCATGCAGGTCGAGAGAGATTTTATTCGCGTGGCGTTCTCCACACATGCATTCCAACGAGACACCCTTATACACCTGCCTTTCGATAAGAATAGGTTGTGACAGCTTCTGTAAACAGTGTGCCTTCCCGTTTTTCTGTCAGCAAGTCCATCCCCGCAAATGCCGTATGATATTGGAAGGAAACAGACAACCCTGACTCCACAATACAGTCATTGATGCAAAAATCCGGTCTTTTCTCTGCTTCACGCACGGTCAGTTCCATCACATCGAGCGCGCGACTGCTTCGTGTCTTTTGAGACTGCAGCAGAATCATTGCCAGCAAATAGCTGTTATAATCAAATCCGTTTTCGCACTCTTCACTCATCTTTTCATGGTCCCACACCGAGAGCAAATCCCACAAATCAGTCGACCACTGAGCGGAATTTTTAATCAATGCAACCTTTTTACCTGCCAATAATGCCCGTAAATCAAGGACACTCTCTGCGCACGACCATGCTGCAAGAATTCCATATTTGATTGCCTCCATCGCAGCCGGCATCAAAGTTACAACCGAGATGACCGTTGCCATTGTTTCGGCCTCTGAAATTTTCGCAGAATCTGTTATGATATATGCAAAATTCGCCAATTCACGCACCGCGAAGAGTTTAGTTATGGCTGCATTTAAGTTTTTGGAATCACCTATTTTTCCGCTGAGAATATACTCCAGTTCATATTGCAACCCATGGTTTTCCTTCGCATCTGTATAAGACGAAAAATAGGTTCCCAAATACAGAATGGTCAGCATCGTCTGGTACACATTTGTCGATACAGCCTCCCCATCTCCCTCTTGCAAATCTCTTGCCGACAGGTGATCCTCATCCATCATTCGATTCGATATTTTCGAATGGCTTGGCAATACCAGCGCACTGATACCGGTTGCATCAATCTCCTTGGCGACATCAAGCGCCGATTCCTCTTCACTATGCTTTTTCTTTTTTGATTGGAACGATTGCTTTATCATACTCGGCCTGGCCTTCTGCTCTTCCAGTGATGCCAATTCATCTCTGGCATCCTGCATCTTCTCATCCAGATTCTCATCTTTCAAGTTCGCGATTTCTTCACTGAGACCCGCGATTCCATGATAGAGTTCGTATGCAATATTGTTTTGCATATAGGCCGATACCGCCGATTCAAATACAGCCCCTTCCTGGTCTGATACATACAGGCAGTGCTCCAAAGACACATTTTTCACGGACATCTGTAACAGACTTCCCTGATTGCCTGTCCCTAGCTCTGTATCCATGGTATCCTTCAGCCATGCCTCCCGCGAGCGAACAGAATGATCATTACCGGCACCGGCCTCCAGCGCCAGAAAATGATACGCATCCCATAGAGTCGGCTCATAATGCGAAAAGAGGGATTCCGCTGCCGTCTGCGTCATTACTCCCGCCACACGCTGAACCTCCCGAAACCGCGCACCTTCCAATAGGGTAAAAATCAAACCTGCAACCAGCATCAGACTGACAGATGCCAGCACTGTTACGCTGCCACTCCTTGCTTTGTTCTTCATCAAATGGAACCTGCTTTGCTCGAAATCTTGGCAAAAATAGAATTCACCAATGCTGTCAGCTGGTTCTTAAAAATCAAAACCAAGCCAATTAATACCACCATTAATTACCCTGTCCCCCAGGGAAGTAAAGAAAGAAAAGCACTCGCACAGATTCTACAGTGTATATCAAATATCTATTTAAGAACTCTGTTCAAGCCAAAGAAGCTCTACTGATATCCAAGTGATATCACCTATAGATATCTAACTGATATCAGCTACTTTGGTCTTTCTAATAATCATATTCATCCAACTGGAGATTGCGACATGTAGTCCGCTTAATGAAATAATCAGCGGAATTTGACTACACATCCGTGTGCCAATTCCACTTATTCAACGAATACAGCGGCCTACCAAACCACCATTATTCTGATTTGTTACTCACAGGGCATTTACACAGCAGATTATCTGCAGCCCTGTATATATTTTCAGAATAATAGGCAAGCTACCCACTTTGACTAGTCACTATCGTTCCTAGTCGCGTGGTACCCTCGTTTCACTTCGGTAGCTTGCCAGGGCTAGCCCTTGGAACCCACTGGGGACTTTCATTCCCCCGTCCCCTAGAGCACATCCTCTTATCCGGTAATGGACGAAAAACCGACCTAATAACAGTCAGAAAACTGTCCCATCGGTTTTATCCCATTCCCTACTAAGAGAATTAAGGGCTCTGCCCTTGCATCCCGCCAAAGGAGCTCCGCCCCTTTTGGATAACCCGGTCGCTCACAAATGGAATGTTTCCATCCTATCAATCCAATCATTTGTAACCGATTTGTTCCGCACAATTTTGAAAGGAGATGATACGCATGGGAACAAAAGCAACAAAGAAACACAGAACTAGAAATCATCAGGTTAACTTCTATATGAACGATGAAGAGTATCGAAAGTTAACCAAACTAGTAACAGAATCCGGTCTGAATAAACAGACCTACCTTATCAACGCAACACTAGGAGCAACGCTTGCCAATCCCGAAGCTTTAAAAGATATCCCGAAGCTCTTGTCTGAGCTTACGGAACTTTTAAATCAGTTCAAAGGTATTGGCATCAATTGTAACCAGATGGCCAAGATTGCAAACACATATAATCAGCCAGCCAATGAAAATGAACTTAAGGAACTTGCAAACGATATACATGAAACCGGAAAGGAGGTATTGCCACTATGTCAGTCGTTAAAGCTATTAATACGAGAGCTAAATCTTCAGCAGCATTAAGCAACACCCTTGACTATATCTACAAAGATAAGAAAGTCACTGAAGAACTTAAACTTGTAACCGGAGATTATTTTGAAGAAAAAGTTACTGCCGATCTTGTGTATCAGCAGTTCAAAGAAACAAAGAAGTTTTGGAATAAGACTGGTGGACGACAGTATAAGCACTTCGTCATATCCTTTCATCCAGATGAAAAGATAACTCCTGAAGAGACTCTACTGGTCGGTAAAGAATGGGCAGAGCGATGCTTCCCCGGATTTACTTGTGCTCTTGCGAGCCACATCGACTCTGATCATTGCCACTGTCACGTGGTTGTAAATTCCGTAAATAGCATCGATGGTAGTAAAGTTCATCTGTCCAAAGCAGACTTTAAACAGATGAAAAAGATTAATGATGAAATTTGCGAAGCTCATGGTTTGTCAGTCTGTGTCAAAGGAAAACACTTTGATGGATCTGATATTGAAGAAGGAACTATCCGTTCCTACGATAAGAGAGATTATCGTCTTATGACTACAGATGGAAAGAAGAGCTTGAAGACAGATTGCATCAGCGCAATTCTTGCTTGTATGACTACTGCGACAAGCAAAGAAGAATTTATCGCCCAGATGGAAGAGCACGGATATGAAGTGAAATGGGAAGACAACAGAAAGTATGTCACCTTTACTCACATCGAAACCGGCAAATCTTTTAGAGATAAGAACTTAGCAGAAACATATAGTATCGAATTATCAAAGGAGGTTTTAGAAGATGCTTTTAACAGAAACAGAACAGTTCAGGCAGAGCGGACTGCTATCACAGACGAAGGAAAACGAGAACGCAAAGTATTGGAAAAACCAGTACGAGAAGCTACAGAAAAATACGCTAACCCAGATGCAGACCATAGAACGTCAGCAGAAAAGAATAGCACAGTTGGAGGAAAGCCTGGCAATGGCACTTTCAGAGAATGGCCAGTTGAGAGACTTAACCGAAGAGTTGATGAAACAGCGAAACGAACTAGAGGAATCGTTGACTGGGGTAAAAAGCTCCGCGAGACCTTTAGTCACTGCCTTGAACAGCTTAGGTCTTTCGGTTTCGGAAGTGGACTAAAAAGCAATACGCTTGAGGTACAGGCAGATAGCGTAGCAGAGAAAATTGAAGAAATCCGCGCAAGAGTTGCTGCAGTAGATCACACTCTAAGAACTCAGTATCTACCATCTCAGGGAAAGGATTCTTGGATTGATAAGCAGATAACTCTTGAGTATCAGGAAGAATACAGACTACTAGATGAACTTTCCGAATTGATCAAGTCGTCTTCTCCGATGGTGCTCGCTCTGGCTCAGTCAAAACGGAATCTTTTCCGTTCAGAAAAGGAAGTCGATATGCTAAGAGCTTTGACTTCAAATGAATTTGAGTTAACAAGAGAAGAAGTAGCAACCAGCTTCACAACTGCGCTTGCCACTGCGGACAAGATGCTTAATAATGTTCCTTCCACTATGAAATCATTGGAAGAATCTCACGGCTGTCAGCCGATTGACCACAACATTGTAAGACGCGGTCGCAGAAGATAGAAAAAATGGCTTGGGCTTAATCGCCCAGGCCATTTTACAATTACATAGTAGTTTTTGTCATCTAATTCGTTGATACTTATTTCCACTTCGTATTATCGTTTTCCCATTCACAGCTCCGCCTAGAGATCCTAATGCTTTCTTATCTGAGTATAGTTCACCTTTAAAAACATACTTTAATTGCTTGTATGCTTCCCGGACTTCCAGCTCATCTCCGACGTTTTTAAAAACCTTAAGAATTGCATACATAAATCAAGCCTCCTTTAGTATTGCTATGATTCTACATATCTTATCCAGCGACACTTCATCATTATTCTCTAACAATTTAGCGAAATCCGACATAGCTCTCAAACGATTAGCCATTGGTATTCCATTATTGGTTTCATCCGGTGCGGGAATCACTGTATATTCGAGCAATCTTTTCCCAACAAGATATTTATCATAGCCTTCACAATTCTTTAAAAGGTATGTTGCAATACCCTTTAAATGTGGACCCACTTTAAAATCATCTACAATATCATCCGGCATAGTCATATCCATTATAACCTGATTATCATTAACTCGCCTTGGCCATTGAAGCCTAACATCGTATTTCGATAACAGGTTTAAACATGCACTTTCCGCAGCATTTTGCAGATCTTTCAATGCATCGACTGCTCTAATCTTATTACTCGCAAACTCAACTTGAACTGTAATATGAGCCATTTCAAACCTCCTTATTTAAAATTGTAATATCTATTACTGATATAGTAATATTACTACCGTCTTCTGCTTATGTCAATATTATTTTTTCAGTACCGTGCATTACCAGACATCAAAAAAAAATACTTGGGCGAAGCCCAAGTATTTTACATTATTTAACAAACCCCTTTACCATCTTTATAAATGATGCCAACCACTTTGAAGCTCCATAGTCACTCAAAATTGAAATCACTACAAAAACTAAAAAAATCATAATAATCCACAACCAAATGAGTCTAAAACGATTTTTATTAATTTCCGCTATTGTTTTTTCTATCTTTTGATCATCAAATACCTCTTCGTACTCTTTAGTATCCTTTAGAAAGTCGTTATTTTCTTTAAGAGCATTATAGGAATCTTTCAGCTTTTCTACTTTAAAATTAGTAATAAAATGTATTATAGCAACATATATCAATGAGCCAACACATATAAGATAACTAAACGCTGTTACCTCTTTTGTGAATATACCTTCCAACCCTTTTTCTGACATAATCCCACATATAAACACAGTTAGAATAAATGAGAAAAAAGCAATAATATTTTTTCCGATATCATTCACAATACTAAGAACTATATCTCTTGACTCGGCAATTAACTTTGTCAAAAACTCAGTCATCTTATTTTTAACTTCAATATATTTATCAACATTCTCTTTTTGATAAATTGAGAAATTGGCTTTTATTGACATAAATGTCTGCTCGTCCAAATCATTTAAGGCCACGTATTTACAGTGTAAGCTTAACAAGTTCCTCGCCAACGCTACCTTGTCTACAACATTTCCTTCTGTATACATCCAATAATATATATCATATAAAACCGGATTATATTTTATATCTGAAAAAGCCACACTAATTGTATTCATCCTTTTCCCATATAATTGGCAAGATATATTTTCCCCCTGAAAATGGACGTTATCTGCAATATACACAAGTGAAAGCATTGTTTCTATTTTTTTAAACGCATCAGAAAAAGGATTCTCATCTCCTTCTATAACAACATGAAAATCTTCAGGAATCGGCAAATGTTGTCCCTTCCAAAATATATAACAATTCTTGTGACACTCGTCTATTTTTTTCTTTCTATCAAAACACTTGACTGACGAAGAACTTCCAACTGGACGGAACACCATTGATGAAGTAGCAATGAATAACTCACTATTAAAAAGTTCAAATATTATTTGGTTCTCATCCCTTAAATCTTCTTCCACAAACTTTAGCATTTCAAGCATGCTTAAATTCAGAAAATATGAATTAAAATCTTTTATACTATATATAGACAATTTATTCTCATGAATTGTTTTTTCCACATGTAAGGATACTCTTAAGTCCTCACCTTCCATGATTCCTTTAACAAATTCATTATAATCATCTTCAGAAGTGGAACCACCATTGCCAAAACATACTCCGCCTTCTGTTACATCTCGTATTTCAAAGCGCACAGAATCTCTTATCGGAAAAGAATCTATTATCGCCTTTAAACTGGAATAATCACATAGACTTTCTCTATTCGAATGAAACGATACATCTAATCTCTTATTAATTTCCTCTATCCGAACTTCTGCATCTGCCTTAGATGTGGCATCAACAAGACTCTTTAACAAGTCTTTCATGGCTAATCCCCCATTACTTTAATTTGAACATATTGAAGGTATCGGTCTCTGTAGCTTTAATAATTATTTGACGCTCACCTTCTGCGGTTGTATTAGAATGAATAATGCTGCTGTAATTATTCTTATCTCCCGCCAATCCCTCACGGATAATTAGTTCAATGTCATTGTTAACCTTATGAACACTCTTTATTCTCGATGTAATTTCTTTTGGCTTACTAACAAAATTTGTGTCAAAATCTTTCTCGCCAGGTAAAGCAAGTAACTTTTCCTTTATTTTCGATATATCTTCTGTCGAAGCATTCATCGGTTCAAAATCATTAAAAATATCGTTTATCATATCATCGTACACGATTGTTCTTGGTCTACGAAAATACGCAATTACCGCATTTCTAAGCGTGAAATAATCGCTAGGCTTAGACGCTTTAAGATTATTCTTTAAAACCGTTTCGATGCATTTCCACGCATTTTTAGTATTAGTAGCATCACTTCTTTTTTCGGTTAATTCTAAGAAATCTCTTGTCCAATATACCGCAGGATTATTTAAATAGATTCTTGCTTTACTTACATCTATATAATCTTCTTCTATAGAACATGTAAAAATAGCCGTTTTCCATATTTTATTCTCTTCTGGATTAAAGCCACCTTTTAATTCTAATTCTATCTCATCGATATACTTGGAATGTTCTACTTTCGCAATTAAATAACAACACGCTCCACTATCATCCTTTACCAACGCCTGTATCAGACTTCCCTTTTGAACACCTTTTAAGTGTTGCATATTCTGTTCTACTTTCTTTTCTTCATCAAGTAATCTTTTTGCTATCTCAGATGACAAAATATCAAATTGTTCATTTGCATCTTCTTGCTCAAGGTCTATCTCGACAATTTCTTTAATAATATTGGCTACAACCGCACGATGATCTTTTGTTTCATATTTCTTCTCCGATGGGTTTCCCAATATTTTCCCAAGCATACTATGTATTATAGGATCAAATTTTTCTGTTATCTCGCGTTCTGTAGCACTATTATTAACTACATCAATTCCATGATAAGACTTAAATATTATTTCCATCAGTTTACCCTCACCTTTTTCTTTTGTTTACCCCTTATAAATATACTCTCTGTGATATTCAAGATACTTTTCTCGTTCCTTGTCTAATGGTAATTTCGGAACCTTCATACCAGTATATACGCCCAATCTTTTCTGATTCATCGGACTAATCCACGGTGACATAATAATCGTTTTATCATCTGCAAATGTCATATAACCATTATCAAACAAACAATCAAAATTCGGTGATAACGCAAATCCATTTTTAGGATCAATCTTTTCTTGATCATTTGATTTAGCCCATGGTTTAATATGACTTGCAATCAGTAATCGTTCGTCATTAATTCCTGATATAGGGCAAAAAGGACACTCATCTAAAAGTTTTTGACGATATAAGCCCTGACCTTTTCTTGCTTGTATCAGATTACCCTTATCTTTCTCCGTCTTGCTACTCTTTCGTATTTTGTCCTCTTCTTCTATTTCAAGTGGACTTTCATACTTAACAATATCGTTTCGATAATCTAAAAACGGCCTACAATAATAATATATATTGCCCGCATGCCCTTTTAGTTTTAAAAATGATATATAGCTTATATTTGGTAAAGCAATCCTTCTAAAAATATCCCAATTCTCTGAATCCGAATTTATGTAGATTCTTGGTGGCGTAACACCTACCCTATATAATCGAAATGGAACTACATCACCCTTCACATTAAGTAAGCTTTCTTGAGCTTTTTTATAATATGCTTTCATCCGTTCCGGTCGTGCATACTGCTGTTGAGGCATATCTAATTCCGGCTTAATATCAGACATAAATTTTACAAGATCAGATTTCAAAAAAAAGCAATCTCTATCAAAATCATCAAAAAAGTTTAATACATTGGAATTATTCACGCTTCCGACGTACATCTTCTTTTCCCCATGTCCGGTACCGATTTTATTAAACACAATACAATCAGGAATCGTAACATTATTTAATACATCTAATATTTCATAACGACCGTTATCTAAAACAATACTATTTCCCTCCATTTTCTTCCTCCTCCAGCAACTGCGGATAGCTCTCAATAACCTGATTCATAATATTCATCAATACATCAACAACAATCGAATTTCCCGATTGTTGATACATAGAAGTATCACTAACCACAATCTTAAAACTATCGCTAAATCCCATTAATCTTAAACATTCTCTAGGTGTCAGTTTTCTTAACCTACCATCTGTTGTCACGTAGTTATCGACACCCGCCCTATGCATCTTATGCATAGTAGTTAATAGTGGTCTTGCAATATCTAAATCCGTTTCCGGCCTAGAATAAAATCCCTTGGTACCTGATGCTAGCACATATTTTCTTACTTTTTCACTCAAAAAGTATTTTTCTAAATCCTGCATCGTTTTTTCTTTATCTTTATTTTCTTCCTCAAACACAAAATCGCCATGCCAATTAAACTGCTGGTTTTTCTTTTGGCACAGTGCTACATCCCCGTCAATTTGCGTATATCTTTTAGTCAAATTCTTATCACTTGTAACAAAATCAACGCCCTTGCTTGGAAGATAATATTTCCCCGACACATTATCTAACAAAAAATCCTTCATAGTGGTTTTCAATTCAATTGGCTTTGGAAACTCAAATTTCTTTTTCAAGTTTAAATCATTTCTGAAACCAACCACAAAAACACGCTCTCTATTTTGCGGAATACCATAATCCCTAGCATTTAAAACCTGATAAGACCATGTATAATCTAAATCTGTGAAAACCTGGCAAATTGTTTCCCATGTCCTTCCATCATCATTACTAAGAATCGCCTTCACATTTTCATAAATAAAAACTTTTGGTTTAATCTCTTTCACTAAACGAGCATACTCATAAAAAAGAGTTCCTCTTGTATCCTCCAACCCTCGTTGCTTTCCAACCAAACTGAAAGATTGGCATGGGCTACCTCCAACAAACAAATCCACTTCATTTGTATATTCTTTTCCATCCAAAAAGGAAACATTCCAATAAAAATGTCTGTCATCCAAATCGTAATTTGCCATATACGATTTTTTTACATTATTACTAGACTCTTTAGATGCATACAGAGAATCAATGTATGCTTTTTTATCATCATATGAAGAAAGCTTATTCAGATCATTATTTATTTGTAAAACCTGTATTTTTTCATGTAGCATTCCCAGTCGCTCACTGATATCACGTGTATTCTTCAATATCTTTCTACCATTAAGCTTATCAATAATCTTTTTCAGCTTTACTAAATCTGAACAAATTAACGACCAATCAATTTTATCTCCACTATTAAATTTCGCGTCAGTTTTTTCTAGCAGAGACCAACTATTGTCTTTATGATAATCGTTTAATATCTCTATCGCATACATCAATCCATGAAGCAGTAAATTGTTTCCTTTCTGTTTCTTTAAGCTATCTAAAAACTTTGTATACTCCTTCAGTCTTGCCTTCTTAATTTCTTTCATCTCAATAACTTGTTGAAGTATAAATATATCAAGATCTACTATAGTAGCATCCACTAATTCGATTTTCTGACACTGATTTTCAAACAACTCTGCATCGTGATCTAAATCGCTTTTTAACTCTTCAGCATCTTCGCTTGACTCTATACCCCTTATAATTTTCTCAAGCAGAGTGAATTCTTTTTTTATCTCTTCAATATCTACTGGGACACTCTTACTTAAAATATCGACATCCCCATTATCACACGCAAACACAATTTTATTATCAAGCCCCATTCTATTTAATGCATGCTCGATTGCGCCAATTCCTGAAAAACATGTTGCCAAACGTATCATTCTTATTACCTACTTCTTCTATATTTTTTCGCTATACTTATTCTTAATTTTTCCATTCTCTGTTGAAGATCATATACACGTTGCTCATCATAATGCAATCGTTCCTTTACATCCTGAAAAGCCTCATACTTCTCTTGCAAATCTTCAATGTAATGGAAATCCAAATAACATTGGTGTGCCCAATAATTACGAATTTCTCGTATTTCTTCTAATAACTCATAATCCTTAGGTTTTATCTTTGCAAATCCTTTTTCTTTATCCAATTTCCGAAACTCTTTGAGCACTTTTCCTAGTGGAGCATCTGCTAAAATCTCGTAATTGTCATCAAACCTACCATCTTTTATTGTCGCAAAAATAATCTTCAAATCCTGCTCTAGATACTGCATAGACATCAATAATTCACTATGCACCACCTTAAACAATTCCATCTCATCCATATTTCTTCTCTATAACGATAACGGTGTAATTGTATCATTACCCTTGTCCGTTAATACGTACACCCTATCTTTGTCTGTTATTTGTATACTCGTCTTCAAATAAGTTTCTTCTCCAACCAATCCATCCGCTTGATTTACAATCGCTACAGATACTCTAATGGATATGAGATTAAGCTCGATATCCCTCATTTGGTTATAGACTTCCTTATTTGCTGTAAGAAATGTAACCTTTGATTCTGGGTTAATTACCTCAGCTTCTTTACTACCTATGATTGCCAATATATCTTCCTTTGTAACTAATTCTTTTGTTACTGGAATGAAATACCATGCGTCAAATGGTGCTCCCTCAATCTTTGCTGAAAGTGGCGCTCCGGCAGTTCCATCACTTACAAACTGCCACTTAAACCCAGTTCTACAAAGTGTTGGTAGAAGTGTATTCATTGGCGACCACTCACTATTTACCATAGTCGCACTGATATCATCTTCGTCATATTTATTTGAATCATATCCAGCTGCTTCTAACAGTTCTGCATAAGTCACCTTCGCTACCTTTGCCATTTTCTTAAGCGTCTGAACAGTCGGTGATACATCACATTTTTTATTAATGTACTTACTGATGTATCCGAAACTGATGTCTGCTTCTTTTCCAAAGGCGGAATATGATCTGTCGCCTATTGCAGCTTTAAGTACTTCTGCAAATCTGTCTTTATCAAACTCATAATCTGGATCTACATTTCGTCTCATGGCATAATCCTCCATTCAAATCCAATCATACCATAAAATGATATATTTGTCTTTTTAAAATTATAATCTGAATATACTTTTTCTTGTATTTCCAATATATTCCAGCTCGCCATTATCATTTTATAATCCGCCAACTATCATTTTATGATTATAAAATTATAATTTTATCTTGCTTTACTGTATTTTCTGTGTATAATATAGATAAAGTGATGGTTAAATTATAACTTTACTATCATTTTATAAAAACTTTTGCTTCAGTTTAGTAATGAGCGATTTAGACCCCCAAATGTATATAGAGGGATATATTTCTGCAGATTCAGACCTGAACTGTCCCATATGTTTTATGAAAGGGCATAAGCCCATATATTTTTTGAAATTTATTTTAAAAATTTACACGAGTTTTTTAGTAATCAGTTCTGACTCGGTCCAAATATAAGGTAGAGGGATAAGAAGTAAATCGGATGCAATCACTTATAAATGCTTACCTGATACAGCATCCACACTTACCACTTCTTCCATGATATCCATAGGTGATATCACAAAAGGACTTTTGGTATCAACTCCAACCGGAGTTTACATACAAATTTTAAGAAAGGAGGACACACATATGCTTAGACACATTTGGGTTACACCAAAGCAGTTTTGCGAGCTTACCAAATTATCAATGGATGAAATGAATTCCATTGCTGATGAATATGGCTTCGTCACAAAGGAAGAAAACGGCCAGCTTTACTTAGATCTCATGGATTTTGGCTACGTCTACAAAACAGTCCACATGATTAATCGCGTTGATTTAAGCAAAAGATATGAGCCATTCACAGAAGATGATTTATCAGCGTAGGTTCTGATTCGCAAATGATTGAGAAGGGAGGTGATGCGGATTGAGCAGATACATCGTTGATTCAGTTTCTAATGGAACAATCGTGTACTTTATCATCCGCGACACTTCCAACAACTCAATTGTTCCACTTCCTACCAAGTATCTAAAATTCAAAAAGAATCTTGGCAGAAAGAAAAAGACTTTAAAGAACATAGCATTAAAGCTTACCTGGTATCTTAACTACCTTGAGGACAACAAACTTACCATCAACAAAGTGCTAGAGCTTTCCGCTTTTGAACAGCAGGAGCATTTCACAAGCTACCTACACTTTATTAGGGCAGGCAGACATACTGCATCAGGCAAATGTCCTGACAACAACACAGCAAACGACTACTTAAGAAGCATCTTCGATTTTTACGATTTCGTAATCCTCGAATATGACAACGGCACTGCACTTAAGGTACTTAGAGATTCCACCTTTGTATATACCAACTCCATTGGACTTCGATATGCAAAGACAGTAAAGACTTTTCATGGTTATCTTCCCAGAGAAGAACATCATGCAAAGAGTATTACAGAAGATGATTTACACACTTTGATTTCATCAGCACGAACCAAAAGAGACAAGCTCTTACTTCTTCTTTTGGAAGAAACCGGTTTTCGTATCGGTGAAATCTTAGGAATTAAATATACGACAGACATTGATTTTGAAAACAAGAAAGTATTTGTTCGCTACAGAGAAACAAATCCAAACGGTGCTTATGCGAAATATGCAGAAGAACGTGGAGCAAGAATTTCAAACTCTACATTTGACCTTCTCATGATTTATTTAACTGATACGACCGAGCTTCGCAAAAACACAGATTACCTATTTGTTTCTGAAAGCGGTCCTTCCAAGGGAAAGCCCCTTACCTTAAGTGGTGTAAATTCCCTATTTGAAAGACTAGAAAAGAGATGTGGTATTAGCGGACATTCCCATATGCTTAGACACTACTTTGCTAATGAGCGAAGAAAAGCTGGTTGGGACATGGCACAGATTTCAACTTCTTTAGGTCACAAGAACATCGCTACTACAGAAGCTTACCTAAATGTTGAAGATGACGAGCTTGCCGAAGCAAACGACAACTACTTCGTTGAATCTATGAAGTTTGTCAACATTAACGACTTCCTTTAGGATGCCGCAC
This sequence comes from Agathobacter ruminis, assembly GCF_002735305.1. Taxonomy (GTDB): domain Bacteria; phylum Bacillota; class Clostridia; order Lachnospirales; family Lachnospiraceae; genus Roseburia; species Roseburia ruminis. The sequence goes on from NZ_PDYG01000004.1 coordinate 44,528, forward strand.
TTATGATATGGCTTTCGTTCATCTGTAAAGCCTACCTACTGATATTTTTACCCCGGCTTGACAGATTCTCTTACAGCCAAGAGTAGTGGCTAAGCATCCTAAAGAAAAACATTACACGAAAGGAGATTGCCTTATGGGCGCACTGAAAATAGCACAAATTGAATATTCTTACGTCCATGAGGAAATCATTCGCACTGGATACAAAGAAGCTACCGGTATTGATTTAATTGAGAGCTTCTTACTAAGTCGAAGAATAACTTCCTTAGATGACGTAGACCTTGATACTGCAATTGATTTCTACAACATGGTTTTGACTTGTACAACAATTACAGACACACAGAAAGCTCACTTTGCATCAGCTCTTGAAATGATAATCCGCTTAAGAGGAAAGTCTTTTCCTGAGTTAAAAGAAGTCATCAAGGACAGAGCCAAGCGAAACAAGCTGGAGTTCTTCTTAGCATTACGAAACATCACTGACTTAGCTGATATTGATGCAGTCGACAGAGTAGAGTTTGAACGCTACATATCAAACACCTTTGTAGCCAAACGAATCGAATATATAAAGATCATCGATAGAGCAAAGCTATATGCCATTGAGCAGTCAATGAACGATTTACATCCACATGTACTTCGTTATGAGAACAAGCTTATTTACCTTACATATCATCCGAACATCGCAATTGCAAAGCAGTTTGAATATACGCAGGTAAAGGAACCGCTTTTCTTTGATTTTTCGCTCAATGTTTCTGAGGTTTTAAAGCGTCAGGTATTTGCATTACTAAAATACAACCTTGAAGACGGAGACAAAGTAACTACACATATGCTTCTTCAGAATCGTATTACTCCGCTTTGGTACTTATACAAATACTGTGTTGAGCATGAAATTGATGATATTTCAAAGGTTACAAATGCTGAAGTAGAAGGATTTATAGAGTACTTAAATACATTACCAATAAAGAGCACCACATGTTCTAGAGCTGCATTTAAGCGAATACGAAAGTTTACATTTTTAAATGCACCATCAATTGATTGGGATGCATCCGCTTGGTTTTTAGAGCGCTTTTCCTTTACAGAAGGAAGAGTAAATCCTTCAAATCCATGTGAAGCATTCTACTTTGATGATGTTGAAATAACAGAAAACCTTGATTTACTGAAAGACTACATGAAATACCTACTTGGTCTTTCTCAGAGACTTTCAATTACATCTATTTACATGATTTACAACAATGTAAAGCGAATGCTTTTCTACTTCGATGAAAATGGCATTTACCTTACTAAGCTTACAAAGGCAGACCTTGAAAACTACATCAATTACTTGCAAAGAAAAGATGTCCGTGTTGCAACTATAAATTCGCACCTAGGTGAGATTTCTAAATTCATTTACTACTTAGAAGCAAAAGAATGTATACAGCCTCTTAGATTTCACTTTGAAAAATACAGAGGATTTGAGGTTTACAAACACAACGACATTTCCGTTTCAAAGGAAGATCAAAGAAAAGTTTTCGAGGTGCTTGGATACTTCCCTGAGGAGCTTCGATTAATGTTTTTAAATCTTTGGTGTTTAGGTATTCGAATAAATGAAGTCTGCACAATAAAAGGAAATGCTTACCTCTTTGATGGCTCAACCGCTTGGTTTTTGATCTATCAGAACAAAGCCAAAAGAGAAAAACGAATCCCTATACCAACAGAGCTTTACGACCTTATGACAGAATACATCAAGCGAAACAATATCGCTCCAGATGAATATGTGTTTAAAGCCCCACATACAAACGGACCTTACCGCTCTGGAACCTTCAGAAAGCAGATGAATATTCTCTTTGACAAGTATGGAATATCTGAAACCTATAAGTTCAAACCCCATGGCTACAGACACACACTTGCCACGGAGCTTTACAACGATGGCGCCAATATTCAGTGCATCAGAGAATACTTAGGACACTCTAGCGAAGACATGACCAAGCACTACATCGACCATCTACCAAATAAGATAGACAAATTAAATGAAGAATACTTCGCTACCAAAAATAAGGAGGGCATTCAATGGAACTAAAATTTAAAGAATTTAACAGTTATAAGCACCTAACGGAAAAAGACTTAAAATCCGACTACTACAAACCGGAGTATGGCTTTGATTTAAGCCTACTTCCAACGCTTTCTCTCCAAGAGCAGTTAGCTCCTTTTATCTTAGAGCGAGGGAACACACTAACCTTTTTAAGTCTTTACATAGACCGTAGAAGCTACATGCTCTTTGCTGAATTCATATCCAACTGTTATCCGGATCTTGAATCTATGTTAGACCTTGATGTTGAATCAGCTACAGCAAGAATGATTGGTTTTCTCCATGACAAAAATATTAATCCTAGAAGAAAACAGATAGATGGTTTTGTCTTGCATCCTGCTATTCGCTACATAGGCCAAGCACATTTTTATTGCTTACCTAAGGACAATTTCATCTTCTATAGAGACCTTGACTGCTACAAAGACGTTCCAAAGAAGAAGCAATCCTCCGCACATTATCATCCGGAGTACTTCTTCAACCTTAATATATTACCGTCCTCCTTAATAGAAGAATTTCGAGAATTCATTACTGCAAGGGGAAAGGAATTATCTTTTACCAGTATTACCAATGAAAGACGATGCTTTGGCCACATAGCTGACTTTTTATGCGATACCTATCCATCCATCAAGTCTTTATATGACTTAGACAAAGATAGCTGTATTAGAAAATATAAAATTTGGGCTATGAAGCATCAGATACCTTTAACCATTACCAGTAATAAGAGAAACAAGTTACATCCAGAAACAAAGATACATCCGTTTTTTAAGTACCTAAAGACCATCCTTTCTTACTTTACCTATGATGACGGATTATTCCATTTTGAGGATGATATATGGATATTGGATAGGCTTGATTTTCCTGTCAGGCGTCCTCCGGTTAACACAATTGCTAGCATCAATTTTGAGAACATCCTTCAAGACAAGATGAAAGCTGAAACAAAGAAAGCTATTCTCTTTCGTCTCAAGGAAGTTTCTGCAAGAACAGCAGTAAATGATGTACATGTAATTAATGTTTTCACCGAATATCTTGCAAGGGATTACCCTCAAATAGAATCCTTTGCCGAAATTGATCGAGAGGTAATTGAGTCTTACTTGATTTACCTAAATACGGAAGATACTAGACGCAAGAACTATCGCACAGAGCTTATATCTCTAAAGATTATATTAGCCACCATAGGTCTTGTAATAGATGAATATTCTCTTACGAAATTATTCTTCCCTGAAGATATTCCAAAGAACAATATTCCAGTCTTTCGCTTTTATACGGATAGCGAGCTTGAAACTTTAAATAGAGGATTTAAAACTCTAGATTCTCAGACCGGACGATTAATGATTCTTCATGAAATCTTAGGTTGCAGAATCTCTGAGACACTTACCTTAAGAACGGATTGTATTAGAGAAGATGAAAACGGACACTTATACATCACCATTCATCAGGCCAAAGTTAACAGAAGTTATCGAAAGCCTATAAACGATGATATTAAAAATTTAATTGAAAGTGCCATTGCATACACAACATCACATTACGGTCCACGAGATTATATCTTTGTTGACGACAATAATCCTGATAAGCCTATGACCTATGGAGCAATGTATTACCGAGTACAGTGCATGATTATTGAAAACGACTTACGTGATGACCACGGAGAACTCTTTACTGTAAGTACTCATCTTTTCAGAAAGACCTATGGAAAAAGACTTTGTGATATGGGACTTGATGATTCTATTATCGCCAAGTTACTTGGACATGCCAATACTTCATCTGTTAAGCACTACCGCAGAATGACAAGTAAAGTCCTTGCTGAAGGCACTAAAAAACTTAGAGAAGAAAAGGACAAAACCATTAATAAATACAAAGGAGGTTGGAACTAATGGCAAACTACACAAACATGCTAAAAAGCAATCACGACAGATCTGAAGCTATGCTAAACCTTTCCCTTACCACAATTTCGGAAATGGTTGAGGATGGCGAAAAAGTCACTGTCGCAGAACTCGTAAGACGCACTGGCTTTTCTAGAGACTACTTCTACAAAAATAAAGATGTTCACGAAGCACTTACAAATGCTATCACCTTACAAACCGGAAAAGTCTTTATTAACAGAAAAGAAGAGTCTCTTCTAAAAGCTACCAGACGAGAAAACGAATTACTAAAGCTAAAGATTATTTCTTTAGAAAAGAACATTGAAACATTAACTGCTGAGCTTAAAAAGAAAAGCTCTTCAGAATTTGACCTAGTTAACAATTTATAAGAAAGAGAGGATTTTAAAATGAGTGAATTAATTATTGGAGTAGACGTTGGATTTGGTAACACAAAGACATCACACAAAGTATTTTCTAGTGGAGTGATTAAGCATTCCACAAAGCCACCTATTTCAAGCATGGTGGTTGAGACAAATGAGGGATTCTATTCAGTTGGCAATCCTAAGATTACCATTCAGGAATCTAAAATGAATAACGAGGATATGCTTGTTCTCACCGAAGCTGCTATCGCAGAAGAACTTAAGATGCAGGGCATGACTCAGGCTGACATCCATCTTGGTGTAGGTGTTCCACTTACACGTATGGGAGCCGAAAAAGAACCTATGCTTGATTACTACAAGTGCAATCGTAAACTTGTTTTCAAGTATGAAGATGTAACCTATAGCATCAACCTTTTAAGTATAAATGTATATCCACAGGGCTATGCCGGAATCGTGAACTATATCAACAAATTCAGCAGACTTGCTGTTGTTATCGACATTGGAAGTTGGACGATTGATATCATGCCTATCCGTGAGAGAAAAGCTGATGCTGGTAACTGCAAGAGCCTTTCTCTTGGAACCATTACATGTATGCACAAAATCAATGAACACCTAAGAGAGCAGTTTAACGGTGAAGCAGATGAAATCTTACTTAAGGATGTAATGATTACCGGTTCAAGCGTTGATCTTCCACCTAAGTATCTTACAGTCATTCAGAACGACCTTAAAACCTACGTGGAAGACATTATGGGACAGCTTCGCGCCTTACAGTTCAACCTTGATACAACTCAGCTTATCTTTATCGGTGGTGGTTCTACAATCATTAAGAACTTCCTTGATGCTGAGAAGTATCCAAAAGCTACTGTAATCGATGATGTTCATATCAATGCGAAAGGTTATGAAGACCTTATCCGCTACCAGATAAGAAACGGAGGATTAAAGTAATGAAATCCTTTGCCAAAACCATCAGATTCTATGACACACACAAAGATCAGGTGGCAATAAAGGCAATTTCTAACTATGCCGAATACGGCTTTAGCAGTGCCAATGAAATGGTTGTGACAGCTCTGTATGAACTTGCAGAGCGTCATAACAACCATTCCTCAAACGAACTGCCACTTGATGAACTAGCAGACAAAATCGTAGCTAAGCTCGGTGGAAATATCACCATTGTCTCGGGAACTACAGAGGCTAATCCTTCTTCTTGTGTTTCCTCCGGTCCCGAAACATGGGATACCCCAGAACCAGCTACAGATGAAAATATCAGTGATGTGATGGCTGATATACTATCGTTTTAATAAAGGAGCAAAAACATGAATTTAAGAAACAAAAGTCCTACACACACTTATATTTAGGACGTCTAATAAAACGTTCATTCCACTTCCTCAAAAGGGAATATTCATCATGGGATTTAATGGATCTGATGCATTGTGATACGTTGTAACATTGCCAATGCCTATGATAATATTTCTGACCTGGATGTTTATGATAAAGGATAATAGGATATTCTGAATAAGCAGGATTCCTCTTTTGAATGATCCACGAATCCTTTGTATTTTTACTTTGAATCTCAATGAAGTTATCCTCTACAGGATACCTAAGTACCTTGAAATAACCTTTATCAATGAGATGTAACTCTTTATAGGTAAACATTAAAGACCCCCCTTCTTATTGATACTGATATATTGATTGATAGGATGGATATGATACAGACATATAGATATATTCTTTCTACAGATTCTATAATGAATAAGAGATAAAGTACTTCTCGACCACGATCAAAACCAGTTCAACCACTCCTACCGCATTTTCATCTTCGATAAAATTATTTAATTTAAACATAATTAATCCCTCCTATACTTTAAAATTAAGCAATGCCGGTGTCATCACAATTGCCATCACAACGCCCATCATTAGCATCATGGGGAAGAGCATTTTCGTCCCTGCTTCTTCACCCGATTTGAGTGCCATTCGTTTGCGCTCCACAAATGCGGCTTCTGTCTCATCCTCCAACAGCGGAGCCAAAGCTCGGCTGCCCTTCTCAAGGTTTTGAACAAGCAATCGTGAAAGCCTGCCATACTCGATAATCCCTGCATTTATTGCAAGTGCATGGTATACAGAACGTTCGCTTTCACCGTCCGCCATCCGCTTTGTTCCTGTCACAAATAATTCGAATCCCGGATGTTCTTTTTTGTTCCGCTTTGTGCTGTATCGAGCGGATATTTTGTTCCAAGCGTACTTAATCGGCATTCCTGCACTCACAAAAACCGCCATATTTCCAACGATTTCCGGATAATCGAGCTTCAATTTTCTACGTTGCTCCTGCAGCTTCTTTTTTTGTTTCTCCAGGCGCGATACATAGAGCAAAACTGCAATCACGCTGAGATATATGATAAGATGTAGCGCCTTCATTTTATTCCTCCCATATCTAGAACCTGATTCTCATCATCTTTTGCGACAGCATCAATGCCCCGATATAAATCAGCAGGCACACTGTCATCACACCAATCCCAATCCAATTGTGATACATATCCGACAAATAATCCGCTGCCGCCACCCGCAAATACAACAGCATAAAAACCGGAAGCACATTCATGACTCTCTGCTCCATCCGCTTGGACGCAATCATCACTTCTATCTCTTTTTCGATTTCGTTTTTTTCCCGCATCAGCATCATGGTATGCTCCATGACATGGATCAGATCGCCGCTGGTGCGTTTGGCAAACTGAAACACTTCCGCAAAGTTGGTAATCGTCTCATCATCATGATGTGATGCAAATTCCAGTAATAGTTGTTCAATTGGGATATTCAGTTCCAGTGAACGGGAAATCGCATTGATTTCCTCCTGCATGATTCCCAGCTTCCTCCGGTCCGGATATGCCTGCCGAAGCACAATACATGCTTCTTTCCACGCATTTTCCATCGAGATTCCGGCCCTCAGATCCGATACCACTGATGCAATCACAATCAAAAAATCTTCCTGCAACTGCCTCTTTCTTCGCTGTTCAAAATATCCATGTATCACCTTATAAACCGGATAAGTCGCCACCGGAGTTACGATTAGTAACCACATGCTGTCATACAGCAAAAATCCGCACACAGCCAGCGCTCCGGCTGCACAAATTATGGCCAGGATTATTTCAAATCTTTTTGTATCTGTTTTAATGATGCATCCTCCCATCGAAACAAAGTCTTGAGGACGATTTGTTCATCCTCTATTCCATTCAATTTTGCAATTTCAATCACTTTGCGGGAATGATCGGGCATGCGGCTGACATGAACAATCAAATGTATTCCGGATGCAATCTGCGATCGAATGGCGGCAAGCGGCAGATCCATCCCCATTCGCACCATCATTTCCAATCTGGATAACATATCCTTGCAGGAATTCGCATGTCCGGTCGACATTGAGCCATCATGTCCCGTATTCATTGCCTGAAGCATATCAAATGCCTCTGCGCCACGACATTCCCCGACAATAATCCTGTCAGGGCGCATGCGCAAGGCTGTGCGAATTAAATCCCGAATGGTGATTTCGCTGACATGTTGGTGATTGGCCTCGCGCGTCTCGAGCCGAACCAGATTTTCAATCCCGTTTAGCTGCAGTTCTGCGGAATCTTCTATGGTAATCACCCGTTCCTGCGCAGGGATAAACTCGGACAGCGCATTGAGCATTGTCGTTTTTCCGGATCCTGTCCCACCTGTTACAAGGATGCATTTGCCACGTCTGACCATCTCTGCCAGATAATCTGCAGCTTCATCACTGATGCTTCCCCATTGCACCAACTGCTGCATGGTAACCACATCTTTCGGAAATTTGCGGATGGTCATGGTTGCTCCGCCCAATGAGACGGGCGGCAACACGATATTGACGCGCGATCCGTTCTCCAGCCTGGTGTCCACAATCGGTGATGACAAATTAATCACACGATTGTGCGCTGCAACGATTCGTTGTATCATATCCTCAAGTTTTTCTTCCGATGCAAAATGCCTTTGAAACTTTCGGATTATCCCATCCTGCTCGTAATAGATATGATTGGCTCCATTTACCATAATCTCTGTTACATTCTCGTCATCAACCAGTTCCTGAATGACATCCAGCCTCCGCAAACTGTTAAACACACTCGTCTCAATCAGCGCTCGTTCCCGCAGTGACAGGACACGGTCTGACAATTGTTTGCGCGTAACTGCGGTGATCTGTTCCCGCACTTCTTCATCTGTAAAATCGCGTGTCACATCAAGCCGATTAAGCACTTCACGCTGAACGGCCTCAATCAGACTATCCACTGACAGCCTCCCGATATGACATTTTACGAATGGAGTCTCCGAAATCATTCCACCGCCATTGCTCCACAATGGTCTCACAATCGTTGATATTTCCTGCAATCAACGGAATCTCAACCCTCGATATACGATCGATGATTGACTGGTAACCCCGCCTTTGCAGTTCTGCTGTAAACTCCTGTTCACGCCAGCGCCCCAATCCGCCTTTCTTTTGCATCATATAAACCCTCCCACATTGATTCAATAAGTCAAAAAAACCTTGAAATCGTGATCCGAAATTGATTAACACGACCTGGTAGTCCGCATTCTCGCGGATAAAATCGATGACACTTTGATATATTTTATAGTCCGCTTCACTGATAATTTCTGTATTGCGGGCAGGATATATATAATCCACTTCGCCCCGATGTCCGGTGGCATCTTCCAACTTTTCGAGTGTCATCTGCCGTGTCTTTGTCAACAAAAGCACGTCTTCCAGATTCAGACAATCGTTCTGCGGCAATTCGAACAGACCGCTGTTTTCCTGCAGATCCAGGACCATCACGCGTTCCCGTTCCGCCAGAATCGTCGCCAATGTCAAGCAAAACGGTAGCTGAAACTCACTTTCGCAAACCCCATAGATTGCCCAGAATTGTGTCTGCTGTAATTGTCCGCTCTCCCGTATCTCGCAGATTTCACGACCGACCTCACGCATGATTTCGTCCATGACTGCTGCGATATTCTGATATTTCTCCAGTGTTATCACCTTCTTTGACATATTCTTGTTTCCCGCCTCCTGTAAGCAAAAAACTTTGCAGTTTCTTTCCCCGATGAACAAATCCGGATCGCTCTGAGTCTCAATTAGCAGCGCATCCAGATGTGTCTGGTTCTCCTGCGGGATTTCCTTTTGTTCCGAATAGATGTGCAGACGCACACTCGCGCGGTATCTGCTCATCACAATTGCACAAAATCGCTTCTCGTATTCCTGGTCCTCTATGTATATTCCGAGGGATATTTTCCCCATATTTCACCTCCCAATTCAGTTTTACCGGCCATATATCACCACAACTGCGTAAACTGCCAGCGCGATGCATACGGAAAAAGGTATGGTCAACTGCTCTCGCTCCACCGGCAAATCCCGATAACGTATCATATTGCCCTGCATCAATTCCCATATATAGCAAATCCCTGCAAACATGTTTTTTTCCAATACTCTGTTTTGCAATAGGAGTATCAGGGACCAAATTCCTCCGATCAGGAGTGCAATAAGTGCCACGATTCCCGTTTGATATAGTCCGATAAAGCCACTGATTATGGATAACAGCTTGATGTCTCCCGCGCCGATGACGCCCGGAAGATATAAGAAATAACCTATGATAACCGGTACAGAAAGATTCCAAAGAACCTCCAGAACTGTTGCCGGCGAAAAGCTCCCCACTGCTTTTACCAGACAAATCGCATATCCGCAGAGAATCAGCCGGTTACTGATCTTCCTGCTGCGAAGGTCGGATATCATTGCGATGGTGACCATCACAATGCATATCGCTGTATTCGTATTTCATCACCCCCTGCTTGTGTGTGACTCGAATCTTACAACGGTCAAAATCATTTGTCCAGCATATTTTGCAAAAACAAATAATCTTTGTCCTTTCTATCTAAAAAATTTTTATAAACTTTGTCAGTTAATCACAAGATTTGCAAAAAAAAGGATTCTTCTATGCGAAGAATCCTCTTGATGCGGAGTAATCATAATTTTCATTTAAAATGCCATTGCCGTATGTCATTCCTGCATATACCGTCTGCGTGTTTTGCATCATACGTTCGGAGTGGTCCTGCTTGGCTACCTGCGCAAACGAATTGCGAAGCTTTTCCATTAAACAATCTGATTCCTCCAGATATTCCATCTTGCCTTCCGCAAGTGTGCGGTATACCAGGTTTTTACAATACTGATATATGATTCGCAGATTTTCCGAAATGGTATATTGCATATTGAGTGCGCGAATCAGCTCATCCTGTGCACCGATCGCAAGGCGAAGAGATTCTTTATATCCTTCATAATCGCCCTCCGTTTTCTGGCGCTTTGCACATTCTGAATGCGCGAAATAAATATCATAGATAATCACAACCAGTTCCGATTTATTGCTCTGGCTGATACGCCGCGTAAATGTACGCTTTAATTCCTGATCCATTTGTTACCTCCGTTAGGACAATAAAGATAATACCTTTTGCGGAATTTCATTTGCCTGCGACAATACTGAAATTGCTGCCTGCTCAAGTACATTTTGCTGTGTATATTCCGTCATCTCCTGCGCCATATCCGTATCGAGCAAAGTTGAATATGCAGAAGTCATATTTTCATTTGTTGCAGCCAGAGAACCTTCGGTATATTCGAGTCGGTTCTGATATGCACCGATTCCGGCACGCACACTGTTCATGTATGCGATTGCATCATCCAATGTTACCATCGCATCTTCCGGTCCATGATATACGGTCATATCAATGGTATCCAGATACATACTCTTGCTTGAAACTTCCGGGATGCGCACCTCAATATGCTGATACTGGTTTGCTCCTGTCTGGATTACCATGCGACCTACATCGCTGACTTCGAGTGAAAGCACACCATCGCTCGTCTGTGTGAATCCGTTTTCATCTTCATATAATTCGCCATTGTAATGTGCTTTGTCATTGAGCATAAAATCAATGGAGAAACCGCCCTGATCGGTCACGAAAACTCGATTGCCCGATGCCGTTACGGTTGCTGTATCGGAAAGACCGTTGCCTGCTTCTACAACCGCGTCTTTTCCAATCTGGAGTGTGCTGTATGTATTTGTTTCCGGATCATATTCCCAATCCGGATCTGTATCTACACCTGCTGCCTCTGCGATATTTGCCGGGAATACGATTTTGAATTCCTGTGAAGAGCCTGTCGCGCGGGAACGGAATTCCATCTCATTTCCGTTCATATCCGTCACGCTTCCCCCTGCCGCTTCTATCGCATCGCGCATTTCTTTCTGATACTGATTGTCTACTTTGTTTTTCTGAATACCGACTTCTACACCGTTGATGGTAATGACACCTTCTACATCCAGGCCGTTCAAATCCGGCATGGTCGCATGCGCATAATCACCCATTTCCTGTACGACGACATCATAATTGCCCATCGGTACATGGTCGGAAATGCGGATACGCTCAGCTGACTTTGGTGTTGCATAAACACGTGTATCGGATGATCCGTCAAGCAACACCTTTGTATTGTACTCGGTATCACTTGAAATACGGTCGATTTCTTTTACCAGTTCGTCGATTTCTTCCTGAATGCTTTCGCGCTCGGAAAGGGAGTTGGTGCCATTCGCAGCCTGTACGGAAAGTTCTCTCATTCTCTGCAAAATACTGGTTGCTTCATTCAAAGCTCCGTCAGCAATCTGCATAACGCTGATGGCATCGGTTGTGTTGGATTTAGACTGATCAAGGCCTCTGATCTGTGCCTTCATTTTGTTTGAAATTGCCATTCCGGAAGGATTGTCGCCCGGAGAATTTATTTTTAAACCACTGGATAAACGCTCCATGGACGCCGTCAGGCGATTCTCAGTGCGAAGGAGCTGTTTATTGGTAATTACGGCTGACATATTTCGATTAATTTTCATATCGTATTCCACCTTTCATGTTCAATATATCGACCGTATTTTAGAAAATCTTAACCTTTTTCCGTGCTTTCCTTTGTTGCATTTCCTGCCAAAAGGTATTATAATAAATTGCACACAATTCATGAATAGGAGGATTTATCATGGCAGCAGTTACAAAAGATACAATGATTGGCGAGCTTCTCAGAATTGATGAAAATATCGCACCAATGCTTTTAAATATTGGAATGCACTGTCTCGGATGCCCATCTTCACAGATGGAAACCATCGAGGAAGCTGCAATGGTTCACGGAATTGAACCAAGCGCGCTCGTAGACAGCATCAATGAATTTATTGAGAAAGATCTTGCAGCGAAAGAAAATGCGTAAAACAAAAAGCAACCTCAATGAGGTTGCTTTTTTCATGCCTTTATGCAAGTTCTGTCAATGTTTCAATTGCATGCTTTTCAATAATAATCGCATCATGCTCTTTAAAATAATTGCGGTTTAATGTGCCCGCCGGAATCTGTTTGCCCGCAAATTCCACGGCAATATTGCACACACGGTTAAATTCTTCCGGAGACAAATCTCCCTTGCAAAGGATCAGATAATATCCGCCTTCACGCGTGTCTTTGCACAGATAAGTCTCGCCATAGATACGATTTTTTAAAGCGGATGCAAGTCGAATTGCATCGGAAAGATCGGCGAACCAGAATGTTCTTTGCATACTGTCGAGCTGCTTGCGCAATTGCTCCTTGAATGCCTCATCGCCCGGTTTTTCCTTTTTCGCCTCATGTGCATTTTTGAAAATGTCTATTATATCGGATACACTCTGAATCTGCTTATGCTCTTTACCGTTTGGAAGATGATCATACAATCCCATATCAGGATCGGTAAATCTGGAAAATCTGGTATCCAACTCATCCGGATACTCATATTTTGTAATCAGCAATACGATTTCCTCTTCCGAGGTCGGGATTGCTTCCACCATCAACGGTGACTCCACAGCATTGAATCCAAGCTCTGCATTGGCTTTTTTGATCATATCGCGAAACAGCGCCCGCGCTTTCTCTGATCCGTATGCCAACTCGCTCAAACGGATTTGTCTTTGTGCCAAATCGTCCTTTGTCAGTGTGCATCGAATTTGATTGTCATTTAATTTCTCAATCTTCATTCAATCACCCCTTTTTTGAGTAGTCTTATTATAATCAAATGTCAGCGTAAAGTAAAGCAAAGAGTCTATTAAAAAATTCTAAAATCTGCGAAAAGACTGATAATGGATAGTTATTTGTTCCTATTTTACAATTTTATACTTGCACACCCAATAATTCTGTGCTATATCTGTCAATACAGGATATTTGTTTTGGGAAAGGAATCCAGACGAAAAACAAATACAAATCTTTGTCCGGCAAATACGAGTTATTGCGCCTGCTTGGAAACGGCGCCGGCTCGTCGGTATACCTTGCCAGACATCTTCAACTGGGCGCAATCTATGCAATCAAGGTTTCCCCCAAAAACCTCGCATTTGCGCATGAGCTATTATCGGAAGGAAGGCTGTTGCAGAGTCTTCATCACCCTGGAATCCCTCAAATATATGATTATGTAGAAGACGATGAATATACATATCTAATTGAGGAATGGATGGATGGAGAATCCATTTCAGAATATTTCCTTCATCAACCGATTATTTCCCCACAGACTTTTTATCAATGGATTTTGCAGCTTTGCGATATTTTTTGCTATCTGCACGAGGCAATTACGGGCTTTTATTATCAGGATCTCAAGCCGGAACATTTGCTTTTATGCAATGGGCAAATCAAATTAATCGACTTTTGTGTGAACTGCTGCAACGGGGAGACAATCATTTCTGTCAGTGGCAATCAGGCTTTTTCAGCTCCGGAAGTTTTATCGGGCGAGACGCCAACAGAAGCATCTGACGTCTATTCGCTGGGCTGTATCGTGGAATTCTTCGCCCGGCATGTGGAAAATGATTTGCCACAGGAATTAAATCCCATTATTCAAACTGCAAAATCGGCAGATCCAATGCTTCGATATGAAACGGTGGATGCATTCCGCACTGCCATTTTGCAAACAAAACCAAATGACAAGCAAATATCCTGCAATCACATCGCCATTCTTGGCAGTTTTCATGGCTGTGGTGCAAGTCATATCGGAATCGCGCTGACCTGCGCACTGAATCGGTTGGGATATCCGGCCCTGTTTCGTGAAGAAGATGATGTGACTTTTCTCCAAACGACGCTTAACAATCATCTTGCTTTTCGCATAAGAGACGGAATCTTTTATCGCAAGTACTTTATCGGAGTCCCCAAATATGGCCCCGGCATTGTGATCGATGAACCAGCGGTGCTTTACCAAATAACTGTTCATACAAATTCCAATTCTATTCAACTTACGCCGTCATCGAGAGTGTTACTCATCGGAGACGGATCACCGTGGCAAATCGACAAATGTATCGCTATGAACGAAACTTTATTCCCATATCGGGACCGGGTAACGGTACTTTGCACATCCGGCAACCGGGAATATCAACACAGGCTTTCAAAAGCGCTTGGTTGTCCGGTTTTGTCTTTTCATGATGATTCGGATGCCTTTTGCATCACAAAGGAAAAATTATCTTTTTTCAAAAAACTGCTAAATCTGTAAGGGAGGTTTTTACAATTAAGCACAAGCACTCTATCCAAACACATCGCACAATTACTATCGGTATTTGCGGCAGTTCTCATCGGACAGGTGTCACCACGGTTGCACTTGCATTCTCTACTTTTCTCAGCAGCGGTACCCACAAATGGGTCGGTTGTGTAGAGTTGAATAATTCCGGTGCATTTTCCGCGATTGGCGGACAGTCCAATCCTGCCTCTTTCCGAAAGTGCGGCATCGATTTTTTCCCTGCTGCAACATTGTCAGCCATGGACCGACTACAACATGAAAAATACGATGTCCTGGTAATAGATTTTGGGGTACTGACCAGACATACTTTTTCTGCTTTTCGACAATGCGATTTGTGTCTTGTACTGGGATATGTAAACCCATGGAATAGCCAGACCTACCGCAATTGGGTTGATCATGTTTTTCATTCAAACGATTACAATCAATCGGAAATCATTCTGCTGGGAAATCTCAGCAACCTTGGGGATATCAGACATTTTCAGCATGATTACGGTTTGCGTGCAATTGCAGTTCCCTTCGTTGAAAATCCGTTTCAACTATCCTCCGGCAACTGGAAATTTATTGAAAGGACTCTCGAAAGGAATCAGTATACCACGAAACTGCTTTTTTCGGGTCGGTAAAAGTCATGAATTCACAAAATTCCGTACAATTGCAAATGGAACTGGATCCTCATTATTTGCAGGGCGCGATTATCTCTTTTACCTTGCAGCATGAGGTCAAAAAATACGCGACGAAAGGAGGCGGTACCTAAGCTCTCTTTTAACAATTTTAGTAACTTTTCAACACAATGATTATAGATGTGGGGAAGAGACAACAGAACGGGAGGTTTCATGCTTCCGGTATAATTGAATACCAAAAAAGTGATAGGGCCGTAGGAATTCTATGGCCCTATATAAATGCTTTTTTATTTCTTATTTAATGGGGATTGTGTTATAATTTTATAGAAATGCACAGAAAGGGGCTTATCTATTACCATGAAAAAGAAAGTTCTGCCGGTTCTGGTTGTTTTGGCACTGATATTAATCATTTCCGGTATTGCCTTATTGGCCAATTTGATCAAAAAATATTCACCTTCGAAAGAACGCTCGGATTACGCGTCTCACTATCATATCAACGATCCTTCGGAAATCCTGATTATGCAGGATGGAGAAGACCTTGATTTCCGCGCTACAAATATTGATGGTTCTATCTACCTTGATTATCAGTATGTTCACGATTGTCTGAACAGCAGATTCTACTGGGACAGCAATGAAAATCTTCTGCTTTATACCACTCCAAACAGTGTGATTACCGTAAACGCAGATTCCAGTGAATACCTTTCCAACAAAGATACCAAAGATTTCGGAAAAACAATTCTCTCCACCGCAGATGAGAAAATCTGGATTCATATTGATTTTGTAAAAGAATTCACCAATTTTACATATGATAGCTTTGAGAATCCGAATCGACTGGTTGTAACCAGCAAATTCGGAGAAATCCACACCGCAACCGCAAAGAAAAGCACTTATGTGCGTGAACTTGGCGGCATCAAAAGTCCAATCCTTTCGGATGTCAAAAAGAAAGACACCCTGACTGTTCTTGAAGAGGGTGACAAATGGACGAAAGTCATGACGGCGGATGGTTTTATCGGATATATCAAATCATCCACTTTGAGTGATATCACAACAGATACCATTTCATCCGATTTTGAAGAGGAATCCTTCTCACATATTAAAAAAGATTTTCAAATCTGTCTCGGATGGGATGCGATTTATTCGACTGCTGCCAATAATAATATTGCAAACACACTTGCCAGAAGCAAAAATCTCAATGTCATTTCACCAACCTGGTTCTATGTAAATGACAATGATGGCAATCTTCACGATCGAGCAAGTTCCTCATATGTGTCTTTCTGCCACAGCAAAGGCGTGGAAGTATGGGCGCTCGTCAGCAACTTTGAAAACAAAGATGTGGATACCACATATATTCTCACACACACTTCTGTGCGAAACAATCTGGTCAATCAAATTGTTTCCGCAGCAATCCAGTATGATTTAGATGGCATCAACCTTGACTTTGAAAGCATCAGCTCAGATGTCGGCGATGCTTACATCCAGTTTGTCCGCGAATTGTCGATTAAGCTGGAAAACAATGGAATCGTGCTTTCCGTTGATAATTATGTACCTTCAAATTATACCGCCTTCTATAATCGAAAGGAGCAGGCGCTCTTTGCCGATTACATCATCGTGATGGCTTACGACCAGCATTACGCAGGATCGGAAGAATCCGGTTCCGTTGCGGCCCTTGACTGGGTTCAGGAAGGTGTTCAGAATACACTTGCCGAAGTTCCGGCAGATCAGTTGGTACTTGCCATGCCGTTCTACACTAGGCTTTGGTGCCTGACTCCGCAGGGCGATTCCGATGATGAGTCATCCGATACCATGTATCAGGTGACATCTCATGCACTTGGCATGGCTGAAGCAGATCAGCTGATTCAACAAAAAGGCGCAGAAAAAACCTGGCTTTCGGATGCCGGTCAGTTCTACGCCTCCTATGAAGAAAATGGCAACAAGTATGAAATCTGGCTTGAGGATTCCGATTCTCTCGAGGAACGCCTTAAGGTGATGAAAGAATCCAAGCTTGCCGGTTGCGCCTTCTGGAGATTGGGCTTCGAACAATCTTCCATCTGGGATACCGTTGCGAAATATTTTTAATGATATTCATTTGCAAAATCGATAAACGCTTTTGCAATCTTATATAATCGTCCGGTTTGCACGGAATTATCTGAATCAGATGTTTCGTCACCGGATGATTTTTTTGCATGTTGTACCGGATTTGCATCTCCAAGCGCAACGCGCAAATCTACCTGTTCTCCGGATGACGAAAGTGTTTGCGCCAGTGCCGGCAACTGCTGCGACATCATAGTCTGCATGTTGCGGTCTTCACAAACCACCAGTCCGCTGATACTGTCTTTCTTTGCCTCGAAGGAAGCAGAGATTTTGCCCGCAACCGCACTTTCAAAAAAGATATCGACAAAGCCTTTCTTTCCGCTTCCCCTGACTACTTTCAGGGATACGCCGGTCACATTTCCGTCACTTGTCTGCATCGGAATCAGGAAACTTTCCTCGCTCGTCTGCTTCGACGCAAGATGAATCTGTTTGGTTGCCAGTTGCATCGCGCGTATATCCAGTGAATGTGCTTCGCGCACTTCCTGTACCATGTCATCGAGCGCATGCTCAGCCACTTCCTCAAGTGTCTCGAGTGCATCGGCCAGCTCTGTCGGTGATTCCACCGCCTCCGCAAATCGCTCCAGCAATTCTTCTTTTGCATCGGCAAGTGCATCCTTTGCTTTCCAGATTGTGGAGATTGCATTACCCGGATGTGCACTCAGCATTTCCATCGCCAGAACATTATGCACCGATGCCGGTACATCCATTCGTTCCAGCTGTGCATAGATTTCTTCCGGGCAGTTTGCGGCCTGCTGCAGGTCATCGAGCATCTGCTTTGCATATGTTTCTGCTTCTCCATCCGGATTTTCGTTCATATAATTCTGCAACATCTGTCTGAGCTGTTCCGGACTTTGATCCATCCAGTCTTCCGGCAGATTCTGCATCCATCCCGGTGTCATTTGTTCCGCAACATCCTTGATGCACTGGTTCTGGAATGCGGCTTCAATCTGTCTGTCTATACGGACACCCTTTTGAACGGCATTGACTCCGTCAAATTGATCGTCAACCACATAATCGGAATTCTTTTTGCTCTGATTCCGTAGTTGCGTCAACAACGCGCGCATGGTGATTTCCGATCCCTGTTCATAAGCTGCGCCCAATGCAGCTCCATCATTCTTTTCTACCTGCGCAATCAGGCGGTAGATTCCGATATATGAGGAGCGCTCTTCCTCGCTAATGGCCTTATTCTGCTCCAGTTTGTGCAGGAATTTTTCGAAGCGTTCTGCGCCATTGTCACCGATTTCGGTCTTAATCGCTTCCACGGTTCTGTTCAGCTCTTCAATCGGCATATCAATCGGATTTTCACCGCGGCGAATCAGCTCAAGTGTTGTGCGTGGTGTCAAATTCGAAAACAGACGCTGCATCTGTTCATCCTGTGCCTTCATCTCAGTGAGATGATCGATGGTCAATTCTGTGTGATTATAGGCCAGAATTCGTACCGCACGGCGGTTCGCATCGCTGGTTTCAAGGCCCATATCTGTAAGAATGTCATCAACATTGCGGAAAGCTTTCTGGATACTGTCTCCCATATCCTTTCGCGGCGCCGTCCACAATTTCTCATATTCCATTCCTGCTTTTTCATAATCCGCTTTCTGAATCGCTGCCTTATCACCCAGCACATTCAGTGTCGCTTCCACTTCATCCAATGACAAAATCGTTGCCGGTGCGGACTTTAATTGTGCAAGTAAATCAATGGTTTGTGCATATCGATTGACATTTGTCTCTGTCGGCTCAACATCATATTGAGACAAAAGTGTCTCATAATAATTTTTTTCCTGTGATTTTAATTCTTCTACCAGTGCTTCTAGCGGTTTGGTGTCGATGGCAAATCCACGCCTGATCAAAGTTCGGTTTGCTTCTGTCGTCATCGCAAGTCTCGTCTCTTCGAGCATTCGCTTCGCCGTCAGGAATTGCATCTGATCTGCCCATTTGCGGCTGTCAGTCTCACCGCGATGTGCCTTGGCATCCGCCAGATTCCTAATGGTCAGTTCCTGCCCATGTTCGATACAGTAAGCCAGATCCTCATCTGTGACATCCTCGATGACAGACTGCGCATCCCTCGCGCGTTCGGATACCGAATAACCGGAAAGCATGATTGCATCTTTGCAGCCGTTTCCTTCTGCGACTGCGTCGGCCACAGCCTGTGCAAATACAGTCTCCGACGGCTTTTCCATCTCCTGCAGCTGTGTAAAATATTGCAGATTCTCACTGGTCAGCGGAATCTGATTCTCCAATAAGGTCTGCGCATTTTTGAGCGAAGCATCTGATACTTCCACCCCTGCATCCCGGATTATCTGCTCTACCTGACTGCGGAATTCATCAATATGAATGCTTCCTGTCGGTGTTGCAAGACCTGCCGAATGCTCTGCTTTATACAGATTCTCCAGCGTCGGTTCGTATTCATTCTTTACCAAATAAAGCATCTCCTGCCCGTCGAGTCCTTCGAGCCCTTCATAGATTTCAGAAACCTCACGGATGCTTTCGATATTTTCATCTGTCAGCGGCAAATCATTTTGCTGAAATGCCTGCGCAATTTGTGTTGCGAGATATTCACTGCCAACGAGCTCCTCCAGCTTTTCTTTGGAGATATCTCCGCTCACTTCTCCACCGGTCTTCGCAATATTTGCATTGATGCGGTCGGTCACCGTAATAATCTGCTCCGGTGTACTTTCGTTTACGGAAAATCCCGCCTCCTGCATATCACGCAGATCTTCCTTGGTGGTTGTATTGGCCAGCACCGCCATCTGATTTTTTCGCGCATCACTATCGGCCATCTGATCCTGCTGCAGACGGTCCATCATGGTCTTTTCTTCTTCATTTGGATTTGCATATATCGGATTCATGCGCTGCTGTGGAACCGAATCCACAACATATCCGGCTTTCACTTTATGGACAGAAGACTTTGTCTCCTCGTTTTGGGCTGCATAGTCTGCGATGCCCTTTGAGATATCCATATTTTTTACGCTGTTTTCACGAATATTGTCAATTAAGTCTATCTTCATATTTGAAATCTCCTACAAACAATATATCGGCAGAGCATGCTTTCTTATTAAGTCAAAAAATAATCCTCCCCACAGATTTACATCCATGGAGAGGACTATTTTAGAAAACTTTTTGTTTGCCTCCTATATATAGGAGAATTTGAATACTGCTACTCCGAACGGTGGGAGTGAATACGGAATAGAATATGGCTGCCCGTCACAAGGGCTTTCCTGTGCTTTGTAAGTGGTCGGTCGGTTCGTATCGCTTCCGCCGAACTTAGGGTCCTCCGAATTCAAAATCAATTTGTAATTCTTCTTCACCGGAACACCGAGTCTGTAATCGGTGCGCTCCATCGGTGTGAAGTTGATGACAAATATCAGATTGTTTTTTCCGTCCTTGCTTTTTCTGATAAAGCTGAAAATGCTGCGCTCCGCATCATCTGCATTGATCCACTCAAATCCGTTCCAGTTATTGTCCTGTTCGTACAGACAACGGTTGCCCTTGTATATATGGAGCAGTTCTTTCATCCAGTCCTGCACCTTCTTGTGATTCGGATTGTCGAGCAGATACCAATCGAGTTCGCGCTTTTCGCTCCATTCTTCTGCCTGGGCAAATTCCTGTCCCATAAACAACAGCTTCTTGCCGCTATGTCCCATCATAAATGCATATCCGGCCATCAGATTGCGGAATTTGTCTCCTTCGAGTCCGGACATTTTGCGAAGCATCGAACATTTGAGATGTACGACTTCGTCATGCGAGAGCACAAGAATATAATTTTCCGCATAATTGTAGCTCATCGCAAAAGTCATTTTATTGTGATTATCTTTGCGGAAATATGGATCGAGCTTCATGTAATCGATGAAATCATGCATCCAGCCCATATTCCATTTGTAGGTAAAATTCAATCCGTCTTTTTCGGCTGAACCTGTCACATTTGGCCATGCCGTGGATTCTTCCGCAATCATTGCAACGCCCGGATAACGACCGGTGATCAATGTATTGATATGCTTGAAGAATTCGATTGCTTCAAGATTCTCTTTGCCGCCATATTTGTTTGGAACCCACTGTCCGTCCTGCTTTCCGTAGTTCAGATAGAGCATGGAAGCAACGGCATCAACGCGCAGACCGTCAATATGATAATTGTCTACCCACATCAGCGCGGAGCCAATCAGGAAATTCTTGACTTCATTCTTGCCATAGTCAAAGATTTTTGTTCCCCAATCCGGATGTTCGCCCTTGCGCGGGTCCGCATACTCATAGAGTGGATGTCCGTCAAAGTTTGCAAGTCCGTGCGCATCTTTCGGGAAGTGCGCCGGTACCCAATCGAGGATGACACCAATCTTTTTCTTATGACATTCGTTGACAAAATATGCAAAATCCGCCGGTGTTCCGTATCGGGAAGTCGGAGCATAATAGCCTGTAACCTGATAACCCCATGAACCGTCAAACGGATACTCGGAAATACCCATCAATTCAATATGCGTATATCCCATCTCGCATACATAATCAATCAATGTTTTTGCCAATTCACGGTAACTGTAAAATCCGTCGTCCATTCTTCCCGGATGACGCATCCACGAACCCGGGTGACACTCATATATTGCCATCGGTTTCGTCAGCAGTTCTTCCTGTGTCATGGAATCACGTTTTTTCATCCATACACCATCGGTCCATTTGAAATGCTCTGTGTCCGCCACCGCAGAAGCAGTGCCCGGACGCATCTCCGCATAACTTGCATACGGATCGGCTTTATACAAATATTCACCCGTATCCGAAATGATCAGGTATTTGTATAACTGTCCTTCTTTTACATCCGGAATAAAGGTCTCATATACACCCATCTCTTCCGGCTTCACGCGTTCCATCCGGTTTGCGTGCTCATTCCATCCATTGAATTCACCTATGACATACACTTCTCTTGCATGCGGTGCCCATACCGTAAAGCATACACCCTTCTGTCCTTGTACGGTTCGAAAATGCGCACCCATTTTCTTATAAATGTCATAGTGTGTTGCCTGTCCAAAATAATAGCAGTCTGTCTCGGTGAATTGATACATACATTCCCCTCCAATATGTCATTAATTATTCGAAAACACTTTCCTTCAAAACAATCTTGTCGTCATCCGTATAGCGGCTTGCCGTCAAAATACTAAACGCCTTGCGCAATCCGCCGTGCTGTTCGCGGTCGATTGCCTCGTCTACGATATCCTTTACCTCTGTCAGCGTCGTTGCCTGATCGAGTCTCTGGATATTACTGATTCGATTATACAATGCCAAAATTGCCATTTCATCGATTTCGTATCCCAGCTCGCTGGAATATGATTTTGCGAAACTAACCAGTTCATCATTGGTAAAGATTGGCACATCCACTTTCTCACTGAATCTGGATGCGAATGCTCCATCCAATGAAAGTGCTTTCTTAATTCCCTTAGATGTATCTTCCATGATTACCAGCAAACCGCTCTTGTCATTTTGCAACAGCAATGCGAGTTTGACTGCAGTCTCATGTGTCAATTCTCCTGCACGCTCGATAATCAGTACGCCGCCTTCCACTTTGCTCAAAAGGCTTTGTACATCTTTGCGATTCAATGCATCCGCATTGATCTTTCCGATTTTTCCGGTGAGCTTACCTGTTTCGTTCTGCAACACTTTGATAATGCTTGTCGCCAATACGGTCTTGCCACAGCCTCTGCCACCCTGAATAATAATATTTCCGGTTTTTGCGGTGTCATCCTCTTTCAAGTGACGAATGGCTCCTGTCAATGCCATGCAAAGCTGATCTTCCATACCCTTAACCGGAACAAAATAAGAAAAGATTGCTTTCTGATCCGGTGAAAGTCTCTTCACAGCCAGTTCTTCCTGCTGCTCTTTTGCCTGGTTTTCGGCAGCTTCGGAAGCCATGTCTTCTACAATATCTTCCGGCAACTGTATCTCCGGCAGGCGGATGGTCGGCTGCTCGAGGATTTTCTTCATCTCAGGAGTCACTTCCTCCTGCTCAGCTGCCTTTGTTTCCGCCGCTTTTGGTTCCGCCTCTTCTGCTGTTTCCGCAGTCTTCGGCTCAGCTTCCACATACTGTGGTTCTTCCGCTACACTTTCTATCACAACATTATCTGTTGTGGCATGATCTGTTGTACTATTATCTGTGGTAACATGATCGGTCTCGGTCGGATGCAACTCGTGCAATCCGGATGCTACTGCTTTGGCAGTCTCCGCAATCGCAGATGCCTTTGCCGTCTCAGCGGCTTCCACCTCGTGAATACCGCCTACCGCAAGCTTTGCTGCTGCAGCGGTTCCTGCCATCATCAGACCTGCCAGATTAATTGAATGCTCTGACTTCTCATCATCTGCCTGAACAGATTCCACTGGTTCAGATATTTCTGCATTTTCGACCTGTTCTATTGGAGAAACATCTATTGAAGAAGTCTCTATTGAAGAAGTCTCTATTGGAGAAGCTTCTATTAGAGAAGCATCTGTTGGAGCCGTCTCTATTGGAGCCGTCTCTATCGGCGCTGTCTCTATCGGCGCTGCCTCTATTGGTGCTGTCTCCATTGGAGCTGCTTCCATAGGAGCTGTTTCCATAAAAGCAGTCTCTATTGGCGTTGTTTCTTCCGGTTGCTCTGCCTCTTCGGTCGGCACATGACTCATATATTCTTCTTCTAACAATTCAACCGGCTGTACGCCTGCATCCAACTTCGGAATCAATCCGGTCAGACGCTCCATGATATCTCCGGCTTCCTGCAATGCACGCGCTTTTGCAGATTCGAGCTTACGCTGCTCTGCTTCTTTCATCGCCATTTCTGCCGCATGCTTTGTCTTTTCCCACTCCTCGAGGACATCCGCGATGGTCATCTGGCCTGTAATCTGGCGCTCAAGCTGTTGCTGCTCATCCATCACCATGCTGACCTGACCGTCTGCATCTTCATCCAGCAATTCCTGGAAATTAATTTTTAACGATCCGTCAATTTCTTCATCCGTCTCGATATGTGTCTCAGTCTCCGCAGGTTCTGCGGATTCCTTCGGCAGCTGCAAATATGGAATCTCTCCTGCTGCTTTTCGAATGCTGTCGATGGTATCGGTTACGGTTGTCTTTTCCGTTGCATTCATAATCTGCTGCATGCCCTTGGCAATTTCTTCCTGCAGATTTACGGTATTGAATCGCTCGGCAGACAAGGTCACCTGCGGAATGTTCACCGGTTGATGACCATATTCACCGGCCTTTTCCATCTCCTCCGCATGGATGCGTGTGATGCCTTCTTTTGCCATTCTAAAGGAACGATATTTCTCCTCCTGCGATTTTGACAATGGCTGATAGAGCATTTTCAGCTCGAGTGCACGCTCAACATATGGTCCGTCTCCGAACCACAGAATCAGTTCATCACATGCTTCAATACATTTCTCAACCATATTGGCTTTGTGATACAGGTAAGCCAGCTCATAAGACCACTCTTCGGTATATTCCTGCTCCTTTAATTTCTCAAGAACAGCAATCAATTCCGGGTAAGAGGCACCCTTTGCCTTTAAAATTTCATATTGGAGCACAAATTTTAAATTATCACGCGGAGCAATCTCCACAAATTCCTGATAATAATCCTGTGCTTCCGCTAAATCATTCATTTTTATCGCAAGCTCTGCCAGACGATAAATAATCATTCTCCCAATCGGAGAACGATCATATGCCATCAAAAGGATTGAATGCGCCTCGTCATAGCGGGATACTTTTTCGTAAACCTCGCCTGCTTTTACCAGCGCATTGACATTGCGAATCTTTGACCAATTGATGGTATCGGCAATTTCGGCTGCAGCATCATAGTTCTCTTCGCTGCACAAACTTTTTATTTGGTCGAATTTTAAATTGTATTCGTACTTATCCAATTCTCATCACCTCAATATATGCTCAAAAAAAAGACGCAAAATACTACTTCTAGTGTATCATAGGTAAAAAGAAAAGGGAAGAGCTCTAAGAGCTCTTCCCTTGAAAATACAATTATTCATCTTTTGTTTCGTCATCTTTTGATTCATCATTTGATTCCGAATGATCGCCGGAGCGAATCTCCGCAATCTTTTCCTCGACCTTTTTGACCAATACGCTTTTTGCTTCTTCAATCTCACGCTGTCTCTCGCGCTCCTTGGCCATCGGATCAATCGGAATGATCTCAAGTGTATCCGGATCCACGTGGTCCGCGTTGATATAGTCGACTGTGTTATCCGACAGATGTCGCCGCCGTACTCCATAGGCCACAAGCTGCTTGATGATGTAATATACCACACCAAAAATCGGCACTCCGAGCAACATTCCAAGGAATCCGAACAATCCGCTTCCAATCAGGATGGCAAACATGACCCAGAATGTGGATAATCCTGTTGAGTTTCCCAGAATCTTTGGTCCGATGATATTGCCGTCCACCTGCTGCAGGATAATGATAAAGATCAACAGATACAGCGCCTGAACCGGATTTTCAATCACCACCAGAAACAGGGTCGGGATGGCACCGATGAATGGTCCGAATACCGGAATGATATTGGTGACACCGATAATCACTGCAATCAGCATCGGCTGCGGAATCTTCAGCAAAAGACATCCGACATAGCAGATAATACCGATAATCGCGGAATCAATAATTTTTCCGGAAATGAAACCTCCGAAAATATCGCTGGATTTGCGAATCGTTGTCAGCACAATATTGGCATGCTTCGGTCTGCA
This sequence comes from Agathobacter ruminis, assembly GCF_002735305.1. Taxonomy (GTDB): domain Bacteria; phylum Bacillota; class Clostridia; order Lachnospirales; family Lachnospiraceae; genus Roseburia; species Roseburia ruminis. The sequence goes on from NZ_PDYG01000004.1 coordinate 70,790, forward strand.
GACCGCATAGATAATCTTCTTGGATTGTCCCTTCAAAGTGTCCTTGATGGAAAGGACATAGATTGCGACAATAATTCCGATGATGAAATTAAAGATTCCCTTCGCAACCGAAATTACTCCGGTAGTCAGCGAAGTCAGATAGGTCTGCGCCTGCGGAAGCAGGTTGGTCTCCAGCCACTTCTCCAGATTGGTTGTCATCGAGGTCAATGTACTTTCGATGTTCTTTGCCCACTTTGTATCCGGCATTTTGATATTTTCAATCCAGTCCACAATGGTCTCCACATATTTCGGCATATTGTTAGCCACCGAAGATACGCTTTGCACCAATGCCGGAATGACTGCCCACAACAGTCCGACGATTGCCAGTACGAAAAGTGTCAGGGAAAGTCCAATTGCGATTCCTCTGGACAGATTCCGTGCCAGCCGTTCATTTTTCATTTTGTTGAATAACTTCAAAAACAGTTTTTGCCAAAATTCCACAATCGGATTGATCAGATAGGCGATTACCAGACCAAATATAATTGGGGATAATGCAGATATAACCCTATTCCAAAAATCTGAAAAACCGGTAAATCGAAATACCATGAAAAAGAGCAGGATGCTGACTGCCACCACTATAATCGCAACAAATCCCCATCTCCATTTTTCTTTCCATGCCTCTTTCTTTTCCGCTTTGCGGTCAAGTGGATTACTGTAATTGTCCATATTCTAACCTCTGTAATAATTGATTAAGCAGCCTTTTAAGATAATATCTTTCTCATCCTCGGTCAATTCAGCCATGCGAAGAGTAAATGGAATCAGCTGCTCACCATCTACCTTATATGCCTGGAATTCGGTTGCACCTGCTGCCACTGCTGCACGCACACCCGGAATATAAATATAATCGAGATTCTTAAACGGAAGTTCGCCTTCCTCAATCAGGAATGGGAGCATGCCCCAGTTGATTAAGTTCGAGCGATAACGCTTGGTTGCGTATTCATTTGCAATATTTGCCCATCCGCCAAGTACTTTCTGGCAGGATGCTGCCTGCTCACGCGCAGAACCATCACCCGGTTTAACCGCAAAGATCGTGCTTCCGAATCCGAGCGTAGTCTTGCAATCTCCGTCAAAATTCTTGTCCGGATATGCTTTCCTGATTGCTGCAACAACTGCTGCCGCCTGCGCATCATCCGCTGACAATGGGCTGATGCCGGATTCAATCTGCTTTTGTACCTTCTGTACTTCCTTTGCTCTTCCGACATATTCCGGATCTTTTCTGGATAATGCAAACTCCGCCAGTCCCAATGGGTTGGAACGGAAGGATGAAGTCTCTCCGGAAGGAATCAATTCGTCTGTTGTGGTAACAGGATCATGAATTTCTGATACCACCTTCAATACCAAATCATCCGGAAGTGCACACATTGCCGGCCAGTCCTTGATATTCGGTCCAAACTGAATTTCTACGGAAGGATCCGCTACTCCGTGTGAATCAAATACACGGTTTGCATAAATGTTCTGATCGAAGAAATATTTTGGCTTGGTAAAGTCAACATCCATAGCGCATGCGCTGGTCAGATATCCCTTGTTTGCTGCGGTTGCTGCGATAGAGCGCGCATCCATCAATGCCACGGATGCCACCTGGCCGTTCTGCACCTTGGAACCTTCGCGGTTCGGGAAGTTTCTGGTGGAATGACGGATGGAGAATGCGTTGTTTGCCGGAGTGTCTCCAGCACCGAAACATGGTCCGCAGAATGCGGTCTTCACAATCGCACCGGTCTCCATCAGGGTTGCAACGGTTCCGTTCTTTACCAATTGCATATAAATTGGGGTTGAAGCCGGATATACCGACAGAGTAAATTCATCTGCTCCGATGGATGCACCGCGCAAAATGTCTGCTGCATCGCAGATATTCTCATATCCGCCGCCGGCACAGCCTGCGATAATTCCCTGATCGACATAGAGTCTGCCGTTTCTGACTTTGCTCTTTAAGTCAAGCTTTACTTTGCCATCAAAGCTGATATTGGCACGCTTCTCACAGTCATCCAAAATATCCATAAGATTTGCGTTTAATTCATCAATGGTATAAACATTGCTTGGATGGAATGGCATTGCAATCATCGGACGAATCTCTGAGAGATCAATCTCGATAAAGCGATCGTAATATGCGCATGCACCCGGATTCAGGCAACGATATTCTTCTTTTCTGCCATGGATCTCATAGAATTCTTCGATCTTCTCATCGGTACTCCAGATAGAAGAGAGACAGGTTGTCTCTGTTGTCATGACATCCACACCGATTCTGAAATCTGCGGAAAGGTTCTTCACACCCGGTCCGACAAATTCCATTACACGGTTCTTTACAAACCCGTTTTCAAATACAGCTCCGATAATAGCAAGTGCCACATCCTGAGGGCCGACGCCTTTGATCGGTTCACCTGTCAGATACAATCCGACCACTTCCGGCATATCAATATCATAAGTCTTATTCAAAAGCTGTTTTACCAGCTCCGGTCCACCTTCTCCGACAGCCATGGTTCCGAGTGCACCATATCTTGTGTGCGAATCCGAACCGAGAATCATCTTACCTCCACCTGCGAGCATCTCGCGCGCAAACTGATGGATGACAGCCTGATGAGGCGGCACATAGACTCCACCGTATTTCTTTGCGCAGGTCAGTCCAAACATGTGGTCATCTTCATTGATGGTTCCACCGACTGCACACAAACTGTTATGGCAGTTGGTCAGGACATACGGAATCGGAAACTTCTCGAGTCCCGAAGCTCTCGCAGTCTGTATAATTCCGACAAAAGTAATATCGTGGCTGGTCAGCTTGTCAAATTTGATTTGCAGCTTATCCATATTTCCGGATGTGTTATGGCTTTCCAAAATACCATATGCGATTGTATTTTTCTTTGCCTCATCCTTAGAAGGCATTCCGGCATGTTCCTGACCGGCATAAACCACTTCCGTTCCATTCAGCAAATAAGCACCATTCTCGTAAAGTTTCATGAAATTCTCCTCTCTTGCGCTTTAACTCATTAAAAAATTATAACGGGTATGTGCCATTAAATCAAGAAATTTTGAATGAGATGGTTGCATTATATACATCTTCTTCAACAAATACTTCAAAGGTTCCACCCATTTGTGTCACTATTTCTTTTGTAATTGACAGACCAAGGCCACTTCCCTCTGTCGTGCGCGACCGGTCTCCGCGTACAAATCGCTCAGTCAGATCGGAGGCACCTTCCACCGTAAACTGAATCGGCTGTGCCATCACATTGCGAATGGAGAAAACAGCAAGGTCTCCATCCCTGCGCAGTTCCACATTGACATGTGTGTCCATCTTTGCATATTTTGCAGCATTGGTGTACAGATTCTCGATTGCTCTGCACAGCTGTCTGCCATCCGCTTTAATCATCATAGACAGGCGCGGCAGCTTGGTCACGATGATTAGTCCGCGCTTTTCAAAGCGCTCATCATATTCGCCACCGATTTCGTAGATCAATTCCAGAAAATCAATCTGGTTCATCTCATATTTGACGGTTCCGGATGTCAGGCGCGATACCTCCAGCAAATCCTCGAGCAAAGTTTTTAGCCTCTGTGATTTTTCATCAAGAATCATCAGATATTGCCAGGTGTCTTCCGTCTCTGGAATCTTCTCTTTTAGAATATTGACATAATTGATAATCGATGTGAGCGGAGTCTTTAAGTCATGCGACACATTGGTAATCAAGTCGGCTTTCATGCGCTCGTTCTTGATTCCCTTTTGCACTGCATTGTCCAGTCCGTCACGGATATGATTGACCGCTTCGGCGGTCTGCTTTTGCTCTCCGTGGAAGCTTTGCGCATCCAGTGTACTGTTCAAATCGCCCTGTGTAATCTGCAAAATTGCTTTGCGTATGACTTTCTCTTCATAAGCCTTTCTCAGCGAATAATACAGCTCAATAAAAATGGACAGTGCCAGCAGCACAAGTCCCCAGACCTGATTGCTCTTGAGAAATACTATGACTCCGGCTATTCCGGCCATCCATGAAATCAATCCTCTCAATGCTCTTGTAAACATGGTATGCTCAAAGAGATTCTTTTGAATCAGCGTTACCAGTTTATATAATACACAACTCTGAATCAGTGTATTGGTCCGCATTCTTGTGGTAATACTTGAAAATACAATCAAAAATAGGGAGTCAAGCAGATATGCCACCACACCGACTATAATCAAGCGGTCTGCAAGCATATAATTCTGATCAAGCGGGAATACCAGATCCAGTGTGAAATAAACCACTGCTGTCAACACGACAAACATTATATCCGCGCCAACTTTGCTTAATCCATGAAATGATGATACGCTTTTTGCCAAAAATCCCATCATGACAAAGGTCATAATGAGATTTATAATCGCAATTGCTAAAAAGATATATGTCTTTTGCATGCTGTAACTGTGCAGATAGTCTGCAGTATACAGACACAGCACCGCCGCAATCAAAAAGAATTGTTGCAGAATTGTCCGGATAAAGCCCGAACCGTAATTCCTATTATCCATATCTTATCCTTCTATCTTATATCCAAGTCCCCATACTACCTTCAGATAGCGCGGTTCCTTCGGATTGATTTCTATTTTTTCACGAATATGTCTGACATGTACCGCGACCGTATTGTCGGCACCAATCGCTTCCGCATTCCAGATGCTTTCATAAATCTGGCTGATGGAATATACTTTTCCCTTGTTTTTGACGAGCAAAAGCAGAATATTATATTCAATCGGTGTCAGCTTGACCTCTTCTCCATCGACGGTTACGCGCTTTAAGTTGTCATCGATTTCAAGACCGTTCACATTATAATGTGCATCGCTGTCATCTTTGTCCGGTGCGTCAAATGCGCGGCGGCGCAGTTGCGATTTTACACGCGCTACAAGCTCTAACGGATTGAACGGCTTGGTGATATAGTCATCCGCGCCAACATTTAATCCGAGAATCTTGTCCGTATCTTCCGTCTTTGCGGACAAAATAATAATCGGAATCTGACTTTCTTCGCGAATCTTCAGAGTCGCATGAATGCCATCCAGTTTCGGCATCATAATATCAATAATCAGCAAGTCGATTCCACCCTCTGCGAGAATTTCGAGCGCTTCGTCTCCATCATATGCCCGCTTAACCTCCAGGCCTTCCTGCTGTAAATAAATCTCGATTGCCTCTACAATTGATTTGTCATCATCACATACTAATACTGTCATACTTTTTTATCCTTATTCCCTCCAAATGAATTGGTCAGGTTCTTAAACATTTTTCCGAATCCTTCATTGTCCTTTTCTTTCTTTTTGGAAGCGAGGGCTTCCTCCAGATTGGAAAAGGTTGCTTTCTCATCGAGCAATTCAAGGTCGTCATCTGACGGCTTTGAGATTTCTTCGGTCTTTGGCTCGGTAACCGGCTGCTCTTCTTCCCCGGCTTCCTCCTGCGTCTCCGCCAGACCAAGCTTCTCGAGCACTTCCGTGTTGACCTTGATTTCTGTCTTTCGGTTTGCATATAAAGAAGCTTCCTGCTTTGCCTCTTTTCCGTTTCGGCGTTTCTCCTTTAGGATTTCCTCGTTGCGGTCCTCAATCAGACGCAGATATTTTTCTGTATCGCGGAGATCCCGAAGCTGTGCCTTCAGTTCTGATTTGTTGCTCTGCACAGTTTTTTGCTCCTCGAGCAACCTTGCATTCATTTCTTTATAAATGCTTTCCATGCTCTCAGTCGCCTGCTCCATAATCTCCTGAATATGATCAATGGCTTCCTCTGAGTACATGACAGAAGCAGCATATACATCTTCCGCTTTTCTGCTGGCATCCCAGATGATTTCATCCCCGCGCTTTCGGAATTCACGCTCTGCCTTGTCGCGGCTTCGCACTGTCATCTCATATTCATCCATGATTCCATATATGCTGGTATTGAGCTCACTCAACAGGTCGAGTACTTCCTGCTTCGTGATGACTACCTGACCCGGGTGTCCCGGCAGAGGTTCACTTTTTGAAAGCAATACATGAATATCTCTCAATACTTTTTCGATTTTATCCTGTGCACCCATTCTTTTCCCTCAATTCTCGTTCATGTGCCGCAAAAAAACGGCTACTAGTATATTTTACTAGTAGCCGTTCTAAAAATCAAACGATAGACACCTTATTTTGCGCCAATCTTGCGTATTTTATCACGCACACGAAGAACCATGGACGGAGATACCGATAATTCATCAAATCCCATATTCACAAATTCTTCTGTCAATGTTAAGTCCGCACCAAGCTCTCCACAGATACCTACCCAGCATCCGCCTTTATGGCCGTTGTCCACAACCATCTTGAGCATCTTTAAAATTGCCGGATGATGTGAATCATAGAAGCTGTCGAGCTTTGCATTCTGACGGTCGATCGCCAGCGTATACTGTGTCAGGTCGTTTGTTCCGATTGAAAAGAAGTCCACTTCTTTTGCCAGCTCTTCTGAAATCATCACTGCTGCCGGTGTCTCAATCATCACGCCAAGTTCAATTTCCTTAAACGGAATCTCTTCCTCGCGCAGGGAGGCTTTGACCTCCTCCACGATTTCCTTGATGCGTTTCACCTCAGACATTGAGATGATCATCGGGAACATGATTGCCAGGTTGCCATAATAACTTGCGCGGTAAATCGCACGCAACTGTGTCTTGAAAATTTCCGGGCGATCCAGACAAATACGAATCGCACGATAGCCCATTGCCGGATTATCCTCATTTCCGAGGTTAAAATAATCTACCTGTTTGTCCGCACCGATATCCAGTGTTCGAATGATTACTTTCTTGCCCGCCATCGTCTCGGCTACATTGCGGTATGCCAGAAACTGCTGCTCTTCGGTTGGGTAATCATCGGTTCCGAGATAAAGGAATTCGCTTCTAAACAGTCCAATACCGCTTGCGTCATTGGCCAGTACAGAAGCCACATCCGACACACCTCCGATATTGGCATATAGATTAATCTTTCGACCATCGGCTGTCACATTTTCCTTGCCTTTTAATTCCTGCAAAAGTGCTTTTTCTTCCAGATCTTTGTTCAGTCTGGATGTATATTCCTCAAGCACACTCACCGGCGGATCAATGATCAGAATTCCTTCATATCCGTCAACGATTGCTGTTTTTCCTTCGGCATCATCCGGATAATCCGCTGATACCAAAGCCGGAATATTCATCGTTCTTGCAAGAATTGCGGTATGCGAATTTGCAGAACCATGTCTTGTTACAAAGGAAAGCACTTTTGATTTGTCCAGCTGAACTGTCTCACTTGGAGCCAGGTCATCTGCAAGCAGGATGATCGGTTCTTCCGAACGGATTCCATCTGCCCCGACACCGCACAAAATTCCAACAAGTCTCTCGGAAATATCTTTGATGTCTGCAGATCTTGCACGCATATAATCGTCATCCATTGCTGCAAACATCTCTGCAAAATTATCTCCGGTCTGTGCGACTGCATATTCTGCATTCACTTTTTGGTTTTCAATAATTCCGATGATTGCGTCGATAAAATCCTGATCTTCCAACATCATCTGGTGCACTTCAAAAATTGCTGCATTTACTTCTCCGACTTCTTTCAAAGCCTTCTCATACAATGCTGCAAGCTGTGTGCCGGCTTCCTGCTTTGCCTGTTCAAAGCGCTCTACCTCAGCCGCAGAATCTTCGATGCTTCTGCGGACAACCGTCTTATTTCCTTTGTTGTATATTTCGATTTTTCCAATCGCGATGCCTTTAAAGACACTCTTTCCCTTGATTTCCATATATTACAGATTCTCCTCTAAAAACTTAGACAGGGTTGCAATTGCTTCTTCTTCCTGATCTCCGTCTGCGGCAATCACGATTTCCTGTCCGCACTTTACGCCAAGCCCCATCACGCCGAGAATTCTCTTTGCATCTACTGCCTTTCCATCCTTCGCAATGGTGACATTGCAAGGGAATTTTGCAGCTTCCTTTACAAACAGTCCTGCCGGACGAGCGTGGATTCCGAGTTCATCTTTAATGGTGTAAGCAAATTCTTTCATAGTTTTTTCCTCTCTGTGTTAAATGGTTGTTAGTTCTCGGATGCGTTTTTCTTGATTAATCCGAGTAATACTGCTGTAACAACAGAGCCAATCAGCCATGCCAGGATGAATAATAATGGATGTCCGATGGTTGCAATTACAAATACACCACCATGCGGTGCCATCAATGTACATCCGAACAATGCTGACAAGCATCCTGCTACTCCGGAACCGATTAGGGTACATGGAATTACATGTCCAGGATCGGCTGCGGCAAATGGAATTGCACCTTCAGTAATGAATGAGAATCCCATTACGATGTTTGATACCCAAGAACTTCTCTCTGTCTTGGTAAATTTCTTCGGGAAGATTTTACATGCAATTGCGATACCAACCGGAGGTACCATACCACCGACCATGATTGCTGCCATTGCAATATAGCAAGCCTGAACCTTCGGATCTGACAATGATGCGCCTGCATCAAGAAAATCCTGAGCAGTTCCAAGCATTCCTGTACCGAATACGTAAGCAGCCTTATTGATTGGGCCACCCATATCGATTGCCATCATAGCTCCGAGGATTAATCCAAGAAGTACAAGCATATTTGCATCTGACAATGCGGTCAGCATATTGCTGAGTCCGACATTTACAAGTGCGATCAATGGATTGAAGATGAAGCACATCAATACACTGATTACAAAAATACCAAGAAGCGGATAAATCAGAGTCGGCTTGATTCCGTCCAAAGACTTCGGTAATTTTGAAAATACTTTCTTCAGGCAAAGAATGATTGCGCCTGCAAGGAATCCGGCTACGATTCCGCCAAGGAATCCTGATACTGTTGCACCACCGTCTACCTGGGTAAATCCGAATTTTGAAATGAACTCGTTGAACGGTCCGAATTTTTCAAATGCATAATCTGCAATCTTTGCATTTCCGTTTGCTGCGAGGAGTCCACCTGCGAAACCTACCGCAAGACCCGGTCTGTCAGCAATTGAGTAAGCAATATATCCTGCAAGTACCGGAACCATCAGTCCCATCGCAAGACCACCTGCATACTTAAAGAATGCTGATAATGGAAGGAGTGAGCCAAAGTTTCCGGATCCACTTCCACCGTAACCCATAATGGTATCAATCAGGAAAGCGATTGCAACCATAATACCGCCGCCGATTACGAACGGAAGCATATGGGATACACCACTCATCAAATGCTTGTAGAATGCATGACCTGCGCCGCCCTTTTGAGGTGCTGCGGAAGCTGCATTTTCATTGTTCTGTGCAACATATACCGGTGCATCGCCTGCAGCTGCTTTCTTTAATAAATCTGCAGCTTTGTTAATTCCATCGGCAACTTTGGTCTGAATAACTTTCTTCCCGTTAAAACGTTCCATCGGAACATTGGTATCTGCTGCAATGATGACAGCTGTTGCCTTTTTGATTTCTTCATCGGTCAGAACATTCTTTGCTCCGCCGCTGCCTCTTGTCTCAACTTTGATTCCGTAACCAAGTTCTGCAGCCTTCTGCTCAAGAGACTCTGCAGCCATATAGGTATGTGCAATTTCTGTCGGGCAGGCTGTAACCGCTACAATAAAGGTTTCAGCGCCGGACTGGTCTTCCTTGGCTTCCTCGGCATCTTTTTCTGCTTCTGCTTTGTCGATGACTGCAAAGAATTCATCAACGGTTTTTGCATTGCGCAGTCCGTTTGTGAAATTCTCATCCATCAGCATTACGGAAAGTTTACTCAGTACATCCAAATGTACATTATCCTTGGTATTCGGTGCCGCAATCAAAAATGCAAGATTGACCGGTGCTCCGTCCAACGCGTCGTATTCGACTCCGTTTGGAATTACCATTGCTGCAAGTCCCGGTGCGCTAACCGCATCGCTCTTGCAATGAGGAATTGCAATTCCCTCACCGATTCCGGTGCTGCCTTCCTCTTCTCTGGCAAATACACCTTTTTTATATGTTTCCATATCGGTGATATTGCCGCGCTTTCCCATCAGCTCGACGAGCTGATTGATCGCATCTTCTTTGTTCCCGCACTCCGCTGAAAGCTTAATGCTGTCAGCAGCAAGAAGATCTTTAATTCTCATCCTTTTTCCTCCCTAGAATAAGTGTTGGTTGTTTTTTCGCAGGGCCTCAACCTCTGCTTTTGTTGCCAGCTCTACTGAGAATGCACTCGCACTTCCTGTGCATACCCCCATAGTAAACGCCTCTTTGTAGTCCTTTTTATCAAGATATCCGGTTATGAAGCCAGCTACCATGGAATCCCCGGCTCCTACCGAATTGACAACCGTACCCTTCGGTGCTTCAGACTGAAGTACCTGACCGTCCTCCGTCAAAAGGACAGCTCCTTCACCGGCCATTGAAACGAGAACATTTCTCGCGCCGGCTTCCTGCATCTTTTTCGCATAAGGAACGACTTCATCGCGTGTCTTTAATTCCACACCGTAAATTTCGCCGAGCTCATGATTGTTCGGCTTTACCAAAAACGGCTTATGCTCAAGTACATTTACCAACAAATTCTTTGTGGCATCCACCACAATATCAATCTTCTTATCTTTTAAGTATTCCATAATATCCATATAAATGGACTTTGGCATTACATCCGGAATACTTCCTGCCAGGACAAGGATATCTCCGTCTTTCAGCTGGTCGAGCTTGCGATAAAGGATTTCTATATCGCTCGGTAAGATATTCGGTCCCTGACCGTTGATTTCGCTTTCTTCATCCGACTTCATCTTGACATTGATTCTGGTAATCCCTTCTTTTACCTTAATCAATTCTGTTTTGATGCCTTTTTCCTGAATCAGGCGAACAAATTCTTCTCCGGTGAATCCACCGCAGAATCCAAGTGCCACACTGTCAATTCCCATGTTCTTTAATACCATGGAAACATTGATGCCTTTTCCTCCCGGGAAAATAACTTCGCTCTTCGTGCGATTCACTTGTCCTAATTTGAAATGATCAACTCCAATTATGTAATCCAGAGACGGATTAAAGGTTACTGTATAAATCATTCTTTGGCCTCCACAATATTTTTTTGGTCTCTGTATCCGCTGACGGCTTTTGTTGTAATAATGATGGCGCTCTTGTAATCCGCAAATTTGATGCTTGATACCTCATTAAATTTGCTTGGATCTGCCAGAATATAACAGGTCTTGCAATTCTCCATCGATTTTTTCTTTACCATCGCTTCTTTTAATTCCGGGGTGGTGTAACCATTCTTCAGGCTGATTCCGTTTGTTCCCCAAAAGCCTTTGGTAAAGTTGTACTTTTCAAGCGCTTCAACCGCTTCTTCCCCCACGATGGCCTCAGTTGTCGACTTAAACTCTCCACCCAGGATATATGCACGATATCCTTTGTCTGAAAGTTTCTTTGCATGTGTAATGGCATTGGTCACAAAATTCACATTTTTTGCTTTGATATAATCAATCATCTGCTCTGTGGTTGTGCCCGCATCCAAATATACAAAGTCATCCTCTTCAATCATGGCCGCCGCGTATTTTGCGATCAGGTCTTTGTCTTCCTGATTCATATGCTTGCGGTTAAAGACTTCCTCATCCTTTGTATGAACATTGGTTGTCTTAGAAATCGCTCCTCCGTGTACCTTTGTCAAAAGCTCTTTCTTGTCCATTGCATTCAAGTCTCTGCGAATGGTTGATTCAGAAGCATTCAGCTCTTCCATCAATTGATGAATCGTGATGCTACCCTGTTCATTTACCAATTCTAGGATTCTGGAATATCGCTCTTCTGTTAACATAGCTATCTCCCTCTGACGGAAATCATTCATAATCAGTTAAAATCCGTCACCTTATACTTCGATTATATTTCCATTTTCTATCACAGTCAATCATTTTCCGTCAAAATCGTTCACAATTTTCATGCTCCTTTTTTGTTTGTAATGTACAAAAAGTTATTAGGTAACTTTTTAGTGAGTTCGCATTTTTTCTTATTATTTGTTACAATACGGATATGAAAAGAACAATCGTTTACCAAATACCGGATTCCTATATCGGACATAAATTATTTGAGTTCCTTCACGCCAAAGGATTTTCCCGTCAGCTTTTGACTGCTATGCGCCACACGGATGACTGTATTTTTCTTTCAAACGGTCAACCGGTTCGAATGAATATGCTCATCCCCGGCGCAATCTCAATTAAAGTCATTATTCCGGAGACGGAATCCGAGACTGATTTGATTCCGGCAGATTATCCCATCGAGATTCTCTTTGAAGATGAAGATATCATGGTCGTCAATAAACCAGCCGGATTACCGATTCATCCTTCTCGTCTGCATCCGGATCATTCGCTTGCCAACGCGATTGCTTATGAATATCAGTCGCGCCAGGAACCGCTTGTTTTCCGATGTGTCAATCGACTTGATAAAGACACTTCCGGCCTGACGATTCTGGCAAAACATCCATTATCCGCCGCAATCCTTTATCAGATGGTCAAAAGCCGTGACCTAGAGCGCACCTATTTTGCAATTGTTGATGAGGCGGTAGCTGATTCCGGCACCATCGATCAGCCAATTTCCCGAAGGCACGCTGATGGTATGCCAAATTCCATTCGCAGATATATCGATCCGGTTGACGGTGCAAATGCTGTTACGCACTTTCATGTGATTACGCGTGCAAACCATCTGGCGCTCCTGGAACTTCATCTGGAGACCGGTCGCACACATCAAATCCGTGTTCATATGGAATCCATTGGATTTCCGCTCATCGGTGACCGCATTTATCATCCGGATAATCATATGATGGAGCGACAGGCTCTGCATGCCGGACGTCTTGATTTCGTACATCCGATTACCGGTCAACCGTTACATTTTGATGCGTCGCTTCCTGCAGACATGCAATCTTTTTTCCCGGATGTTTCCATCATGCGATAAACAATTTCAGGCAATAAAAATGAGGAGCATTCTGCTCCTCATTTCCTTATTCAAGCTTACCAGTTTTCCCGGTCTAGATTAAATTCTCCGCAAATTTCCTGCATTTCCTGATCTGCCTGTGCCATAATATCCGCACAATGTTTTAATTTGGCTTCATCTTCGGCAGTAAACTCTCGTTCTTTTTTATAGCGTAGCTGATGCTCTGCTCCTGCCCAGAAGTCCATTGCCGATGTACGAATCTGTATCTCGACGGGCACATTCATACTGGTATCTGAGAAATCCACATTAATTTGAATATTCAGATGCAGACTTCTGTACCCGTTTTCTTTCGGTTTACGAATATAATCTTTTACCTCGACCACCTGTATATCCTTTTGGCGAATCAGCATTCGCGCAACCGCATATACATCTTCTATAAAGGGACAGATGACGCGGACACCCGCGATATCATGAATATTCATCATCAATGCACGCACCGTCATAGGCAGTCCCTTTTTTTCCATTTTAAATACGATGCTTTCTTTTGATTTGATTCGACTGCTGATTGCACTGATTGGATTGCGGTCATTGCTAAACTGAAATTCACCTTTGAGAATATTCAGGCGCGAAACCACTTCCTGAATTGCCGCTTCGTGCAGATACATAATCTGCCGATACTGACGATCCATATCTAGAAAATCCCGGGGTTGTGGTGGTAAAAATTCATCCATTCACCATTCCTCCTCTCGGTTATTGTGCTCTTCTTGAGCTGCCTCCGCCGTTTCGACCAAGAATTTCCAAAATTCGAATAAACAGGTTAATGATATCCAGATAAATATCAAGCGCGCAGTCTACCGCATTATTTGCTGTACGCGGATACTGTTGTGAGCGCCAGAAGTCATATCCGATATACAATGCAAAAATGATTGCAACAACATAGGAATACACGCTGCTGTACATATGAAACAACGACATAAACAGACCTGCAATCAAGATTCCGATCAGCGAAACCATAAGCACACCGCCAATTCGTTCAAAGAATCGTGGAAACAGCATGGCTGCCAAAATCATGATTGCGGTAATGATTACTGTATAATAAATGGCTCCGGATACAACCGTGCTGTCAACTCCCCCATACACATCCACAAGGAATGAGACCAGCACGCCGATTGGTAAAACAACCATATTATAGCCGACAAAACTAATCACGGCACTGTCCGATCGATTTGCAATCACGGTTCCTGCAATCGCCAAAACAGCATACAAAATCAAAAATGCAATCGGATTCATACTGTAAAAAATGTCAGTTCCCACCGTGACGCATAATATATAATTGACAACGAGTCCATACAATACAACCAATCCGATAATCAGATTATATGCTCTGTCACTGATAATCTGCCCTTGATCAACAAATGCATTCATACGCGCATTTCGGCGCTCTGTTCTTGAAAAACTACTCATTTAAACATCCTCTTTTCTGTCTTTTTCTAAGACTTACTTATTATATCACAAGAATTGTGTTTGAATTATGATATCCATCTTATAATTTTATTAACAAATTATAATCATTTTGGAATCAATTCTATATTCACATCACATGCATTCGGTATGCCTGAGACAACAGCGCTTTCACTGTATTGCCAAATTTGAAACGCATAAGGGGTCTGTGGTTTTTCTTCATAATCTGCATACCATACCGGATAATCTTTCAACTGGTCTAAATCCAGCTGATATGCTTCCCAGAGCATATTACTGTATATCATTCCATGATATCCGTTTGCTTCTATTTCCTTAAAGAAGGCCAGCGCATTTGCAGTAAATTGTTCTCCACTGACATCATCGGACCTGGCCTCATCATCAGTGATTGTTTCCGGATCAAATACAACAGGTAATTTCAAATCATTTGGGTCAACACCTGCCTTCTCCAATATCTGCATCGTAAATTGTGCTTCTTCAACAGCTTCCACCTCGTTAATTGCCTGTGAAAAGAAATAGACTCCTATCTCCAATCCCGCATTTAATGCGCCTTTGATATTCTTGATGGCATACGGATCTTCAACCAATTGTCCTGTCCTTCCGTATCCTCTGAATCCCACCCGGATAATCGCAAATTCGTATCCGTCTTCTTTTACTGCATTCCAGTCAATATCCTTACTGTATTTGCTGACATCTACGCCCAGTCGATAAGAATATTCTTCGGAGGAATAAGACATTTTTCCGTTCTCATCTTTCACAAACTTGTCCACATCATACGGATTTGGCGCCCATTCATTGTGGATATCTACACGATATTCTTTTCCTTTTACATCTCTAAATTCAAATTCTGTTTTTAACTCGCCCTCTGTTTCAAGTTGCGTCGGTATCTGTGTATCAGTTTCTATTTCTGTTTCGGTTTTTATTTCTTTTATCACCTTTTTGGGCTGCTGTCCGCAACTACACAGCTCTATTGCTGTCATCAATATGATTACATTCCATTTCCATAATCTGCTTTTTTTCATCTGTTTCTCCTCATGAAACAAAAAACCGGCAGATGTGATTACAATTTACATATATATGTATCGCAATTACATCTACCGGTCAAATAAACTGGTACACTGTCTTTCTTTGAGATTCTGATTCTATAAATCTTCAATTTCACCTATCTTTTCTGATAGAGATCGGATTCCAACTATGACAAGGCAAGCAATAGTAAGTATCGTTGTAATAAGCACAATAATAGCTGATTTTGATTTTTTCATTCGAATCCCTCCATTTCTAGTATAGACTGATTTTATTTTACTCCTTTTTATTCCAAAAATATAGATAAGAAATAAAAAAAGGATTCTGTAAAACAGAATCCTTAAGGTGACTAACGGATTTGAACCGATGATCAGGGAGTTGCAGTCCCACGCCTTACCACTTGGCTAAGTCACCAAAATATAAAAATAAACCCTCGTCTGTAGAGAGCCAGCTCCCCAAGTAGGACTTGAACCTACGACACTTCGGTTAACAGCCGAATGCTCTACCGACTGAGCTATTGAGGAATATTGAAAGTACTTTATTATACCTTCAAAACTTCATACATTCACATCTCTTACAAACTTTAATGCCTAACCATTG
>NZ_PDYG01000005.1 GCF_002735305.1 Agathobacter ruminis
TATTTCACTAGGGCTCACTCCAATTCACCCGGGTATCCTTTAGATGAGAAGTACATATACGACAGTTTTGGGTGTCCGCCAACGATAAACCTTTTTTCAAAATTGTACAGGCATTCAAAAGACACATGACAATCAAAATGCGAGCTTTTGCATATATGAAAACCAAAATATTCTTGCAAAGTGAAGGAGTTACCGGGGCTATGGACTGAGGATGTCAGTCAATACATGTTGTGAATGGTAACATTTTATTTTCATTTTGGTGTTTTTCGTATAAAATGGATTCGTATGGTTTAGGAGGAAAAAATTATGGCTTTTGATGGAATTGTCATTGCTAATCTGGTGCATGAATGTAATACAATTTTGACGGATGGTCGCATCTCCAAAATTGCACAGCCGGAAAATGATGAATTACTTTTTACGATAAAAACCAAAGATTATGGAAACAAGCGTCTGGCAATGTCTGCGAACGCTTCTCTTCCGTTTTTATATCTGACCGAGGAAAACAAACCGAGTCCTATGGTTGCACCTACATTTTGCATGCTGTTGCGCAAACATATTTCGGGTGGACGCATCATTTCAATCCGTCAGCCCGGGCTCGAACGTATCATTGAATTTGAAATTGAACACTTAAATGAAATGGGTGATGTCTGCCGAAAAAAACTGATTGTGGAATTGATGGGCAAGCATTCCAATATCATTTTCACAAATCCGGAAGGAATCATCATTGACAGCATCAAACGAATCTCGGCCGCAACCAGTTCTCTGCGCGAAGTTTTGCCGGGAATCAAATATGAAATTGCACAAACGCAAAATGATAAAAAGGATCCGCTTGCAGAGGATCTGGACGGCTTTTTGTCAACGGTTTCCGACTTGCCGCTTACGGCATCTAAAGCAATCTATATGTCTTATTCTGGAATCAGCCCAATGATGGCACAGGAATTCTGCTATCGCGCGAATATCGATGGAGACTTGCCGATGTCGGCATTGAGTGATTTTACCAGAATTGATCTGGGCATGCGATTTCTGGAGGCGATGAAACAGATTCGTGAACATGAATTTGTTCCTACTGTCATTTATAGAAACAATGAACCGATTGAATATGCTGCTCTACCGCTTCGCATGTATGAAGATTATGAGAGCAAATCCTATGAATCGGTTTCCGCATTGTTGTATTCATATTTTCACGAAAAGGAACAATATACGAGAATCCGTCAGAAATCAACAGATTTACGTCATGTGATCGCCACCAATCTGGAACGTGCGTCAAAAAAATACGATTTGCAGACAAAACAATACAAAGATGCGCAAAAGAAGGATAAATACAAATTGTATGGTGAATTGCTGCAGGTATACGGCTATCAGGCAAGCGAAGGGGACAAATCCATTGTCTGTAAAAACTATTATGACAATGATAAGGAAATCACCATTCCGCTCGATCCGCAATTGAGTGCACTGGAGAATTCAAAGAAATATTTTGAACGGTATAATAAATTAAAACGAACCGTAGAGGCACTGGATGAATTGCTTGAAGAGACCAAAATGCAGATCAATCATCTTGAGTCTATTCAGAATTCGCTCGAAATTGCCACATCTGTCGAGGATTTGAATGATATCCGTCAGGAATTGATGGATTATGGCTTTATCAAAAAAAGTTTTTCAAAGAAACAAAAAATGCAAAAAAGCAAACCGTTTCATTATCGTTCTTCTGCCGGATATGATATTTATGTCGGAAAAAACAATTATCAGAATGATGAACTGACTTTTAAGATTGCAACCGGAAATGACTGGTGGTTTCATGCCAAAGGCATACCGGGAAGCCATGTAATTGTAAAAGCCAACAATGAAGAATTGCCGGATCATGTATTTGAAGAAGCTGCGCGGCTTGCCGGCTATTATTCCAAAGGCCGTGATGCAGATAAAATTGAAATTGACTATTTGCAAAAGAAAAATGTGAAAAAGCCAAATAAAGCAAATCCGGGATTCGTGGTCTATTATACGAACTACTCGATGACCATTCATCCCGGATTGGAGGGTGTAACCCTTTTAGAATCATAAATTAATATTATCTCTGAATTGAGACATGATTTGTTCCATTTCATGTCTCAATTTTTGATGATACGGACTGCTTAATTCCGGATCTTCTTCCAAAATCCGATTGGCGGCTTCCGATGCAGCCTCCAATTCTGTCGCATCCTGATAAATATCAGCCAATTTAAATGCCAAATCACCGCTTTGTCGGATCCCAAAGAAATCTCCCGGTCCACGCAATTTCAAATCACAGCTTGCAATATAAAAACCGTCATTGGACTGGTTTAGAATTTCCAAACGTTTTTGCGCGGTCTTGGAAGTGGAAGTATTCATAAAGATGCAATAACTTTGTGCATCTCCTCTTCCGACGCGCCCGCGAAGCTGATGCAGCTGTGCCAGACCGAATTTGTCAGCATTTTCGATGAGCATGACTGTTGCGTTCGGGACATTTACGCCTACTTCCACGACGGTTGTAGAGACAAGAACCTGAATTTCATTGCGCAAAAAGGCTTCCATCACAGCCACTTTTTGGGCTCCTTTCATCTTTCCGTGCAAAGTTCCGACTTGAATGGAATCGCCGAAATAAGCTTGTAAACGTTTGGTATAATCAATGACATTTTCGCCTTCCGCATTTTCGGATTCCTCAACCAGCGGACAGATGACATAAGCCTGATGACCGCTGTCCACTTCTTTTTTGATCCAGTCATAGGATTTTGAACGAAATCTGGTGCCGACAACACTGTTTTTAATCGGCAACCGCTTGGAAGGAACATGATCGATGACGGAAATATCCAGATCTCCATACAAAATAATACCAAGTGTACGAGGAATCGGAGTCGCACTCATGACAAGAATATGCGGAGACAATCCTTTGTTCGAAAATGCTTCGCGTTGCTTTACACCAAAACGATGCTGCTCATCGGTAATTACAAGAGAAAGTCCTTGATAAACGATTTTTTCCTGAATCAGTGCATGAGTCCCGACTATGATAGCATTTTTTGCCTCGGCAATGGTTTGGTATGATTCCCTTTTTTCTTTCGCCTTCATCTGGCCGGTTAACAATACCACCGGAATATCCAGATCAAATTCTTTGCAATATTTGCAAAATGTTTCATAATGCTGTGAAGCAAGCACTTCCGTCGGTGCCATAATAGCTGACTGATATCCCAAATGTGATGCCCATGCCATGAGCAAAAAGGCAATGATGGTTTTACCGCTTCCGACATCGCCTTGCAGCAATCGCTGCATGCGATATTTGCCGGATAAGTCATTTGCGATTTCTTTTAACGATTTCATTTGACCTTCTGTCAGCGTAAATGGCAATTTCTTCAACAGATTTTCCACATAAGCATAATCCATAAAAGCAAAGCCGGACGATTCTTTTTCCTGTTTTTGTTTCTGAAAGCGCATATTCATGATAAACAAAAAGAATTCATCAAAAACAAGCCTGCGTCTGGCATCTATCAAAGATTCCATGGAATCTGGAAAATGTATTTGTTTAATGGAATAATTATATTCGCATAAATGATATTCTTTTCGAATCGAATTTGGCAGATAATCGGATAAAAGCGGATCTTCGTTTAACAACTGCCTTACGACTTTTTGCATCGCATCATTGGATATTCCTTTGATGATGCTATAAATCGGCAAATACAGCGAAACGAGTTCCTGATAATCGTTTGAATCAAAGATTTTTGGCTGCTCCATATGCAATTGTTGTCCTTTTAACCGCAATTTTCCGTAAAAAACAAGCTGTCGTCCGACTTTGATCTCATTTTTAATATAGGGCATGGAAAACCAGACCATCTCAATGCCGGATAAACGAATGGTGGTAATTGCTTTATGATTGCGCCCCATTCTTGTGAAAGGACTTTTGTCAACGCGAAGAGAGATTGCATATATTTTTCCGTCTACAAATGTATCTTCGTTTAATTCCGCCGGTACAATCATCGGTGGATATTGCATATAGGTTCGGGGAAAACGAAGGAGTATATCACCTACGGTGTATACTCCTGTCTTTTGAAATAATTCTTCAGTTTTCGGTCCGATCCCTTTGATTTCTGTCACAGGGCTAGACTTTTCCATAATTACTCCTTGTGGAATTCGTTTACTCGATGGAAATAATATAATAGTAAATCGGCTGTCCACCGTCATTTACTTCTACTTCGAGGTCCGGATACTGCTCTTCAATTTTGGCAGCAACTTCATTGGCTGCTTCCTCATCCATATCGGAACCGTAGTAGATGCTTACAATTGCAGAGTCTTCATCTACCATTTGATCTACCATTTCCAAAGTGGTTGCCATCAAGTCGGTGCCGACTGAAAGAATGGACTTGTCTCCGATTCCCATGTAATCGTCCTGTTTGATGACTTTGCCGTCGATTTCGGTATCACGGACTGCATAAGTAATCTGTCCGGTTTTTACGAGAGAAATCTCCTCCTCCATGGTAGCTTTGTTTTCACTTGCACTACGGTCCGGAATGAAATTGACAAGTGCCGTGATTCCCTGTGGTACGGTTGTTGTAGGGATGACAATGATTTCCTTGTCTTCTGTCAGGCTGGCAGCCTGATTTGCAGCCATAATAATATTCTTATTGTTTGGCAAAATGAAAATATGATCCGCATTCACTTTGCTGATTGCAGTCAGCATATCTTCCGTACTCGGATTCATGGTCTGTCCACCTTCGATGATATAATCAACACCAAGACCACGGAAAATTTCATTTAATCCTTCACCGATGGAAACTGTGATGATTCCCATGTCTTTATGAGGCATCTCAGGCTCAGCAACCGCCTCCTGCTTCTGGCTTTCAGCAAGCTTCTGTGCATCTTTGATGAGCTTTTCCTGATGCTCTTCTCGCATGTTATCGATCTTAATGCGTGATAATGCACCATGAGAAAGTGCCTTTTGAATTGCAAGTCCAGGATCATTGGTATGAACATGGGTCTTTACAATATCATCATCGGCAACTACTACAATGGAATCGCCGATGGACTCCAAATATGCTTTATATTCAGCCTCTTCCTTGTTCGTGAGCGGCTTGTTAAGCATAATGATAAATTCTGTACAGTAACCGAACTTGATTTCTTCTTCCGGCTGGTCTTCAACTGCAACTTTACCTGCAGATGGTGTCTCTTCCAAAGAATAATCAATTTCTTTTCCGATTAAAGCATCATATGCACCTTTTAATACCTGCATTAATCCCTGTCCGCCGGAATCGACCACACCTGCCTGTTTCAAAACAGGAAGCATTTCAGGAGTTAAATCAAGTACACGATCAGCTTCTTTGATGATCGCATCCATATAAAATACGATATCATCCGTTTCATCAGCCAATTCAGCGGCCTTATCTGCAGCACCCTTTGCCACGGTAAGGATGGTTCCCTCCTTTGGCTTCATAACAGCCTTATAAGCAGTTGCAACTGCCTTTTGGCAGGCGTCATTTAAAATACGAACATCCAATTCATCATATTCTTTGATTACTTTGCAGAATCCACGAAACAGCTGAGATAAAATTACACCGGAATTACCGCGTGCACCACGCAGAGAACCGGAAGAAATTGCTTTTGATAATGATGCAATGGTCGGTTCTTCAATTGCTGCCACTTCTTTTGCGGCAGACATAATTGTCATCGACATATTGGTTCCTGTATCTCCATCCGGTACCGGAAATACATTTAATTCATTAATCCACTCTTTTTTTGAATCGAGATTCTTGGCACCGGCCAAAAACATCTTCTTCAATAACTCGGTATCTATTGTTTTGACTTCCACTGTGTGATCCTCCTTAATCGATGACGCGAACGCCTTCAACAATAATATTAATCTTATTGATTTGCATTCCAGTAAAAGCTTCAACTTTATATTTTACTGTCTCAACGAGATTTTCTGAAACAGCCTGGATACTCACGCCATAAGATACAATAACATGGAAATCAATATCGATTTTGTTGTTCTCAATGGTAACATCAATTCCATGATTTAAATAGTCTTTTTTCAAAAGACGAACAAGACCGTCTTTAATATTGACTGCCGCCATACCAACGATTCCGAAGCATTCTACGGCAACTGAACCTGCGTATGTGGAAATAACATTCTCATCTACAAGGATTTGACCATACTCTGTGTCTAATTGTCCTTTCATAAGTTACACCTCCATTTTGTGCATAGCTGTGGTATATTATACTCAAATAATCATAAAAAAGCAAATATAATAAAATCTTTTATCTTTTTGCTTGCAATATGATAGTATTTCTGTTAGAATAACTCATGTTGTGAGCGTAGGAAAGCTATGCTTAATGAAATGCAAGGAGGTGCAATACCATGGCAAAATGCGCAGTATGTGAAAAGGGTGTACATTACGGAAATAATGTCAGCCACTCTCATAGAAGATCCAACCATATTTGGAAATCAAACATCAAGCGTGTAAACTGCAAAGTTGACGGAGTTACAAAGAAATTATATGTTTGTACTTCCTGCTTGAGATCAGGTAAAGTTGAGAGAGCTTAATAGCAAACAATAAAAAGAGTTCCGAAAGGAACTCTTTTTTTGTTGCTGTTTTTCAATTGATTAATCTTCAAAATCATCAAGGATATCATCTTCTGCTTCATTCTTTGACTTGGAAGTAAATTTGTTTAATACATCCGGAGCCAAATCCAGAATCTTTGTCATCATATCCTGATTCTTTACATTTACCAGTTTAATATTGCCGTCTTTAATCACCAGTACCGCACTCGGCTGAATCTTTCCTCCAAGTCCTCCTGCTCCATTGCTTTTATGATCCTGATTAAATGCACCGGCAGCAACACCGAATGATACATCTGCTAATGGGAGTATAATCGTATCATTTAAAGTAATGGCATCTCCCACAACAGTCTTTGTTGTAATAAAGCTGTCCATGCCTTTGAATAAGGATTCTACTGTCTGATTGAATTGATTGTCTGCCATCTTAAAAACCTCCTGTTATTTTACTGCTTTATAAAGTTTTTTGCATTCTTTGTCAAATAATAATCGAAGCAGAGGGAATACAATCTGATAGAGATAGATTCTGCCTCTGATATCAATATAGCCGTCAAAATATGCTTCTTCCACATCAAAGTCCGGATAAATCTTCCAATTGTTGCGATATCCGATTGGGAAACAGGCTGCAATTCCAAGTGCCTGTGCCGTTTTATCCGGAGATCCGAGTGAATAGGTTCCCTCGATCCGAATCTTTTTCGGCAAAATTACTTTGATGATATGAAACAGTGTCTGTTTGCATTTGCGTAATGCATTTCGATTGGATTGAAATACATGAATCCATTTTTGAATCTGCATTTTGATTTTTTTAATTTTGCCTGTCTTTTTACGCTTTTTCTTTGAATGACGCGATTTTGAAGCGACATTTTTTACATCGAAATCATAATTATCATTATTTGGATCTTTTTCATTTGATTCTTTTTCATTCGATTCTTTATTATTTGAGTCCTTTATATTTGAGCCTTTTTTATTTGAGTCCTTGATTGTGGGCGTCTGATCGGGGCTGGACGGATGCTCAAAAAAAGGAATCCATAATGCCTTTCCGATTGCAGCCGGACCTTTTTGTCTGGAATAAGAAAAACGAATGCGTATCAGACCAATCCATGATGCCTTTCCTGATATTTCCATATTACGGGATTCAATCCGGTATCGAATCGGCAGGTATAAAATTGCTGCAAGAATCAGTATCAAAAGCAATATGATCACCAGGATAATGATTCCGATGACTTTTATGATATTAAGAAAAATCAAAAGAATCCCTCCATGAGCCTTGATAATATTGCTTCAAATCCGTTTTGCCATATAATTGGATGCACTCCTGTACAACAGCGCCTGCATGCATGACTGCTTCATCCCATGTTGCAAAAATACCGACGACCTGTAAATGATCTTTGGGATAATGTTTCTGTGCCAGTTCTCTGGCAGATATGATTTCAAACAAATCAGTCCCATTCGTTGAAAGACACATGAGATACCCGTGATTAATAAAGGAACCACGGGTGATTTTTTTGACAATTTTATGTGCTTTTTTCTCTATAGAATTACTGATAAAAAGATTTTCATACCATACCATTTTAATAATACTTATGAGAGCCCCATAAATTACTCTTTTTCAATGCCAAATATTCGTTGTAAGCTTTTTCCAGAATTTGTCGTTCGTTGGAAAATTTTAATAAATGATAAGCTTCATGATATTTATAAAAACCGGAGTCCACAAAATATTCTTCCTTTTGTGGTTTGCTGTAATAGCTTTCTCCCATCATTAAATACCAATGAACCTCCTTCTCCACGGTATCCTCCGGAACCGTAAAAGTGTACTGGCTTTTTCCGATGTATTTAATAATTGTGGCGTTTGCGCCGGTCTCCTCTTTCACTTCACGGAGCGCCGTCTCTTTAAACTCCTCCCCTTCCTCAACGGTACCTTTAGGGAGCACCCAGCCTTCATATTTGTTGCGATAATTCTTATATAAAAGCAGGATTTTACCACGAAAAATTACTACACCGCCACAGCTCGTTGCTTCAATCATTGCAATTCCTCCAATGTGTGGTGTATTTCGTATATGATTCTTTAAAAAGTATACCTTTACTTATAGTATGCGTCAAATATTTTCTTTGCGACACGCGTACCTGTCAGACCAACTTTTCCGCTGTCTTCTACCACGACAGCAATTGCAATATCTTCGTATCCTTTTTGCTGCGCATATGCAACAAACCAGGAGTTTACCTGGTCGGTCGAATCCGAAACCTGAGCCGTACCGGTTTTGCCGTAAACATCATAGCTTTGACCGATAAACATTTTCGCGGTTCCGTGCGAAATCACTGCGTCCAGATAATCATGAAACAGTTCACATTCGTCTTCACTAAAGATGGTTTTGTATTTTTGTGGCTTATAATTTCGAACCGTTACACCGGATTTATTGGTAACCTTGTCAACCAGATAAGGCCGCATCACCGTGCCGTCATTGTCCAGGGCGCTGATGATCATCGCCATATGAAGCGGTGAAACATATGTTTTTCCCTGCCCGATTGCAGTATCCATAATCATATTTTTCCCGTCCTGTGAGGAAATGGAAACCACACTTTTGTTTGATTCAAAGGCAATCGGTAAATCTTTGTTAAAAAGCATATCGTCCAATGTCGATTGAAACGCATCAGGATCCAATTGCAAAGAAATATTGGCATAGCTTGCATTACAAGAATTTGCAAATGACATTTCGAGATTTTCTTTTCCATGTGATTGATTTGAAGCGCAATGAATCGTTTTCCCACCGGCTGTAAAGGAACCGTTGCATTCAAATTCATAATTTTTCAACCCGTTTAAATTTTCCCGATAAAATTCAACGGTAGTAAAAATTTTAAAGACGGATCCCGGAGCATATTGTCCCTGCGTGACACGATTGACAAGCTCCGAAGAGGTACCTTCATTGATTTTTTCCCAATTCTTTTCGATGGTATTCGGATTATAATCCGGTTTGGAAACCATCGCCAAAATACGGCCTGTCTTTGGCTCCATGACAATGACGGCGCCATCTGCATCATCAAGTGCGTAATATGCGGCTTTTTGCAGCTGATAATTGAGAGAAGATACCACCGTATCCCCATCATTTTTTTGATTGGAAAAATCATTGATCATCCGGTCAACAAAGAATGTATGCGAACGCAGCAGCGAAAAGTTCATTTGATTTTCCAGTCCTGCTTTACCATTGGTTGCATAACCAATCACATGTGCAAACATTTCATCATGAGGATATTCACGATGTTCGTTCAAATCTTCGTCCACTTTTGTGGTGGCCAGTGTTTCGCCGTCTGAAGAAACAATATCTCCACGCACCACATGTTCTGCAAACAGATTCTGCAAAGCATTATATGGGCTGTTGATGAAATTTTCCGAACGAAAAAACATAAAAAACACATAATATGCTGTCATTCCGATAAAAAGCAGAAAAAACAAATATGTAATTATCGTATATTCTTTTGTTTTAGGATTGTTTGATTTATTTTCTCTTTGTTTTCTTTTCATCTAAATCAGTTGTTCCCTTCTCTTCTTCTGTCATATTTCGGACATACAGCCCCTGAATGATTCCAAAAAAGATAAATGTTGACAGCAATGAGCTTCCGCCGTAACTGATCAAAGGCAGTGTCACACCGGTGGAAGGTATAAATTTGATGGTTCCGCCAATGGTCAGAAATACCTGTAGTGCATAAATGGTCGCAAGCCCAATCGCGATTAATTTATAGAAATCATCACGCATTTTGATTGCAATATTCATAAACATAAAAAATACGGATAAGCAAATGAATATGACACATAATGCAAAAATGCCACCAAGTTCTTCGGAGATTGCCGCAAATACAAAATCTTTTTCAACAATCGGGATTTTGTTCGGCAGCCCCTGATTCAAACCGAGCCCGAACCAGCCGCCGGTTCCGATTCCAAATAGAGACTGACTGACCTGATATCCTTCTTTTTCATATACAGAAAGCGGATTCAGCCATGCCAGGACGCGCACCTGCACATGAGAAAAAATATGATATCCGGCAAATGCGGCAACTGCAAGCAGCCCGCCACCGCCTAACAGATAAAGGAACCGCTCTGTTGCGACATAAATCATAATCACGAAAGTCGTATAATACAAAAATGCGCCACCGAGATCTTTGGCGGCAACCAGAAACAACATAAATACGGCTGCACAAATTCCGGTCAACAAAAGGTTCTTAAAATCCTTTTTGTCATAAAGCCGGGATGCAAGGAAAAAGACAAATAATATTTTAACAAATTCGGATGGCTGAATCGAAAACGAGCCAAAAGATAATGACAATTTGGCTCCGTATTCCACTCTCCCCAAAATTGTAACACTTGCCAGTCCCAGAACTCCGACGATTGCATAAATCCATGAAAGATTGCGGAATATGGATACACTTTGCATGATAATCGGAATGATGACGCAAATAAACAATCCAGCAAGGCAAAAGAAAAACTGTTTCAAGGATTTTGAATAAGATAATCTGGTTAAAATGATAAATCCAATGATCAAAAGCATACACATATTGTTGAGTATGATTTGATTGGCCTCCTTATAGAAAATATGATACAACGCCAGTATTGCTGTAATCAAAAAGCATTGTAAGACATAAATTCCAATCATCTGAGTATTCATGGTTGTAAAATACAAAACAGCAAACGCCAATGCGTGAATGAAATACATCAACACGCGTTGGCGTATATAAACCGAATGACGCAGTTCTCTCGCTTCAACGCGAAAGGCTGCAAAACATTCAAAAGTATATAATAAGATCAATAAAATCAATAAAAATTTTGAAATCTGAACAAAAATATGAAGCACGCTATTCTACTCCCCTTTTATAATGGCCTCTTGTAAATGATTGCTTATTATTATAGCGCATTTTGCCGGATAATTCATCTTCCAAAATCATTAAGATATTCTTAATCTCTTCCTCATTTTCCGTTGTGAAATCGAGTCGGAAATCTGAAAATCCCATCTCCCGCAATACTTTAAACTGATCAATCAGATTGGTCGGCAAAGAATTAAAAACAGTATTGTAGCAAAAACTGCAATGATTCATCACCGGGAAATGCATTTGATAGCGATCGGACAAATAAACAATCTGTGGGTTTTGGCATCCTTTTGTATTTTTGCATACGCATCCAGCCGATTGCATCAATGGATATCGTCCGTAAATCACAAATTCCGATGTCTGATTATCGCGGTGCTGCAATTCCTGACGATTTAATTCGAGCGGTGAGGTAAAATGCATAATGCCATGTGAGGATAATTCGTCGATCGCACGATTGTTCATTGTATACAGACTGTGTTCGGCAATCAGATTAGACTGCGGGAACAATCTCCTGCAAAGCCCCAGACTGTCTGTATTGCAGACAACAAATCCATCCAGTTTCATTTGCACAAGTGCCGCATGATGTTCCTCAAAAAAAACTGCATCACGATTGCGCAATACCTCCGGCATAATCAGATAGCACTCTTTTTCCGCTGCAATGACAGCATTTACATCCTCCTGCAAATCTGTAATCCAATGATTCTTTTCATACATAGATGCATGTAAATAGATGGCATTTAATGATTTGTATCTCAATAAAACAGATAACTGTTTTCTGTCGCGTACAGATGCAATCCATTTGGTCAGATTATGGTTGGAATTTTTGTTCTCATCTCTGCTTGAAAATTCTACCTGTTGATTTCGGCGGTATTGGGATAACATGGATTCATATAACGCCTCTAACGCTTCACGTCTCATGGCATTTAAGACTCCATTCGGCACAAAAATATCATCCGACATATCCAGCTGCAAATCAGTAAAGTCAAAATGCTCATTTCCGGTTTTGTTCATTCGCGCCAAAACATCTTTTGCAATCAATGGAACATTTTTGGCTTCTTCGACCGGATTTTTCTCTATGACAACATGATTGTCTTTGCATGATACTTCCAGACGGGCAGGCAGACCTTTTTGCAGTCGCAAAAAGCCGGTTGCTTTCCATCGCTTTTCTTTACAATCGGCAGCCGGCAGATAATCGCTCTTATGCAATGAGGAATCTTTATAGGTGACCATATCACTGTCGTTATTTCTGTAAAGATAAGCATTGGTAAAACCGCCGCGATTGCCGAATTCTTTTAATTGTTCTACTGCATCTTTTGAACGATTGCCATTCACTGCCTGCGCATAAATTTGGGTCACATGATATGCATATTCCACCTGTTTCATTCTGCCCTCAATCTTCAGCGAATAAATACCGGCTTCTTTTAATTCATCAATCTTTTCATAATTACATGCGTCTTTTAAGCTCAAAATATATACATTTTTCTGAAGGATCTGCTTCTCATCATTGTCCAGAACCGTATAATTCATGCGACATGGCTGTGCACAACGACCGCGATTGCCGCTTCTGCCTCCGAGGACACTGCTAAACAGGCATGCGCCCGAATACGAATAGCATAATGCCCCATGCACAAAAGCTTCGAGTTCCACACCAACCGAGTCGTGAATTTCCTTCATCTCTTTTAATGACAGTTCACGCGAAACCACAACGCGTTCGACGCCAAGTGATTTCAAAAATGCGGCTCCTTCTTTGGATGAAACGGTCATCTGCGTACTAGCATGCAAAGGCAGATCCGGAAAGTATGTATGTAAAAATCTCAATACACCATAATCCTGCACCAGAACAGCATCCAGTCCGGCCTGATATAAGGGCAGAATATAAGCATATAATTCCTGCTCAATCTCTTTATTTTTGAGCAGTGTATTAACTGTCAAATACATTTTTTTGCCACATGCATGCACATAATCAATTGCCCAAAGCAAATCTTCGGTTGTAAAATTGGTTGCGTAAGCACGCGCACCGAATTTGTCGCCACCTACATAAACAGCATCTGCGCCGGCATTGATTACACTTTTTAATATTTCCGGCGAACCTGCCGGTGCAAGTAATTCAAGCTCTCTCATAATAATCCCTCTTACAAAGAAAGGGACACAAAAGTGTCCCCTTAATCATATCCATTATGATTTCTTTTTGTCATCCAAAAGCGAATCTTCCAATGTAGCTTCCAAACGTGCTTTATTTAACAATAATTCTTTGTTTTCAGCCTCTAATTCTTTGATACGCTCTTCGGTACTTTCGGTTTTAACCTGATTCGAAATCAAATCATGCTTCAAATCATATATTTCTTTTTCTTTCGCAGCCAGATCATTCTCGAGTTTTTCAACCTGTGCTTTCGCCTTGAAGAAATCATCCGCGATGTTGATCTCAACCAATGTGTTTTTCATATTCAGTGCCATATGACGATACGAATCCACTGCGTCTATTTCGGCAATCTTATCATTGATATAGGAACCGACTTTTTGCAAATATTCCGCATCCTCATATCCACTTAATGTATATACTTTTCCGTCAATTACTACAACGGCATCTGTTTTCGCTGACATGTAGTGTCCTCCGAATATAAAATAAGCATTTTCCTACAATATATAGTATCATTCTATCAGCAGAAACGCAATACCATATTCTTGCTACGTTTGGCGTGATCTGTTGAAATGCGAAAAAGCGAGGTCTGTAGCAACACGCCCCTTTGGTGTGCGATTAATGAATCCGTTTTTGACAAGATATGGTTCATAAACATCCTCAATGGTGCCGGAATCTTCGCCAAGCGCAGCAGCAAGCGTATCGAGTCCGACAGGGCCGCCACCGAATTTATCAATAATGGTCAAAAGGATATTGCGATCGTTTAAATCGAGCCCGTCCTGATCAACATCGAGCAAATCGAGCGCACTTTTGGCCACATCGCGATTGATGGTGCCGTCAAATCGAACCTGTGCATAATCGCGAACACGTCGCAAAAGGCGATTGGCCAGACGTGGTGTACCACGACTTCTTCTTGCCATCTCCAAAGCACCTTCTTCATCGATTTCAACATGTAACAGTTTCGCAGATTGTTCAATGATGGTTTTCAATTCCTCAATGGTATAATATTCCATATGGCTGACAACACCAAAACGGTCCCTGAGCGGCGCCGAAAGCATTCCTGCGCGTGTCGTGGCACCAATCAATGTGAATTTCGGCAATGGCAATCGAACCGATTTGGCCATTTCGCCCTTTCCAATCATAATATCGATGGCATAATCTTCCATTGCGGAATATAATACTTCTTCCACCTGCTTATCAAGACGATGGATTTCATCAATAAAGAGAACATCGCCTTCGTTTAATCCGTTTAAAATGGCTGCAAGTTCACCGGTTTTGCCGATTGCAGGGCCGGAAGTGATACGAAATCTTGTGCCCATTTCATTTGCGATAATTCCTGCCAATGTGGTTTTTCCAAGTCCGGGCGGTCCGTAAAAAAGTACATGATCCAGTGCTTCCTGTCGCACTTTTGCAGCCTCGATATAGATTTTCAGACTCTCTTTGATCTTTTCCTGACCGATATAATGATCCAGATTCTGCGGTCGCAAAGAATTTTCTGTTTTCTTTTCTTCTTCGAATACCTCAGTCGAGATAATTCTCTTTTCCATAAATGAAATACTCCAGAATAATTATTTTTATTGTAAAAAGCGTAATGAAGCAGACAAAATCTGTTCTACAGTCATGTCTTCAGCATCTTCCACTTTTGAAACCGCTTTTAAACTTTCTGTCGAGCTGTATCCCAAAGCGGTCAATGCCATAACAGCTTCGTTTTTGGCTGCACTTTGATTACCGGAGGCGGTGTCGGCAGAAACATGTTCTGATTTTTTCTCAAACGCATCTTCCAACCGGACTTTATCTTTTAATTCCAATATGACACGGGATGCCGATTTTGCACCGATTCCCGGAGCTTTTGCGATTGCCTTGGAATCCTGTGAAAGGATTGCGAATCGTAAATCATCCGGACTTAATACGGACAAAATTCCCATTGCCGCCTTTGGACCGATGCCATTGACAGACAATAATAATTTGAATAATTCTTTTTCATCACGATCCAAAAATCCGTATAGTAACATCGCGTCCTCGCGAACAGCAAAATAAGTATATACTTTTATTTCACTGCCCACTGCCGGCAAAAGCGCATAATCAAGACCTGTAATATTGATGTTGTAGCCGATTCCGCCTGTCTCAACAACAATCTGATCATAATATGTTTCCGCCAATTCTCCCTTAATATATGAAATCACGATTATTCAACCTCTCCAAGATAATAAAATCCTTTGCACTCAAGCAAACGAACCTGATAAATGTTTCCAATCATGGAAGCATCACCCGGAAAATGAACCAATGAATTGTTGGCAAGGCGTCCGCTTACCAGCTTATCATCCTGTTCATTTATCTGCTCTACCAGTACAGGAAGTACTTTTCCTGTCAGCAGATTGGCTTTTTTCGCAGCATTTTCCTGCACAATTGCAAGTAAACGATCGAAACGGTCTTTGATCACATCTTCCGGAACCTGATTGTCCATACGCGCTGCAGGTGTTCCGGTTCTCTTTGAATAGATAAAAGTAAATGCATTATCATATTCAACCTGTTTTACAACATCGAGAGTTTCCTGGAAGTCTTCTTCTGTCTCTCCCGGGAAGCCGACAATAATATCTGTTGTAATGGCAATATCCGGAATTGCCTGGCGCAATTTGGTGACGATGTCGAGATATTGCTGTTTGGTATAATGACGATTCATCAATTCAAGCAAACGGTCACTTCCCGACTGCAGAGGCAAATGCATATGCGGGCATACATTTTCGCATTCTGCCATTGCACGAATCAAATCATCCGACAAATCCTTTGGATGAGAAGTCATAAAACGAATTCTCTTTAAACCTTTGATTTCGTTGATGGAACGTAATAATTCCGCAAATGTAACAGGTTGTTCCAGATTCTTGCCGTATGAATTCACATTCTGACCCAACAACATAATTTCGGTCACGCCATCCGCAACCAGTTTTTCGCATTCACGAATGATATCTTTCGGTTCACGGCTTCGCTCTCTGCCTCGCACATAAGGTACAATACAATAACTGCAAAAATTATTGCATCCGAACATGATATTAACGCCGGATTTAAAAGAATATTTGCGCTTGATTGGCAAATCTTCAACAATTTTGTCTGTATCATCCCAAATATCAACGAGCAACTTGTCATTTTGCAGACAATGAACCAAAAGTTCTGCAAACTTATAGATATTATGTGTACCAAATATCAGATTTACCTGACGATAGCTTGTTTTGATTTTTTCGACAACGGTCGGCTCCTGCATCATACATCCGCAGAGTGCAATTCTCATAAATGGATTCTTTTTCTTCATATTAATCAAATTGCCAAGTCTGCCGTATACCTTATTATTTGCATTTTCGCGCACGGTACAGGTGTTGTAAATCACAAAATCCGCCTGCTCCGATTCTGCTTCTACATATCCTGCCTCTTCAAGAATTCCGACAATTTTTTCGGAATCTCTGGCATTCATCTGACAGCCAAAGGTCTTGACATAATAGGTCAGTTTTCGGCCTGCCGAAGCTTCAAGTTCTTTTACAAGTCCTTTTGCGATTTCAATATTCTCATATTGTAACAGACGCTCTGATTCTGCATTTAATGTAATATTTGTTTCACTCATTAATTTTATGTTCTCTCTTCCGTTTGTATTTTATGGACGCACCTGACCATCTCCGAAAATAAGATATTTATAGCTGGTCAAAGCTTCTAGTCCCATCGGACCGCGCGCATGTAATTTTTGTGTACTGATTCCAATCTCAGCCCCAAATCCGAATTCATTTCCATCCGAGAAACGGGTTGATGCATTATGATAAACACAGGCAGCATCAATCTCCTTCATGAATTTGTCAGCATGTTCGGAATCTTCTGTCATAATTGTTTCCGAATGTCCGGTATTGTAATGATTGATATGTGCGATTGCTTCATCAATTGAATCGACAATTTTAACAGATAAAATATAATCAAGATATTCCTTGCCAAAATCCTCTTCTGTCGCCGCAATGACATTTTCCTTGCCGCTTAGAATCGACAGGCTCTTCTCATCGCATCTGAATTGCACATGATATGGCTCTAACCGGTTGTAAATTTGCGGCAAAATTTCATTTGCAACAGATTCGTGAATCACGAGGGATTCAATGGCATTGCATACACCGATTCTCTGTGTTTTTGCATTTTCAATAATATTCAGAGTCTTTTCAAAATCTGCAGATTCATCCACATAAACATGACAATTTCCGGTTCCGGTTTCAATGACAGGAATGCTCGAATTGTTAACCACCGCAGAAATCAGTCCCGCTCCGCCTCTTGGAATCAATACATCCACAAATTGATTCATCTTCATAAATTGTGTTGTTGTTTCTCTGTCGGTCTGTGTAATCAGATTCACCGCATCTTCCGGAATCTGGTTTATTTTTAAAGCCTCTTTGATTGCATTTACAATGGCGATATTGGAATGAATGGCATCTTTTCCGCCTTTTAAAATCACACAGTTTCCGGTCTTAAAACACAATCCGAACGCATCCGCAGAGACATTCGGTCTGGCTTCATAAATCATTCCGACCACGCCGATGGAAACGCGAACCTTCTTTAAAATCAGTCCGTTTGGCCGTGTTGTCTCAGATAAGATTTCACCCAAAGGATCATTCAGACCGGCAACCTGATCCAATCCGTCCGCAATGGCAGCAATTCTTGATGGATTAAGCATCAGTCTGTCCAGCAGTCCCTGTGGCATCTGATTGTTGCGCCCGTTTTCAAGATCGACTGCATTTGCTGCAATAATCTCATCCTGATGCGCAAGGATTGATTTGGCTGCATCATGTAATACCCGGTTTTTGACTTCCGTTGATAAATTTCCAATTACATTTTTCACATCATGTGTACGACTGCATAAAACTTCTAATTCCATTGATTACTCCTTTGGGTGCACATTGACGATTCCAAGTTCAGACACAAAAAAATGCAATGGAATATCCAGTTCGGATGTTTCGAAATCAGATTCCAACTGAAAATGATATCCGACGCCGACAGAAATTCCATCAAAATCTTTCAAAAAGCGGTCATAATATCCTTTGCCATATCCGATACGATGCCCTTTTTCAGAAAAAGCCACACCCGGTACAATAACAAGCATTTTCTCATTACAGTTTGATTGCTGGAGCAATTCGGTCGTTTCATCAGGCTCCATAATCCCAAAATACCCCGGACGCATCTCATTGATATCAGTGATTCTGTAAAACAAAAGGTCCGTTGCAGTTGTTTTTGGATAGTAAATTTGCTTTTGGTCTTTTAAAGCCTGATGAAACAACGACTTTAAATCCACTTCATGATTGATGGCATGATAAAGCAAAATACAATTTGCATTATGATACTCCGGCATGCTTTGAATATAAGTGCAAATGCGTTCGGACTTATTTTGACATTCCGTCTCCGACATGCTTTTTCGCAATTTTATATTATTTGATCGCAATTCTATTTTTGTCCGCATAGAGTTACTTTACCATAAGATGACCGAAAACACAAAACTATTGCACGATTTCCAAAAAGAATTAAAATATTTTCTATGAAGAACTTTAAAACCAATATAAAAACAAAAAAAATCAAGTATCAATATCTGTTTTTTCTCCTGTCTGCTTTTTTCTTGAGCGGATGTAGTGCAAAACCAAATGAACCAATTTCAAAATCCGGAACATATTTTGATACCATTATCACTGTCACATTATATGACAGTTCAGACGAACAAAAGCTGGATGATTGCATGAATATTGCAAAAGAATATGAGCAGCTGCTCTCTGCTACGGTTTCAGATAGTGATATTGCCCGAATCAATTCAAATCCTGGCGAATGGGTGACGGTGGATGCCAAAACCATCGATGTTGTAAAAAAAGCCATTTATTATTGCAATCTGAGCAATGGCAAATTCGATATTACAATCGGAGCATTGACAGACCTCTGGAATATTTCTCAAATTGCCGGTCAATGCAACAGTCCGGACAATGAAATGCCGGAATCGGTATTGCCGGACGATGCGAAAATCAAGGAATTACTAGCGCATGTCGATTATCATAATATCGAGATTGATGAAAAAGAATCAAAGATAAAATTAAATGATCCGCTTGCCAAACTTGATCTCGGCGGAATTGCAAAAGGTTTTATCGCAGATCAGATGAAACAGTATTTGAATGAAAATGATATCAAAGAAGGGATCATCAATCTTGGAGGCAATCTCCTGACGTTGGGCCCGAAGTCAAATGGAAAGCCTTATCAAATCGGAATTCAATATCCGTTCGACCATTCCGGGAAAGTCATTGATCAAATCGAAGTCAAAGATCAGTCCGTTGTTACTTCTGGTGTTTATGAGAGATATTTTACCGTCAATCAAAAGCGATATCATCATATTCTCTCAACGGAAACAGGTTATCCTGCAGACACAGATTTGCTCGGTGTTTCCATTATCAGTCAGTCTTCCTGCGACGGAGATGCAATCAGTACCATTGTGCTTGCACTTGGATTAAAAGACGGCATGGCTTTTATCAATTCTCTCGATGACGTGGAAGCCGTATTTATCACAGATCAATATGAATTGCAATACAGCAATGCGAATATCAAAAAATAGGACGCCATCTGGCGTCCTATTTTAATCGCATGATTCATTTTATAAAATAACTTTTTTCGGGCATTTCAACGCACATGCATCACAGCCTGTACATTTATCCTGATCGATATATGCGATATTGTCTACAACATGAACTGCATCACTCGGACAATTTTTCTCGCACAGATGACATCCGATACATCCCGCCTGACAAGCTGCCATAACATCTTTGCCTTTATCTTTGGATGAACATGCAACAATATGTTTTGCATCATATGGCACAAGCTCAATCAGATTCTTAGGGCAGGCTGCCACACATTTTCCGCAGGCTTTACATGCCATAGGATCCACATGTGCCACACCGTTGATGACATGAATTGCATCAAACGGACATGCTTTCACACAGGAACCATATCCAAGACAACCATAATTACATGACTTTGGTCCACCGTTAGGAACAAAAGCCATAGCCTGACAGTCTTCTACACCGGTGTAATCATAATCGGTTTTGGCTTTCTCACAATCTCCGATACATTTTACAAAAGCAACTTTCTTTGCGCCCTCTTCAGCAGCAACTCCCATGATTTCACCAATCTTGGCTCCGACAGCAGGTCCGCCGACCGGACATTGATTGACAGGTGCTTCCCCTTTTACAATCGCAGCTGCAAGACCGGAACATCCGGCATAACCACAGCCACCACAGTTATTTCCCGGAAGAACATCAAGGATTGCTTCTTCACGAGGATCTACTTCGACTTTAAATTTTTCTCCGGAAATTCCGAGGAAGAATCCCAGAAGAACTCCTACGGCGCCAACTACGACAGCCGCTACGATAATCGCAACAAATTCCATTCTACTCTCCCTCCTAAATCATTCCTGAGAATCCCATAAATGCAATTGACATTAAGGCTGCTGTAATCAATACGATTGCAGTTCCGCGGAATGGCTTTGGAATATCATTATATTCAATTTTCTCACGAATTCCTGCCATCAGGACAATCGCAATAAAGAATCCAACAGCGGTAAAAATTCCATAAATCATAGAGTATAATAATGCCATACCAAATGATTTGTCGGAATAATTGGTTACAGAATTCAACGCAACGCCCAATACCGCACAGTTCGTGGTAATCAAAGGTAAGAATACACCAAGAGAACTATACAGGGAAGGGACCTTTTTCTTCAAAAACATTTCTACAAACTGTACCAGAGAAGCAATGACAAGAATGAATACGATTGTTTTCAAATAAGTCAGGTCAATGCCGCTTTTTACCAATGCCGGATTGGCAAGAATGCCGTAATAAATTAATTGTGTCACGAATGTTGCAATCGCGATGACGAAAATAACCGCTCCACCCATTCCGGCAGCAGTCTTTGTATTCTTGGATACCCCGAGGAATGGACAAATACCGAGGAACTGGCTCAGTACAACATTATTGACAATTGCGGCTCCAACCGCAACCAATGCTAATTCTGCAAGTACACTCATGCTTTTTCCACCTCCTCAGTCTGATTGGCTGCTTTTGCAGATGCACAAGCTTTTGCCTGCGCACAGTTCGCACAGCTTCCCGCAAAACATCCTGCAGGTTCGGCAAGAGGCTCGCCCTGCTCTTTCATATGTTCACGAACAAGATTCATTACCACGACCAAAACCGCAAGTACAAGAAATGCACCCGGTGCCATGATAAAGATTGTAATCGGCTTATAATAACCACCAAGTACCGCAATCAATCCTGCAAGCGCAAGAATAATTGCGAGTGTCTCCAAAAAGATTTTGCCCGGTGAAACATGTTTCATAATCAGATAACCGATTAAAACAATGCAAATCAATCCGGCAACCAGCATGCATACCGAAATTGCAGTTGATAAAGATGCAAGATTGACAGAAAATGCTGTTGCAGCACCGAGAATTTCACGGATCAAACCGATACAGGTTAATCCGAATGTAAATCCAAGTCCCATTCCAAGTCCGTCAAAAATAGATTCCACAGGCGGATTCTTGGATGCATAACTTTCCGCTCTTCCAAGGATGATACAGTTTACCACAATCAAAGGAATATAAACGCCTAACGCATTGGAAAGTGAAGGAAGATATGCCTGCAGCATAAACTGTACAATCGTTACCAGAGAAGCTACAACGACAATAAATGCCGGCATACGGACTCCGTTTGGTATCACTTTACGGAAAAGTGAAATCAAAAGATTTGACAATACCAATACAACCGTTGTAGAAAGTCCCATTCCCAAACCATTGATTGCCGATGAAGTAACCGCAAGTGTCGGACACATACCAAGCATCAGAACAAAGGTAGGATTTTCCTTGATAATACCGTTATATAAGCGCTCTAAATATTTATTCATTTTGCACCTCCCAATTCATTGTCAAAGAAAAGGATAGCTGCATTGCATCCGTTTGCAATTGCTTTGGATGTAATCGTGGAACCGGTGATTGCTTCAATCTGATTATCAGCTGCCGGTGTCTGCTTTACCACTTCGAATTTTTCTACATTCTTTCCTTCAAACTGACTATAGAAATCTTCTTCGGATGCTTTCAGTCCAAGTCCCGGAGTTTCGGAAGTATCTGTGATGGAATATCCGTTCACGGTCCGGTCCATACGAATTCCTACCGAAAAAGTAATGCTGCCCTGCGAACCGTCTTTTGCAGTCACGGTAATCACATAGCCCAACAGATTTCCGGATCCGTCCTTAGCTTCCTGTACATCATCAATGACATCGCTGTATCCGTTATCTTTCAATAATTGATTTGCAGCATTTGCATCATATTCTGCTAAAGAAAATTGCTCCGCATCTGCAAATACGGCCTGGAAAGCCTTCTGCTGTGCAGCATTGTTAGCCGCATCGATCGGTTCTTTGGTGATACCGTGAACTAGACCGAGAATCAATCCGAGCACGATGGTAAATGCAAAGAGAATTAAGGCGTCATGTACAATCTTTTTATTCATTTGTCTTCGCCTCCTTCTTCACTCCAAATGCACGAGGAACCGTTACTTTTTCAATCAATGGAACCAAAAGGTTGCTCAAGATGATTGCAAAAGAAACACCTTCCGCATTGGCACCGAAACAACGGAACAAACCGGTCAACAGACCGCATATCATACCGAATACTATCTTGCCCATCGGAGTAATCGGACTGGTCACATAATCGGTTGCCATAAAGAATGCTCCGAGCATCAATCCGCCACCGCACAGCTGTGCAACCACATAATCAAAAGAAAATGCTTCTTTTCCAAAAATGCACATAAACAATGCAAAGGTCAAAATATATGCACCCGGAATCTTCAAATCAATGACTCCGAACAAAATCAGGATAATCGCGCCAATCAAAATGGCAATCACACTTGTCTCACCGATGGTTCCGGCTGTATTTCCAATCAACATATCCCGGACATTCACAGAAGCAAGACCTTCATTGCGAATCATGGCAAGCGGTGTGGCTGATGCAATTCCTTCATATTTGGTTCCGTTAATGAAGCTGGTCATATCTGCAGCAAATGCAATGACCAAAAAGCAACGTCCACCGAGTGCCGGGTTCATAAAGTTCTGTCCGAGGCCGCCAAAAATCATTTTGACAACGATAATGGCAAAAAATGCACCAATCACCGCTTCCCAAATTGGAAGTGTGGACGGGAAATTCAATGCCAGCAACAAACCTGTCACAACAGCACTCAAATCATTGATGGTTTGTTTTCTCTTGGCAATCTTATTAAATACAAATTCCGAAATCACGCATGCTGCAATTGTTACAACAATCAATACCAGCGCTCTCCAGCCGAAATTATAAATTCCGAATAAAGATGTTGGCAGCAATGCGAGAATGACATAAAGCATAATATTACTGGTTGTTACCTTCTCACGCACGTGCGGAGAAGAAGAAACCTGATATGTCTCACTCACTTTTTGTTCACCTCTCTTAATTTTTATCGAATGAAATTATTTATTTGCGGCCTTCTTGCGCTTCTCGGCAAGCACAATCTTCTTTGTTGTTTTAATTGATTGTGCAACCTGACGCTTGGAAGGACATACAAAAGAACAGCTTCCACATTCAATACATTCCAGGCCGTTCCATTTTTCAAAATCTTCCAGAAGATTTCTCTCGGAGAATTTCATCAAACGGCTCGGAATTAATTTTTCCGGACATGCTTCCACACATCTGCCGCAATTGATACATGCAATGGTCTCATTTTCGGAAACCGCATCTTCTGAAAGGCAAAGGATGGAAGAAGAGGTCTTGGTGGTAGGAATATCCAGTGAAAACATGGAAAATCCCATCATCGGACCACCGGAAATCATCTTTTTCGGTGTTGTCTTTAATCCTGCGGCATCAACCAGCTGCTGGTATGGTGTACCGATGGAATAAAGGAAATTGGATGGTTTTTCGATTGCATCTCCGGTAACGGTAGAAACACGCTTCATAACCGGAATTCCATTCTTGACTGCCTGATAAATCGCTATAATGGTCTCAACATTGTCTACAATGCATCCTGCATCGGCCGGAAGCATCTTGGAATTGATTGCGCGACCTGTTACCGCATAAATCAGCTGGCGCTCTCCGCCCTGCGGATATTTGGTCATCAGCGTGCACACTTCCATTCTGGATTCATTGGCAATGCGCTCCTGTAATTTTGATACGCAATCCATTTTATTGTTCTCGACACCAAAAACACCTTTGGCATTCGGGAACAACTGCAGAATAATCTTCATGCCTTCTACCAGTTCGTCAGTATTCTCAAGCATTCTGCGATAATCCGCGGTCAAATACGGTTCGCACTCCGCACAATTGGCGATAATATATTCAATCTTGTCCGGCTCTTTTGGAGAAAGTTTAACATGTGTCGGGAATCCGGCACCACCCATACCAACTACACCGGCTTCTTTGATTTTGTTAATGATTTCATCTTTGGAAAGTTTTGTGACGTCCTCGGTCTCTGTAAAACCTGCTTCAATAAACTGATCATCGCTTTCGATAAAAATCGATTCCACCATATCACCGGTAGCAACACGATGCTTTTCGATTTTTTGCACGGTTCCGGAAACGGAAGAATAAATCGGGGAAGATACAAAGCCGGATGCCTCTGCAATCTTTTGCCCTTTCAGAACGGTATCCCCTACCGCGACAATTGGGGTTGCAGGCGCTCCAATGTGCTGTGACAAAGGAAAGACCAGAACTCCCTTGGGTAAAACTTCTGTGATTACGGAGTCTTTTGCCAATTCCTTACCTTCATAAGGATGTACTCCGCCGGAAAATGTTTTCAAACCCATTCCTAGTGCACCTCTTTCTTTAAAAATTTGTTATAGATTTGCTTTATAAAATTAATCCAATAGCACTATTTTAATTATACATTTTATGCTTCTCATATCATAGTATTTTTTTGAATACCAAGTAAAAAATAGACAAATAAATAAAACAAATGATATAATTTTTGTGTAATAGGAGGTGTTTCATGAAGACGCGTCATAAAGAAGAATTATATATTAAATCAGATGCACTTTCTGATGATTTGTTTGATGAACATTCTATTTTTTTTGATATTGAGACCACCGGGTTTTCCCCGTCGCATTCTCATATTTATCTGATCGGATGCGCCAGAAAACAGGGCAATTATATCTGCATTGACCAGTTTATGGCCGAAAATCCATCGGAAGAAAAAGCCGTATTGGTTGCTTTCCTTGAGATTTTGAAATTATATCAAACGATTGTTTCCTACAACGGCATAGGATTTGATATCCCATTTTTAAAAGCCAAATGCGATCATTATCATATCCCGGAACAATTTCAAAAATATGACTATCTCGACATCTTTAAAATTGTTTCCAAACAGAAATTTTTGTTAAAGCTTGATAACTATAAACAAAAATCCATTGAACAGTTCCTTGGCATCTCGCGTGATGATTTATATTCCGGCAAGGAACTCATTAATGTTTATCAGGAATACTGCCAGACACATTCTTCAGAATGTGAAGATTTGTTATATTTACATAACTTTGATGACGTAGTCGGAATGACACGACTTCTTCCGATTTTGTCCTATAATGAGATTTTAAACGGTCAGTTTGCAATCAGAGAAACTCGATTGGAATCCTATAACGACCACAGCGGCAATCGCAATGATGAATTATATATCATTCTTGAAAATGATTATACCATTCCGAAGCGGGTCAGCTTTAAGATCAAAGACTTTTATGTCTCGATGAACGGCAAAAAGACAACCATTCGTGTACCGATTTTGAAAGGAACGTTATATTATTTCTTTGAAAATTATAAGGATTATTATTATCTGCCGAAGGAAGATGTTGCAATCCATAAATCGGTTGCGAATTTTGTAGACCGCGATTATCGCGAACGGGCAAAGGCCAGCAATTGCTATACCAAAAAGCAAAGCTCATTTTTGCCGCAATATTCTGAGATTATGAATCCGGAATTTAGAAAAGAATACAAAGATAAAGTCCGTTATTTTGAATTAACAACGGACTTTATATCATCAGATATTATGTTGCGCAGATATGTGAATCATATCTTTGCTCTTTGTCAAGGCTTCTCGAAATAGAATGAACTCATTCTTGAGAATCCGATATCTTTGTAATTTGTAATCTGTTCTGTGCTGCCAATGAAAAGGACACCTTTTTCTTTTAATGATGCAAAGAATTTACGATAAATCTCGTCTTTTGCTTCATCGGTGAAATAGATAACAACATTGCGGCACAGAATCAAATCAAAATCCTTTGGATAAACATCTTTTAACAGATTGTGCTCACGGAAAGTGACACATTTTTTGATTTCATCTGCGATTTGGTAAGAAGAACCGATTTTGGTGAAATATTTTTTCTTTAAATCAGCCGGAACGTTTAATACACTCTTCTCACTGTACAATCCTGCTTTGGCACTTGCAATTACCTGCTTGTCAATATCTGTAGCGGTAATATGAATGTTGGAAAGCGGAATGTGCTTCGAAAAAGCCATAACAAGCGAATAAGGTTCATCTCCTGTCGAGCAGGCCGCACTCCAGATTTTTAAATTTCTGCCATGATCCTGAATCAGCTTCGGGATTACCTTCTCATCTAACAGCTTCCATTGCTCCGGATTACGATAAAACTCAGAAACATTTATGGTAAGGAAATTCACAAACTGTTCGAACAACTCCGGACTTTCTTTCAAGAGCTTTACATACTCTTCATAGCTTGTCGCCTTGTTCTTTTGTGCAAGTGTGTCGATACGACGACGCATCTGCTTTTCCTTGTAATAATTCAAATCAATTTTGGTAAGCTTTAAGACTTCCTTTTTAAATTCCTCATACTTATCAAACATCTGTATGCCCCCTGTTTCATTTTTTTATTTTAAACAAAAAGGAGCTGTCAAATGACAACTCCCCAAGTTTATACATAATTATTCTGCGTCTGTAGACTCAGCTGCAACAGCATCGATATCAACACTTGTTGCTTCTTCAGAATCATTCTGCTCTTCCGGTGCAAGTAATGCCTTTACAGAAAGAGAAATCTTCTTGTCTTCTTCAGAGAAGTCAACAATCTTAGCTTCAACTTCCTGGCCAACCTTTAATACATCAGAAGGCTTCTCAACATGATCCTTAGAAATCTGAGAAACATGAAGCAATGCATCGATTCCAGGTGCAAGTTCTACAAATGCACCAAAATCAGTCATTCTGGCAACCTTACCTTTTACAACATTGCCAACTGCAAATTTCTCATCAGCACCATTCCATGGATTCTCCTCAGGGAATTTCATAGATAATGCAATCTTGGTCTCGTTAATGCTCTTGATAAATACTTTTACTTCCTGTCCTACAGTGAATACTTTCTTAGGGCTTTCGATACGACCCCAAGACATTTCGGAAATATGGAGAAGTCCATCAACTCCACCGAGATCAATGAATGCACCGAAATCGGTTACATTCTTTACAGTTCCGGTTACAACATCGCCAACTGCAATCTTTTCGAACAATTCTTTCTGTGCTTCAGCTTTCTTGCTGAGAAGTAACTTCTTGCGGTTACCGATGATTCTTCTCTTTCTTGGCTCAAATTCGGTAATTACAAATTCGATTTCCTGATCTTTGAATTTAGAAAGATCTTTTTCATATGTATCGCTAACCAATGATGCAGGGATAAATACTCTGGTCTCATCGATTACGAGGCAAACACCGCCGTCAAGGATCTGTGATACTTTTGCGGTTAATACTTCTTCGTTTTCAAAAGCTTCCTGTAAACGCTTGCTTCCCTTTTCTGCTGCAAGTCTCTTTGTGGAAAGGATTAACTGGCCTTCTCCGTCGTTGGTCTTAACAACCTTAGCTTCGATTGTGTCTCCTTCTTTTACGACAGTTGTAAGGTCAAGGCTTGAATCACTGGTGTATTCGTTACGGGTAATGATACCATCTGCCTTTGCGCCGACATTTAAGACGATCTCATCCGGTTTTACTCCAATAACTGTACCGGTTACAACCTCTCCGTTTCTGACACTCATGGTCTTAAATGATTCTTCCAATAATTGATCAAAGTTTTCTGACATTCTTTGATACCTCCTCAATGATATTATTTGGGGTGGAAGCCCCTGCGGTAATACCTACGCTACTGAC
Source organism: Agathobacter ruminis (assembly GCF_002735305.1). Lineage (GTDB taxonomy): Bacteria > Bacillota > Clostridia > Lachnospirales > Lachnospiraceae > Roseburia > Roseburia ruminis. The sequence goes on from NZ_PDYG01000005.1 coordinate 28,725, forward strand.
AGATTTCATGGATGAATAATCCATTTCGCTACTTGTTTGTATATAGTAAGTATTTTCACATTCTTTTTTACATATTTCAAATAACTTCTGCGTATTCGAACTGCCCTTATCTCCAATGACAATCATGGCATCTACGGAAGCGGCAAGCACTCGTGCTTCTTGCTGTCTTTCCTCTGTCGCGTTACAGATTGTATTTAAAACATTTATATCATACCCTTTTTCGGTTACAATTTCAACAAATTCTTTAAATTTATTCAAGTTAAATGTTGTTTGCGATACCATACACACTTTTGTGCCCGGTTCAAACGACAGGGATTCCACTTCTTCCTTTGTTGAAACCACAGTAACTCGGTCGTTACACATCCATCCCTCTATACCGATCACTTCAGGATGTGACGGATTTCCGGTGATTACTATATGGTAACCTTTCTCACTATATTCTGCAACAATATTATGAATCTTTTTTACAAAAGGACATGTTGCATCAATAATTTGAAATCCGGCATTTGTCAGGCAATCCATGACTTCCCGGGAAACTCCATGAGAACGAATAATCATTACGGCATGATCGACATGGTCCGGAATCTCTTCTAACGATTCAATCACCCGAACCCCTTTCATTTCCAGGTCATGTACCACTTCTTTATTATGAATTATCGGACCAAATGTATAAATATCCTTGTCATTCGATGCGATTGCTTCATAGACCGTATTTACAGCCCTTGTTACACCGAAACAGAATCCGGCGCTATTTGCAATTTTAATTTCCATTTGTCTTTTCTTCCACAATTCGAATCAATTCAGCAACAACTTCATCGATGGTCATATATGAACTATCAACCAATACTGCATCCTCGCAGATTGTAAGCGGAGAAACCTCGCGGTTCATATCACGCTCATCACGGTCAATGATATCTTTCTCAATTTGATCGAGATCACATGCAACACCTTTTTCCTGCAATTCGGCAAATCTTCTCTGCGCACGAACCGACGAGCTTGCTGTCAGATAGAATTTCACATCTGCATTCGGCAATACAACTGAGCCGATATCACGGCCATCCATAATCACATCTGTCGATTGTGCAAGCTTTTGCTGCAATGCAACCAGTTTTTTGCGCACATTCGGATAAACACTCGTTGCAGAAGCCATATTTCCGACTTCTTCATTGCGGATTTTGTCATTGACATTTTCCCCGTTTAACAGGACAACCTGCTGTCCGTTTTCATATTGAATGGTCACATCAACGGTTTCTACCGCTTTTTCAATTGCTTCCCGGTCTGTACTGTCAATCTGATTGGTCAGAAAATAATATGCCATTGCGCGATACATCGCTCCGGTATCTACATATACATAACCTAATTTCTTTGCTACCATCTTTGCAATGGTACTCTTTCCTGCTCCTGCAGGTCCATCAATTGCGATATTAACACTCATTTTTTTACTCCTTATCATTCAATACTCGATCCGGCCAGATAACCGGTCGACCAGGCAATCTGCAGATTATAACCGCCCGTATATGCATCAAGGTCCAAAACCTCTCCACAAAATGAAAGTCCCTCTACTTTTTTTGCAAACATTGTAGATGGATCGATTTCTTTTACCGACACTCCGCCTTTGGTGATGATTGCCTCTTTGAAATCACGTTTTTTTACTATCGTAAATGGCAATGCCTTGGTTAATTCCACGAATGCATTGCGCTCTTCCTTTGTGATCTCATTGCATTTCTTATTCTCATCAATGGATGAAATATGTACCATAACCGGGGATAATTTTGCCGGAAACAGTCCATTGATTCCATTTCGGAAATTCTTATTTAAATTGTTTGAAAAATCTTTGACCAGACGATCTGACAATTCTTCTTTTGAAATCGCCGGTTTTAAATCCAGTTCTGCATGAAGCGGACCATCAAAGTCAGAAGGCTTAATCTTGGCAGATGCTGAAAGCACAAGCGGACCGCTGATTCCAAAATGGGTAAACAGCATCTCGCCGAATTCTTCAAACAGCACTTTTTTGCCCTTTGTGATTTTAAGCGTGACATTGCGCAGAGACAGGCCCTGCAATTTCACAACCCAGCTCTCTTTTGTTTCAAATGGTACAAGAGACGGAACCGGATCAACCATAGCCAGATCACAACTTTGCGCGAAACGATATCCATCTCCGGTTGAACCGGTGGAAGGATATGACAAACCGCCTGTTGCGACAATGACATGATTGGCTTTCATCTGCGTTCCATCAGACAATTCCACACCTGTACACCGATGATGATCCATCAACAATTGCTTCACTTCCGTATACAGATGGATATGAACATTCATATCTTTTAATGCCCGTTCAAGTCCTTTGATGATATCCGACGAATGGTCCGAAACAGGGAAAACGCGATTCCCGCGCTCCACCTTGAGCGGTACATCATATTTTTCAAAGAAGTCAATGACATCATCATTTGTAAAAGTATAAATGGCAGAATACAGGAATTTTGGATTGGATAATACATTTGCCAGAATCACATCAATATCCGATGCGTTCGTCACATTGCATCGTCCTTTTCCTGTGATATATATTTTCTTGCCGATTTTTTCATTCTTTTCCAGAAGGTGGACCGTATGCCCCTTAGATGCAGCTGCATAGGCAGCCATACATCCGGCCGCGCCTCCACCGATTACGATTACATTACTCATTTTCGTCATCTTTCAATTGCGCATAATGTACTTTAATCGAATCATCGATGACATTAATCTCATCCGATTCATAAACCTGATATTCATTCCAGATCTGTTCTAATGTGGTCAAAGTCTTTGCTACCGCTTTTTGTTTTTTCATACAAAGCGCAACAATCAAAGAATTGATTACGCTCAACGGTGCAACCAGAGAATCCACAATGGAAGCCATATCGCTGTCTGCAATCAGATTGCAGGAAGAATACAGATTCATCGGAGAATGCACACTGTCCGTCAAAGTGATTACTTTGGCCTGTCTTGAATTTGCAAACTCAAGCGCTTTTAATGTACGCATTGAATAACGTGGAAAGCTGATTCCGATAATCACATCATTTTTGTTGATACGAACCATCTGTTCAAACAACTCGCTTGAGCTGTTTGTGGTCAACAAAATGACATTCGGAAACATCAGATTCAAATAAAAAGCCAGAAAGCTTGCAAGCGGAGCACAGCTTCGAATACCTACAATATAAATATTTTTGGCATTTAAAATTGTATCCACTGCCAGATCAAAGGTATGTGGATCAATTTTGTGCAATGTTGAAGTGATTTTTTCCGCATCTGAGCGCAAAACAGTATCAAGAATCTCAGACTGGGATATTCTTCCGTAAGTTACTTCCATACGCTGTACAGAATTTAATTTGTTGCGTACCAGTTCTTCCAACGCATCCTGAAATTCAGGATATCCCTTGTAGCCAAGCGACATTGCAAAACGCACAACGGTCGATTCACTCACTCCGACAATCTCACCAAGCTTTGCTGCCGTAAGAAAAACCGCCTTGTCATAATTATCCGTAATATAAGTCGCCAGTCTCTTTTGTCCCTTACTCATCCGGCTGTATTTACCGTTTATCCGATTAATTAAATCATTTGAATTTGACATAACATTCCCCTGTTATTTATATAATGTAAAACCAGCTGCTATCCGTAGCCGGGTCTGTATCAAAATCGTCGCAGTCACCTTGTTTGATATTATGCTCCTGATTCTTGATGCTGACACGCGAGCCAGGACAAATTGATTTTGTGATAAATGCATTCGATCCGATGACCGAATCATGACCGATGATTGTTTCCCCGCCAAAGATGGATGCTCCTGAATAAATGGTAACATTGTCTTCGATGGTCGGATGTCTCTTGACACCTTTTAACGCCTGTCCGCCACGCGTCGAAAGTGCACCGAGTGTCACGCCCTGGTAAATCTTGACATGCTCCCCGATCACAGTAGTCTCACCGACTACAATTCCGGTTCCGTGATCAATAAAGAAATATTTGCCAATCGTTGCGCCCGGATGAATATCGATTCCGGTTAAATTGTGAATATATTCCGTCATCATACGAGGAATAATCGGCACCCTCAGCAAATATAATTCATGCGCGATTCGATTCACCGTGCTGGCCATCAGTCCCGGATACGTCAATATGATTTCATTCTTGTTAAATGCAGCAGGATCTCCATCAAAATCGGCCTGTACATCGGTATCCACATATTCACGGATTTTCGGAATCTGTTCAAAAAATGCAAGCGATAAATTTTCTGCATCTTTTTGAATTTCACATTGCTGACGCAATTTGTTTTCCGGCTTTTGTTTCAATGCAATTGCAATCTGTTTGTTCAGATTATACATGACATCTTCAAGCAAATTGGTCAATCGGCTGTAATTATTATAAAAATGATAATTGTTTTCCCGATAAAATCCCGGGAAAATAATCTTTAACATTTTTTTGGTGATATCAATAACAACTTCTTTGTCCGGCTGATCAAAAACTTCAACCTGATTGATGAAGCGCTCATCTTTATAATCTTCGAGTATTTTTTCTACTATTTTATCAATTTTATTTTCCATGGAAGACATCTTGATCACCTCATTTTTGTCTTATTTGAATAGGAAAAAAGCCTTGGTTAAATACCAAGGCTCCCTATCATACATTAATTGTATTTTCTCTTGCGAGCAGCTTCAGATTTCTTCTTACGCTTTACACTCGGCTTCTCGTAATGCTCACGCTTACGAATTTCCTGCTGGATACCAGCCTTAGCGCAGTTTCTCTTGAAACGACGTAATGCACTATCCAAAGATTCATTTTCTTTTACGATAACACTGGACACTCGAACCTAACCTCCCTCCAGTTGTAAAGTATGTGCGTCAACTGTAAGGTTTTACTCTTATTTGCACAAAAAATATTTTACCAAATAAAAAATATTTGTCAAGTAAAAAGTGTACATTTACGAGATTTATGAGAGCATGGACGCTAATGCAGTTTTTGCTTCGGCAATTGCATCTGCAATTCCGGCAGGGTTTTTACCACCGGCCTGTGCCATATTCGGACGGCCACCGCCGCCACCGCCGACTTTTCCGGCAATTGCTTTGATCAGATTTCCGGCATGTGCACCTTTCTTTTGCGCTTCATCGGTCGCCATTGCAATCAGATTTACTTTTCCATCCATATCAGATGCGATTACAACAACACCTTCGCCAAGCTTTTCTTTTAACTGATCACCAAGATCGCGCAATCCGTTCATATCAACAGAAGAAACACTGGTTGCAAGCAACTTCACGCCCTTCACATCCACAACCTGATCCATGACATCACCAAGTGCAGACTGTGCAGCCTTGCTCTTTAATGATTCATTCTCGCTTTGCAAAGCTTTTACTTCAGCCATTAATTTTTCAAGTCTGTCGGTCAGAGAAGCCGGAGTTGTTTTTACAATTTTGGCAGCTTCATTCAATTCTTTTTCAAGATTTGCATAATAAGCAAGTACATTATCACCGGTTAAAGCTTCAATTCTTCTGACACCGGCAGCTACACCGTTTTCAGAAATAATTTTAAAGGAACCGATATCGGAAGTATTCTTTACATGTGTACCACCACAGAATTCTTTTGAGAAATCTCCCATGGATACGACACGAACCTTCTCGCCGTATTTCTCTCCAAACAAAGCCATGGCACCGGTCTTCTTTGCCTCGTCCACAGTCATCACCTCGGTCACAACCGGAATTGCCTCTGCAATCTTTTCGTTGACCATATCTTCTACGCGCTGTAATTCTTCAGCAGTCATAGCCTCAAAATGAGAGAAGTCGAATCTGGTACGATCTTCATCCTGGAAAGAACCGGCCTGTTCAACATGTGTTCCGAGGACTTCGCGCAATGCCTTCTGTAACAAATGTGTTGCAGAATGGTTTCTGCAGGTTTTTGCACGGCGTTTCTTGTCAACCAAAAGCTGCGCCTTTTCGCCGGTGCGAATCATACCTTCACTTACATATCCAACATGTGCATAGCGGTTTCCAACCACCTTGACGGTATCTTCAACCACAAAGGTTCCGTCAGCAGTTTTGATCAGGCCTTTATCCCCCTGCTGTCCACCCATAGTAGCATAGAAAGGAGTCTTTGCAACAATCACAGAACCCTTCTGACCATCAGAAAGAGCTTCCACAACTTCGTCTTCGCTGGTTACAAATGCAATTGTCTCTTCTGCTTCTGTTGCATCATATCCGACAAATTCCGTAACCATATCGGATTCGATTTCATTATATACATTGGCATCCGCACCCATATAATTTGTCTCTTTGCGGGCTGCTCTTGCCTTATTCTTCTGCTCATCCATGCATTTCTTAAATCCTTCTTCGTCATAAGAGAATCCTTTCTCTTCAAGGATTTCGGATGTCAAATCAATCGGGAATCCGTAAGTATCATACAGCTTAAATGCATTTTCTCCAGACAAAATCTTGTTTCCGGATTTGAGCATCTGCTCTTCCATTTCATTTAAAATCGCAAGACCCTGATCAATGGTCTTTGCAAATTTCTCTTCTTCCTGTGTCAAAACGCGAAGAATGAAATCTTTCTTTTCTTCCAATTCGCTGTATCCGTCCTTTGATTCGCGGATTACAACCTTAGCGATTTCAGCGAGGAAGGTTCCGTTAATGCCAAGCATACGACCATGACGCGCAGCACGACGAATGATACGGCGAAGCACATATCCTCTTCCTTCATTGGTCGGCATAACACCGTCGGAAATCAGGAAAGTTGATGAACGAATATGATCGGTAATCAAACGGATGGAAATATCATCGATGGCATCCACCTGATATTGTTTGCCGGAAAGTTCGCATACTTTATCGCGAATGGCTTTCATCGTATCAATATCAAATACAGAATCTACATCCTGCATTACGACTGCAAGTCGCTCAAGGCCCATACCGGTATCGATGTTTTTGTTTTCAAGTTCTTCATAACCGCCATGTCCGTCTCCGTTGAACTGGGTAAATACATTATTCCAGACTTCCATAAAACGGTCGCATTCACAGCCGACTTTACAATTCGGATCGCCGCATCCGTATTTCTCGCCGCGATCGTAATAGATTTCAGAACAAGGTCCGCAAGGTCCTGCACCATGCTCCCAGAAATTGTCACATTCTCCGGTTTCCGGATCACGATAAAAACGGGTGATGCGATCTGCCGGAATTCCGATTTCTTTATTCCAGATTTCGAAGGCTTCTTCGTCCTCTCCGTAAATGGATGGATATAAACGGTCCTTTTCAAGTCCGAGTACTTCGGTTAAAAATTCCCAGCTCCATGCGATTGCTTCATGCTTGAAATAATCGCCGAACGAGAAATTACCGAGCATTTCAAAGAAAGTAAGATGTCTTGCTGTCTTTCCTACATTTTCGATATCACCGGTACGAACACATTTCTGACAGGTTGTCACTCTTCTGCGAGGCGGAATTTCCTGCCCGGTGAAATATGGTTTCAAAGGTGCCATTCCGGCATTGATTAATAATAAACTGTTGTCATTGTGTGGAACGAGTGAAAAACTCTTCATTGCAAGATGATCTTTACTCTCGAAAAATTCAAGATACATTCTGCGTAATTCGTTCACTCCATAACTCTTATGCATTTCTTCTTTCCTCCAAAATATTTCTAATTACACACAAATAAGAGCCGCAAGCGACTCTTAAGAAATAGCATGTATAGAATAATCCATTCTGTTATTCTACGGTCTTGTCATCCGCAAGTTTCGCATCCTTTTTCTTACGAAGCTTTATTCCTATAAACGCACCGCAGCATCCAATTGCAAGCAGTCCGATTCCCTGAATGATGTACCATACAAGATATTGTCCAAATCCCATGTTCTCCACCTCCAGATTTTGCATTAATTATAATAGATATATGTCATGATTTCAACTTTCTTCAAACAAAAAGGTTTGATTTTCTTGTGAAATCACCATCAATCGATCCGCCATCAAGCGATTTGACATCTTCTTTTTGAAACTATTTACCTCAGAATATTTTTGCCACATATGCATCGGGAAAACATATTCCGCATCCGTCGTTTCCAAAAAATACGTCAGGCCTTCGAACTGATACTCTCCGAGTCTCGGATCGCAAGGTACGAATGCAACATTAATCGGTTTATTTTTCAGTTTCTTGATTTCGTGGCGATAACTTCGTTTCATCCTTCCGTTAATCAGTTCGCCGACATGCTCCATTCTCCAATCGTTCAAATCTCCGGCATGGAATAAGGTCACACCGTTTACATCCACATAAAATGCGACACCGGAATCTGTGGAACCAAGTGTTTTGATTTTTAAATCGTCCACCTGATAGGTTTGATCCGGTTTTACAAAAGTCACACGTTCACGCACTGACGGATCAATTCCATGCTTTTGCAAAAAATTCGGGCTGATGCGGATGTCTTTTGAAAAAATATATCGGATATTCGGATATTGATCCGCCATCCGCAAAATATCCATATCATAATGATCCGCATGGCTGTGACTGGCAAACATATAAATCGGAGTATCTTTTTCATAAGTCGGCAATTTCCCTCCAAAATGAAAACCATCCACACGGTCTCCGTTGAAATAATCAAATATCAAAACTTTATCATCAATTTCCACCAGGAAACAACTATGGTGAATAAAAATAATCTGCATAATCGCAATCCTCACTAGATAAATTTCATAATGCCCGGCAGGCATTCGATACAGACATGCTTCTGCTCTCCGCAATATTCTCCGTCTGCATGCAATACCATTGCCGACTCAAGCCGTATGGTAGCCTTTGAAAACGACTCAATCCAGAACCCTTTCTTTCCCTCATGTTTCCCCGCTAAAAGCGATGGCAAAACAAAGAAAGCTCGGAATCTGGAATAGCCATATACACAGCATAAGGTCAATTTGCCATCGGTACAGACCGCCTTTGGCGCCATCGGCACCCCTCCACCTTCGACCGGCTGATTCATGCCAACCGCAAAAATGCCTTTTTGTATCATCTTCTCCGGTTGATCATCCAATTTCAAATAACATGTCACATGAGGCATCGTAAATAATTTGTGAATCGTAAGTAATTTATAAGTAAGCCCGCCCAGATGAATGGCATTCAAAAATTTCTTTAATTTGGAATGCAATGCCGCTTTGCAGACTTCTGCATCAATACCGATTCCTGAACTGATTGCAAACAGATTTTTGTTTCCCGATTCATCTGTTGAACACCCTAAATCCATTGCAAATCCATGATATTCGCCATCCAATAATTTATTTAATATTTCTTTTGCATCAAATTTAAACCAGCCAAGTCCGTTTGCCAGATCATTTGCCGAGCCATTCGGAACATATCCGAATCTGACATTTTTAAAATTGACAATTCCGTTTAATACTTCATTGACCGTTCCGTCACCACCGACAATCACCAGATAAACAGGGTCAGATTCTGTCCCTTTTTCACTCAGTTCCCTTGCCAGCGTCTTTGCGTGACCGGCGTATTCCGTCAAATGTGTTTCATATTTTATCTGTCTTTGCATCAGTATTTCTTCCAGTTCATTCCATGCAAAGATTCCTTTTCCCGTTCTTGCTGCTGTATTGACAATAAAATGATAAACCTGATTCATTTCCAAGGTTCCTTTTCCGTTCATTTTTTCTACATTCATCTTAATCAAGTTCCTTCTCAATTTCAAGTCTCGCTCGCGAGTCTTGGCGCGAGATTTGCGTCAGCGTAGCTGACATATTTCATATGCAAATCTCTGCGCATC
>NZ_PDYG01000006.1 GCF_002735305.1 Agathobacter ruminis
AATATGTCAGCTACGCTGACGCAAATCTCGCGCCAAGTCTCGCGAGCGAGACTTGAATTAGAACTGTTCATTTGAACGGTTCTTTTTTTGTACAAAAACGTCTTCTGAAAATTGTGCACTTCAACGATTTTTTGCTGTTTAGAATAAAATGATTTGGCATATTGTTGAATTACTTTATGAATAGAGTATAATTTAAATATAGATTACGAAAACGTTTAAGTTGCTTTGGGGATTTTTGCTTGGGAGTTTTTTATGAAATACGAATTTCGAAAAATAAATCATCATCTTGTAATTCTATTGATTATTATCTTAGTTTTATCCCATTTTATTATTTGTTTTACACATTTATTTGGCAGTAGTCGGGCAAACGGCGAAAAATTGTATCAGGAAATTGCTGAACAATATGAAGGACCGATTACTCAGGAAAAACTGAATCAAATCACCGAAGAGTATGATTATGTTTGCGAAATAATATCCCAGGAATCTATTAAAGAATCTGATTATATCAATGATGCAATATCATATGAGGAATATAGTAAATATCGGAATGAATTACATGAATGCAAAATAAAAGAACAACAAATCACAAAAATATACCAGCAAATCGTTTTGGATAAGGAAAAGAACACTGATTTTATAAATGATACGTATTTGAAATATTTATTAAATCCAACAAGGATAGAGTGGCTTTTATTTGGTATATTAGTTATCCTATTTCTTTTTTCCTATAGCACGGAAAAAAGATCAATTCTTAATATTTGTAGCTGCACGAAATGTGGAATTAATAGAATACGTAAGCAAAAACTAAAATGGAATATGTTAGTGTGCTTCACTTTTACGACACTATTTACGTTTGTAGAATTATTTTTAAGTATCATTTTTGATGGAGTGACACATTTATCAGCCCCGGTAATTAGTGTAGAAACTGTTCGAGAGTATTCTATATTTAATATATCAGTTTTGAGTATGATAGGATTGCGATTTGTATTTCATTTTATTACGGGTTTTATAATTTTATTAATTATAGAATTATGTTTTTGGAATCATTTTAAACAATTATTTTTGAAAAGGGTTATATAGCTATGAATGATAAATTGACTCTGAAAAATATTTCTAAGAATTATAAAGATAAAGAAGTACTTCATTCCATTAATCTTGAATTTGAACACGGATTATATGGTTTATTAGGACCGAATGGAGCTGGCAAGACCACACTTTTAAATATTATGGTTGGAATTCTTGAAAAATCATGCGGCACAATCGAATGGAATGGAAATGATATTTTCCATAATCCGGAAGAATATCGAAGTGGTATTGGTTTTTTACCTCAACATTTAGATTTTTATCATAATTTTACAGGTGAACAATTCCTTGAATATATGTCAAAATTGAAAGAAGTAGATTCAACGGAAGTTAATCGTGTTCTTAATGTAATGAACTTAGAATCCGTTCGGTTCAAAAAGATTAGTTCGTATTCCGGCGGAATGAAACAAAGACTGGGGATTGCTCAGGCAATCCTTGGTTCTCCAAAATTATTGGTATTAGATGAACCAACGGTAGGATTGGACTTAGAGGAGAGAGCACATTTTAAGAAATATTTAAAAGAACTTTCCAATGAATCAATTGTAATTTTATCAACCCATATCGTATCTGATGTAGAAGAGGTATCAGATTATGTAATTTTTTTGAAAAATGGTCAGATACAGAAACAGATTGCAAATGATCAATTATCTCATTTAGAAGAATTATATCTATCTGTCCAGGAAGAGGAGTGTTAGATGTATTACTATGAATTCAAAAAAATCATGCATAATAAAACTAGCTATTTTATTCTGATGCTTGGTTTTGCCTTGATTTTTATATGGTCTTTGATATTTGTTGGTCGTAATTATGATACAAGTTTAAATGGATTTTATCGCGATATTAATGGTACATTGACAGAAGAAAAGCAAGAAACACTGGAAGATGAATATAAAAAAGCTTATTCTGAAGTTTTTACTGAAACAGATGAAGGAATGGTTTTTCAAAATGAGTCCATGGAATTATCTGGGAAATATTGCGATAACAGATTTGAAGATTTTTGTGCTTTAACTGAAATGGATGCGCTTATAAATTTAATTAAAAAGCGTGAATCTTATCTGAAATCCAATCAAATAAAGAAAGCAGAAATAGGAGAAGAAGCATATCATAAATATTTTGATGATGAAGAGGAACATGTTATTTGTAATCGTAATTTGATTCCTATTTTAATAGATAATCAATTTCCAATTCTTATAGGAATTTCAATTATGATTATTTTATGTGCGGGTTGTCTTATTTTAGAAGAAAAGAATCATACTTCGCTTATCTTAGCAACAACGAAATATGGTTACCGAAATAACATAGCCTGCAAAATGCGAATAGTTTTTTTGTTATCTATTATGATTCAAATAATATTGAATTTTGAATATTATCTTATATGTATGATTCGCTTTCCAATTTCGAAATGGGAATTAATTGCTCCTTTGTTTTATGCAAAGGGTTTTGAATTATGTCCAGGTAATTATACAGTCGTAAAATATATAATTTTTGAATTGTTAGCCGGAATAATCACCACATTTTTCTTTTCAATGTTTACTATTGCATTATCATGCTTGTTGAAAAGAAAAAATCTTTCGATTGTAATCAGTGAAATTTGTTTTGCAATTTCAATTGCAATTAATATTATTTATGACTATTTATATCATGGTGCCTATACAACAGATAGTGAATATATAATTTCGACTTATGCATTCGGAAAGTTTTATGAAATATGGAGACTGATCAATCCTTTCGCTTTTGTTCAGTTAAAATATTATTTTGAACAGCCACGCTTCTTAATTACAAATACATTTGTAATTGATAAATACTTAATTCCGCTTTTAATAGTATGCTTGTTTATAATTCTATTTGATTTATTCACTAAAAAGAAATATCAATTTGCAAGGAGAGTGCTAACTGGATATGAATAAAAAATTATTGATAAAAGTAATAATATTAGTATTGTTTGTTGGTGTTGCAACGTTTGGAATTTCAAAAACGATAACGAAAAAAGGCCAAACGCAAAAAAAACAAATTGATTATACATACAATCACAAAAATTGCGGACAATGGTATACTAACGAAAGAGCATTCTGGTCTGATGTCTACCCTGAAAATGGAATATGTTTAATTAATGAAATGAAATTATTCTATTATGATACAAATTCAAATGACGTGTTTCCGATTTGCCAGAAAAAAGGATGTGTGCATGCTGATTTAACATGTATTTCTAAACATAATTGGAGCTATATAAATTATCATGATGGAGATTATTTCGCTTGCGATTCATCTGATTATTACAGTATTGTACGGATTAGAAACAGCGAAGCTGAGGTTTTTTATCGTTCAGAAGAACCGATTCGTAACATTTGGTGTTATAACGAATATATCTATTTTACTACAGACTCTCAATTGCTAAGGATTGCGTTGGATGACAAAAATGAAAAAATCATTTTAAATCGACCAATCTTCCTGTATTTATTTTTCCAAAATGACAAAATAATATATGAAGATGATAGTATGAAAATATTTGAAGCGGATTTGGATGGCTCAAATGAGCATATATTGCTGGACGATAAAGTGAATATGATTGAGTTGGATGATCATTATATTTATTATCGAAACGGAAAAGATTTTAATGTTTATCGTATGAATGAACAAGGAAATCAAGAGTTGATTATCAAAGATAATTGTTATCGATATTTATTGACGGCAGAAGGCATTTTTTATATTTCGGATTATAATGACGAAACAGGAGGAAATTTAAAACTCCTTGATTTAAATAATAAAACGACTACACTTCGAGAAAACATTTTTGATTTTAGTTATGTTGATGAAAGTGGAATGTTTCTTGCTTTAGGAAGGGAACTAACGAAAGAAGAAAAACAAGGAGTTGAAACATCAAATTGCTATACTGCATTATATTATTGGAATCGAGAAAAAAATGAAGATTATTTCATACAAGACAATGTTTCATCGGAAAGTATAGATTAATAGTTACCCGCAATAAAGTGGACGAATCACGGATAGTATGGTAAAATGACTTGTCTGTATTAAGGAGATGCAGATTTCGAAAAGTTTAGAAACTTTAGCGCCAAGCACCGCAAAGACGGTTAACGAGGTGGTGGGTGATCGAAAATTCGGCGGATGCCCATCCGTGGATACAGCTGCGTATTGAGGAAGAAAAAGCATGAAGTAATTCATGTGTACAAAGGTTCTCAAACTGTATGTACAAATGAAAGACATTAATAGAATAAAGGAGCATTATTATGTGTGGAATTATTGGATTCACGGGTGGCCGTGAAGCACAAAGTATTTTATTAGATGGACTTTCCAGCCTCGAATACCGTGGATACGACAGTGCAGGTATCTCTTATTTTGGTGCAGACGGAAAGATTCATATCAGAAAAACCATTGGAAAGGTCAAGGATCTTCGTGCAATTTGTGATGATGAGAATAGCGCAACCTGTGGAATCGGTCATACCAGATGGGCAACACATGGTGGAGTTACGACTACAAATGCACACCCTCACAGAGTTGGAAGAGTATCTTTGATTCACAATGGTATCATTGAAAATTACCATGAACTTGTAAAAGAATATCATTTGGAATCAGATTTAAAATCTGATACGGATACAGAAGTTGCAGCTGCACTTTTGAATCATTTTTATGAAGAAGATCCAAAGGAAGCGATTCGCAAAACGGTAGCCCTTGTAAAAGGTACTTACGGATTTTGCATCATGTTTCAGGATTTTCCGAATACTATTTTCTCTATTAGAAGTGTGAGCCCGCTTGTTGCAACTCATTGTGAAGCCGGATCATTTATTGCATCAGATTTGACTGCTTTCATTGAGTTCTCAAAAGAATATTTTATTGTTCCGGAAGGTCATATTTTAACATTGACAAAAGATGCGATTGAAGTGGAGACTTTAGAAGGTGTTTCTGTAAATCCGGAATATATGACAGTTGATTGGGATGTGACTGCAGCACAAAAAGATGGATATCCTCATTATATGATTAAGGAAATCCATGAACAGCCTCAGGCAATTCTCCGTACCATCACACCGCGTATTAAGAATGGATTGCCATTCTTTGAGGATGATCAGATTCCGGATTCATTCTTTGAAGGAGTTACGGATATCACCATCATCGCCTGCGGTACTGCAATGTATGCTGGTATGGTTGGCAAAACCATGATTCAGAATCGTTTGCAGATCCCTGTTACAGTTACCATAGCCTCTGAATTCCGTTATGAAATGCCTATTTTATCTAAGAATTCAATGGTGATTGCGGTTTCTCAGTCCGGAGAGACCATTGATACTTTAGAGGCACTTCGTTTGGCCTCTAAATATACAGACAGAACCATTTCTCTTGTTAATGTAAAGGGATCTTCAATCGCAAGAGAAAGCCATTATGCGCTTTATACACATGCCGGACCGGAAATCGCTGTAGCAAGTACAAAGGCGTATACTGTACAATGTGCGACAATGTATCTTTTGGCTTGCAAATTGGGTCTTTCTCTTGGCAAAATGTCAGAAGCGGATGCAAAAGAATTTATAAAGACATTGGAAAGTGTTCCGGATTATATTGAAGCAGTCATCGCAAAGGCTTCAGATGTGGAGCAATTAACCCGCCAGATGATTAATTCTGAGCATACCTTCTTTATTGGAAGAGGATTAGATTATACTTTAACAATGGAAGGTGCTTTGAAATTAAAAGAAATCTCTTATATTCATGCCGAAAGTTATGCCGCAGGTGAATTAAAACATGGTACGATTGCTTTGATCGCAGAAGGTGTTCCTGTGATTGCGGTTGCAACCCAAAAACATGTATATAGCAAGACCATTTCGAACATTCGCGAGGTAAAAGCGCGTGGTGCTTATGTGATTCTGTTGAGCATGGATGAGAAAATTACAGACGATTCCATCTGTGATGTTCATATTTCATTGCCACAGGTTCCTGATGAATTCGCAATTTTTGAAGCGGTTGTTATTTTACAATTGATTGCATATTATACTTCTGTTGGAAAAGGTTTGAATCCGGACCAGCCGCGTAATCTGGCAAAGTCAGTTACAGTTGAATAATTGATCGCTTTATAAATGCAATATATGAAAAGCTCTATGATAAATCATAGAGCTTTTTGTTGCATGTGAGCGTTTAGAGACGGAATTAAATTTGTTCAAAGAGATTGATGAAATCGTCAAAGAAATTTATCAAAAGTGTTGACTTATTTTGTTGTTAGTGTTAGCATAACACTAATGAACAAGAGGAGGAGTCAACATGAAAAACGCAGATAAGTATATCAGACAATATTTTCTCCCGGAAATCTATGAGACAGACTGGGTGAAAAAGGATTATATTGAGCATCCACCAATCTGGTGCTCAGTTGATTTACGCGATGGAAACCAGGCTTTGATTGAACCGATGAGCTTGGATGAAAAGCTTGAATTTTTCCAGATGCTTGTGGATATCGGTTTTAAAGAGATTGAAGTTGGATTTCCGGCAGCATCAGAGACTGAATTTATTTTCATGAGGACTCTGATTGAACGGGATATGATTCCGGATGATGTGACAGTTCAGGTATTGACACAGGCTCGTGAGCATATTATTCGCAAAACATTTGAAGCGGTAAAGGGCGCACCTCATGCGGTTGTGCATTTGTACAATTCTACATCTGTTGCACAGCGCGAGCAGGTGTTTAAGAAAGATAAAGAACAGATTAAGCAGCTTGCAATTGACGGAGCAAAGCTTCTTAAAAAGCTTGCGGATGAAACAGAAGGCGATTTCTCATTTGAGTATTCTCCGGAAAGCTTCCATGGAACGGAAGTTGAGTATGCAGTTGAGGTTTGTAATGCAGTACTTGATGTATGGCAGCCGTCGAAGAACAAATCCATCATCAATATTCCTGCAACTGTGGAAACAGCAATGCCTCATGTGTTTGCAACACAGATTGAATATGTGAGCAAGCATTTGAAGTATCGAGACAATGTTGTCTTATCACTTCATCCACATAATGACAGAGGAACCGGCGTGGCGGATGCAGAACTCGGTTTGCTTGCAGGAGCCGATCGAATTGAAGGAACATTGTTCGGAAATGGTGAGCGAACCGGTAATGTCGATATTATTACCA
Organism: Agathobacter ruminis; assembly: GCF_002735305.1. Lineage (GTDB taxonomy): Bacteria > Bacillota > Clostridia > Lachnospirales > Lachnospiraceae > Roseburia > Roseburia ruminis. The sequence continues at coordinate 7,190 of NZ_PDYG01000006.1, forward strand.
TTGCGATGAATATGTATTCTCATGGCCTTGATCCGAAACTGGATTTTCATAATATGCCGCAAATTCGTGAAGTCTATGAACGTCTGACTCGTATGCATGTTCATGAGAGACAGCCATATGCCGGTGATTTGGTATTCTCAGCTTTCTCAGGTTCTCATCAGGATGCCATTGCAAAGGGTATGGCATGGAGAGAAGAAAAGCAGTTAAAGGAGTGGACTGTTCCTTATCTTCCGATTGACCCGATTGATGTCGGCAGAACTTATGATGCAGATGTCATTCGTATCAATAGTCAGTCCGGAAAAGGTGGGGTAGCTTATATTTTGAAAAATAATTTCTCAATTTCACTTCCTGCAGCGATGCGCGAGGAGGTTGGATATCTTGTGAAACAGGTATCCGATGAGAATCATAAAGAGCTTTCACCACAATGGATTTATAATATTTTTGAAGAGAATTATATTACTCGGACCCCGTATTTCAGTATTCCGGATGCTCACTTCAAGCAGGTAGATGGAATCATGGCGGAGACGACAATCCAGTACCGGGACAAATCAGCCATTGTCAATGCATATGGAAATGGTCGTTTGGATGCGGTGAGCAATACCTTGAAGCAATTTTTCGATGTCAGCTATGAACTTTCAACTTATGAAGAACATGCACTTTCCCACGGCTCATCATCCAAAGCAATTGCGTATGTAGGAATTACCTGCAATGGAAAGAACTTCTGGGGCGCCGGCATGGATGAGGATATTATTAAGGCATCAATCAGAGCGCTTGTGGTTGCAGTTAATAAATTGCCGCAAATAGAAGAAAAAGAAGAAGGACAGGATGAGCGTCTGACCGCAATGCTCAATTATATTCAAAATAATTTCAAAGATGTTACTTTGGAGAGCATGGCGGCACAATTCAAACTTTCCGAGCCGTATATTTCGAAATATATTAAGGATAAATCCGGAAAAACATTTGGAGAACATGTGGCACATATTCGTTTGAAAAAAGCAAAAAGCATGTTGAAAAACGGCAATATGTCAATTGAATCCATTGCAAATGCAGTCGGGTATCCTACGGTGGAACATTTTAATCGTACATTCAAAAAAACATTTGAAAAAACACCAAGTCAATATCGCAATGACAAAGGTGAATCATAAATCGTATTATTTCAGGGACTGTCCTTTGTGACAGTCCCTGTTGCATGAATAAGATTCATTTGCATTTACTGCAATTTCCTAGTAAAATATATAAGTTAGTGAAAGATTATATTCCTGAAAGGATTAGGAGGTAGATAAAAATGACAAAAATTGATATTATTTCAGGCTTTTTGGGAGCCGGAAAGACAACCTTTATCAAGAAAATGATTGAGGAAGCGTACAAGGGTGAACAGATTGTTTTGATTGAGAATGAATTCGGTGAGGTAGGCATTGACGGCGGATTCTTAAAAGATGCCGGCATTGAAATTACAGAAATGAATTCAGGATGTATCTGCTGTACTTTGGTTGGTGATTTTGCAACCAATTTACGCGAGGTAATTTCCAAATATCATCCGGATCGTATTTTGATTGAGCCTTCAGGCGTTGGAAAATTATCTGATGTTATGACCAGTGTGATTAATATCGAAAAAGAACTGGATGTGAAATTAAATGCGCTTGTGACAGTTGTCAATGCTTTAAAAGCGCGTAAACAGATGAAAGCATTCGGTGAATTTTTCAATAACCAGATCGAATATGCAACAACGGTTGTATTAAGCCGCTCTCAAAATGCGACGCCTGAGCAGCTGGAATTTTGTACCAAGGAAATTCAGCATCTGAATCCAAAGGCAGCTGTCATTACAACCGATTGGAAGGAAATTTCCGGAGAACAGATTTTAAAAGTAATCGAGGGAAGAGACAATCTGGAATTAAAGGTCTTGGCGGAAGCCGCACATGAAAAGGAAGAAGCGGAACATGAGCATGAGCACCATCATGACCATGATCATCACGATCACGATCATGATCACGATCACGAGCATCATCATGACCACGAGCACGAGCATGATCACGATCACGAGCACCATCATGATCATGACCATGAGCACGAGCATCATCACGATCATGATGAAAATTGCACCTGCGGATGCCATGATCATGACCACCATCACCATCATCATGCTGATGATATATTTACAAGCTGGGGAAAAGAGACCCCTCATAAGTTTGAACGCGCAAGAATTGAGGAAATCTTGAAGCAGTTTGCAGAATCGGATCACATCCTTCGTGCAAAAGGAATGGTAGAAGATGTAAATGGCGGATGGATTTATTTCGATATGGTTCCGGGTGAATATGAGCTTCGTGACGGCGAACCGGATTATACAGGCCGAATTGTAGTGATCGGAACAGAAATTCATGAGCATGAGCTTGAGGAAATTTTTGGACTTGCCTAAATTACAATGGCGATAATTATTATAAGATAAGATTAGATTAGAAGAGGTAATAGCATATGGCACAGGAAATTCCTGTATATTTGTTCACCGGATTTATGGACAGTGGAAAGACTTCTCTGATTAAAGAGACTTTGTTTGAAAATGATTTTGGCGAAGATGCGCCGGGAATCGTTTTGATGTGCGAAGACGGAGAAGTGGAATTCGACGAAGCAGAATTGGCAAAAAAGAATTTGCAGCTGGTTGAAATCGAATCCGAAGAACAATTTAATCTGGATAAACTGAATGAAATTAATGATCAATATCATCCGCAGATTGTATTTCTCGAATACAACGGAACATGGACGGCTGATAAAATTGTAGATCAGGAATTGCCAAAGGACTGGTTGATTATCCAGACATTGATGACAATCGATTCTACGACATTTGATTTGTATTTGAATAATATGCGTGCAATGATGCAGGATCAGATTTTTATCTCTGATGTTGTGATTTTTAATCGTACAGATGATGAAACCGATCGCGGACACCTGCGCCGCATGATTAAAAATATCAATCGTAAAGCGCAGGTGGTATATGAGCGCAAAGATGGCACCATCGATGAAAGACCGGAAGAACTTCCGTTTGATATTGATGCAGATGTCATTGATTTGCCGGATGCAGATTATGCAATCTGGTATATGGATTGTATGGAGAATTATAAAAAATACGATCGCAAAAAAATCCACTTCAAGGCATTGGTTTATAATCCGGAAAAATTAAAGAAGGGCTTCTTTGTCCCGGGTCGATTTGTAATGACTTGTTGCGTGGAAGATATTCAGTTCCTTGGCTTTAAATGTAAATATGAAAACGAACAGGAATTAGAGCACAAGAGCTGGATTGATTTTACCGGTGAAATTCGTGTTGAATTTGCACGAGAATACAAAGGAAAAGGACCGGTACTTTATCCAATCGATATCAAACCGACGGAAAAACCGGAGGATGAATTGGTATATTTCTCGTAATTGAGAGAAGAAAATCTAGGAGGAAATTATGTATCAAATTGTCAGAAAAGAAATGTTGCAGAGCAATATTGTTCTGATGGAAGTAGAGGCACCGCGTGTCGCACAGCACTGTTTGCCTGGTCAGTTCATTATTGCAAAGACAGATGAATATGGCGAGCGTATTCCGCTTACCATCTGCGACTACAACAGAGAAAAAGGAACGGTTACCATTGTGGTACAGACAATCGGTGCCGGCACTGAGAGAATGATGTCTTTGAACCAGGGAGAGGCGTTGGAAGACTTCGTAGGACCACTCGGATGCCCATCAGAATTATGTCTGGAAGAGAACCTTGAAGAGACAAAGAAAAAGAAAATTGTTTTCATCGGTGGTGGACTTGGTACAGCACCGGTATATCCGCAGGTAAAATGGTTGCATGAGCATGGAATCGAAGCAGATGTCATTATCGGATATCGCAACAAGGATTTGATTTTCTATGAAGAGGAAATGAAATCCGTAGCAAAAAATCTGTATGTTACGACAGATGACGGATCGTATGGTTTCCATGGTAATGGATGCATGCAGCTTCAGGCATTATATGATGAAGGTGTCAGATATGATCAGTGCGTGACCATTGGACCGATGATCATGATGAAGTTTGTATCTGAATTGACCAAGAAGCTTGAAATTCCAACCATTGTATCCATGAATCCTATCATGGTTGATGGAACCGGAATGTGTGGCGCCTGCCGTCTTTTGGTGGATGGACAGGTGAAATTTGCCTGTGTTGACGGACCGGAATTTGACGGACATAAGGTTGACTTTGCCCAGGCAATGGCCCGTATGGCACAATACAAGACAGAAGAAGGTCGCGCAAAACTTGCATATGAAGAGGGCGAGACTCATCATGGCGGATGCGGACACTGCGGAGGTGACAAATAATGGAAGTGAATGTATTAGTAAGAGTTCCGGTACGCGAGCAGGATCCGAAGGTGCGTGCGACTAATTTTGAAGAAGTATGTCTGGGTTATGATGCAGATGAAGCGATGGCTGAGGCTACCAGATGCCTGAACTGTAAAAATGCTCAGTGCGTAAAAGGTTGCCCGGTTTCTATCAATATTCCTGCATTTATTGAGCAGGTTAAACTTGGTAACTTCACGGAAGCATATCAGATTATTTCTGAATCTTCAGCGCTTCCGGCTGTCTGTGGCCGTGTATGCCCACAGGAATCACAGTGTGAAGGAAAATGTATCAGAGGATTTAAGGGCGATCCTGTTTCAATCGGAAAACTCGAGCGTTTTGTTGCAGATACTGCACGCGAAAATGGTGTAAAACCGAAGAAGGCAGAAAAACTCAATGGCAAAAAAGTGGCTGTCATCGGATCCGGCCCTGCAGGACTTACCTGTGCAGGGGATTTGGCAAAGCTTGGCTATGAAGTGACGATCTTTGAAGCGCTTCATGCGGCCGGCGGAGTTCTTTCTTATGGTATTCCGGAATTCCGTCTTCCAAAGGACAAAGTAGTTGCTGCTGAAGTGGAAAATGTGAAATCACTTGGTGTTAAGATTGAAACCAATGTGGTAATCGGAAAATCAACCAAGATTGATGAACTTATGGCAGAAGAAGGTTTCGATGCAGTATTCATCGGGTCCGGTGCCGGACTTCCAAGATTCATGGGAATCCCTGGAGAACAGGCAAATGGCGTATTTTCTGCAAATGAATTCTTAACCAGAAACAATCTGATGAAGGCATTCAAGGAAGGCTATGAGACTCCGATTTCAAGAGGAAAGAAAGTCGTTGTTGTCGGAGGTGGAAATGTTGCAATGGATGCAGCAAGAACCGCACTTCGTCTTGGCGCTGAAACACATATTGTATATCGTCGTGGTGAAGAAGAACTTCCTGCAAGAGCGGAAGAAGTACATCACGCAAAAGAGGAAGGAGTTATCTTTGACCTTCTTCAGAATCCAACCGAAATTCTCGTAGATGAGAACGGATGGGTAAAGGGCATTCGCATCATCAAGATGGAACTTGGGGAGCCGGATGAATCCGGAAGAAGAAGCCCTGTGGAAATTCCGGGATCTGAGTATGAGATTGCATGTGATACCGTGATTATGTCACTTGGAACTTCTCCAAATCCTTTGATTTCTTCTACGACTCCGGGATTGGATATCAATCGCAGAAAATGTATTGTTGCAAATGAAGAGACCGGTGCAACTTCAAAGGCGGCTGTATTTGCCGGTGGAGATGCCGTAACAGGTGCAGCAACCGTTATTCTTGCCATGGGTGCAGGAAAAGCTGCTGCAAAGGGAATTGATGAGTTGTTATCAGCTCGATAAAAGAAAAACAAGGGGGTATGTTTGATGGACGAATCAACGAGAAATCAAGCATCGCGTCAATTAAATATTGAACGAGTCAACCCGCATCCTTATCAGGGCCTTAACCAAGAACAGGTTAAGGCTCGTTTTCACGCAAATGCATACAACAAAAAAGTAGAATCCTCTACCAAGTCCATTAAGGATATTGTAATCAGCAATGTCTTTACTTACTTTAATGGTGTATTTGCGGTTTTGGGTGTGCTTCTTGCAATGGTTGGCGCATTCAAGGACATGATGTTTTTGGGGGTTATTGTCTGCAATACGCTAATCGGTATTGTGCAGGAGGTGCGCTCCAAAAAAGTATTGGACAAGCTGATCCTTGCGCATGCACCACAGGCGCAGGTGGTTCGCGGCGGCAATATATATGTTGTAGATGCAGAAAAGCTGGTTCTCGATGATATCATTATCCTTGAAGCAGGTGCACAGATTCCGGCCGATGCGGTTGTCGTGGAGGGCAGTCTCGCGGTCAATGAATCGCTTTTGACAGGAGAAAGCGATGAAATTGCCAAAAATCCGGGTGATGCTTTGATGTCCGGAAGTTTTGTTGTGTCCGGAAAAGCATATTGTCGTCTGGAAAAAGTCGGAGCGGATTCTTATATGTCCCGTTTGACGATTCAGGCAACTAAGAGCAAACAAGGGGAACAATCAGAGATGATCCGGTCTTTGAATCGATTGATCATCGTGATGGGTATTTTGATTATTCCGATTGGTGTTGCATTATTTGTGCAATCTTATTTTATCAACGAGGGAAGTTTTGCGGATTCCATTACATCCATGGTCGCGGCTGTAATCGGAATGATTCCGGAAGGTCTGTATTTGCTGGCATCGGTTGCAATGGCATTGTCTGCAACCCGATTGGCAAAGCGTGATGTTTTGATTCATGATATGAAATGCATCGAGACACTTGCACGTGTAGATGTCCTCTGTGTGGACAAAACCGGTACCATTACGGAACCGGGAATGCAGGTTTATTCGTTTGAACCATGTCTGACCGGTGAGACGGAGCGGGAGGCATTGCTGGACGAATTGCATGCAAAAATTTCGGATTTTGCGGCTGCATTGCCGACCGATAATGAGACCATGCGTGCGCTGCAGGCTTATTTTCAAAAGACAACCGGCAAAAAACCGGTACAGATTTCAACCTTTTCGTCTGAGACCAAATATTCAGGCGTCGCATTTGAAAATGCAACTTATGTTATTGGCGCCCCTGAATTTGTCATGAGAGACGAACTCGGAAAGATTTCCGGACAAATCGAAGAATATTCAAAGCAGGGATATCGTGTCCTTGTTTTTGGTGAATATAAAGGCAAGCTGGACGGAAAACGTCTGAATGCAAAGGTGGTTCCGCTTGGCATTGTCATGCTTTCCAATCCGATTCGAGAGGGAGCGAAGGATACCTTTGGTTATTTTGCGCAGCGTGATGTGGAAATCAAAGTAATTTCAGGAGACAATCCGCTTACGGTATCCGTCATTGCGAGGGAAGCCGGAATTGCAAATGCGCAATATTATGTGGATGCGACGACATTAAAAACTGAGGAAGATCTGAAAGATGCAGTCGATCGCTATACCGTATTCGGTCGCGTGACACCGAGCCAAAAGAAGAGTCTGGTCCTCGCATTGAAAGCAAAAAAACATACCGTTGCCATGACCGGCGACGGTGTCAATGATATATTGGCACTGAAGGAGGCAGATTGCAGTATCGCAATGGCTTCAGGAAGTGAAGCCGCTTCGAATGTGGCACAGCTGGTATTGCTGGATTCGAACTTCGCAAAAATGCCATCCGTTGTCATGGAAGGACGGCGCGTGGTCAACAATATTGAGCGAACGGCAAGTCTTTATGTGGTGAAGAATATCTTCTCCATGCTGATGGCAATTTTCTCTGTACTGCTGATGTGGGATTATCCGCTTGAGCCGACGCAGATTTCGCTGATCAGTATGTTTACCATCGGAGCACCGTCGTTTGTGCTTTCTCTGGAACCGAACAAGAATCCAATTCGAGGGCATTTCCTGACCAATGTATTCCTGAAATCAATTCCGGCCGGCGTAACAGATTTCCTGGCTGTCAGTGGATTGGTATTTTTCTGCCGTGAGTTTGATGTGGATCTCGAATGCCTGTCGACCTCTTGTACGGTTTTGGTGGGAATTGTCGGATTTATGATTTTATATCGTATTTCAAAACCGATGAATGTTCTGCATGTCAGCATGCTTGTGATTGTCATTCTCGGCTATCTGTTTGGCATGTTCTTTATGAGTGATTTCTTCTCAATTACGGCAATTACCAAGCAGTGTGCAATGCTTACCGTCGTATTTGCAATCATGACGGAACCGGTATTACGATATCTTTCAATTATTTTTGATCATATCAATGAAAGGATTCTCGAAAGAGATAAAAATGGGAAGAAAACATCATTGTAAAAGATGAAAATTATTGTATAATTTTATTAATTAATTGCGGAGTACTTGTGATTTATGAGAAATCGAATGAAGCAACTTGCAAGAGGCAAGTTTGAATACGATGTTCCTGTTATTCAATTCTCCGATGAATCATTATCTTTGACTGTAATCGAAGGGGAAGATTATTCCGGTAGTTTTTCCCTTACCAGTCAAAACGGAATGAAGATTAGAGGAGTTTGTTATTCCACAAATGAGCGGATGGAGTGTCTGACCCCGCAGTTTGATGGAGAGGAAGTGCGTATTCGTTATCAACTTCATAGCAAAGGGCTCATTGACCAGGAAGTTTTAAAGGGCGAATTTGTGATTGTATCCAATCGATTTGAATACAGTCTTCCTTTTGTTGTCACAATTTTCAAGAATTATATGGATTCCACAAATGGATTCATTAAGAATCTTTATGATTTCTCATGCCTTGCGAAAGAACATTGGGATGAAGCATATCAATTGTTCTATCATAAGGGCTTTCAAAATATCATCAAGCCGAACGAAGTAAAAGAATCCATGATTTACAGGGGAATGATGGGCGCAAAACCATCTAACCGTAATATGGAAGAATTCCTTGTCGGTATCGGGAAAAAGCAAAGGGTTCTTTTTTCATGCGACAGAAGTGATTTTACTTTTTCTGATTTGGAAGATTCACAAAAAGATTCCATTTCCATTCAAAAAGACGGATGGGGATTTATTGAGATTACACTTTCGAGCGATTCGGAATTTATCGATATCCCGAAGAAAAAAATCCAGACAGATGATTTTATCGGAAGCAGCTGTCAGGTTGATTTTTTTGTGCGCAAAGAGGCGCTTCATGCAGGCAATAATTATGGCCGGATTCGATTGAAATCAACTTATCAGGAGATTGAAATTCCGGTTACGGTACTTGGCACATTATCTTCGGACGAGATGGAGGCGCGAAAGCGCAGACATGATATCAAAGAGAGTCAAATCGGTTTGCTCGAATTGTATCAGGCATATCGTCTCAAACGCCTTGTGACGGGCAGTTGGTCCAATGAAACAGTTACGATTCTGGATCATTTGCATGCACTTGAGCCGGATGAACCAATGTACCTTTTGATGAAAGCGCAGGCGTTGTTGATCAACAGACAGCGTCAGGAATGCGAATGGATTCTGGAAGATTTCAAGCGCGATTGGACGGATCGCGAGTCACCGATTTGGGCATATTATCTCTATATTCAGACACTGCTGGAACGCGAGCCTGTTTATGTGGATAAGATGACTGCGGAAATCAAACTGATATTCCGAGAAAATCCGAATTCCATGTTGGTTTTCTGGATTCTGACATTCCTGGATGAGAGCTATTATAATAACAGCTCCTTGAAATTAAAGGCAATTGAATATTGGGTGAATCGTGGATGTACCTCACCTTACCTATATTTGGAAGCATATTATTTGATCTGGCAGGATCCGTATCTGTTGACCAAACTGGATTTGTTTGAGTTGAGATTGCTCAGATGGGCAGTGCGTCACAAGGCAATGAACAAGGATATCGCGGCCCAGATTTTTCAGATTCTTGCCTATACGAAGGAGTTTTCCAATACATATTATGAATTGATGTGTGCAGCATATCAGGCAGATCCGAAACCGGAATATGTGGGCACCATTGTCAGCTATCTGATTCGAACCGAACAGTTTGATGAGACATATCATGAATGGTATGCCAAAGGCATCGAACTGGAATTGCGTGTGACCGGATTGTATGAGGCATATCTGACTTCAATGGAAGAGCGCAATATCTCTTCTTTGCCAAAGATGATCCGCATGTATTTCCGATATGAGAGCAATCTGCCATATCGCAAACTGGCTGTGCTCTATAATAATATTATTGCAGCAAAAGAGTCGGACAAAGAGACCTATGACCAGTACCGGCGTACGATGGGACGCTTTGCAATGGAACAGGTCGAAGCGGAACATATGGATGACAATCTGGCAGTATTATATGAAGATATGTTGGACCTTGGTCTGGTCAATGAGGAAATTGCGCATTCGCTGGCACATATTGTTTTCACGAACAAACTGATTGTGTTCGAAAACCACCTGGTGCGTGCGATTATCTACCAGCGTGAGCTGAAAGATCCGCAAATTGTCCCGATTCAGAATAATGTTGCATATTTCCAGCTCTTTTCGAAAGATTATGTGATTTTATTTGAAGATGAAAGCGGGCATCGTTATGCAGGTAGCGTTTCCTATCGCCTGCAGCCGCTGATGAATGCGCGCAATTATCTGGAAAAATCCATGCTTCTGGCTCCGGATGAACCGTCTTATGTGATTTACAGATTCCAGGGCAAGCGCAATTATCTGACATTCCAGCCGGAAGATAAACAGTTCTTCAGGAGAATCCTGTTCGCAGAAGATTTCTCGAGAGAATTTATGAGCGAGATGGTGCCGGAAATCATTCGTTATCTGTCTGTTGCGGAATATGATTCTGTAATGAAGGAATTCCTTGATACAGTTGACATCCATGATTATGATGCGACTGCGCGTAAATATCTGATGGAACAATTCGTAGAGAATCATCTGTATGAGCGGGCGGTGGAAGCGGTCGAAGAGTTTGGAATCAATCAGGTCGGAAAATCATACAAGGTTTCTCTTTGCAATCGCCTGATTTTGGAGAATCAGTATGAGGAAGACGATCATATTACCCGTTTTTGCACGAGAGTATTCTATGATGGCAAATATACGGATCTGATTTTGAATTATCTTTGCAAATATTATACCGGTCCGTCCAATTTTATGATCAAATTGTGGAAAGCATCGCGCAGTTATGATATTGATACATTTGATTTGGAAGAAAAAATTCTGACACAGCTGATGTATTCCGGCAAGCTTGATTATACGACCTTTGATATTTTTGCGCATTATTATGACTGCGGCGGAAGAGAACTGATTGTAATGGCATATATCACTTATATGTCTCACGAATATTTTGTCGCATCAAAAGAATTGACGTCGGATGTGTTTGGTCTGCTCGAAGGCCGTTATATGAGCGGCTTTGAACTGAATGATGCCTGCAAACTGGCTCTTTTAAAGCGATTATCCGAGCTTCCGACTATTTCGGAAGAACAGTTTGCCATCGAAGATGCTTTGCTTTCGGAATTCACGAATAAGAATATGAATTTTGCCTTTTATAAAAAGCTGGATAAGCGTCTGGTGGCAAAATATCATTTCTATGATAAGGTATTTCTGGAATATCGTGCGAATCCGCTCAGTCATGTCGTGCTGCACTACAGCATGAACGAGGCGGATGACTCCTTTGTGGCAGAGGATATGGTGGATGTATATGACGGCATATTCGTCAAGAGCTTTGTCATGTTTTTCGGAGAACGTATCCGCTATTATATTTCGGAAGAAAAATCTGCTGTGGTAGAAGTATCGGAAAGCTGTGAAATCTTAAATAACGATGTTTATTCGGATGGAGAAGAGAGTCGGTATAATCTGCTCAACCAGATGATGATTTCGCAGACATTGCAGGAAGACGCGGCATTGTTGAAGACCATGAACCGGTATTTCGGATATGAAGAAGTCAGCAAAGAGGCATTCCATATTTTGTAGAAGAGGCTATTTATGTCAGAGAATGAACCAATTTATTTAGGCATTGATTTGAATGACAAATCAGCAATGGTAAGTTATTACAAACCGAATATGGATGAGCCGGAGACGGTCAGCACTGTGGCAGGAAGCGAGGTATATAGTATTCCGACCATTTTGGCCAAGCGCAAGAATCTCAGCATGTGGTATTACGGAGATGAGGCGGTCAAAATGGCCAAGAGTTCTGACCTTGTCTGTGTGGATGCGCTGCTTCGCCGGGCTCTTGTCGGAGAAATGATTCATATTGATGATGAAGTCTATGATGCAAAAGAACTGCTTGCGCTGTTTATCAAAAAGTTGATTCAGCTGACGCAACGACTTGGGGCCATGCAGGGATTTGACAAACTGGTTCTGTGTGTGGAGCGCCTTTCGCGTGACAATATGGATTTGTTTTGGAATATTGCCGGCAAATTGGGACTGACCAGGGAACAGTTTCAGGTAATCGATCATCGGGAGAGTTTTTATTATTACACATTTCATCAGGATGAACGGCTGTGGGCCAGAGATGTTTATCTGTTCTGTTATGAACGCGATTTGCTTTATTCCTATTATCTGAAGCGCGACATGCGCACCAAACCTCAGGTAATTACAATCCTTGAGAGTCAGAAGAAAACACTTGGCGGAGACCGTGATCTGGAATTTTTGCGGATTTTAAACAAGTCTTTTGAAAATCAGATTGTTTCATCGGTTTATCTGGTCGGAGACGGTTTTGAAGGAGACTGGATGAAGCAGTCTTTGAATTTCCTGTGTCGTGGTCGCCGTGCTTTTATGGGCAATAATCTGTTCTCAAAAGGCGCATGCTATGCGGCGGCAACCGGAGACTGGCCATACATTTATATGGGCGAAAACGAGATGAAATTTAATGTTTCTCTCAAAATGAAAAATCGTGGTAATATGGAATTCTACAATTTGATCAGTGCCGGAAAAAACTGGTTTGAAATGGAAGGCGAGTGTGAAGTCATTCTTTCCGGGTCACATGAGATTGACTTCTGGAAACAGCTGCCGAGATCGCGCGAGGCGAGCATCGAGACACTCGAACTGACCGATTTGCCAATGAGACCGGACAAGACGACACGGCTTCGCATCAAAGCAAAGCCAATTTCAGTAGACAAAGTTGAAATCGAGATGAGAGATCTCGGCTTTGGGGAAATATTCCGCAGTACGGACAAGACATGGAAATATACGATGACCATGTAAGGAGCATTCATGGGTGAATTATTATTATGTAATGAGCAAATAGCGGCAATGCCGTATTATATAGACGGGTTGTCCATCAATATTTACTCAATTGAAGAATTGAATTATTATATCGCAAATAATGTTTATCTACTGGACTCCGATTTTATGAGTGAGGAATTGTGCGCATGGCTGGAACGAGAGCTCGGATTGCGCACCATGGCTGAAAAATTGCGTGATATTATGCGTGACAATGGTAGGCTGTCCTCATTTGTGGAATACATTCTCAAAGAATCCTATTATTTTACTCCGGCGCAGGCTGCGGATATTCTTGCCGTTCTCTGTCAGATGGAGGAAAAGAGTGATTTTGAAATTGACAAGATGCGTGCCGACCGTTTAATGGAAAAGGAAAAATACCTGTGCAGCATCTATGCCTATAAGCATTTGCTGACTTCGACGGATGCGCAGCTTGCAGATCCGGTCGTGGTTGGAAATATCTATCACAATCTCGGGACTGCCTATGCGAGACTGTATATGTTCCGGGAAGCGATTGATTATTACAAGACTGCTTATGACAAGAATCAGGATCCGGAGACATTAAAAGAATGGTTGTTTGCTTATCGATGTCTGAAGGATGATGATGCTTTTATGAAGACGGCTTTGGAGCATGGTCTCGATGATATGCAGATTACCGAAATCAAAAACGAGCTTTCGATGTACAGCAGAAATCAGGATATTAAAGATTTCGAAGAACAATTGGCAAAATATGCGGATGAAATCAATACCGGCGACCGTGTGCGGTTTGCAAAAGAATCAGAGCGTTTGCTTGCCGGATGGAAAGATGAATACCGAAGGATTTGCAGAGTATAAAAATGGCATTTTTTTTAAAGAAATTATTTCAAAGGCATAAAACAAAAAAAGAGACACAGGATTTGTCATATGAACTGTCGCAGTCCAAAGAAAAGAAACATGTTTCGGTAGAATTGTGCGAGCAGATGATTGATATGTCGCGGGAAATCGAAAATATCCGCGACGAATACCGCATTGTGTCCGCATATTTGAATGATATGCAGATTATTGAGGATTTGTTGCCGGAACAGAGATCTAAGCTTGCGGATACAGCGACACAGATTTCAAATCTGAATCATGTGCGGGATGAACTGCTCGAGACACGAAACCGTATCTCGGACAGTCAATTTGCGCAATTCCAGGAAAATGAACAGGAACTGGTACGGGCGATTAAACGTCTCGAATCCAACGAAACCTATCTGGCGGCAATCGAACGGGACCTGCATGTGCTCGAAGGCGAAAAACTCTCTTTGAATATCGATAAAAAAAGTGCAAAGAAGGAATTGAAACAGCTCAAACGGATTTCAGTCTGGCTGCTCGTTCTGTTTGCAACCTTGCTGGGAATTTATGTCACTCTGACGCTTGCCTTTCAACTGGATGTGGCATTGCCGATGTTTATCGGCATGTTTTTGGTCGCTTTGGTCGGCAGTGTCTGCATGGTGCGCCAACAGGAATGTCAGAAAGATATTCAGCAATGTGATATCAATCTCAATCATACGATTTCGCTTGAAAACCGCGTAAAAATCAAATATGTCAATATCAAAAACGCGGTTGATTATGCATGCGAAAAATATCATGTTCAAAATTCGCGGGAATTGTTGTATTATTATGAACAGTATCTCGAGGCGGTAAAAGAACGCAAAAAATTCCGCGAAGCGAATGATGATTTGAATTATTACAATGAAAAACTGATTCGTCAGTTGCAGGAATTACAATTGTATGATTCCCGCGTTTGGATCAATTATCCGCATGCCATCTGTGATAAAAAAGAGATGGTGGAATTAAAACATAATTTGATTGTCCGCAGACAAAAGCTGAGAAATCGGTTAGAATATAATACAGACGCCCTCCATCAGATGAAAGAGAAGGCGCTCGTCTATCTGGACGATGAAGGAGAGAACCGGACACAGATTGAATCGATTATACGACGCCTGGATTCTTTGAATCAGGGCGCTATATAAATATATAGAGGAGACTTAATATGAGTAATAAGGTTAGAACAAGATTTGCTCCCAGTCCTACAGGGAGAATGCATGTAGGAAATTTAAGAACTGCATTGTATGCATTTTTGATTGCAAAGCATGAAGGCGGAGATTTCATTCTTAGAATTGAAGATACGGATCAGGAACGTTATGTGGAAGGCGCGGTAGAAATCATTTATCGCACCATGCAAAAAACAGGACTGGTTCATGATGAGGGACCGGACAAAGACAAGGGCTGTGGACCATATGTACAGTCTGAGAGACAGGCCGCAGGTATTTATCTCAAATATGCCAAGCAACTGGTAGAAAAAGGTGAGGCATATTATTGTTTCTGCGACAAAGAGCGTCTGGAAGGATTGAAGCAGACTGTGGCAGGCAAAGAGATTTCGATTTATGACAAGCACTGTCTGCATCTTTCCAAGGAAGAAGTAGAAGCGAATCTGGCTGCGGGAAAACCATATGTCATTCGTCAGAACAACCCGACAGAAGGAACCACTACTTTCGAAGATGAAATCTATGGCGATATAACCGTTGACAATGCGGAGCTGGACGATATGATTCTGATCAAATCAGACGGTTATCCGACTTACAATTTCGCCAATGTTGTAGATGATCATTTGATGGGCATTACCCATGTTGTGCGTGGTAATGAATATTTATCTTCATCTCCGAAATACAACCGTTTATACGAGGCGTTTGGATGGGATGTGCCGGTATATATCCATTGTCCGCTGATTACAGACGAGAATCATCAAAAGCTTTCAAAGAGAAGTGGTCATTCCTCATTTGAAGATTTGCTGGATCAGGGATTTATCACAGAGGCCGTTGTCAATTTTGTGGCATTACTCGGCTGGTCTCCGGAAGACAATCAGGAGATTATGAGTCTTGAAGAGCTGATTCGTAAATTTGATTATCATCATATGTCAAAGAGCCCTGCTGTATTTGATTTCACCAAATTAAAATGGATGAACGGAGAATACTTAAAGGCAATGGACTTTGATCGCTTTTATGAGATGGCAGAGCCATATATCAAGGAAGTAATCACAAAGGACTATGACTTAAAGAAGATTGCGGCTATGGTAAAGACCCGTATCGAAATCTTCCCTGACATCAAAGAGCATATCGATTTCTTTGAGCAGGTTCCTGAATATGATACAGAAATGTATGTACATAAAAAGATGAAAACAACAAAGGAATCTTCTCTGGAAGTATTACAGGCCGTATTGCCGTTGCTTGAGAAACAGGAAGATTATTCCAATGATGCTCTTTATGCAATGCTTTGCGAATATGTGCAGTCTGCAGGTGTTAAGAATGGTTATGTTATGTGGCCGATTCGTACTGCTGTATCCGGAAAGCAGATGACTCCGGGTGGTGCAACCGAATTGATGGAAGTGCTTGGAAAAGACGAAACTGTTGCACGTATCAAAGCAGCTATCGAATTACTTTCTAAATAAGACTGTTTCTGAGGTTTTTTCATGAATTTTAATGAATCTCAAAAGAGGGCCATCGCTGTATGTGATGGCCCTGCTATGGTTTTGGCCGGAGCAGGCTCCGGCAAGACAACCGTGATTACGCATCGTATCCGTTCCCTGATTGAACAACATCATGTAGATCCTTCTGCAATTCTTGTAATTACATTTACAAAAGCGGCAGCGACGGAGATGAAAGAACGATTCCTGCAACTAATCGGTCAGGAAAAGACGAAGGTGACATTTGGAACATTCCATGCCATCTTTTTTATGATACTGAAAATTGCTTATCATTTTGATGCGGACAATATCATTCGCGAAAATGTGAAATATAATTTGATGCGGGAGCTTGTGCACCGATATCATTTGGATGCGCGGGATGAAAATGAATTATGTGCCAATCTGATTTCTGAAATATCGCTGGTAAAAAATACGAGAATTGATATTCGATATTTTTATTCGAAATCATGCGGAGAATCGGTTTTTCGAGATATTTTTCGGGATTATCATCAGTATTTGCAAAACAATCGGCTGATTGATTTTGACGATATGCTGACTTATACATATGATTTGTTTGAACAGCGAAAAGACATTCTGGCTTTGTGGCAGCAAAAATATCAATATATTTTGATTGATGAGTTTCAGGATATCAATCAGATTCAGTTTGATATTATTAAAATGATGGCACAGCCGCAAAACAATCTGTTTGTTGTGGGCGATGACGATCAGTCCATCTATCGTTTTCGAGGTTCAAAGCCGGAGATTATGTTACGGTTTCCGGAAACCTATCCGGATACGGTGCAGATTTTGCTTGATACCAATTATCGATGTGACAAACAGATTACGGATCGAGCCATGAAACTGATCTCGCATAACAAAGTCAGGTTTGATAAAGCGGTCCATTCGTCACGGCCTGCTCATCCGGATGCTTTTCGGATACACTATTTTGATTCACAGGAGAAACAAAACCAATCCATCACGGACTGGATGCGTGAAGCGATGGAAAAGAACGAATCCTTAGACGATTATGCGATTTTGTTTCGGACCAATACCGGTCCACGCTTATTGATGGAACAGTTTTTGAATCATAATATCGAATTTCGCGTGCGCGATCAGATCCCGAATCTGTATGACCACTGGGCTGTGAAAGATATCAGAACCTATATTCGTATGGCTGCGGGCAGTCGGGAACGGGCCGATTTTTATCAGGTGATGAACAAACCGCTTCGCTATCTGAGCCGTGATTCTTTGCGGGAATCGCAGGTGGCTTTTGATGTATGGGAAGCGTATTATCGCGATAAGCCCTGGATGCAGGAACGCATCTATAAGCTCCGTCAGGATTTGAATCTGATTGCAAAAATGAATCCGTATGCGGCAATCAATTATATTCGAAAAGGGATTGGATATGATGAGTATCTGATTGAATTTGCGCAGGAACATGATATCACAAAGGAAGAATTGCTGGCTGTGTTGGATGAGTTCCAAAGTGTGGCGAAAGGATATCAGACATTTGAACAACTGAATAATCATATTGTCGCTGCGCAGGAAGCGCTCTATGAGATGAACCGTGGCAGTAAGAAAGTGAATGCGGTTACTTTCTCGACGCTTCACAGTGCCAAGGGCCTTGAATTTAAACATGTGATACTGATTGATGTGAATGAGGGCGTGATGCCATACAAAAAAGCGCTCTTAGACGAAGAAATCGAAGAAGAGCGCCGTTTGTTTTATGTGGGAATGACCAGAGCGATGGATTCACTGCATATCTGCAGTGTGAAGTCCACACACTCGGATTTGATGGTATCCCGTTTTGTGGAAGAAATTATTCATCCATAGAATCGTAATATGCTTCATCTAAAAGTTCGTCGAAGCGATCGGCTGCTGCCTCATATTCGTCAGCATCAGCAATATATTCGACACTTGGAATTCCTTTTTCGTCTTCTGCATAGCGATAAAGATAAACATCTCCATCCGGGTTTTCTTTTCCGTCTGCATCGAGCGGAAGCAGAGCAATATACTCTTTACCGGCAGCTTCGAAGATGGTTAAAATCTTACATTCAACTTTGGAACCGTCATCCAAATCGAGTGAAACACGAATGTTGTCGATTTCGCTTTCGGTTACCGGTGTGATTTTTTCTTCTGCCATATCAGTCTCCTTTTTGAAATGTTTTTCTTTCATTATATACAAAATGGGACAAAATGGGTATAATTTTTAATTGGACGGTGAAAATAATGAATTATAAAATGTATGAGGGCGATTATGCGATTCGCGGAACTGTATCTTTAAAGAATGGCGCGGTTTTTACATTTCTTGGAGAAAAGGAAGACGAATGCAAAATCTGTCTGTCTTCAAAAAAGACAAAAGAAAAAATTATGATTGATGTGCCGGCGGAATATTGCCGCGGTTCTTTGCGTTCGGTGAAAATTGTCGGATTTCGACCGGCCGATTATGAATATGATTATTATATCAATGGCAAACGAATCCTCGATGAATATGCCAGAGTCATAACCGGTCGTGAAAAATGGATGGATTTCGGAAGAAAAGAGAAGGATTTTGTTTTATCCGGAGGCTTTTTGAAAGAAAATTTCAACTGGAAGAATGATCATTTTCCGGAGCGCAAGCGGGAAGAGCTTGTATTATACAAGCTTCATATGCGTGGGTTTACTATGGACAGGGGCTGTAGCAAAAAGTATGCCGGTACGTTCCGTGGTTTACAGGAAAAGATTCCGTATTTAAGCGCACTCGGTGTGACGACATTGGAATGCATGCCGATTTATGAATTCGAAGAAATGACGATCCCGCAAAAACACGAATTGCCGGATTATGTGAAGTGGAAACCGGCAAAGGAAGACATGATTGCGCCGATTGAGGAGCCAAAGATTTCTACCAAGGTGAATTTTTGGGGATACGGACCGGGCAATTATTTTGCGGTGAAATCTTCTTATGCATACAATCCGCAAAAGGCGGCCAATGAATTGAAAGCCCTGATTCATGAGCTGCACAATCATGATATGGAACTTGTGATGGAAATCTATTTCCCGGAATATACCAATCACAATCTGATTCTTGATGTGCTCAGGTTTTGGGTGCTTGAATATCATGTGGATGGATTTCATCTGCTGGGGGACAATCTGCCGATTGTCAGTATCGCAAGTGATGCGGTTTTGTCACGCACCAAATTGTTTTATCTTGGATTTGATGCCTATCTGTTTGATCAGAGCCGCCATGAGAATCTGTTTGTATATCGTGACGAATATCAGTATCCGGCGAAAAAAGTATTGAACCATCTGAATGCGGATATGACCGAATTCATGGATCAGCAGCGTAAACAAGGTGTTAATTACAGCTATGTGAATTATATAACCGGAAATAACGGCTTCACATTGAATGATTTGTTTACTTATAACGATCGCCATAATGAAGCAAACGGAGAGGGCAATGCGGACGGTAATCCGTGGAATTTCAGCAGCAACCAGGGCGTGGAAGGACCTTCCCGCAAGAAAGGTATACTCAATGCGCGAAAGCGTCAATGGAAAAATGCATGGATTATGCTCCTGACTGCGCAATCTGTTCCACTGATCTGGTCCGGCGATGAATTCAAAAATTCTCAGGAAGGCAATAATAATGCCTATTGCCAGGATAACGAGATCGGATGGATCAACTGGAAGAAAAACGCACAGAGTCGCCGTGATATTGGCTTTGTGACCTCTTTATTGCAATTTAGAAAGAATCATCCTGTGATTGCATCAAAGAAGCCTTTTACATTTTCCGATTATAAGACACTTGGAGCACCGGATTTGTCGCTTCATGGCGTCAATGCATGGATGACGGACTTAAATCCGGGAAATATGGCAATCGGTGTGATGTATTGCGGCGCCTATTCTGCCGATGAAACCAGGACAGAAGATGTCTATATTGCTTATAACTTCTTTTCCGGCACAAGTCAGCTGGCTTTGCCAAAATTGTCGGGAGGTCGCAAATGGTATTTGCAGGTAGATACGGCTGATATGGACTGTGATTATTATGAGGAGCCGATTCCTGTAAAGAATCTGCAAAAGTTGGAGCTTTCTCCAATGTCAGTAAAAATTTTGATAGGAAAATAACATGTATCATCCTTGGAAACATTTTAGAACAATTACAAGACATAAAATTCTGGTGATGCGCGGCTGCTTTCGCATCGGTCTCTATAAGCAGGGACTTTTGCATGATTTATCCAAATATTCGCTCACGGAATTTTTGCCGGGAGCAAAATATTATCAGGGGACAATGAGTCCAAATAATGCAGAACGTATGGACAAAGGGGTTTCCCGTGCATGGCTTCACCATAAGGGGCGCAATAAACATCATCTGGAATACTGGATTGACTATATGCAACCGGAAGATAAACCGCTCGATGCGCAAAAACTTGGAATGGGTGGCATGAAAATGCCAATCCGTTACGTCTGCGAAATGTATGTCGACCGTGTCTGTGCCTCAAAAAACTATCAAAAGGATCAGTATACCGACGAAAGCGCATTGCTGTATTTTTACCGCAGCAAGCCGGCTTATATGATTCATCCGGATACCGCAGCCTTGCTGGAATATCTTTTGACCATGCTCGCCGTAAAAGGAGAAAAATATACGGAGCATTTTATCAGACACCAGGTTCTTAAATCAAAAATCCCGTATGAAGAGGAAGTATTAATCAATCGAACCAAAGAATTAAATTATCAAAATCGCGCCTGATTTTCGGGCGCTTTTTTGTTGGAAGCGCTTGCAAGTCGTTGCAGATTTTGATAAGTTAATAATATCTTTTTTGGTTATTCAATTGTCACGAGTCTGTGACATTTTCCCCGGTAGGAGAATTTATGTACAGTAGAATAAAGACGGCAGCATTGTATGGAATTGCTTCGATTCCGGTGCTTGTGGAAGTCGATATGAGCCCGGGACTTCCTGTTTTTGATATGGTCGGCAATATATCGACACAGGTGAGGGAAGGAAAAGAACGAATCAGGACAGCACTGCATAATCTGGGCGTTTTATTGCCTGCAAAGCGCATTACGGTGAATTTGTCACCGGCAAAAATACGAAAAGATGGAGCGTCCTTTGATTTGCCGATTGCGCTTGGTGTTTTGAGTGCATTGGGAATGGTAGAGGAAAAACGCCTTGAAGAATATCTCGTAATCGGAGAACTGAATCTGAGCGGAGATCTGCTCCCGGTGAACGGGGTACTTCCGATTGTCTCGGATGCGATTGCCAGAGGCATTCACAAATTTATCATCCCTTTGTCCAATTGTGCGGAAGCAAATCTGATTGAGGGCGCAAGTGTTTACGGTTTTTCAAAGCTTGAAGAGGTATTTGTTTTTTTGCAGGGCGGAAACTATGAGCCTTTCGTTGCGATGCAATCGATGGCACAGGAAAAGCAATATCCGGATTTTCGTGACGTAAACGGACAGCTGTTTTTGCGCAGAGCAGCCGAAATTGCCGCTGCGGGAATGCATAATCTGCTTCTGATCGGACCTCCCGGTGCAGGAAAGACCATGATTGCGGAACGTATGCCTTCCATTTTGCCGCCACTTACGGCAAAAGAACAGTTGGAAATTTCAAAGATATACAGCATCAAAGGATTGCTGGCTGAATCGGGCGGACTGTTGCGGGAGCGCCCGTTCCGCAATCCGCATCATACGGTGACCAAAGCGGGATTGACAGGAGGGGGCATGAATCTTATGCCAGGAGAAATCTCGCTGGCGCATACCGGCGTATTATTTCTGGATGAATTGACGGAGTTTGATAAAGACACCATTGAAGTGCTTCGGGAACCGATGGAAGAGAATCAGATTCATATCACAAGGCAAAACGGGACTGTATCTTATCCTTCGGATTTCTTGCTGATGGCGGCGATGAACCCATGTAATTGCGGATATTATCCGAATATGCAAAAATGTCGTTGCACGCCGGCTATGCGCAGGCGATATTATGGCAGACTGTCACAGCCGCTCATAGACCGGATTGATCTGTTTGTGCGGGCTGAACCGTTGTCTTTTGACGATCTGACACAAAAAAAGCAAAATGAATCCTCTGATGCAATTCGGGCGCGTGTAATTGCATGCCATCAGAGACAATATGCGCGTTATGAAAATGAAGATTTTTTGCATAACAGTCAGATTCCGGCATCGCGCATCCGGAAATTTTGCGCGCTTTCCACAAATCTGGAAAAAATGATGGAGCATATGTTTGAACATTATCAATTTACGGGAAGAACCTATCATAAGATTTTGCGTGTCGCGAGAACCATTGCGGATCTGGACGGAAAAGAACAGATTGCGGAAGCACATTTAAAAGAAGCGCTTTGTTACCGGAATCCGGATGAATTTTCGATGGAGGTAGAGTGATGTATCGTTATTGGTTATCGCATCTGACGGAAATCAGCCCCGGTAAGAAGCTTTATCTTTTGGAACAATTTCATAATGCAAAAGAATTATTTCATACAAGCGAAAAACAGATTATGCAACTTCAGGGATTGAGTCAGGCAAACAAAGATATGCTGATTGAATCGCGCAGGAATACCGACTGGCAGCGCCGGTGGAATATATTTTTGGAGTCAGGCCTTGGTTTTGTGACATTGGAGGATGATGCCTTTCCAATTCGTCTTCGGGAAATCGCAAATGCGCCATATTCGATTTTTTATCGCGGGAAATTGCCGGATAATTTGCAATATGCAGTCGCGGTAGTTGGAGCAAGACAGCGGTCTGCCTATGGTCAGATGGTTGCCCGCATGCTGGGAAATGCACTGGCAAAGGAAAATGTGCCAGTCATCAGCGGACTTGCGCTTGGAATTGATGCGGATGCACACAAGGGATGTCTGGAAAAGAATGGAAAGACATTTGCGGTGCTCGGGTGCGGTGTTGATGTGATTTATCCGCGCAGTAACCGTTATCTGTATGAGGAACTGGTGCAAATGGGAGGCGGAATCCTTTCGGAATATCCACCGGGTACGCCTGCGCAGAATTATCATTTTCCGATGCGCAATCGCATTATCTCAGCATTGTCAAATTGCATTGTGGTCGTAGAAGCACGAAAAAAGAGTGGCTCACTGATTACGGCAGATTATGCGCTCGAGCAGGGAAAGGATGTTTATGCTGTGCCTGGACGGGTTGCCGACAGCTTAAGTGAGGGGTGTAATCAACTGATTCATGACGGCTGCGGAATTTATATTTCGGCGGAAGATTTTTTGAAAGATATCGGAATTTTGAATCATATTTCATTGTCAAAAAGAACGGATTTGAAAAATATACTTGAAAAAGAAGAACGCTTGTTATATAGTTTAATCGATTTTACCCCGACAAGTATCGGAGTACTCATGCAAAAAACTTCCTTTTCATTCTCTGATTTGTTGCGATATCTGGAGCAAATGATAGAAAAAGAAGTAATTGCAGAGTCACCGGCTAATTTTTTTGTTCGGACAAAAATTCTATAAAATTCATGTAAGGATTGGTTTTTATTCATGGCAAAAAATCTTGTGATCGTAGAGTCACCGGCAAAAGTGAAAACAATTAAAAAGTTTTTGGGCAAGAATTATGAAGTAATGGCATCAAACGGACATGTGCGTGATCTCCCGAAGAGTCAGCTTGGGTTTGATGCGGAGAATGACTTTGAACCGAAATATATTACCATTCGTGGAAAGGGAGAAGTGCTTGCTGCACTCCGCAAGGAAGTCAAAAAAGCAGATAAAATCTATCTCGCAACGGACCCTGACCGTGAGGGGGAGGCGATTTCATGGCATCTTTCAAAGGCTTTGAAGCTGGAAGACAAGAAAGTCGCCCGTATCAGCTTTAATGAAATTACGCAGACGGCGGTAAAGACTTCTTTGAAAAATCCACGCGAGATTGATATGAATCTCGTGGATGCACAACAGGCACGTCGTATGCTTGACCGTATGGTGGGATATCGTATCAGTCCTTTGATCTGGCAGAAAGTGAAGAGAGGATTATCTGCAGGCCGCGTACAGTCTGTTGCACTTCGCATCGTCTGTGATCGTGAGGCTGAAATCGATGCATTCATCCCGGAGGAGTATTGGAGCATGGATGCGGTTTTTGCAATCAAAGGGGAAAAGAAACCTGTTGTTGCAAAACTTGTCTCTGTCAACGGCAATAAATTTGCTGCTTCAAACAAAGAAGAGATGGATCGTATCATAGAGGGCTTAAAGGGTGCCAGCTATCATGTTTCTTCTATTAAAAAAGGAGAACGCACCAGAAAGGCACCTCTTCCGTTTACAACCAGTACATTACAGCAGGACGCATCAAAACTTTTGAATTTCCCGATTTCAAAGACGATGCGCATCGCTCAGCAGTTATATGAAGGTGTTGATGTCAAGGGTTATGGAACCATCGGTTTGATTACCTATCTGCGTACCGACTCTGTTCGTATTTCGGATGAGGCAAAGGCATCTGCTGCTGA
This sequence comes from Agathobacter ruminis, assembly GCF_002735305.1. Classification (GTDB taxonomy): domain Bacteria; phylum Bacillota; class Clostridia; order Lachnospirales; family Lachnospiraceae; genus Roseburia; species Roseburia ruminis. The sequence goes on from NZ_PDYG01000006.1 coordinate 32,137, forward strand.
ATTTATTCGTAACACCTATGGGGAAGAATATCATGATGCAACAGTTTCCGGAAAGAATTCCTCCAATGCACAGGATGCGCATGAGGCGATTCGTCCGTCTGATATCAATCGTATTCCGTCAGATATCAAGGATTCTCTTTCAAGAGATCAGTTTCGTCTGTATCAGCTGATCTGGCGCAGATTCGCTGCAAGCCAGATGGCAAATGCACAGTATGAAACCACTTCCGTTACGATTTCCGGAGGAAACTGCGAATTCCGTCTGTCATCACAACGCGTTCTGTTCGATGGCTTTATGAGTGTTTATGTGGAGTCAGACGAGGCACAGGAAAAGAGCAATACGCTGACAAAGGGATTGACGGAAGAATCTGAGTTAATGCTTCAGGAATTCGATCCGCAGCAGCATTTCACACAGCCACCGGCACATTTTACGGAAGCATCCCTGGTAAAGACATTGGAAGAACTCGGCATTGGTCGTCCAAGTACCTACTCACCGACTATTTCCACGATTCTTGCACGTCGTTATATCACAAAAGAAAATAAGAATCTCTACGTCACAGAGATTGGAGAAGCAGTCAATAATATTATGAATGAGTTTTTCTCTACCATTGTTGACGAGAATTTTACGGCAAATATGGAAGCACTCCTCGATGGGGTTGCAGAAGGCCGCGTAGAATGGAAGAGCGTCATTGCAAATTTCTATCCGGATCTGGAAAAAGCGGTTTCCAAAGCGGAGGCAGAACTTGAAAAAGTAGAAATCGCGGATGAGGTTTCGGATGAGGTATGCGAAGTCTGTGGACGCCAAATGGTCATTAAATATGGTCCCTATGGAAAATTCCTTGCATGTCCGGGATTCCCGGAATGTCGCAATACCATGCCGTATTTTGAGAAAATCGGTGTTGCCTGCCCGAAGTGCGGCAAGGATGTCGTAATCAAAATGAGCAAAAAGGGCCGTAAATTCTATGGATGCATTGATAATCCGAATTGTGATTTCATGTCATGGGCACGCCCTGTGACCGACAAGTGTCCAAAGTGTGGCGGATATATGGTACAAAAGGGCAATAAGATTGCCTGTGCTGATGCAGAATGCGGTTTCGTGTTCGAAAAGCAAGAAGACTAAGATGAAAATAATTCATCTGAACGATTTGCAGTGTGACACTTTTAAACTTTACTTGACGAAAGATTCATCTAATGATATGATTCAAAAGATGTTATTTTAGAAGAGGATAGATAGATTTATGGAAAGATTAGTTTTATCATTGCTTGTTGAAAACAATCCGGGTGTTACCAGTCGTATTTCAGGACTCTTTTCGAGAAGAGGATACAATATTGACAGTATTTCTTCCGGTGTAACCGCAGATCCTCGTTATGAGAGAGTTACGATTGTGACCAGCGGGGATGAGCAGGAACTTGAGCAGATTGAAAAACAACTTTGGAAACTTGAAGATGTCTGCGATATCAAAACATTAGAACCGGGCAGCTCAGTATTTGGAGAATTGATGTTTGTCAAGGTTCGTGCTGATGCACTAAATCGTCAGCAGATTGTTACATTGACTGATATTTACAACGGAAAAGTGGTTGATGTGGCAAAAGATTCCATGATTGTTCGTGTCTATGGCACACAGGATAAACTTGATACTTTCATAGATTTGTTAGACGGATTTCAGATTTTGGAGCTTGCGAGAACAGGTTTGTCAGGACTGACACGCGGCTCTGATGATGTGAAAATGCTTTAAAACATGCAAATAATAAAATAATATACTTTGAAGGAGGACATTAAGATGTCAGAAGCAAGAATTTTTTATCAGGAAGACTGTAATCTCTCTTTACTCGATGGAAAGACCATCGCAGTCATCGGTTATGGCAGCCAGGGTCATGCACATGCGTTAAACGCAAAAGAGTCAGGATGCCATGTAATCATCGGTCTTTATGAAGGATCCAAGTCATGGGCAAAGGCTGAGAAGCAGGGATTCGAAGTATATACTGCTGCAGAAGCTGCAAAGAAGGCTGACATCATCATGATCTTAATCAATGATGAATTACAGGCTGATATGTACAAGAAGGACATTGAGCCAAACCTTGAGCCGGGAAATATGTTGATGTTTGCACATGGATTTAATATTCATTTCGGTTGCATCACTCCTCCGAAGGATGTTGATGTTACTATGATTGCACCAAAGGGACCTGGACATACCGTTCGTTCCGAATATCAGGCAGGAAAGGGCGTTCCTTGTCTGGTAGCTGTTGAACAGGATGCGACAGGAAAAGCACTTGATCTTGCACTTGCTTATGCACTTGCAATCGGTGGAGCAAGAGCTGGAGTTCTTGAGACAACCTTCCGTACAGAGACAGAGACTGACCTCTTTGGTGAGCAGGCTGTTCTTTGCGGCGGTGTTTGCGCATTGATGCAGGCTGGATTCGAAACTCTTTGTGAAGCAGGATATGATCCAAGAAATGCTTACTTTGAGTGCATCCACGAGATGAAGTTAATCGTAGATTTGATCTATCAGTCAGGATTCGCAGGAATGAGATATTCTATTTCCAATACTGCTGAATACGGTGATTATGTTACCGGTCCTAAGATCATCACTGAGGATACAAAGAAGGCTATGAAGCAGATCCTTGCTGACATTCAGGATGGTTCTTTCGCAAAGCAGTTCTTGCTTGACATGAGCCCGGCAGGCCGTCAGGTACACTTCAAGGCTATGAGAAAGCTTGCAGCTGAGCATCCATCAGAGAAGGTTGGTGAGGAAGTTCGTAAGCTTTACAGCTGGAACAACGAAGAGGATAAATTCATCAACAACTAATCCTTATCGAATGAAAGGGGCATCGCAAGATGCCCCTATTTGCTTGTATTTTTTAACCGAATGTGGTTAAATGGTTTTTAGTGTATTAAAAAAATAGAAATTGGAATAAAGAGGAACCAATATGGCAGAAGTTTATAATCACAAAGCAATTGAACAGAAATGGCAGAAATATTGGGAGGAACATGAGACATTCAAGACAGATGTCTGGGATTTCTCAAAGCCAAAATATTATGCGCTTGATATGTTCCCATACCCATCCGGTGTCGGTCTTCATGCCGGTCATCCGGAAGGATATACAGCAACTGATATTATGTCAAGAATGAAGAGAATGCAGGGATATAATGTCCTTCATCCGATGGGATATGATTCATTCGGTCTTCCGGCTGAGCAGTATGCCGTTACCACCGGAAATCACCCAAACGGTTTTACACAGGAAAATATCAAGACTTTCTCAAAACAGTTAAAAGAGCTTGGCTTTGATTATGACTGGTCAAAGATGATTGCCACCAGTGATCCGAGCTTTTATAAATGGACACAGTGGATTTTCAAGAAATTATATGAGGCAGGCTATGCAAAGCACATTGACATGCCGGTAAACTGGTGTGAGGAACTTGGAACCGTATTGTCCAATGACGAAGTCATTGACGGTAAGTCTGAGCGCGGAGGATATCCTGTTGTACGCAAGAATATGAAGCAGTGGGTAATTGACCAGCCTGCTTTTGCAGAGAAACTGCTCGAAGGATTAAATGAAATCGACTGGCCGGAATCAACCAAGGAGATGCAGCGCAACTGGATTGGCAAGAGCACCGGTGTGGAAGTGGATTTTGATATTGTCGGTGGAGGAAAGTTCTCTATCTTTACCACCTGTATCGAGACCATTTACGGTATTACCTTTATGGTTCTTGCTCCGGATGGAGAAATTGTTCAGAGTCTGATGGATCGCGTCGAGAACAAAGAGGAAGTACAGGCTTATATCAATGAGACTTTAAAGAAGAGTGATATGGACCGTACAGAATTGAATAAGACCAAATCAGGCTGCTGCCTGAAGGGCATTTATGCCATCAATCCGGTCAACGGTAAGGAAGTGCCGGTATTCATCGGTGATTTCGTACTTGCAAGTTACGGAACAGGTGCGGTTATGGCTGTACCAAGTCATGATCAGCGTGACTTTGAATATGCAATCGCACACAAGATTGACATGATTCAGGTAATCGACGGAAGAGATGTCTCTGAATGTGCATTTGAAAAGCAGGATTATCTCGGAAAAGGTTGCAAACTGATCAATTCCGAGGAATTTAGCGGACTTACGGTAGAAGAGGCAAAAGAAGCCATCACCGTCAAGCTTGAGAAACAGGGCGTTGCCAGAAGAAAAGTAAATTATAAATTCCGTGAGTGGATTTTTGCGCGTCAGAGATATTGGGGAGAACCGGTTCCTTGCGTATATAAGGAAGACGGCTCCATCTATTTCCTTCCGGATGAGGAGCTTCCGTTGATTCTTCCGGAACTCGAAGATTATAAGGGAAAGAACGGAAAAGCACCGCTTGAGAATGCGACTGAGTGGAAAGAGTATCATCAGAATGGTGTAGACGGTATTCGTGAAACGTCAACCATGCCTGGTTCTGCCGGATCATCATGGTATTACATGCGCTATATCGATCCGAATAATGAAAACGAATTCGCAAATCAGGAATTGTTGAAGCACTGGCTTCCGGTAGATCTCTATGTCGGAGGACCGGAGCATGCTGTCGGACATTTGATGTATGCAAGAATCTGGAACAGATTCCTGTATGACAATGGCCTTTCTCCTGTCAAAGAACCATTCAAAAAACTGGTTCACCAGGGTATGATTCTTGGATCCAACGGTATTAAAATGGGTAAGAGATTCCCGGAATTTGTTGTCAATCCAAGTGATGTAGTCGAAGAATACGGTGCAGATACCCTTCGTCTTTATGAGATGTTTATGGGACCACTTGAGGTTTCTAAACCATGGAATGACAATAATGTACAGGGCGCAAAGCGTTTTATTACCCGTGTTTGGAATTTCTTTACGGTTGCAGAGAATCTGACCGATACCGATGACGGAGCTTTGACCAAGATTTACAATCAGACTGTTAAAAAAGTAACGGATGATTTTGAATCCCTTGGTTACAATACCGCAATCAGTCAGATGATGATTTTTGTCAATGAAGTTTATAAAGTCGGCAAATGCCCAAGAGCGTATGCAGAAGGCCTGATTAAAATGCTTTCTTGCGTATGCCCGCATGTCGGAGAAGAAATCTGGCAGATTATGGGACACAATGAGACCATTGCATATGAGTCATGGCCGACATATGATGCTTCCGCTTTGGTGGATGATACGGTTGAAATTGCCGTACAGGTAAACGGAAAAGTCCGTGCAACCATTTCCATTGCAAAGGATGCACAGAAAGATGATGTTCTTGCTGTTGCAAAAGAAGCATTGAAAGACAAACTCACCGGAAATATTATCAAAGAGATTTATGTACCGGGCAAGATTGTAAATATTGTTGCAAAATAAAAGAAAAGCAAATAAAAAAGAGCGGTTGCACAACCGCTCTTTTTGCTTATTTTTTGATGACATGAGGAGCAAGAGAAGGATCTGACCCTTTTAACTTTTGCATACCTCTTTGTACGGCATCTTTGGAAGTTTTCCAGTCCGCATCTTTGTTCTGATAATCAAATTTTTCGATGAACCAGGCGATATCTTCATAGACACGCTTGAGATTGTCCTGCTCAAGCGGCAGAATCATATCGTAGAATTCCTGTTTTTGTTTCTCATTCAAGTGAATATCCGCATAAGCCAGAAGCGTTTTAAAGTGGCTTAAACAGAAGCCCTTTGTCTGTCCTACCAGGGTGCGGAAATCAGCATCTTTCTGATACATGGCAAAAAAGGTTTTCATATATGCATCGAATGTCCGGTCGACCATTTTGCAGATGAAGCAGGATTCCTCCGTATGTGTAATCCAGTCAATGATTGCATTGTCAGTGGATAATTCTTTATTCTTTTTGAATAAGCCTTTGGTTGAGCCTGAAGCCGGTTTGAAATGCTTCATGGTTTTTTCAAATTCTTCCATGCGACGTAAATACATGGTCTTTAGAATCCAGGCATTGCCAAGCGCATTCCCGTAGTCATACATTTTCTTGAAATGGCTCCGGCAAAAGCCTTCCCTGTCGGTCATATCGCGGACGTCTGCCTCCATATATGAGGCGCCGTGACCGAGAACAAAATCCATTGCATGTTCTTCCGTTTTGCGCTCCATATAGCAAAACGGGCATTCGCCGGCATTGGCCATGGCATCATTGATTGGGATGGTATGTAACTGTTCTTTCATTTTAAAATTCCTTTTTCTTTATAAAACCGAATAAAGCTGGAGAGCGCTTTGGTTGGTGTTTTGGTCGGCTTGTATGCAAAGCCGACTTCGCGTTTGTACATCGGGGCAGCAAGCGGGATCTCGACCAAAGAATGATCCTTTAATTCATCGGCGACAAACTGTTTGATGACTGCGGAGACACCGAGTCCGATTTTTGCAAATTCAATGACCAGATCCAGACTTGAAATTTCGATGGATTCCGATACTTCGATATCCTGTTCTTTTAAATAATTATCGATATACTGGCGGGTCATATTGTTTGAATCAAGCAAAATCAGATTCGCATGACTTAAGATTTCGTCATCATTAATATTACGCATCTTTAAATTTTTTAAATAATCACCGTTTGCCACAAAGATATCTTCGATTTCCTCGATGGAATCAAAAATCAGATTGCGATTGGCAGACGGCTTGCCGATCAGTCCGATATCAATTTGACTTTCATCAAGCAATTTTAAAGTCTCATTGGTTGACTGACACTGGATGGAAATATTGATATGCGGATTCTCATGCACGAATTCCTCGAGATAAGGCAACAGGATATATTTGCAGAGAGTGGAGCTGACACCAATCTTGATTTTTCCGAGCCCGAGATCAATGGATTCACGCAATTTTAATTCGCCCTCATTGAGTGAAGTGAAAGCGGAACGCACATGATCATATAAAATCTGGCCTTCATAGGTCAGCAATACACCGCGGGAACTTCTGGTAAACAATTTGCAGTTTAAGGAGTCCTCGAGTTTTTGGATGGATTTGGAAATTGCCGGTTGACTGATAAAAAGCTCTTTGGCAGCACGGGAAATATTTCCTGCTTTGGCAACGGTATAAAAAATATAATAGGATGATAAATTTTGTGTCATATTCCACCTCCGTTTTTTTGATATTATAACATAATATTATGTTATGATAAATATGTTTATTATGTATTGTTTTTATGAAATGACATGTGATAACATGAATTTGTCTAAATCTATCATCTTTTAATTTACATTAATATTACTAGGAGGAACAAATAATGGGAATGACAATGACCCAGAAGATTCTGGCTGCACATGCAGGACTCGAAAGTGTAAAAGCAGGACAACTGATTATGGCAGACCTTGATTTGGTTTTGGGAAATGATATTACTTCTCCGGTTGCAATTCATGAAATTGAAAAAATGAAAGTCGAAGGGGTGTTCCACAAGGATAAAATCGCACTTGTAATGGATCATTTTGCACCGAATAAAGATATTAAGTCTGCGCAGCATTGCAAATGCGTGCGCGAGTTTGCCTGCAAGAATGAAATCACAAATTATTTTGATGTCGGACAAATGGGAATTGAACACGCATTATTGCCGGAACAGGGACTGACTGTCGCCGGTGATGTGATTATCGGTGCGGATTCGCATACCTGTACCTATGGCGCACTCGGCGCGTTCTCGACCGGTGTCGGAAGTACGGATATGGCTGCAGGAATGGCAACAGGTCAGGCGTGGTTTAAGGTTCCGAGTGCAATTAAATTTGTACTCAAAAATAAGCCTGCCAAGTGGGTCAGCGGAAAAGATATTATTTTACATATTATCGGAATGATTGGCGTGGACGGTGCATTGTATCGCTCCATGGAATTTGTCGGAGACGGCATTGCGTATCTTTCGATGGATGATCGTTTTACAATTGCAAATATGGCAATTGAAGCCGGTGGAAAGAATGGAATTTTCCCGGTGGACGATCTGACCAGAGAATATATGAAAGAGCATTCCAAGAGACCGTTTGTGGAATATGAGGCGGATGAAGATGCAGAATATGATGAAGAATATGTCATCGATCTGTCACAGCTGAAACCGACGGTGGCTTTCCCGCATCTTCCTGAAAATACCCGTACCATTGATGAGGTGGGCGATGTTACCATTGATCAGGTTGTCATTGGTTCATGTACCAATGGAAGAATGGATGATTTGAGAATCGCAGCGGATATTTTGCGCGGCAAAAAAGTGGCAAAAAATGTTCGTACGATCGTGATTCCTGCAACACAAAAGATTTATCTGCAGGCGATGGAAGAGGGATTGCTGAAAGATTTCATTGAAGCCGGTGCGATTGTGAGTACACCGACTTGCGGTCCTTGCCTGGGTGGATATATGGGAGTACTGGCAGAAAACGAACGCTGTGTTTCCACGACCAACCGTAATTTTGTCGGCCGTATGGGACATGTTGATTCAGAGGTATATCTTGCAAGCCCTGCAGTGGCAGCGGCCAGTGCGATTACCGGCAAAATTTCCGGACCGGATGAATTATAATCATACGAATCATTCTATTTCATAAGGAGGATATGACAATGAAAGACGCACATGGTCATGTGTTTAAATATGGAGACAATGTGGATACGGATGTAATTATTCCTGCCAGATATTTGAATTCTTCAGATCCGAAGGAACTGGCAACCCATTGTATGGAAGATATTGACCCTGATTTTGTCAATCGCGTACAGGCGGGAGACATTATTGTGGCAACCAAGAATTTCGGATGCGGTTCTTCGCGTGAACATGCACCGATTTCAATCAAAGCTTCCGGTGTTTCCTGTGTAATTGCAGATACATTTGCCCGTATTTTTTACCGGAATGCCATCAATATCGGACTGCCGATTATCGAATGCCCTGAGGCAGCTGCAAATATTTCGGCGGGAGATGAGGTGACAGTCAATTTTGACACCGGTGTGATTACCAATATCACAACCAATGAAACCTATCAGGGACAGGCTTTCCCTGAATTTATGCAGAAAATCATTGATTGTGAGGGTTTGGTCAATTATATCAATCAGAAATAATTGATTGCAGATAAGACAGAAATTTCGGGCGAAGCTTGATGGAGTCATATACTTTTTGATATGCTTCGCCTGAATAGCTTTCGATATAGTTTTTCGGGTAGTCTTTGGTAATGCCGGCATCCTTGGCCAAATCAATGGCTTTGTTGTAAGCGATGGCGGCTTTTTCCTGTGAGGAGTAGATCCCAACGACATGATTGCCTTTGATATGCAATACGGTTTTATATTTGTAATTCGGACCTTCTCCCTGGCGTGTGACGCCAAAATACGGATTGATGACAATGACATTGGAATAGCGCAAATCCGTATCGTCCCCGTTGGCAAAATCATAATCGCGTCCGAGTACGGCATGTGGTTTGATCCCATAGCGGCTTAAAATGGTGATTTGCATACCGTAATCGTTGACAAACAGATGTCCTTTGCGTTGCATAATGGTTTTGTTGGAATAATAAAACAAATCATCAATGTCGAATTTCAATTCTTTTTGAATCGACAGATAATAACTGAAATAATTGCGCCTGAGATAGACAGGCGTGGCGACATACATATGATTGTCGCGGAAATTACATAAACTTACGATTTTTTCAAATGGAAGATAGCGCGTCATAAAAAATGCGTTTTCGATAGATAAGTCACTTTTTAACAATTGATCTGCATGATGATAGGCATGACTTGCCTCAGCCTCGGTTTCGTAACTGCCAAGACTGATATGTTTGTTTTGATAGGTGATGCTTGCTCGGTAATAGAGCGTACCGTCTTTTCTGTATGCTTTATATACTCCGGGTAACATTGAAGACTCCTTAAACAAATTTCTTAATATAGTATATCATTCTTGCTTTTTGATTGACAGTGCAAAACGATTCCGATAATATATTTCAGAGATAGAAAGGTAGGTAATCTGATGAGCGTATTATATTCAAGTACTAGATCTGACAGCAAGAAACTGACTGCTTCACAGGCAATCCTTCAGGGATTGGCTGAAGATGGCGGTTTATTTGTCCCTGACCATATTCCGGCTTTGGAAAAAAGTATGGAAGAACTCGCCAAGCTTTCTTATCAGGAGACAGCATATGAGGTGATGAAATTATTCCTTTCGGACTTTACGGAAGAAGAATTGAAAAATTGTATTGCAAAAGCATATGACCAAAAATTCGACACCGAAGAAATCGCACCTTTGGTTTACGCGGATGATGCTTATTATCTGGAATTATTCCATGGTGCAACCATCGCATTTAAGGATATGGCTTTATCGATTCTTCCGCATCTGATGATTACTTCTGCACGGAAAAATCAGATTAAGAATGATATTGTGATTCTTACAGCCACTTCCGGAGATACGGGAAAAGCAGCGCTTGCTGGTTTTGCAGACGTGGAAGGAACCAGAATCGTAGTATTTTATCCAAAACATGGTGTCAGCCCGATTCAGGAAAAGCAGATGGTAACCCAGAAGGGAGCCAACACTTGCGTAGTCGGAATTGAAGGTAATTTCGATCAGGCGCAAACCGGCGTGAAGCAGATGTTTAATGACGCACAGCTCAAAGAACAGCTGGATGCCGCAGGATTCCAGTTCTCCTCCGCAAATTCGATTAATATCGGCCGTCTTGTACCACAGGTGGTTTATTATGTATATGCTTATGCCAAATTATTTGAAAATGGCAAGATTCAGAAAGATGAGCCAATCAATGTTGTGGTTCCGACAGGAAACTTTGGTAATATTCTGGCTGCTTTTTACGCAAAAAATATGGGTGTGCCGATTGCTAAATTGATCTGTGCATCAAACGAGAATAAGGTATTGTATGACTTCTTTGAGAGCGGATGTTATGACCGCAACCGTGATTTCATTTTAACCAATTCTCCATCCATGGATATTTTGATCAGCTCAAATCTGGAGCGTCTGATTTATCGTATTTGCGGCAATGATACCGCAGCAAATGCAGAATTTATGAAATCGCTTTCAGAAAACGGAAAATATCAGATTACCGATGAAATGAAAGCACAGCTGAAGGACTTCTACGGAAATTATACGGATGAAGCCGGCACAAAGCAGGAAATCAGGGATGTATATGAGAAAACCGGATATATCCTTGATACCCATACCGCTGTAGCAAGCAGTGTATATCGTAAATATCGCAAGGATACCGATGATAAGACTGTGACTGTGATTGCTTCGACGGCCAGCCCGTTTAAATTTACAAGAAGCGTAATGGACGCAATCGACAGCGAAAAATATGCATCGATGAGCGATTTTGAACTGGTTGATGAATTGAGCAAAATTGGAAATGTTGCAATTCCGAATGCAATCGAGGAGATTCGTACCGCACCGGTTGTACATGATATTGTATGTGAAGTGGAAGAGATGCCGAAGGTGGTTAAGAAATTCCTTGGAATTAATGAATAATACAGAAAATGCCCTGCAAATGCAGGGCATTTTTTAATGTGATAATAATTCGATGATAAAATGAACAATTCCAAAGGAATATAATACCTGGAAATGATATGCTGAATGTTTGAAGTCAATAATCGGATCTTTGATGATTTCCGGTGGCGTAATGGACAATTCCACAGAAGCAAAATTGGATGCATTGACAATGAATAATCCATTATGTAGATTCAGGAAATCCTCCAAAGAGGCTTGTACATATTCGTCATATTCCATGAAACTGTCGCCCACATAGCGCGAAGCAAATGCAATTGCAGTTTCTTCGTCCATTGAAAGGAATGAGCGAATTTGATAATCCCCTTCAATTGATTGCGTAATGCAATAATCAACCGGGAAAGCTGTGATTGATTCCGCAGGTAATGGGGTGAAATCTTCACCGACGAAGCGGATAAAATCATTAAATAATAATTCAAAATAATTTTTGCTCTCAGATGTGATGTTCGGTTCACTGCAAAAAAGATTGTCAATCAGATGCGTGATGACTTCATGATTGTCGGAATTAATTTCCAAATCGATGATTTCATTTTCGGAACGATAATCTGCAATGATATTTTCCAGATCTGCATGCGAAAGAATGCCATCGTCCACCAGAATCTGTCCCAGAAGTAAAAAATCAGGACTTTGTTCGCGCAAGAGCGTCATGACCTGTTCTTCTGTAAGAAAACCGTTTTCAACAGCAATTTCGCCGAATTTGCGACCTAAATGAGTTTGTGCAATGATGACTTCTTCAACTTCCTGAGCGGTCATATATCCTTTGCTGATTGCAAGCGTACCAAGTCGCATGCGGGCATCGGACTCTCGTTTCATGGCATCAAAAAGTTGCTCTTGCGTAACATAATTATGTGCCAAGAGATAGTTGCCAAAAAATTGAGTATACATATATTATCTCCCTTTTATACGCTTCGTAATGGTCTCAATTACTTGATCCTTTTCGATTGGCTTTTGGATAAATTCTTTTGCACCGGCTTCAAGTGCACTCTTTAATTGAGATTTGGTGCCGATGGAAGAGCAGATAATAATAAAAGCATCCGGATTGATTTTCATGATTTCCTCAATTGCAGCATTCCCGGTCATTTTTGGCATAACAATGTCAAGGAACACAATGTCCGGACGATGCTTGCGATACTTTTCCACGCAATCAGCCCCGTCAACCGCTTCAATAAAAGTAGGATTGCCGATGGTAAGAATAATATCTTTTAATTGTTTGCGTGCTAAAATGGAATCATCTGTAATTAAAATTTTGCAAGTATTAATATCCATATGATTTACCTCGTTCATTTATATTCATATTTTACATGAAACACTATTTGATTTCAACGATTTTTGTCGGATTTGCAATGACAAGAAATTAAAAATATAGTATGATAAGTAATAATATATGGAGGTGCTTTTATGAATTCAATTTATATTATTGATTTCTGTATTTTGGCTGCCGCAATCTATCTTTTGGTGGTTGGAATCGGAATGAAAAAGAGCGGAAAAATTCATAAATCAGTTATGGGAGAGGAACTGATTAAAAATTGTGTGGACGAGAAAGCATTTATCGATGCAATTTATCCGTGGATGATTGTCTTTTCCATCGCATCGCTGATAGCTGGTATTGCCGGTTTCCTTTTGGATTATTTTAAGGTGATATCATGGGCAAATTATCCGACACTGGGACTGTTTTTAATTGTATTTTTTTTGTTCATTTTCCAGTATCGACGTGCGTTAAAGAAATATTTCAAGGATATGTAATCACAAAAACAGGAAGTGTCGTTGTCAAAGGTCTTGAAGAAAAGTTGGATGAAAGGTATAATAAAGGTACCTGGAGTGCACGATAACTCTTGCTATTTAGAACCTACATCTACTTTTCATGGGATTCTTAAATTGCTTCATTAATGTCATGCCCCCCTGGGCTGGCCATGCCGACTTGTCGGAGCCGTCAGCCACCGTACGACAGGCTAGGGGACGGCAGAGGTGTAAGTTGCGGTTACCCACCTGGCTATGCGCTAGGAGTCTAAATCGCGAGAACCGGCACTTCCGGGATTTTTTGACTTTTTTTACTTGCTGTGGTATTATAGCAAAAGTTTCATAAATATAAAGGCAATGAATGTGTTCAGTAGATGATCAACACCGCTTCCAGAGAGAGAAAATCACCGGCTGTAAATTTTCTTATTCAGGATGAACATTGAATTTCGCACAGGAGCTGCATGGGTGAACAAAAGATTAGTCCATGCCGTATGATGCGCGTTAAGCAAAACCGAGTGTCCGTATTCCATGAATACGGGAATCAGGGTGGTATCGCGGAACAGACAGTTTCGTCCCTTATTATGCAGATAAGGTGACGGAGCTTTTTTTATTTTCAGAAAAAAGAGGAGAAAGACAATGAAAGAGAAACTGCAACAGATTAAAGAAAAAGCAATTGCAGCAATTGAAGCAACAGACGGACTGGAAAAATTAAATGATGTTCGTATGGCTGTACTCGGCAAAACCGGTGAATTGACTGCTGTATTAAAGGGCATGAAAGATGTGGCCCCGGAAGACAGACCGAAAGTGGGACAGCTTGTCAATGAGACAAGAGAAGCCATTGAAGCATTGCTTGAAGAAAAAAAGGTAAAATTCGAAGAGGAAGCACTTAAAAAGCGTTATGAATCAGAGAAAATCGATGTTACAATGCCTTCTTCCAAGCATACGCATGGCAATTTGCATCCAATCACACAGGTGAAAAATCAGTTGACCGATATTTTCGGCTCAATGGGATTTGAAGTATATGAAGGAACGGAAATCGAGACGGATTATTATAATTTCACTGCTTTAAATACTCCGCAGGATCATCCGGCGCGTGATATGCAGGATACATTCTATCTGTCTCCGGAGTTTTTGCTTCGTACACAGACTTCTGCTGGTCAGATTCATGTTATGGAAAATCAGAAGCCACCGATTAAAATCATTTCTCCGGGAAAGGTATTCCGTTCCGATGATGATGCAACCCATTCACCAATGTTCTCTCAGATGGAGGGACTGGTCGTGGACAAAGGTATCACACTTTGCGATTTGAAGGGTATGCTGGATGAATTCGTACAGGAAGTATTCGGAAAAGGTACTACAACACGTTTGAGACCTTCTTATTTCCCGTTTACCGAGCCATCCGTAGAAGTTGATGTCAGCTGCTTCCAGTGCGGCGGAAAAGGCTGCAAACTCTGCAAGGGAACAGGATGGATTGAAGTGCTCGGAGCCGGTGTAGTCAACAAAAAGGTACTGGAAGGCTGCGGCATTGATACGGACATCTACAGTGGATTTGCATTTGGTATCGGCGTTGAGCGTATTGCAATGCTCAAGTACGGAATCAATAATATCAAATTGTTATTTGAATCCGATATGCGTGTATTAAAGCAGATTGACGACTAGAAATTGGGAAAGGAGATACCATTATGTTAGCACCACTGAGCTGGTTAAAAGAATATGTAGATATTGATGTCACTCCACAGGAGTTGGAAGATAAATTATTTTCATGCGGATTTGAGGTAGAAGAGCGATATGAAGTCGGCAAAGATATCTCAAAGGTCGTAGTAGGTTATGTCAAGGAGTGTGAACCGATTCCGGATACCCATTTGCATTTGTGCAAAGTGGATGCGGGAGAAGCAGGAATCCTCCAGATTTGCTGCGGCGCAGATAACGTGAAAGCCGGCGGCAAATATCCGCTTGCATTAATCGGAGCAACGGTTTATGCGACAGCAAAAGATCATGTAACCATCGAAGGCGTGATGGAAATCGGACAGGGCAAATTGCGCGGCTATGATTCTTTCGGAATGCTTTGTTCCGGAGTAGAACTTGGCTTAAATGAGGATCTTTACCCGGGAGCAGGATACAACGGTCTTTTGGTATTGCCTGAGGACGCACCGATCGGAGCGGATGTGAAGCCGATTCTTGGTCTGGATGATCAGATTTATGATATTGCAATTACGGCAAACCGTCCGGATTGCCAGAGCATTTACGGTATCGCAAGAGAAGTTGCTGCCGTATTGTGCAAGGAATTAAAAGCACCTTCTTTGGATTTTACACCGAAGGATACAATGAAAGATGATTTTTCGGTATCGGTAGAAGCGACGGATTTGTGTCCGCGTTATTCGGCACATTATGTATATGATGTCAAGATTGGACCTTCACCGGCATGGATGAGACGTCGTCTGGCACTGACCGGAATTTCTTCGATTTCCAATATTGTCGATATCACCAATTATGTATTAAAAGAATTTGGTCAGCCGATGCATGCGTTTGATTATCGCTTTATCGAAGGCAATCAAATTTGTGTTCGCCGTGCAAAAGAAGGCGAGAAAATCGTGACACTCGACGAGAAGGAATTTGAATTAAATGATCAGAATCTGATTATCTGCGACGGCAAAAAGCCTGTTGCTTTGGCCGGAATCATGGGTGGCTTAAATTCCGAAATCAAAGATGATACGACTGAGGTAATGTTTGAGGCTGCAAAATTTGCCAGAGACAATATCCGCAAGTCATCCCGTGCCCTTGGACAGGCATCGGATTCCAGCGCTTTATATGCAAAGGGCGTTTACGAATATACAACCGTGATGGCGATGAAGCGTGCGCTTCATTTGATCGAAGAGCTGGGCTGCGGAACCGTTTCGGCTTCCCATTTTGAACAGAATACCGGCAACTCCGTTGAGCCGACCGAGATGAAAGTGTCGATTAATAAAGTCAATGGCGTATTGGGAATTACCGTACCGAATGAGGATATTGTCCGAATTCTTACCAACCTGAATATGGCTCCGGTAATCAACGGCGATGAACTGACTTTACAGATCCCGGCATATCGTGAAGATATGGAAGATTATCCGGATGTTGCGGAAGAAGTAATCCGTATGTATGGATATGATCATGTCAAATCTACTTTCATGCCTACCGCGCAGGTAACCATGGGTGGATTGAATCTGCGTCAGAAGAGTGAATTAAAGATCAAACGTGCACTCTGTGCTGCAGGTGCTTATGAAGGTATGCATTATTCTTTCTTCTCCCCAAGTGACCTGGATCTCCTTCGTTTGCCGGAGAATGCGAAAGAGCGCAATGCGATTCAGCTGATCAATCCAATCAATATTGATTTGTCTTTGATGAGAACCACACTGGCACCGGAAATGCTCCGTGCAATGGCTGGAAACCAGAAAAAAGGAATCACGGAAGGACGCATTTTTGAACTTGGCAATATCTTCATTCCAAAGTCTCTTCCGTTGACCGAATATCCGGATGAGAGAGAAACTATCTGCATCGGTGTGTTTGGAAAAGAAGAGAATTTCTTTACCATCAAGGGACTTGGTGATGTAGTTGCCGATACACTTGGTGTGAAATTTGATTATGAAGCAGGCACAAAGACATTCCTTCATCCATATCAGACAGCAATTGTTTCCTGCGATGGGGAAACGGTTGGTTATGTCGGAAAAGTATCCTACGAAGTGGCCGATGAGCTGAATATGACCGTGGATTCTTTTGTGATGGAACTTGACCTTCGTGTTCTTTCGAAGTATTATGGTAAGCCACAGGTATTTGTACCAATTTCAAAATTTGATGAAGAAAAGAGAGATTTCGCTTTTGTTGTAGATAAGAATACAACCTGTGCAGAAGTAGAAAAACGAATCTATGCTGCATGCGATTATGTCACCTCTGTTACACTGTTCGATGTTTATGAAGGAAGTCAGCTTCCGGATGACAAGAAGAGTATGGCATTTTCGGTTGTATTTACTCCGAGAGATGAAAAATTGAAAGGCAAAAAGGTGGAAGGCTTTGTTGAGACCATCTTAAATGACTTAAAAGAAAATCTCGGGGCAACACTCAGAGCGTAATAGCAGGCAAAAAAATGGATGTAAAAGATTTTTATTATGATTTACCACAGGAACTGATTGCGCAGGATCCGCTTGAGGACAGAAGCTCTTCAAGACTGATGGTATTAAACCGGACAACAGGTGCGGTAACACATAAGATTTTTTCGGATATCATTGATTATTTAAATCCGGGTGACTGTCTGGTTTTAAATAATACAAAAGTCATTCCGGCCCGTCTTTTTGGCGTAAAAGAAGAAACAGGAGCTCATGTTGAGGTTCTGTTGCTGAAGCGCAAAGAGAACGACAACTGGGAATGTCTTGTCCGTCCGGGCAAAAAATTAAAGCCGGGCGCCAAGGTGATTTTTGGTGACGGACTGCTGCACGGTGAGATTACCGATGTGCTTGAAGAAGGAAATCGTGAAATTCATTTTACTTATGAAGGCATTTTTGAGGAAATTCTCGACCAGCTTGGCCAGATGCCGCTTCCGCCATATATCACGCATGAACTCAAAGATAAAAATCGTTATCAGACCGTTTATGCGAAATATGACGGCTCAGCTGCCGCACCGACGGCCGGACTTCATTTTACAAAAGAACTGCTGCAGAAAGTAAAAGACAAAGGGGTTTTGATTGCTGAGGTTACTTTGCATGTAGGATTGGGTACATTCAGACCGGTAAAGGTGGAGAATGTACTCGACCACCATATGCATTCGGAATATTATCAGATCACGCAAGAGGCCGCGGATTTGATCAACCAGACCAAGGCAAACGGACACCGTGTCATTTCTGTTGGAACCACAAGCACCCGAACATTGGAATCTGCCGCGGATGAAAATGGTTTCCTGAAGGCAACCAGCGGATGGACCCAGATTTTTATCTATCCGGGTTATCAGTTTAAGGTGATTGACTGCCTGATCACCAATTTCCATTTGCCGGAGTCTACGTTAGTCATGCTTGTTTCAGCACTTGCGGGAAGAGAACATGTATTGGCTGCCTACGAAGAGGCGGTGAAAGAACGCTATCGTTTCTTCAGTTTCGGAGATGCCATGTTTATCACGGATGACGAAAAATAAACTTGTAAAAATATGCTCCTTGTAATATGATGATATTAGTTAAATCGGGTTGTTATATCACAGGACAGGAGATTTTTACAATGGAAGAAAAAAGAAAGCACAAACGCTTAGACTTGGATGTCTCAGTTCAATTGGAAAGATTGGATGAGGATGGGGTTACTACATTAAAGTATGTGCATGTGAATGTCACAGATATTTCCCGCAGCGGTCTTGGATTCCGTGCGAATCAGAAGCTTGAAGTCGGCACTTATTATGATACCAAGATTCAGATTTGGACAAAAGAAGTTGTCGATGCGGTAATTGAGATCGTTCGTGGAGAAGAAAGAGACGGTGAATATCATTATGGTGCCATCTTTATCGGCATGACAGATACGGATGCATTAAAGATTGATATTTATCAGATTTTCAATGATTTATAAAATTTAGAACATGTTTTTCAAAGGCCTGCAGTTTGCGGGCCTTTTTTCTTACGATGAGGAGAATTTTATGAAAGCAAATCAACTCGAACTTTATCCGGTCAGACCGGTTACAAACCCACATGAAATTCATGCACAGGTGCCGGGATCGAAGAGCATTACTAATCGTGCCTTGCTTCTGGCTGCGATGGCGGACGGGAAAACCTGTCTGCATTCTGTTCTGTTTTCCGATGATTCGCGTGTGTTCATGCAGGCTCTGCTGGATTTGGGTTTTGAAGTGGATATTGATGAAACAAATGCATGTGTGACAATCACCGGACTTGGCGGTCGTATTCCAAAGGAATGTGCAGAGGTATATGTCGGTAGTGCCGGAACTGCAGCACGCTTTCTGACTGCTTTTCTGGGGCTGTCAATCGGTCGATATCGCATGACCTGTTCCGAACAGATGCAAAAACGCCCGATGAAAGAACTGCTTGGTGCACTCGAAGAAATCGGCGTCCGAATCGAATATGAGCAGGAACCGTATCATTTTCCGTTTACAATCGGGATGGGGCGTCTGCGTACAAACAGCACGACGGTCTGCATAGACAAGAGCAGCCAGTTTTTGAGTGCTCTTTTGATTGCAAAACCGCTTTTGCCGCCAGCCTTTGAAATCCATATTACCGGAACGCATGGTATGAAATATGTCGAAATTACCGAAAAAATGATTGCGGATTTTCATACCGGCGATTATATCATTGAGCCGGATGTGTCGGCAGCATGCTATTTTTATGCGATGGGAGCGATTCTCGGACAAAAGAGCATAGTGGCAAATGTACATTTTGACAGTATGCAGGGAGATCTTGCTTTTTTACATGTTTTAGAGAAAATGGGATGTCAGTTGAGAGAGACGGAAGAAGGCATTGAACTGATTCCGGGCAAACAGTTGCACGGAGGCAGTTTTGATTTCAGTGAATTTTCGGATCAGGCTTTAACCATGGCAGCGATTGCAGTATTTGCAGATTCCGATGTCCAAATCGAAGGCGTCGATCATATTCGGATGCAGGAGTGCGACCGGATCAATGCGATTTTGTGTAATTTAAAAG
Source organism: Agathobacter ruminis (assembly GCF_002735305.1). GTDB lineage: Bacteria > Bacillota > Clostridia > Lachnospirales > Lachnospiraceae > Roseburia > Roseburia ruminis. The sequence continues at coordinate 51,956 of NZ_PDYG01000006.1, forward strand.
AAATGGGAATTGAGGCTGCCGAATCTGATGGCGTGATTACAATTCATCCGTCCAAACCGCATGCGGCGCAGATTCAGACGTTTGACGATCATCGTGTGGCAATGGCATTTACGATGCCGGGGCTGATCATAGATGGGATTATCATTGAAAATCCGATGTGCTGTCGCAAGACATTCGAGAATTATTTCGAATGCCTTGAACAGGATTTGTACTAAGTTTGATTATTAGCGGACATGAATGACAAAATTATGTCCTTTGAGCAATAAGATTGCGCGTTCTTTGGCTTGTTCTTCGTAAAATTCAATGCGCAGAACACCTTCTTCGAATTCACGGTTGTGAATGATTCCGATATTTTTGATATTGACCTGATGATAGGCAAGAATGGTTGCGATATTGGCAATTTTTCCGGCTTCATCATTCAGGTCAAGGAAAATTTCATGGACCATACTCTTGCCCGGCTTGCCCGGCAGATTCAGCGAATCACGATAATTTTTGGCATTTTCAAAATAATCGGTGATTTCTTTGGCATCATAATGAACCATCTTTTCCTTCAAATCATTAAAAAAGGCAATATATTCATCCATTAAACGAATAATCTGACTGCGGTTGGTGCTTGCGATGCTTTCCCACATGGCCGGACTTGAAGCGGCGACGCGGGTCATATCACGAAAACTGCCTGCAGCAATGGTGCGCATAATTTCATCATCGTCATCAATGGACTCCACAAAATTGGCCAGCGAAAAAGCAATCATGTGCGGCAAATGACTGATTGCCGCAGTGGCGCGATCATGTTTTTGGCTGTCAAGCACGAGTGGAATTGAACCAAATGAACGTACCATTTCCACATATTGCTGTACATGAACCGGAGCGGTCTGCTCGGTAGGTGTAATGATATAATATGCATTTTCCAAAAAGAGCGGATTGGCATAGGCGATTCCTGTTTTTTCCGATCCTGTCATAGGATGTCCGCCGATGAACTGCCTGTTTAACCCCAGCTCGTTTACTTTTTCATGAATGGTTGCTTTGGTACTTCCGACATCAGTGATGATACAGTCCGGTTGGATGACCGGTTTGAGCTTTGTCAGATATTCAATATTTTTTTCGACCGGGGCACATAAAAAAATCAAGTCACAGGATGCAAACCGATCAATGGAGAGCAGACTGTCATTTTCAATGATCCCCATTTTATGCGCTGTCTCTATGGTAGACTGACTGTGAGCGGTTGCAATGATCTGTGCATTGGGATGCAATTCTTTTAATTTCATGGCGATGGATCCGCCGATCAGACCGAGTCCGATGAATCCAATTTTATCGAGTTTCATAATTCTTTTCTGTATTCCTTTTACTTGTTACATTCATAAATTACAATAAATTTATTTTATAGTATTTCCGGCAAAAAGAATATATGGTAAATTTGCATAAATCTATTGTAAAATCATTCGTTAATTAGTAGAATATAACCATACTAAAATTTTATACGGGAGGATTTTTACCATGAATGTTTACACAACCGACAAGATTCGTAATGTTGTACTCTTGGGACACGGAAGCTGCGGCAAGACATCGCTTGCAGAGGCAATGGCCTATCTGGCAGGAATGACAAACCGCATGGGAACAATTGCTGATAAGAATACCATCAGCGATTTTGACAAAGAAGAGCAGAAACGTCAGTTTTCTATTTTTGCTTCCGTCCTTCCTATTCCTTGGGGAGAGTACAAAATCAATATTCTCGACACTCCGGGATATTTTGATTTCGTAGGAGAGGTGGAAGAAGCGGTTTCGGTCGCAGATGCTGCCATTATTGTTGTTTCAGGCAAGAGCGGAATTGAAACGGGGACAAAAAAAGCCTGGGAATTATGTGATAAATACAAACTCCCTCGTATGATTTTTGTAACGGAGATGGATATTGACAATGCAAGCTACAGACAGGTCGTAGAAGATTTGCAGAACCTGTATGGCAAGAAGATTGCTCCATTCCATCTGCCGATTCGTGAAAACCAGGAATTTGTCGGATATGTAAATGTAATCCAGCAAAAAGCAAAGAAATGGAATGCATCCGGAAGCGTGGACAAATTTGAAGTTCCGGACTATTCTCTTGATAATCTGAAATTATGTCGTGAAGCTTTATTGGAAGCTGTGGCTGAGACCAGTGAGGAATTTATGGACCGCTATTTTAACGGCGACGAATTCTCGGATGATGAGATTCGTTCCGCACTGCGCCTGAATGTTCTTGACGGATCGATTGTTCCGGTTCTGATGGGCTCAAATACGCTTGCACGCGGAATGTATACATTGATGGCGGATATCGTGAAATATTTCCCTTCTCCGGAAAAAGTAGAATGTGCGGGAATTGATACGAAGACCAATGAAGTTTTTGAAGCCAATTATGATTTCTCAAAACCAAAGTCAGCATATGTATTTAAGACCATTGTGGATCCGTTCATCGGAAAATATTCTCTGATCAAAGTGAATTCAGGTGTCATCAAGACAGATGATGTCCTTTACAATTATCATCGTGATACGGAAGAAAAGCTTGGCCATATCTATGTGATGTGCGGTGGCAAAGCAGAAGAGGTTTCGGAATTGCATGCCGGAGATATCGGCGCATTGCAGAAACTCAGCAAGACATTGACAACAGATACGCTTTCCACAAAAGCGCGTCCGGTCGCTTATTTGCGTACGAATCTTTCCAAGCCTTATGTATCGATGCGCTATAAAGCGGTCAACAAAGGCGATGAGGATAAGATTTCTCAGGCAATCCAAAAGATGATGATGGAGGATCTGACACTTCGTCATGAAAATGACAGTGAGAACGGACAGACGCTTCTATATGGCATGGGCGATCAGCATCTGGATGTTGTCAAATCCATCCTGCTTGACAAGTACAAAGTGGATATCGAATTGAAGCGCCCGAAGGTGGCATTCCGAGAAACCATAAAGCAGAAAGCGGATGTGGAATACAAATACAAGAAACAATCCGGTGGACATGGACAGTATGGTCATGTTAAGATGACATTCGAGCCGTCCGGCAATATGGAAGAGGCATATGAATTTGATCAATGTGTTGTCGGCGGTGCTGTACCGAAGAACTTCTTCCCGGCGGTAGAGAAAGGCATTGCAGAGGCGGTATTAAGCGGACCGCTTGCCGCATATCCTGTCATCGGTGTGAAGGCAGTTCTTTATGATGGTTCTTATCATCCGGTTGATTCTTCGGAAATGGCATTTAAAGTAGCTGCAAAAGGCGCATTTAAAGATGGATTTATGAAAGCGAAACCTGTATTGCTTGAGCCGATTGCGACATTAAAGGTCGTCGTTCCGGATCAGTATACCGGAGATATCATGGGCGATTTGAATAAGCGACGCGGACGTGTCATGGGTATGAATCCAACCGATAACGGTGCGCAGGAAATCGTTGCAGATATTCCATATATTGAATTATATGGTTATAATACGCAGCTTCGGTCAATGACCAGCGGCAGCGGAACCTTCTCATATGAGTTCTCCAGATATGAACAGGCTCCACCGGAAGTTGCAGACAAAGAAATTCAGGAAAGGGCAAACAAGATTGTTGATGCAGAAGAGTAGTATTATAAAATGCATACTGTTTGTGCTGATATTCTGGGGAGCGATTTTAATCGCTCCCCGTTCTTTACATGCAGAAGTACTCCCTGACGGACATCAGGGACATACGCATATTGTATATATCCTGTTTGGCGGTACCAATAATCCCTTTAATCAATCGGATTTTACCACAGATCAAGGGGAAATCTATTTGCGTGCACCTTACAAAAACGGATTTGCTTTCAAAGGCTGGTATCTGGACAGTCATTATACGCACAGAGTTCATTGGGTGGATACTTCTTCAGCAATGACACTGGTATTGTATGCCAGATGGGATGCCAATATTGATAATGTCGGGAATGTAATGCATTATCCTTATGAGGAAAAACTTTCATTTCTTTCCACTTCGGCAGATTATTATGCATTAAAGAATATGGATTATTATTTTCTTGAAGATTTAAATATTCCGGGTATGCCATCAACAAAAGAAAAAGATTTTATCAGTCGCATGATTTCAAGTACAGATCAATTACCGCAGGGATTCTGTTTTACGGAAAAATATGTTCTGATTACAGCCTATTCCACACAGGAAAATGCAATGGGTGAATTGATGGTATTTGACCGCGAAACCAATTCTTATCTTGTGACGCTTGCGATGGATCCAAAGAGCCATCTCGGAGGCGTTGCCTTTGATGGCTTAAATGTCTGGGTATGCAATTCCAAACGCATGACAATCGAGCGGATTTCGCTTGATTTTATCGATTTGATGGTAAATAAAAACAGAGGGGAAGTCGTTGATGCTTCCGCTGTGGTAGATTCGTATAAGGTCAGCAACAAACCATCCTGCATCAGTTTTTATGATGGCAGAATCTGGGTCGCCACACATAATATTTTGATGAACGGTAAACTGGTATCCTATTATTATGATGGGAATCGCAATACATTAAAGAAGATGGGAGGCTATACAATTCCGTCCAAAGTGCAGGGAATCGCATTTGACTCCTTCGGTCATGTCTATCTGAGTACTTCCTACGGTCGCAATTCTTCCTCCTATCTGAAAATCTATCAGTCGGTTGCGGATTTGTCGGCACAGCCAAACAGGCCTGTAGCGGAAGTGGAAATGCCACCGGGATCGGAAGAAATTGATATAGATCCGGAAAATGATATCCATATCGTTTTTGAAACTGCGGGAGAAAAGTATTATCTTGGCACTGACGGAAAGGGGATTGCGGAATACCCTTTGGATAAATTGCTGATTATTCCTAATATTTCCGAGCAAATTTTTCCTTGACGAAATCGCATGTGGCTTTTATACTTTAATTTAATGAACTAAAGCTGTAAATGCCGAGTGTGAAGGAGAAATTATGAACAAGATTACAATGAGCACCCCGTTGGTTGAGATGGATGGAGACGAGATGACCAGAATCCTCTGGCAGATGATCAAGGATGAGTTACTGTTTCCGTTTGTGGATTTAAAGACAGAATATTATGATCTTGGTTTGGAAGAGAGAAACCGCACCAATGATCAAGTGACTGTAGATTCAGCCAATGCAACAAAAAAATACGGTGTGGCAGTAAAATGTGCAACCATTACACCGAATGCTGCGCGTATGACAGAATATGATTTAAAAGAAATGTGGAAGAGCCCGAACGGCACGATCCGTGCAATGCTTGACGGAACCGTTTTCCGTGCTCCGATTGTCGTCAAAGGAATTGAACCGAATGTTAAAACATGGAAAAAACCAATTACCATTGCAAGGCATGCATATGGTGATGTATATAAGGCAACTGAGATGAAAATTCCGGCTGCCGGAAAAGCAGAACTTGTTTATACTGCTGCAGACGGAACGGAAACCAGAGAACTGATTCATGAGTTCAAGGGCGCCGGTGTGATTCAGGGACAGCATAATCTCTGCGATTCCATCGAAAGTTTTGCACACAGCTGCTTCAAATATGCACTCGATACCAAGCAGGATCTGTGGTTTGCAACCAAGGACACCATTTCCAAGAAATATGATCATACCTTCAAAGATATCTTCCAGGAAATCTTTGATCGTGAATATAAGGATGCTTTTGACAAGGCCGGAATTACATACTTTTATACCCTGATCGATGATGCGGTTGCCCGTGTAATGAAATCCGAAGGCGGCTATATCTGGGCATGTAAGAATTATGACGGCGATGTCATGAGCGATATGATCAGCTCGGCATTCGGCTCACTGGCCATGATGACTTCGGTATTGGTTTCACCGAACGGCTATTATGAATATGAGGCTGCACATGGTACGGTACAGCGCCATTATTATAAACATTTGAAAGGTGAAGAAACTTCAACCAACTCCGTAGCTACCATTTTTGCATGGACAGGAGCACTTCGCAAACGCGGCGAACTCGACGGTAATTCGGATTTGATGCGTTTCGCGGATGATTTGGAGCAGGCATGTATTGATACCATCGAATCCGGAAAGATGACAAAGGATCTTGCACTGATTACAACGATTGAAAATCCGACCGTATTAAACAGCCGTGATTTTATCCTTGCCATCAGAGAGAAACTGGAGCAAAATTATCGTTAATTATTTCACATTGACAGTCTGTGAATGTTTTTCTATAATAATATCCTGAAAAGATAATATGAAAAATCATAAATATGATTTTGGAGGATAGCGTTTTGGAAAAGGAAATTTCACAGGCTGTAATACGAAGAATGCCTCGTTATTACAGATACTTAGGTGAATTGCTAGATGAAGGCGTAGAGCGTATTTCATCCGGAGAGTTGAGTGAACGGATGTCTGTGACAGCTTCGCAGATTCGTCAGGATTTGAACAATTTCGGGGGATTTGGCCAGCAGGGATATGGATATAATGTCTCTTTTCTGTATGAGGAAATCGGTAAAATTTTGGGATTGGATCAGAATCATAATATTATCATCATCGGAGCCGGTAATTTGGGACAGGCCCTTGCCAATTATATGAAATTTGACCGTCTGGGCTTTCATACAATCGCCCTGTTTGATGTCAAAGAGGAGCTGATTGGCAAAAATATTCGAGGGATTGAAGTGCTTCATGTCAAAGAACTCGATCACTTTGTAAAGACACATGATGTTGATATTGCAGCATTGACGATGCCGAAATCCAGCGCGGATGATATTGCAAATCATCTTGTTTCACTGGGAATTCATGCAATTTGGAATTTTGCACATGTGGATTTGTCAATTGATGCAAAAGATGTTGTAGTCGAGAATGTACATTTGTCAGACAGTCTGATGCAATTATCATATAATATTGTAAAAAACAAATAATATCTTTGATTTTTTGCAGCGAAAAGGGATATGACATGAAAGATCAACAATTTTTCAAAAGTGTGATGGTTGGCAAGCATATTCCATTGCTGGTTTTGGATCAGAAATGGCATCGCCTGTATGCGATTCATGGGAAACCGGATCAAGTGAAAGAACTTGAAGCACAATTGAACGGATTGCTTGCCCGTCAGGGAAAATTAAATACGGATCTCAAAGAACTGAAAAAATTAAAAAATAATCTGATGTCAGATATCATGGATCATATGGAAGGGGCAGAAAATTCCATGGATGCATCTTCAAGAGAAAAGAAGATGGAGGACAATAAGCGCCTGATTGATGATATCAACGATCGCCTTGAACAATGCGAAGATGAATTACTTGAGATTCCGAATGAGATTGCGCATACAAATGATGCATTGATGCTCGAAACAATGGACTATTGTTATGATTTCCTGCGTGTAAATCAAAAAGAGGCAAAAGAAATCGATGACTGGATTCAGCAGATTCGCATTGATTTAAAGAAAAATATTATTCGGAAACAGAATAGAGAAATCAACAATAAAGAAATGTATTCTTATTTACATGATATTTTTGGCGCAGAAATCTTAGACATGTTTGACTTGAAAGAAGAATCCAAAGTCGAAGAGGAAGAGGCAAAAGAATGAAATATCTTGTGACCGGAATGGAAATGAAGCTTTTGGACGAAAATACAACAAAGCATTTTGGAGTTCCATCAGAGATTCTGATGGAGCAGGCCGCTTTGGTTTTTGTTCAGGAGCTTCTTTTGCAATATCCGGAATCGAAAAATATACTGATTGCATGTGGCGGTGGCAACAATGGCGGAGATGGTGTTGCAATCGCAAGACTGCTGAATCAAAAAAACAAAAATGCTACGGTATTGCTCTGTACAGAGAAAGAAGAAGGCTTGCTTAAGCAGCAATTGCAAACCTATCAAGCCTATCATTATCCGCTGGTTCGTCAAATAGATGATTTGCAGGACGAATCGTTTGATTTGATTCTGGACGGCTTGTTTGGAACAGGACTTTCCCGCAATATCGAAGGAAACTATTATACAATCATTGAACAATTGAATGCCATGCATGCGACAAAGGTGGCAATTGATATGCCTTCCGGCATTTCAGCGGAGGATGGTCATGTTCTTGGCATAGCATTTCATGCGGATGATACCTATACCTTTTCTTATGAAAAACTCGGACAATATCTGTATCCGGGAGCGGATTATTGCGGACGGATTCACTGTCTGGCAATCGGCATCACCGAGGAAAGTATTTTAGAGCGTAAACCGCGTGCAATGTATCTGGAAGATGAGGATATTCGACAGTTGTTGCCAAAACGCATTCCGGACGGACATAAAGGCACTTTTGGAAAACTGCTGGTGATTGCAGGAAGCGTCGACATGGCCGGAGCTGCTTATTTTGCTGCAAAGGCAGCATACAGGACCGGTGTCGGACTGGTCAAAATCTGTACGCCGCAGGAGAATCGCATGGCTTTGCAAACTTTGATTCCGGAAGCAATATTGCATACCTATGGCAAAACAATTGATAAGAATGTTTTTCTTGAAGATTTGAAATGGGCGGATGCCGTTTTAATTGGACCGGGAATCGGCCAAAGTGAGCAGGCGAAGCAGTTGTTGCAATGGACCAGAGCCGGTGTCATCGCACCGCTTGTGATGGATGCAGATGCGTTAAATCTGCTTTCCGAAAATACGGATGATTTGATTAATCCACATCTGGATGTCGTTGTAACACCGCATTTGGGAGAGATGTCCAGATTGTGTCAGATGCCGGTATCCTATATTGAATCGCATTTTTGTGAAAAGGCCTGTGAATTTGCTGATACCTATAATGTGGTATGCCACCTGAAATCGGCGCGTTCCATCACTGCCGTTCCATATGGCAATCATTATATTAATACGACCGGAAACAGTGGAATGGCGACCGCGGGCAGCGGCGATGTACTTGCAGGAATCATTGCGTCTCTGATTGCACAGGGTATGCCTTATGATCTTGCCAGTGCGGTAGGCGCCAGAATTCATGGCCAGGCCGGTGATGTCGCAGCACAAAAAGTCGGTAAATATGCACTGATGGCGTCCGATTTGCTGGATGGTCTTACAGAACTTGCGTATTTGCAATAAGTTTGTTATTATTTTCTTTAGCTGAAAATATAGAAAGAAGAGGATTTGAACATGTCAGGACATTCAAAATTTGCAAATATTAAACATAAGAAAGAAAAAAATGATGCAGCAAAAGGCAAAATTTTTACCATGATCGGTAGAGAAATTGCCGTTGCTGTGAAAGAAGGCGGTCCGGATCCGGCCAATAACTTTAAGCTTGCGCAGGTAATTGCAAAAGCAAAAGCAAACAACGTACCAAATGATACCATTGAGCGTGGTATCAAAAAAGCATCCGGTGAAGGCGGAGCAGTCAATTATGAGTCTGCAACTTATGAAGGTTATGGTCCAAGCGGCACCGCAATTATTGTGAAGTGCTTGACCGATAATAAGAACCGTACTGCCGCTAATGTGCGTAACTGCTTTACAAAAGGTCACGGAAGCATCGGTACACAGGGCTGTGTATCATTTATGTTTGACGAAAAGGGTCAGATCATTGTTGCAAAGGAAGATTATGAAACCGATGCAGATGAATTTATGATGCTTGCACTTGATGCCGGAGCAGAAGATTTCAGCGAAGAAGATGACAGCTATGAAATCACGACAGATCCGGCTGATTTTGAAACCGTGCGTGAAGCACTTGAAAAAGAGAATATCCCGATGGTATCTGCGGAAGTCACCATGATTCCTCAAAATACAGTAACACTTACCGATGAAACGGATATCAAGAACTTTGAAAGAATTATTGACCTGTTGGATGAGGATGATGATGTACAGGAAGTATATCATAATATGGAAGAGGCATAATCTATGAAAAAAATTCTATTTGCTGCATCAGAATGTGTACCATTTATTAAAACCGGTGGTCTGGCAGATGTGTGTGGCGCACTGCCAAAGGAGTTTGATCCCAACTATTGGGATGTGCGGGTGGTAATTCCGAATTACAGTTGTATTCCGGAAAAATATCGCAGCAAATTTGAATATGTGACGCATTTTTATATGAATGCGGGTAGCAAAATTCAAGATAAGTATGTAGGGGTTTTACAATATCAGATGGATGGGGTAACTTATTATTTCATTGACAATGAAGAATATTTTACTTGCACCACACCATACGGAGATATCCGTTATGATATTGAAAAATTTGTATTTTTTGACAAGGCAGTTCTCTCGATGCTGCCGTTGATCGGCTTTCAGCCTGATATTATTCATTGTCATGACTGGGAAACCGGCCTGATTCCGGTTTATCTGAAGAATGAATTTCAGGGAGATATGTTCTTCTGGGGCATGAAGAGTATTATTACAATTCACAATCTGAAATTCCAGGGTGTGTGGGATGTTGAGACCATGCAGGAGCTGACAGGCTTCCCGAAGGATTTATTTACGCCGGACAAACTTGAATTTAAGAAAGATGCGAATATGCTCAAGGGCGGAATTGTCTATGCCGATTATATCACGACCGTAAGTGACAGCTATGCAAACGAAATTCAGATGCCGTTCTATGGCGAAGGACTCGATGGATTACTGTCGGCAAGACATTTTGACATGCAGGGAATTGTCAACGGAATTGATTATCAGTCTTATGATCCGCAGACGGATGCAAAGATTTTTGTCAATTATAATCATGAATCATTCCGACGCAAAAAAGCGCTCAACAAAGAAAAATTACAGCAGGAGCTTGGCCTTGCGGTAGATAAAAAGAAATATATGATTGGTCTGGTATCCCGCCTGACCGATCAAAAAGGACTGGATCTGGTGAATTGTGTTATGGATGGAATTGTCGATGAATTTACACAATTTGTCGTCATCGGAACAGGAGACAGTCAATATGAGAATATGTTCCGTCATTATGCATGGAAATATCCGGATCGTGTCTCTGCCAACATCTGTTACTCGGATGAACTGGCGCGCAAATTATATGCTGCTGCAGATGCATTCCTGATGCCGTCTTTGTTTGAACCATGCGGTCTAACACAGTTGATTTCATTCCGTTACGGTACTGTGCCGATTGTTCGTGAGACAGGCGGATTGCGCGATACGGTCATTCCATATAATGAATATGAGAATACCGGCGATGGTTTTTCATTCAGCAATTATAATGCGCATGAAATGTTAAATATCATCAATTATTCGAAACATATTTATTATGATAAAAAGCGTGCATGGAATCAGATTATCGATCGCGGCATGCAAAAAGATTTTTCATGGAATGCTTCTAAATTCCGTTATGAAGGATTATATAATTATCTTTTGGGCGAATGTTAATTGCATGAGTGACTCCCCATTCCGTTTGGAATGGGGAGTTGTTTTTTGTGAGAAACAAAATATAGTGGATTTTTGTCAGAATGAATGACAACAATGCCTAAATATGGTATAGTAAATTAGTTAAAGAATGTAATTTCGGAGGATCAATGATGGCAACTTCCCGTAAATCATCAGGGAGAAAAAAATCAACCCGTTCCAAACGGGCGCAAAATATTGAACAGCAGAATAATATCCGGGAAACCGTTTATCTTTTGATTGTTCTTGCAATTGCGATTTTGCTTGCCTTAAGCAATTTTGGTGTTGGAGGAACCATCGGAAACAGCATTTCGGATATTTTATTCGGAATCTTTGGCTTGTTTGCATTCGCTTTTCCAATTGCAATTGTATATCTGACATTATCGATTATAAATGTATTGCGTGGAAAGAGCAGTTTTGCAATTGTGAAACTGATTGCGGCAATCTTTTTTGTGATTTTCCTTTGCATGTTTATGACACTTGCAATTTATGGCGGAGATGTTGTAAAACCTGTTGATGCCTTCAAATACAGCATGAATATGCACAATGGAGGCGGAATCATCGGCGGGGTTGCAGCATATTTGATCAAGCCTGCATTTGGACTGATTGGTGCTTATGTACTTGATGTGATTATTTTGATTATCTGTGTTGTTTTGATCGCAGAGCGCACACCGATTGTATTGATGCGCGAAAAGCAGGAAGAGTTCCGTGAAAATTCGATTGCACGCCGCGAGGAGCGCCGGATTGAGCGGGAAGAAAGACGAAACAGCCGGTTCAGCGGAGTGACAGTAGATACAACTTTAAAAAAGTCACTCAAAAAGCAAAAGAAATCCGATGCGATGCAGGAACTGCTTCCACAGGAAGATGTGCTTGATGTTCCTGAAATTAAAAATGAGCGGAAAACGGCTTTATCCTCCGATGGGGAAGAAAAGCTTGTGACAGAAAAAAGCTTTGCGACGCCTTCCCAGGTGGATGCGCAGGAAGTGGCAAGTGAATTGAACATTTCCGGTGACTTTACAAAGGATGTACAAGAACCGAAGAAAGAAAAAATCAAAATCACGAAGGAAGAGATTACCGAGCAGGTAGAGCAGGTTTCCCGCGTGGTTGCCAATGAAGAACAATATGATTATAACGATTATGAATTTCCACCTAAGGAATTATTAAAACCGGGAAGCGGGCGCAAAGCCGGTAATACCGAGAGTGATTTGCGAAAGACTGCAACGAAATTAGAGCAGACACTTGATATCTTCGGTGTAAAAGCAAAAGTTGAAAACATCAGCTGCGGTCCTGCGGTAACACGCTACGAATTGAAACCGGAACTGGGTGTGAAAGTGTCGAAAATCAAAAATCTTGAGGACGATATCAAATTAAGTCTGGCAGTGACAGATATCCGAATGGAAGCTCCGATTCCCGGAAAAGCAGCAATCGGAATCGAAGTGCCAAACAAAGAAAACGTCATGGTTCCGTTTCGTGAAGTGGTGGATGCGAAAGAATTTGAATCCTCCAAAGCGACTTTGCCTTTTGCGGTTGGAAAAGATATCGCCGGCAAAATCATGGTGACGGATATAGCAAAAATGCCGCATATGCTGATTGCGGGATCCACCGGATCTGGTAAATCCGTATGCATCAATACGATTATCATGAGTATTATCTACAAATGTAATCCGGAAGATGTCAAAATGCTGATGATTGACCCGAAGGTGGTTGAATTGTCAGTATATAACGGAATTCCTCATTTGATTATTCCGGTTGTGACCGATCCGAAGAAGGCGGCCGGAGCACTGCAGTGGGCAGTTGCGGAGATGACGGATCGCTATCAGAAATTTGCGGAAACAGGCTGCCGCGAAATCAAGGGATATAATGCAAACCGTCCGGAAGGCGAAAAGAAGATGCCGCATATTGTTGTTATTGTCGACGAGCTGGCAGATTTGATGATGGTTGCATCCAATGATGTAGAAGAAGCAATCTGCCGTCTGGCACAGCTGGCAAGAGCAGCCGGTATCCATTTGATTATTGCAACGCAGAGACCTTCTGTGGATGTCATTACCGGTTTGATTAAAGCCAATATGCCAAGCCGTGTTGCATTTGCCGTTACCAGCAGCGTAGACTCACGAACCATTCTTGATATGGGAGGTGCCGAGAAATTACTCGGAAAAGGTGACATGCTCTTTTATCCGCAGGGATTACCGAAACCGGTTCGTGTGCAGGGCGCATTTATTTCGGATAAAGAAGTGGAGCAGGTAGTTCAGTTCCTGAAAGATCATAATCAGCATCCGGGATACAATGAAGATGTGCAAAACAAGATGGAGTCGATTACGGCATCATCAAATACTACGACAGTGATTACGGGATCTGAGACTCCGGATGGCGGAGATCCGCTGTTTGTGGATGCGGCTCGCGTGATTGTGGATAAAGAAAAAGCATCCATCGGAATGTTGCAAAGATATTTGAAAGTTGGCTTTAACCGTGCAGCAAGAATCATGGATGAACTGGAAGAAGCCGGTGTGGTTGGACCGGAAATGGGAACCAAGCCACGTACGGTTTTGATGTCCGCGGAACAATTCGAGAATTGGCTTGAAGAAAATGGCTAAACATGATATGTTTTTTGAGAGATTTTGAAGAGAGAGTTGGAGGTATATGATGAAGAGTGATATTGAAATCGCACAGAGCGCGCAGATGTGGAATATCGGTGATGTAGCAAAGACAATCGGAATTGAAAGCGATGATCTTGAATTTTACGGCAAGTACAAAGCAAAGATTTCCGATGAACTGATTGAACGCACCAAAACTCGTCCTGACGGAAAGTTAATTCTGGTAACTGCAATTAATCCGACACCGGCAGGCGAAGGTAAGACAACGACTTCCGTTGGACTGGGACAAGCCTTCGGTAAACTTGGCAAAAAAGCAATCCTTGCTCTTCGTGAGCCTTCTCTGGGACCTTGCTTTGGAATTAAGGGTGGCGCCGCAGGCGGCGGATATGCTCAGGTTGTTCCGATGGAAGATCTGAATCTCCATTTTACAGGAGATTTTCATGCAATCACTTCCGCAAACAATTTGCTTGCTGCACTTCTTGATAATCATATTCAGCAGGGCAATGAACTTGGAATCGACCCGAGACAAATTGTATGGAAGCGCTGCCTGGATATGAATGATCGCGTATTGCGCAATGTGGTTGTCGGTCTTGGAAATAAGATGGACGGAATGGTTCGCGAAGATCATTTTGTCATCACCGTTGCATCCGAAATCATGGCAATTCTTTGTCTTGCGGATGATATGGATGATTTGAAGAAGCGTCTTGGCCGTATTATTGTAGCTTATAATTTTGAGGGCAAACCGGTTACTGCTGCTGATTTACAGGCTGTCGGATCCATGGCTGCACTCTTGAAAGATGCGATGAAACCAAATCTGATTCAGACACTGGAACATACACCTGCATTGGTTCATGGTGGACCATTTGCGAATATTGCACATGGATGCAATAGTGTTCGTGCTACCAAAACAGCATTAAAGCTTGCGGATTATGTCATTACAGAAGCCGGATTCGGTGCGGATCTCGGCGCAGAAAAGTTCCTGGATATCAAATGTCAGATGGCAGGATTGCATCCGGATGCGGTTGTTTTGGTTGCAACTATCAGAGCACTCAAATATAATGGCGGAGTTGCCAAAGATGCGCTTTCTGAAGAAAACCTTGAAGCGCTTCAAAAAGGAATTGTCAATCTTGAGAAGCATATTGAGAATCTGCAAAAGTACGGAGTTCCTGTTGTTGTTACACTGAATTCATTTGTGACCGACAGTGCACAGGAGACCGCTTTTGTTGAGAACTTCTGCAAAGAAAGAGGATGTGAATTTGCCCTTTCCGAAGTGTGGGAAAAGGGTGGCGAAGGTGGAATCGCGCTTGCAAACAAAGTGCTTGAGACGCTCGAGACAAAGCAATCCGATTATCATCCAATTTATGAGAAGCAGATGTCATTAAAAGAAAAGATTGAGACAATTGCACGTGAAATTTATGGTGCAAAAGATGTTTCTTATTCAGCTGCAGCTGAGAAAGAACTGAATCGTATTACAGAATTGGGAATGGGAGATTTCCCTGTCTGCATGGCAAAAACACAGTATTCGCTTTCGGATGATCCGAAGAAGCTCGGACGCCCGACCGGATTTACCCTGAATGTACGCGAGGTATATGTTTCGGCCGGTGCCGGATTTGTAGTGGCAATTAACGGTTCCATTATGACCATGCCGGGGCTTCCGAAGAAACCGGCAGCTCACGGAATTGATGTCAGCAGTGATGGTGTGATTACCGGGTTGTTCTAGAGATAAAAAGGAGTTTGTAATTCTATGAAATGCAGTCATTGTGGCGCTACAATTGAAGAAGGAAAGGTCTATTGTTCCAAATGCGGCAAAGAAATTCAAATGGTACCGGACTATAATGCCTTTGAAGAAGACTTGCTGACGCAAATTTTTGCAGAAGAAAACGCGCAAAAATTATCGGAACAGAATCAATCGGATAAGAAACGCGACCTGCGAAAGCAGGAGCAGATGAAAAAGAAAAAATTATATCTGATTGCGGGAATTTCAATTGCAGTCATTTTGATTTTGATTTGTATTGTCCTGATTGTTGCCGCCAACAGAAACAAAAATGCCAATTCGTATGATTATCAATACAAGAAGGGTGTGCTTGCTGTTGCGGATAAAGACTATAAGAGTGCAATCGAATATCTCGAACGCGCAACGGTTCTTGATGAAGACGATCTGGATTCAAGACTGCTCTTACTGGAATGTTATCAGGCAATCGGAGATGAGAATGCTATCATAGTTTTATGCCATGAAATCATAAATATCGATTCTTCCTGCAAACAGGCATATGAAGCGCTGATTGATATTTATGATAAGAACGGAGATGTGGATTCTATTGTAAAATTGTCGGAATCCGCAAAGGATGACAATATCATGGCTTTGTTTGATGCTTATATTGTTACGAGTCCGTTATTCTCTGTGGAAGCGGGAACTTATGATACCGTTCAGGAACTGCAGCTGACATCATCAAAAGACAATGATATTTTCTACACACTTGACGGCTCGGATCCAAAGAGCGGCGGATATAAGTATTCCGGTTCAATTCTTTTGGAAAACATGGGATCCTATACCATCAAAGCTGTCTGCAAGAATGCAAAAGGACTTTACAGTGAAGTGGTAGAAAAGAATTATATACTGGAATTAAAAGCTCCGGATAAACCGGTTGTGACCTTGTTATATGCTGATGCGGATGGAAATATTACAGAGCAGTCACGCATTGAAATTACTGTTCCGGAAAATTGTTCCGCTTATTATTCATGGGATGAGTCTACACCGGATCCTTCGTCGGCAGACAAATATTATAATCCGATTTCCATTCCGGAAGGCAATAATATTTTGACAGTTATTATTGTCGACGAAAAAACAAAATTGGAAAGTGATATTTATCGCGGCAATTTTGTTTATCAGCAACAGAATGAGTAAAGAAATTAAGCCATGCTATGCATGGCTTAAAATGGTATCTTGTCATATATGAAAATTACATTGATTTGTGTTGGAAAAATTAAAGAAAAATTTTATCGGGATGCAATCGCGGAATATGAGAAACGGCTCAGTCGTTATTGCCAGTTCCGGATTGTTGAGGTGGCGGATGAGAAAACCATCGAATCTCCATCCGATGCAGAAGCAAATATCATTAAGCGCAAGGAAGCGGAGCGCATTCTTGCAAATATCAAAGATGATATGTACCCGATTGCATTGGCCATTCTGGGAAAAGAATACGATTCTGTCAAATTTTCACAACATCTCGAACAGCTGACGTTTCAATCCAGCCATTTATGTTTTGTGATTGGCGGTTCGCTGGGGCTGAGTGAGGATGTGCTGGATAAATGCAAAGAACAGATTTCTTTTTCGAAAATGACATTTCCGCATCAGTTGATGCGTGTCATTTTGACAGAACAGATTTATCGGGCTTTTCGGATTATGAAAAATGAGCCATACCATAAATAGGAGAACAGGGGGAACACAACGAGCAGTATGAATATTCAGGAAGTATATGTAGACATTCCAAGCTCTGCAATGCCGGAGATATTTGGACAGTTTGACATCAATGTCAAAAAAATCGAACGTACCTTACATGTTACGGTTGTGGTACGCGAGGATGTCATTAAGATCATTGGCCTTCCGCAGGATTGTGAAGGCGCAAAAGCGGTTTTCCTGGAATTGTATGAATTACAAAAGCGCGGAAACGGAATTACGGAGCAAAATGTCAATTATGCATTGGCTTTGCAACAGGAAAATCGTGTGAATGCTTTATCACAGATTGATTCTGATGTGATTTGTCATACAATCAACGGCAAACCCGTAAAACCAAAAACCATCGGTCAAAAAGAATATACAGATGCCATTCATAAGCGTATGATTACCTTCGGAATCGGCCCGGCCGGTACCGGAAAAACATATCTGGCGATGGCAATGGCCATCACTGCTTTCAAAAATGAAGAAGTGGGCCGTATTATTCTGACGAGACCGGCAATCGAGGCTGGTGAAAAACTAGGATTTTTGCCGGGCGATTTACAAAGTAAGGTCGATCCGTATCTGCGTCCTCTCTATGATGCACTTTATCAGATTATGGGAGCGGAAAGCTTCCAGCGCAATATGGAAAAAGGTCTGATTGAGGTTGCTCCGCTTGCATATATGCGTGGCCGTACATTGGATAATGCTTTTATTATTCTCGATGAAGCGCAGAATACGACAGGTGCTCAGATGAAAATGTTTTTGACACGAATCGGTTTTGGCTCAAAAGCCGTGATTACCGGTGATGCAACACAAAAAGATCTCGCACCCGGTGTGAAATCGGGACTCGATGTTGCTTTGCGTGTTCTGAAGAATATCGATGATATCGGAATTTGCAATCTGACCAGCAAAGATGTGGTTCGCCATCCGCTTGTACAAAAAATTGTGCAGGCATATGATGATTATGAGAAAAAGAACGCGCCGAAGAACAGCAGACAGGGGAATAAAAAATGACAGAAAACGAAACCCAAAGCCATTACAGGGTGATTTCATTCCTGATTATTATTTTAAGTATGGTGGCATTGACCTCTCTTTTGAGCTTTGTTGAAAAGCTGGGGTTGGATTTATGGATTTGCAATTATGTAATTGATTTATTGTTTTTTCTTGCCATTGTATTTGAAATGGAATTTGAAAGAAAAAGAGCAAAGATTGCTCAAAATATTGAAACCACGTTTTTGCGGATCGCAACAGGATTTGGTATTTGCAGCATTTTCGCTGCCGCAATGTTTTTCCTTCCGCATTTTGTCAGACCGGTTTTGCTTTTTCCGATTATCATGTATGGCGTCTGCAATACGGTAATCAGTATATCCACCAGCATGTATTTTATTTATATGCTGTGTCTTTTGTCTTCAAGCAATATTTACGAGTTTGGCTTGTATGTTCTCCTTGTGGTTGTAGGACTGGCATGGGTCAGAGCCTTGGAAGAAACACAATATCACCTGGAAGTCTGCATTTTGCTTTCGCTGATTGGATTGCTTCTTCCGGTATTATTCTGTTATTTCGATTCCCATACGCTGGAGTTGCAAAGGCTGTTATACAGTGCAATTAATTCCGTTTTGGTATTTGTATTGAGCTTTTTCCTGTTCCGCAGGTTGCGAAACGGAACAATTGAGGAAGTACAAAATCGTCTGACAGATATTTTGGCGGACAGCTACAGTGAAGTGATTGAATTGCGCTTGTATTCCAAGTCGGAATATCTGCATGCCATTATGGTTTCGAAGATTTGTTTTGAGTGTGCAAAGAAGCTTGGATTAAAAGCGGATTTGTGTGCCGCTGCCGGATTCTATTATCGAATCGGCAAATGGAAAGGGGAGCCGCATGTTGAAAACGGAGTTTTTTATGCAAAAAAATTATGCTTCCCGACAGAACTGATTCAGATTATTGCTGAATATTACGGGGAAAAAGAACCGATTTCGACCAAAGAGGCCGCATTGGTGCATATTGTTGATGCGACAGTCAAAAAATTGCAGGTTTTACAATCACAGGCCGCAGCTTCCGGCTGGAATAAGGAACTGTTGATTTATCAGACATTAAATGATTTTTCACAATCAGGTATTTACGATCGGTCCGGATTGTCAATGAATCAGTTTTTACAAATTCGAGAAATGCTGGTAAAGGAGGAAAAAATCAATGAGCTTTTATCTGGAGACGGAGTGTCCGATTGATTTTTCGTTTGATTATCAAGAAATCGCACAAAAAGTGATTACCTACTGTCTTAAACGGGAAAAATTCCCTTATGAGGCAGAAGTGAATCTGACATTGACGGACAATGAAGGAATATGGCAAATCAATAAAGCATATCGTGATATTGACCGCCCGACGGATGTCCTTTCTTTTCCGATGCTGTCATATGATACGCCCGGTGATTTTTCTTTTCTTGAAGAGGAGAGCGATGATAATTTTAACCCGGATACAGGGGAGGCAATTCTGGGGGATATTATTATCTCTGTTGAAAAAGTAAAGGAACAGGCGTTGGAATATGGTCATTCTGAATTGCGGGAGTATGCTTTTTTAATTACGCACAGCATGTTGCATCTGTTTGGATATGATCATATGGAGAAGGAAGAAGCTGATATAATGGAGAATCTTCAAAAACAGATTCTTGAGGAGTTGCAGATTTTACGCTAAAAATAAAAGGTCGTTCGAATAGAACAGATAGGATTTTAGGGAAATGTCAAAATCAAAATCAAATGGAACAAATTTTTTGGTCCAGGGCTCTATTTTAGCCATGGCCTCGATTATCAGCCGAATGATTGGTCTGATTTATCGAATTCCGATGACAAATATCATCGGGGATATCGGAAATGGCTATTACGGAACCGCATTTGAAGTTTATAATGTGATGTTAATCATCTCGTCTTACAGTCTGCCGCTTGCGGTTTCCAAACTGGTTTCTGCAAGAAGAGCTTTGGGACAAAAGCGAAATATTTACCAGTTATTGAAGGGGGCTTTGCTCTTCGCAACAATAGCTGGTCTTTTGGTGTCTCTGATATTATTTTTCGGGGCCTCATTTTTTGCAGGCGTTTTGCAGACACCGGAGGCAAAATATGCACTTCGCGTGCTGGCGCCAACCTTGTTGATTGTGGCAATATTAGGCGCTTTGAGAGGATTCTTTCAGGGACTTGGCACCATGATGCCGAGTGCTGTTTCTCAAATTATCGAGCAGGTGGTCAATGCAATTGTAAGTGTGTGGGCTGCATATGTATTATTCCATTACGGCAAGAAAGTCGGCGCGGTATTGGGAGATCCGGATAATTATGCTGCGGCATACGGCGCAGCAGGCGGAACTCTTGGTACCAATATCGGTGCGCTTTTTGGCTTATTATTTGTATTATTTATTTTTGTAATTTATATGACAATCTTTAAACGCCAGATGAAGCGCGAACGCAATCGCGATGTAGAGCCGTTTGCTTACACGATGAAGATTTTGATTGTCACGATTATTCCGGTTTTGCTCAGTACAACCGTTTATAATATCAGTGGTATTGTAGAGCAGTATTTATTTAAGAATATTTCCGCGCTGCAGGGTTACGGTTCGGCGGAAATCAATGTATATTGGGGCGTATTTACCGGTAAATACAAATTGCTGACCAATGTGCCGATTTCAATTGCATCTGCGATGGCAGCTTCATCCGTTCCGACTTTGACGGCATCATTCAGCAATCATGATATGGATGCGGTGCGCAACAAACTGCATGCGGCTACGCGTCTGGTTATGGTAATTGCTTTCCCTTGTACCGTAGGACTTGGTGTACTCGGCAAACCGATCATCCGATTGCTGTTTCCGGGTACGATATCCACATTGGACCTGGCGGGAAATATGATGTATCTGGGCGCGATTGCCGTGATTTTTTATTCCCTTTCCACATTGTCAAACGGTCTGTTACAGGGAATTAATCGACTGAAGATACCGGTGACCAATGCGCTGATTTCACTTGTCAGCCATGCGGTTTTGCTTGTGATACTGATGCTGGTATTCCATTTGAATATTCAAGCGGTCGTAATTTCCAATGCATTTTTTGCATTGATGATGTGCGTCTTGAATCAAATGGCTCTGGCCAAATACAGTGGATATCGAATTGAATGGAAAAAGAGCTTTATTCTGCCATGTTTCGCCTCTTTGATTATGGGTGTGGCGGTTTTTGCTGCTTATCATGGTGCTTATGCGCTGATTCATATGAATTCTGTGTCCACTTTATTTGCAATTTTGATTGCGGTTGTCACTTATTTTGTGAGTCTGCTGTTGCTCAAAGGGGTTGATGAACAGGATATGCTCAGTTTCCCGAAGGGCGCAATGCTGGTCAGAATTGCAAAGAAATTGCATTTATTGCATGAATAAGGATGGAATGAGATGTCTAAAAGGATGGATAATTGTTATGATTTGATTGTAATCGGGGCCGGTGCTTCCGGATGTATGGCAGCTTTGACCGCTGTGCGACGCGGGAAAAGTGTTCTTTTGCTGGAAAAAAATGATTCGATTTGCAAAAAAATTCTGGCAACGGGAAACGGTCGCTGTAATTTTACCAATCAAAAGATGGATCAATCTTATTATCATGGCAATGCAGACAGAATTGCGACTGTTTTGAACCGTTTCGGTGTGCAGTCAGCACTGGATTTTTTTCATTCGATTGGAATTTCGCCCATCGAAAGAGACGGATATTATTATCCGATGTCCAATCAGGCAAAATCGGTTGTGACCGCCTTTGAACAGGCAATTTTGCAGTCATCGATTCGCCTGATTTGTTCCTGCAAAATTGAAAGCGTGGAAAAACATCAGAATTATCTCATTTCGACCAATCATGGATTATTCGAAGGAAGAAACGTTCTGATTGCAACCGGTTTATTGAATTCGGCCATGAAAGGAATTGAGGAGAGTCTGTTTCCTGTCATAAAAGGCTTTGGACATCATATTAAGAAAATTGTTCCTGCTTTATGTGGATTTTATTGTCATGGCATGGATTTTAAAAAGATTGCGGGTGTGCGCGTGCATGCCGGAATTACCCTTTGGGTTGATGGCAAAAAGGTTGCAAATGAAACGGGTGAATTGCAAATCTGCGATTATGGTTTGTCCGGAATCCCGGTATTTCAACTTTCGGCATTGGCCGGACGCGCGCTGGCAGAACGCAAAACGGCTTCTTTTATGATTGATTTTTTGCCGGATTTCGAGGCAGACGAAGCTGCAAAGGAATTGTCATATCGTCTGAACCGTTTCAAAAAGCCGATGAATGGATTGTTGCCGGATAAACTCGCTGATTTATTTGAAAAAGAATTTCAGATAATGGATCAAAATAATCCTGATTTGCTGATCAAGAGTTTAAAAGAAAAGCGGATTGCAATTGAAAATTACAGAGAACTGCGCTATGCACAGACTTGTTCCGGCGGGATCGAAGATTCTGAATTAAAAGAGAATTCTCTAGAGTCCGCATTGTCGGATGGCCTTTATTTCGGAGGCGAACTGCTTGATGTGGATGGAATTTGCGGAGGATACAATCTGCATTGGGCATGGGCAAGCGGATATGCAGTAGGGAGCGATATTGTATGATTAGAATCAATCAGATTAAAATGCCAATTGAACATACAAGTGCTGAGTTGGAGGCAAAAATCTCTCGAATCTTAAAAATATCAAATGATTTTTCGTATCAGATTATCAAAAAATCAATTGACTCACGCAAAAAACCGCAATTGTTCTATATTTATTCTGTGGCTGTAGAATGCAAAAACGAAAATGCGGTGATGAAAAAAGCAGGTTCGAAAGATATTTCTGTTTATCATCCGACCAAGTATTCGATTCCAAGTCATTGTGTGACAGAATCAATGAACAGACCGGTTGTCATCGGTGCAGGACCGGCAGGTTTGTTTAGTGCGCTTGTGCTGGCAGAAGCCGGTTACAGACCGATTCTGATTGAACGGGGAAAACCGGTGGAAGCGCGCGAAAAGGATGTGACAAAATTCTGGGAGACCGGAGTGCTCAATCCGAACTCGAATGTAATTTTCGGAGAAGGAGGCGCCGGAACCTTTTCGGACGGAAAATTGAATACTTCCGTAAAAGATCCGTCCGGCCGCATTCGTTTTGTGCTTGAAACCTTTGTCCGTTTTGGCGCGGATCAATCAATTTTATATGATAATAAACCACATATCGGTACAGATGTGCTGGTTACGATTATGAAAAATATGCGTGCGCATCTGATTTCCTTGGGATGTGATATCCGATTTGAATCCTGCATGATCGGAATTAAATGCGATGCAAATGCAATTTGCTCGATTACCGTCCTGGATGAGCAAAAAAAGCAGGAATACGAACTCGAATGTAAGCAATTGATTCTTGCCCCGGGGCATGGTGCGCGTGATACATTTGTGATGTTACAGAAATTGCAAATCCCAATGGAACCAAAGGCCTTTGCTGTCGGCTTTCGCGTGGAACATCCACAGGAAATGATCAATCAGTTTGCATATGGAACGGATATACATCGGCTTCCGGCGGCTCCGTACAAAGTGACATCTAATTTTCCGGGCGGAAGAGGTGTCTATTCGTTTTGTATGTGTCCTGGAGGTTATGTCGTGAATGCTTCCTCGGAAGAAGGAATGCTTGTAGTGAATGGCATGAGCTATTCGGGGCGTAATTCGAAAAATGCAAACAGCGCAATTATTGTTTCATTGCTTCCTGAGGACCTCGATTGGTCAGATCCGCTCAGCGGAATGAAATTTCAGATGGAAATAGAGCGAAAGACATATGAGCTGGGGCAGGGAAAAATTCCACAACAGTTGCTCGTTGATTTCAAAAACAATCATGTCTCAGATTCGTACGGATCCTATGGTTCAATGACAAAATCAGCAACTGTTTTGGCCAATTTGCGAGGAATCCTGCCATCTGAGATGGAAGAATCATTCCTTGCGGGAATGGAACATTTTGGCAAAATTATTCCGGGATTTGACCGGGATGATGCGATTTTGTCCGGTACAGAGAGTCGAACTTCTTCTCCGGTTCGCATCTGTCGAAATCAGTCCTTTGAATCAGATGTCAAAGGTTTATATCCATGTGGAGAAGGCGCCGGTTATGCCGGTGGAATTACTTCTGCGGCTGTTGATGGAATCAAGGTTGCGGAAGCTGTGATTGCACAGTCTGTGCAACAATAATCATAATAAGCTTAGAAAGAGGAAAAAAGCGTGGCGGAACAATCAGGAACACTAACCCCTATGATGCAACATTATTTGAAAACGAAGGATGAAAATCCGGATTGCATCCTGTTTTACCGGTTAGGTGACTTTTATGAAATGTTTTATGAAGATGCAAAACTGGTCTCAAAAGAGCTGGAATTGACTTTGACGGGAAAAAGCTGCGGCCTGGAAGAACGTGCACCGATGTGTGGTGTCCCTTTTCATGCTGCAGATGTCTATATTAACCGACTCGTATCAAGAGGATACAAAGTAGCCATCTGTGAACAGGTGGAAGATCCGAAACAGGCCAAAGGAATGGTCAAGAGGGAAGTGGTGCGAATTGTCACTCCCGGAACCAATATGGATGCGCAGGCGCTCGATGAATCCCGCAATAATTATATTATGGGAATTGTCTATCTCGAGGATCGTTACGGCATTGCAATTTGCGATGTGACGACAGGTGATTTCTTTGTGACAGAAGTGGATGAACCATCCAAATTGATTGATGAAATCAATAAATTCATGCCATCCGAGATTGTCTGCAACGAAGCTTTTTTGATCAGCGGCACGAATATCTCGGATTTGTCAGAACGATATCATATGCCGGTCTCTGCAATCGACAGCCACTTTTTCGCAGAAGAGAATGCGAAAGCCATTTTGCTGGAGCATTTCAAAGTAATGTCTTTACAACCACTCGGTCTGGAAGATTATGAAGCCGGAATGGTATCATCCGGTGCGCTTTTGCGATTCCTGTATGAAACGCAAAAAAATGAATTGACACATATCCATGCCATTCATCCATACAGTGTCGGCATGTTTATGATGATTGACTCCTCATCCAGACGAAATCTTGAACTATGTGAAACTTTACGTGAAAAAGATAAAAGGGGTTCGCTGCTTTGGGTTTTAGATAAGACAAAGACCGCGATGGGTGCCAGACTGCTTCGCAGTTATATTGAACAGCCTTTGGTACAGAAAAAAGAAATTTTAAAGCGGCAGAATTTCATTGAATGCCTAAACCGCAATGCGATTACCAGAGAAGAAATCCGCGAATATCTTGGACCGATTTACGATCTCGAACGTTTGATTACCAGAGTGACATATCAAAGTGCCAATCCACGTGATTTACTGGCGCTTTGTAACTCACTTGAGATGCTTCCGCATATTAAGAGTCAATTGCAGGACTTAAGCGGAGAACTGGCAAAAGAAATTGATCAGGATTTTGAATGCTTTGAAGATTTGTGTGAGATGTTGAAATCCGCGATTACTGACGAACCACCTATCACCGTTCGGGAAGGCGGAATCATTCGTGACGGATATAATGAAGAAGTCGACAGACTGCGCAATGCAAAAATGGAAGGCAAATCGTGGCTGGCACAGCTCGAAGAGCGTGAACGCGAAAAGACCGGAATCAAAAATCTGAAGATCAAATACAATAAGGTATTCGGATATTATCTGGAAGTAACCAATTCCTTTTTGAATCTGGTTCCGGATTATTTTATGCGCAAGCAGACACTGACCAATGCGGAGCGCTTTATCACACCGGAGCTGAAAGAACTCGAGGATACAATCCTTGGTGCGGAAGACCGCTTGATATCTCTGGAATACAATTTGTTTACCGATTTGCGCGATCGTGTTGCATCACGTGTGTTTGAAATTCAGACCACAGCCAAAGCCATTGCAAAGCTGGACTGCTTTGTGTCGCTGGCTGTTGTCGCAGAACAGAACCGATATATTAAGCCGCGCATCAATGAAAATGGTGTGATTGATATTAAAGGCGGCCGTCATCCTGTTGTAGAAAAGATGATCAAGAATGACATGTTCATTGACAATGATACTTTTTTGGACAACAATCGTCATCGCATTTCGATTATTACCGGACCGAATATGGCTGGAAAATCAACATATATGCGTCAGACCGCACTGATTGTTCTGATGGCGCAGATTGGAAGTTTTGTGCCTGCAGATGATGCCAATATTGGAATTGTCGACCGCATTTTTACCAGAGTCGGTGCTTCGGATGATCTGGCAAGCGGTCAGAGTACATTTATGGTCGAAATGAATGAGGTTGCAAACATCCTTAGAAATGCGACGCCGAATTCACTTTTGATTCTTGATGAAATCGGAAGAGGAACCAGCACATTTGACGGCTTAAGCATTGCATGGGCAGTAGTGGAACATATCAGCAATCGCAATTTGCTCGGTGCCAAGACCTTATTTGCAACACATTATCATGAACTGACAGAACTCGAAGGCAAATTAAATGGCGTGAACAATTATTGTATTGCGGTCAAAGAAAACGGAGATGATATCGTCTTTTTGCGTAAAATCGTAAAGGGCGGTGCAGATAAAAGTTACGGAATCCAGGTGGCCAAACTGGCCGGTTTGCCGGATTCTGTAGTAGAGAGAGCTAAGGAAATTGTACAGGAACTGATCAACAACGATATCACAGAGATTGCAAAAAGCATTTCTGTTGATAACGGAAACAAGCGAAAGCCGGAACAACTCGATGAAGTGGATCTGTCTCAAATGTCCTTGTTTGACACGGTCAAAGAAGACGATATCATCGATGAAATTAAACTTCTCGATTTGAAAAATCTGACTCCGCTTGGTGCATTAAACAAGCTTAGCGAATTACAAAATAAACTGATTAATCGCTGGTAAGCTTCAGATTACAGGAGTGATTATGCCGAATATCGAATTATTAACACAAGAAACCATTGACCAGATTGCTGCCGGAGAAGTGGTGGAGCGACCGGCATCGGTAGTAAAAGAACTGGTGGAAAATGCGATTGATGCAAACGCATCTGCAGTGACGGTAGAAATCAAAGACGGTGGTACATCCCTGATCCGTATCACGGATAACGGATGGGGAATTGAAAAAAATCAAATACAAAAGGCATTTCTGCGTCATTCTACGAGTAAGATTCGATGCATTGATGACTTGTTGAAAGTGTCTTCACTCGGATTCAGAGGAGAAGCACTTTCGAGTATCTCTTCCGTCTCACGTGTGGAACTTGTGACCAAAACCATGTCGGATCTGACCGGAAATCGTTACGTGATTGAAGGTTCAAAGGAGATTTCACTCGAAGAGATTGGTGCTCCGGACGGAACCACTTTTCTGGTGCGCGACATTTTTTATAATGTACCTGCGCGTAAGAAGTTTTTGAAATCCAATCAGACGGAAGCTGCATATATTGCTGATATTGTTGAAAAGCTGGCACTTTCTCATCCGGATATTTCATTTAAATATATTCAGCAAAATCAAACCAAGCTGCATACTTCCGGAAACGGTAATCTGCGTGATGTGATTTATCATGTATACGGTCGCGAAATTTCCGCAAATCTGATCAAAGTAAGCGGATCCTGTGAATTTTTTGAAGTCACAGGATATATCGGCATGCCTACTGTTTCCAGAGGCAATCGCAATTATGAGAATTATTATATCAACGGCCGTTATATCAAGAGCAAAGTCATTGCAAAAGCGATTGAGGAGTCTTACAAAAATTATATGATGCAGCATCAGTATCCTTTTACCATGCTGTATTTTACATTTCCGGACGGCGCACTGGATGTGAATGTGCATCCGCAAAAGATGGAAGTACGCTTTGATCATCAACAGGAGATTTATCAGAAGATTGTATCGATTTTGACCGATGCAATTCACGGACAGGAGCTGATTCCGGAAGTTCCGATCGGAGAAGAAAAAAAGGAACCTCAAAAAATCTATTCCGAACCGATTCCGGAGCCGTTTGAAGAAAGACGTATTCAGGATATCCGAAAGAATATCGCAAAGGATTCGCCGTATGAGCCACGTTATGTTCATCATGTGATTCCGCAAAAACCGATTCCGTCCATTCATCGGGACAATTATCAGTTTACCGATCATCGTGATTTCCTGACGCAGCCGGATGAACAAGCTCTGGCTGCTGATTCGAATCAGAACCGGACTCAAAATAAGGAATATCAAAATACAGAAAATCAGAGTTCGGAGGATATGGTTGCGGAGCCGGAGATTGAGTATCATGAAATGACTCTGGGCGAATATGACAAGGGATTTTTGTCACAGGAGTCTCGCAAGAAACATAAAATCATTGGACAGTTATTTGAAACCTATTGGCTGGTGGAATTCGAAGACCAATTGTATATTATCGACCAGCATGCGGCACATGAAAAAGTATTATATGAGCGCACCATGAAATTGCTCGATCAAAAAGAAGTGACATCTCAGATGATTACACCTCCGATTTTTGTGAGTCTGGATGCAAAAGAAGAAGAGGCTTTGATTAGCAATCGTGAATATATCGAAGACCTGGGATATATCATTGAAAATTTTGGCGGAAGAGAGTATATTATTCGAGGTATTCCGGGCAACTTATTCAATCTGGACATGAAAGAATTATTTACACAGATGTTGGATGAGTTCCATGATTTTGCCGGACGCCAGACACCTGATCTAATTCGGGAAAAAGTGGCATCCATGTCCTGCAAGGCGGCAGTAAAAGGAAACAATCGTCTGAGCATGGCAGAAATCGATGAGTTGTTTACGGAATTGTTATCATTGGACAATCCATATCATTGTCCGCATGGCAGACCGACCATCATTACGATGACAAAATATGAGATTGAAAAGAAATTTAAGAGGATTATCTGATGAATCGAAAACCGATTGTGATTTTGACCGGACCGACTGCGGTTGGCAAAAGCGATCTTTCAATTAAATTATGCAAAGCAATCAACGGTGCAGTCATTTCTGCCGATTCGATGCAGGTTTATCGCGGTATGGATATCGGTTCCGCAAAAATTATGCCTCAGGAAATGAAGGGGATTCCGCATTATTTGATTGATTGCCTTGATCCGAAAGAGCCTTTTTCGATTGTGGAATTCCAGAAAATGGCAAAAGCGGCAATGGAAGAAATCTATTCTGCCGGACAAATCCCTGTCGTAGTGGGTGGAACCGGATTTTATATTCAGGCGCTTTTGTATGATATTGACTTTTCGGATGAAAATGAACATAGTGCTTTGCGCGAACGTCTTGAACAGGAAGCTGATGAAATTGGCGCGCATGCAATGCACGAAAAACTAAAGACAATCGATCCGGTTTCCTATGAGACCATTCATGAAAATAATATCAAACGCGTGATTCGTGCAATCGAATATTATGAAATCAATCATTCACCGATATCCAGACATAATGCGGAACAAAGACAAAAAGAATCTGCGTATGACTTTGCATATTTTGTTTTGAATGATGACCGTGCAACCATCTATTCACGGATTGATCAAAGAGTGGATGTTATGGTACAAAATGGTCTTCTGGAAGAGGTGACACGCCTCAGGGATGCGGGATGTACGAGAGACCTTGTCTCCATGCAGGGACTTGGTTATAAAGAGATCCTTGATTATCTGAATGGGGAATATTCGCTGGAGCATGCGATTTATTTAATCAAGCGTGACTCAAGACATTTTGCAAAGCGCCAGATTACATGGTTTAAACGCGAAAAAGAAGTCATCTGGATGGATAAGCGGGAATATAATCATGATGATGACCGGATGCTGGATGAAATGATAAAAATATTAAAGGAAAAGAACATTTATGGATAATTTGAAACAATATTACAAACAGCTTGGAATTGATGAGGAAGTTTATGATTTTTGCTCAAAAATCGAAGCGCAGTTGAAAGATCGGTTTGAACGCATCGATCGCACAGCTGAATGCAATCAGTTAAAGGTGTTGCAGGCGATGCAAAAGAACCGTGTGAGTGCAGAATGTTTCCAGGGAACCAGCGGATATGGCTACAATGATTTAGGCCGTGAGACACTCGAAAAGGTTTATGCCGACTGTTTTCACGGAGAGGACGCACTGGTTCGCCCGCAAATTACGTGCGGTACCCATGCGCTTGCACTTGCATTGATGTCTAATCTGCGCCCGGGAGATGAAATCCTTTCACCGGTCGGAAAACCTTATGACACACTCGAAGAAGTCATCGGAATCCGTCCTTCCAAGGGTTCTCTTGCGGAATATCAGATTTCTTATCGTCAGGTTGATTTGCTTGAAGATGGAAGCTTTGACTTTGAGAATATCAAAAAGGCAATCAATGAAAAAACAAAACTTGTGACGATTCAGCGGTCCAAAGGATATCAGACCAGACCGACACTTTCGGTGGACCGTATTGGAGAGCTGATTACGTTTGTCAAAAATATTAAGCCGGAAGTCATTGTGATGGTGGACAATTGTTACGGAGAATTCACGGAAGAAAAGGAGCCGCTTGAGGTGGGCGCTGATATGATTGTCGGTTCGCTGATTAAGAATCCGGGCGGTGGACTCGCTCCGATTGGCGGCTATATCTGCGGCAAGAAAGAATGTGTGGAGAATGCGGCATATCGTCTGACTTCACCGGGACTTGGTAAAGAAGTCGGAGCATCGCTTGGTATTCTGACTTCATTCTATCAGGGGCTGTTCCTCTCACCGACAGTGACGGCAAGTGCTCTTAAGGGGGCAATTTTTGCAGCCAATATTTATGAGAAACTCGGATATAAAGTCGTTCCGAATGCGACAGAGAGCAGACATGATATCATTCAGGCTGTGGAATTCCAAAATCGCGATGCCATGATTGCGTTTTGTGAAGGCATTCAGGCTGCTGCCCCGGTTGACAGTTATGTCACTCCGGAGCCATGGGCAATGCCGGGGTATGACAGTGATGTCATTATGGCCGCCGGCGCATTTGTTTCCGGTTCTTCCATTGAATTGTCGGCGGATGGCCCGGTAAAACCACCGTATGCCGTTTATTTCCAGGGAGGATTGACATATCCTCATGCAAAATTCGGAATTATGATGTCGCTGCAGAAACTTTATGAGCGAAAACTTGTGAACCTTTCCGCTATGTGATAAAATTATAAAAGTTATGTTTTTCAAATGTGTCGAGAGAGTAGAAAGGACACATCTTATGAAAATGAAAAACTTACCACTTTCGGAGCGCCCGTATGAAAAATTCTTTCAGATGGGTGCTGCGAGCATGTCTGACGCAGAATTGCTTGCAATTATTATCAAATCCGGCACCAAAGATTGTTCGGCGCTTTCGGTGGCCCAACAGATTCTTACCGGGAAAAACGGTAATTTATTGAATCTGTATGAACTGCCGCTTGAGGAGTTGCTTCAATATCCGGGGATCGGTATGGTAAAGGGAATTCAGTTAAAAGCTGTTGCGGAATTGTCCAGGAGGATGGCAGGACAGACATATCGACAGCGCATTGCAATGAATTCTCCGAAGAGCATTGCGGATTATTTTATGGAATCCATGCGTCATGCAAAACGAGAAAGGGTAGTCGGAGCTTTTTTCGATATCAAAGGAAAGTTGGTTGATGCGGTTACTTTTTCGACGGGATCAAGCAGTTTTGCTTTTTTCCCAAAACAGGAAATATTGAAAAAGGCATTGCTTTTAAACTGCTCACAGTTTGTGGTTTTGCATAATCATCCGTCGGGAGATCCGAATCCCAGCGAAGATGATATCAATACGACACGTCGTCTGCAGTCTGCAGCCAACTGCCTGGATTTGACATTGATCGATCATATGATTATCGGTGACAGGACATATTTTAGTTTTTTTGAAAATGACTTATTATGAAGGAGATTTCTTATGAACAATAATGTTTACGGCATTGATTTTGGAACCTGTAATTTAAAAGTATTTTGTAAGGCATCCGGCAAAATTTTAAATGAAAAAAATACAATTGCCTTAATCAATAAAAATGAGATTTATGCATATGGTGATGAAGCTTATGCAATGTATGAAAAGGCGCCGGAAAGCATTGAGATTACCTTCCCGGTTGTAAACGGTGTCATTGCAGATTTCAATAATCTCCAGAATTATGTATTTAATTTCCTGGAATATAATAACAAGAGCAATTTAAAGGGCTCTGATTTTGTGGTAGCTGTTCCGACTGATATCACAAATGTGGAAAAGCGTGCCTTCTATGAAATCTTTGACAAGAGTAAAGTCAAAGCACGCTCCATCAATCTTTGCGAAAAGCCAATCGCCGATGCTGTCGGAATGGGACTGGATGCAAATGAGCCAACCGGTATTATGATTGTCAATCTTGGCGCTGATACGACAGAAATTTCCGTAATTTCTCTCGGTGGACTTGTTTTGAGTGAGCTGCTTCATTTCGGAGGCAATCGTTTCGACGAATCTATTATTTCTTATTTGCGTCGGGAATATAATCTTGTGATTGGACAAAAGACTGCAAAGGCATTGAAGGAAACAATCGGTTCCGGATTGCCGGGAAGAGAAGACAGCATGGTCATTGTGGGACGCAATGTTGTCAGCGGACTTCCGGTTGAAATGGAAGTAAAAGCGGAAGATGTCTATAAGGCATTGCAGGCAAATCTGGAGAATATTTGTTATTCTATCAAATTGATTCTCGAGAAGACTCCTCCTGAGCTTGCAAAAGATATTATTCATTCCGGAATTTATATCACAGGTGGTGGAGCTCAAATCGACCGCCTTGCGGATTTGTTTACACAGATTACCAATATCAAGGTAAATGTTGCAGAGAATCCGGAAGAGACTGCTGTGCGCGGTCTTGTTAAGATTGTATCAGAACCGAAATATAAGCGTTTATTATTTAAGATTACAAACCTGGATTTGAAATAGAAATGAGTATGAGAAAACACAGATTTACAAGCAAAAAAAGAAAACATATTCCAACAAAATATTTGCTGCTTGTCCTTTCGTTTGTCTGTGTGATTTCGATTTTTACTGGATTGGTATTTAATATTTCCGGTGGCCCGCTTTCTGCGGTTGCCGGATACGTATTTGTACCGATGCAGACCGGAATCAATAATATCGGACAATGGACTTCCAAGAAGGTCAATAATTTTAAGACTTTATCGGAAGTGCTCGAAGAAAATGAAGAATTAAAAAAGCAGATCGATGATTTGACCAATGAACTGACTGTATCCCGTATGGAAAGTTATGAAGTGGACAATTATCGTGAAATTTTGAAACTGGATGAATTATATCCGGGATATGAGAAAATCGCTGCTTCCGTTGTGGCATCAGACAATAATAACTGGTTTGATGTATTTACCATCAACCGTGGTTCCAATTCCGGAATTGAGGTTGGAATGAATGTGCTTGCGGGAAGCGGACTTGCCGGAATTGTAATATCGGTCAGCCCGAATTTTGCAACTGTCAGAAGTGTCATCGATGATGCCAACAATGTCAGTGCCATGGTTACCACGACCGGAGATAATTTTAATGTCAGCGGTAATCTTCAGCTGATGAAGGAAGATCAGGTGATTACATTTTCGGAATTGCGGGATACAAAGGGAAAAGTTTCCATCGGAGATCCTGTGGTAACCAGTTATGTGTCAGATCAGTATGAACAGGGAATTTTAATTGGATATATCAATTCCATCGAAGAAAATTCAAACGGATTGACGAAATCCGGAACGATTACACCGGTTGTGGATTTTGAACATATCCAGACTGTTCTGGTTATTTTAAATGTAAAGGAAACGAGTGAATAATGCGACTTCGCAGAACCATTGTTGTATTTATCATAATTGCATTATGTTTTCTGCTTCAGACAACCGTTTTTCAGGCATTATCATTTGCTAATATTTCTCCGAATCTGTTGATTATTGTCGTTTCCTCTTTTGGTTTCATGCGTGGATCCAGAGAGGGTATGATTATTGGTTTTGTCTGTGGTCTGATAGCAGATCTGTTTTTTGGATTTTATATCGGAATCTATGCACTTTTGTATTTATATACCGGATTTATCAACGGATTATTTCAAAAGAATTTCTATCCGGATGATATTAAATTGCCGATTTTGCTGATTTCGGGAAGTGATGTGATCTGTAATTTGCTGATTTATTTCTTCCTGTTTTTGCTTCGTGGCAGATTCCAGATTTTGTATTATCTTCGTGCAATCATTTTGCCTGAATTGGTTTATACCTTGATTGTCACCATCGTTTTGTATTTTGTTCTTTTAAAGGTCAACCAGTGGTTGGAGGAAAAAGAAAAGAGGAGCGCGAAAAAATTTGATTTATGATATTAAAGAATTCCTTAAGAACTTTTTCACCTCGCGTTTATTTGTACTTGGCGTCATAGTCAGTTTGCTTTTTGCGGTGATTATCGGACGTGTATTTACATTACAGATTATAAACGGCGAGTCTTATCAGGATCATTTTATTTTAAAAATTCAAAAAGATATCACGATTGAAGCTGCACGTGGTAATATTTACGACTGCAACGGAAATCTTCTTGCTTATAATGAGTTGGCATACACCCTGGTCGTGGCTGACAATCAGACCTATAATTCCACCAAAGAAAAGAATTTGGCTTTGAATGCGGAACTCGCAGAAGTCATCCAGATGTTATTGGATAACCATGAAGAAATCTATAATACATTTGGAATCAGTTATAATGCGACCAATAATACTTACAGCTATAATGTGTCAGGTACATCATTAAAGAATTTTCTCGTCAATGTATTCGGTGAGAAATCTTATGATGATCTAACCTATAATGAAACCTTTGGATTCAATGAAGCTACGGCGACACCGGAACAGGTCATGGATTATCTGATGCATGACAAATACCATTTTGGCATTAATCAGGAACCGACAGAGGCCAATCCGGATCCGGTACAATATTCGGATGAAGTCGCTTATTATCTGGTTGTCCTGAGATATGCTTTGTTGGAGAACCGTTATACGCGTTATGTGACTTCGGTTGTTGCAAAGGATATTTCTGATAAGACGGTTGCTTATATGAATGAGCACTCGGATTCGCTTGAAGGATTTTATATCGAGGAGAATACGATTCGAAAATATAATTACAGTGAATATTTTTCGAATATTATCGGATATACGGGTACCATTTCGGAAGAGGAATATGAACAGCTGTCCAAGAAGGATTCTTCATATACAATATCTGATACCATCGGTCGATCCGGAATCGAGCAGTATTATGAATCCTATTTGCGCGGCACAAACGGAGAGCAGTCGGTTTATGTTGACAATGTAGGCCGCATTAACAAAGTCATCAGTGAAAAAGATGCAATTGCCGGAAGTGATATTTATCTTTCCATCGATGCAAAATTGCAGAAAGCGACCTATAAGCTTCTCGAGCAGGAGCTGGCCGGTATTATTTATGCCAATATCCGTTCGGGCGACATCCCGATTACGGATGTGTATTTTTCACTGATTGACAATAGTATTTTGGATA
Organism: Agathobacter ruminis; assembly: GCF_002735305.1. Classification (GTDB taxonomy): domain Bacteria; phylum Bacillota; class Clostridia; order Lachnospirales; family Lachnospiraceae; genus Roseburia; species Roseburia ruminis. The sequence goes on from NZ_PDYG01000006.1 coordinate 87,708, forward strand.
TTTCTCATTTTTCATCTAAAAAGGCATCCGATACGGAAAAACAGATTCAGTCCGCATTTGCAAGCCGGCAAAAGCAGGTGCTTGCATCGCTGAAAAATGAATTCTTTTCGGATTCGCCGACCATCAATAACAAAATGGATGATGAGATGCTTGATGATATCACTTATATTGTCAAGATGCTGAAAAATAACAAGGTATTATTAACTTCGGAAATTGATTCAGCGGATGAGACCTACAAGCAATGGTCTGCAGGAAATTTGAGCCCGGCTGAATATTTTAAGTATTGTATCAGCAATCAATGGGTTGATATCACCAAGCTTTCGGTAAAAGAGGAATATGCAGATACTTCCGAGGTTTATACAGCACTGGTGGATTATATCATCAAAGAAATCGGCTCCAACACCGGTTTCGCCAAAATTACATACAATTATATGGTTCACAGCGGAACCGTTAGCGGACGTGATCTTTGTATTGTACTCTATGATCAGGGTGTCCTTGATTATGATGAAAATTATGCTTCAGGATTGAATTCCGGTTCGATTTCCCCATATGATTTTCTGTTGGATATGATTGATCATTTGGAGCTGACACCTGCGCAGCTTGCATTGGATCCATGTACGGCCAGCTGTGTGATTACGGATACCAAAACCGGTTCAATCAAAGCACTGGTTAGCTATCCGGGATATGATAACAACAAGATGGCAAACGGCGTCGATGCGAAATATTATGAACGACTGCAGTCGGATAAATCGAATCCGTTATATAATTATGCTACTCAGGAAAAGACGGCATGCGGATCGACATTCAAAATGATTACGGCGACCGCATCACTGGCTGAGGGAATGATTGATACCGATACGAGAGTGCAGTGTACCGGTGTGTTTGATGCCATCGATAACCATCCGCGCTGCTGGATTTATCCGGCCGGAACACATGGTAATCTGAATGTTTCGGAAGCACTTCGCGATTCATGTAATATTTTCTTCTATACATGTGGTTATGATCTCGCAACCAAAGATTATAATACTTATGATGATGCTTCCGGTATCAAATATTTGCAGAAATATGCGAAAATTTACGGATTAAACGATAAGACGGGTATTGAAATACAGGAAAACAAGCCTGAGATTGCAACGGAATATCCGGTTATGGCTGCAATCGGACAGTCAAACAACAACTATACCACCGTTTCGTTGTCCCGTTATGTAACAGCGCTGGTATCCGGTAATCTTTATGATTATCAGCTGATGAACAAGATTGTCGATACAAACGGCAACGTGTTGAAACAATACGAACCGAAATCAACAAATATCAAGGATACCTTAAAGGATGAGCAATGGGACAGCATTTATTCCGGAATGAGAATGGTTGTGGAAGATACAAATATTTTCAATGGCCTCTCTGTGAATGTGGCAGGTAAAACAGGTACGGCACAGCAGGTGACAACCAGACCGAACCATGCATTGTTTGTCGGATATGCGCCATATGAAAACCCGGAGATCACAATTGCAGTGCGTATTTCATACGGTTATACCTCGCATAATGCGGAAGGTGCGGCTGCACATATTTTGTCTTACTATTTCAAAGATGAGAAACTCAATGAAATTCTTTCGAAGAATGCTTCAGGTGTCAACGCATTTACTGCGACAGAGAATTTCACGGATTAATGAATGATTAGGAAGTATTATGTTTGATAGTTTAAAGCGATATCGATTACGAAATTATCGGTTTTTATTAATTTTATATGTGTCGGTATTGACCGTCATCGGTATTCTGGTCATCGGAAGCGCGCAAAAATCCGTGCAAAGCAAACAGATTTACGGATTTGTCGGCGGCTTTATCATAATGGTCTTTTTATCGCTGATTGATTATACTTTTATTTTGAAATTCAAGTGGATGATGTATGCCCTTATGATTTTTTTGCTGGGACTTGTTCGTCTCATCGGTTCCACAACAGGTGGTGCCACCAGATGGATTTCAATTGCGGGAATTAAATTTCAGCCGTCAGAGATTGCAAAAATATTTATTATTTTGTTTTTCGCCGATTTTTTATCCAAATACAGAGAGCGGTTAAATACGATGAAAATCATGGCACTTGCAATTCTTTTCGTTGCATTCCCGCTGCTGTTAATCGTAATACAGCCTGATTTGTCCACAACGATTATGACTGCAATTATTTTTGTGACACTCTTGTTTATTGCAGGATTAAGTTATAAAATAATATTAACTGTTCTTGGAATTACTGTTCCGGTGATTACAGTCGGTTTTATCTATGTGGTTCAAAATGCAGATAAGATTATTTCATCCGGAAGTAAGATTGGATATCAGGTCATGCGTATTATGTCCTGGATCGATCCAACCAACGAAAAGTATTCAAGCAAAGCAATTCAGCAGCAGAACTCGATTATGGCAATCGGTTCCGGCCAGTTGTGGGGAAAGGGATTGAACAATTCCGCAGCCACATCCATGAAGAATTCGAATTATATTATGGAACCGCAGACTGATTTTATTTTTACGGTTGCAGGAGAAGAACTCGGATTTATCGGTTCGATGATTATCATCGGATTATTGATTTTGATTTGTTTTGAATGTATTATGATTGCCAGGAAGTCGAAAGAATTTTCCGGAAGACTGATTGCCTGCGGAATGGCGACACTCATATCATTCCAAAGCATCATCAATATTTCCGTAGCTGTCGGCATTCTGCCGAATACAGGTATTCCGTTACCTTTTGTCAGCTATGGTCTGACATCATTGATGTCATTGTATATTGGAATAGGAATTGTATTAAACGTGGGATTACAGCCCAAATCAAATAACAGGGGAGGCATATTATGAATATTGGATTAGTTGCACACGATTCGAAAAAGAAATTGATGCAGAATTTTTGCATCGCATATCGTGGGATTTTATGTAAAAACGACTTATATGCGACCGGAACAACCGGCCGTTTGATAGAAGAGGTCGCTAATCTTCAGGTTCACAAATATCTTGCTGGTCGTTTGGGCGGAACACAACAGCTGGGCGCTCAAATCGAACATAATGAGATTGATTTGGTGATTTTTTTAAGAGATCCGTTGATGCCAAAGTCACATGAACCGGATGTCAACAGCATTGTCCGTTTGTGTGATGAACATAATATTCCATTGGCTACCAATGTTGCTACAGCAGAACTTTTGATTCGTGCATTAGACAGAGGAGATCTTGATTGGCGTGATATGTATAAATAATCATTTAAAGCAAAAACTGCTATGTATCATATGCATAGCAGCTGTTTTTTTGACTGCATGTTCTTCGAATGATTCATTTGCAGATGCCTACGCGGCATATGAGAATCCTTATTCGATACAACAGACTTCCGGCAAAAAGATTAATTTCTTTTCATCGGACCTTTGTGTAACCGGAACTGCGGATTTGGGTGTCAACGAAGTTGCCGCCTATACGGCAGGTGCTTCCGGAGCATTTAATATCACACGTAAAGAAGTTGTTTATGCAAGCAGTATTTACGAAAAAATGTTTCCGGCCAGCCTGACCAAAATTTTGACGGCTTATATTATATTAAACAATTGTAAGCTGGATGATAAAGTGACCATCAGTGAGAATGCGGTCAATCTGGAAGCGGATGCAAGTAATTGCGGTCTGAAATCAGGAGATGTCATTTCGGTGGAATCGCTCTTGTATGGATTATTATTGCCAAGTGGCAATGATGCTGCGATTGCGCTGGCCGAATATTGTTGTGGTTCAGTTGAAGCATTTGCGGACAAAATGAATCAGACAGCCAAATCACTTGGCGCAACCGCATCGCATTTTTGCAATCCGAGTGGCTTACATGACGATAATCATTATACGACGGTATATGATTTGTATCTGATTTTTCAATCATGCATAAAGAATGAAGAATTTGTGAAAATCATCAATACCAAAGAAATTACGGTAAAGTATTCTGATATCAAAGGGGAGTCGGTTCAAAAGACTTATGAAAATACCAATCGATATCTCATCGGAAAAGAAAGCATCCCATCCGGATTTGAGGTGATCGGCGGTAAAACCGGAACTACCAATGCTGCCGGTAATTGTCTTGTATTATTATCCAAGAATGCAGAGAATGAAGAGATTGTTTCGATTGTAATGAAATCGGCAAGCAAGACTGATTTGTATAATTTGATGTCCCAAATATTAAATACATTTTGTTCTTAAATTCAATTGAACTTTTGTATTATATCGACTATAATTTAGTTATCTGAACGAAGTGTTTTGTACATTTTTCTAAACTAAAGATCTGGGAGGGTTTTATTATGATTGAAATAATATGTGGAGAAAAAGGCAAAGGTAAGACCAAAGAATTATTGAATCGAGTAAACAATGCAGTCTCCTCTGCCAATGGTAACATTGTCTACTTGGACAAGAGCCAAAAACACATGTATGACTTGAACAACAAGGCGCGACTAATCAATGTCATGGATTATCCGATTGCAAATGCGGATGAGTTCGTAGGTTTTATTTCTGGTATTGTTTCCCAGGATAATGATTTAGAAGAAATGTATTTGGATAGCTTTTTAACGACTGCATCCATTGATTCTAGCGATGAAATTACCAAGGCGATTGAAAAGCTTGATGTAATCAGTGAAAAATTTAAAGTAAAATTCATCTTGAGTGTTTCAAGAAATGAAAAAGATTTACCGGAATGTGCGAAAGCAAAGGTTGTAGTTTCATTATAAAGAAAACAAATTATGGGATGCCTTTTGGGCGTCCCTTAATTTTTGAGGTGTCATTTGAAAAAGAACGATAACAACGTGGTTCAATATAAAAAACCGTTTTCCATTAATTTGGGGTTCATATTGTTTTTGATGATTATCATCTATGTCATATTCAATTTTGTATTGTATTTTACAAAAAAGAATGTTGCGGAATATGAGGTTGGACAGGGTAGTATTGCCGCCAATAATGTATATCAGGGACTGGCGATCCGAGATGAAACTGTTTTTTATGCTGACAGAGATGGATATATCAATTATTATATTGCCAATTGCAGCAAAGTATCCGTGTTGGATATGGTTTATTCCATTGATTCCAACGGAGACATTTATAAAGCCATGGATACGCAAAAAAATAAGGAAACCGCATTATCCTCTGCAGACTACAAGTCTTTATCGGATTCCATAACATCATTTATGTCCGGATATTCTTCATTGAATTTTAATGAGGCAACGATTTATCGGGACGATCTTTCTTCTGACATTATTCAGGCAGTGAATAACCAAATGATGGTTCAGCTGGCAAAGGAAATTGATGATGCCACACAGAATCATACATTCTTTAAAGGTTATCCGGAGCATCCCGGGCTGGTATTGTATTATGTCGATCAATATGAATCCTATAAGCCTTCTGCAGATATTGGCAGCGATGATTTAAACGCCGTCAATTATTCAAAGAACAATTTGAATCTGCAGTCAAAGGTCAAAAAAGGCGATCCAATCTACAAACTGGTCAACAGTGAAGAATGGCATATTTATCTGGATGTATCTTCGGATGTGGTGGACCTTTTAAGCGAATCCAATTATGTGAAAATCCGCTTCTGCGAAGATGATTATACGCTGACAGTTCCTTTTTCCGTAAACAAAAAAGATGGCCATTATATTATGGATTTAAAACTCAAAAAAGCGCTGATTCGCTATGCGGGAGAACGCTTTTTGGATGTGGAGCTGATTATGAATGAGGACTCCGGATTAAAGATTCCAAATTCCGCAATCGTTGAGAAAGATTTTTACAAAATACCGGTTGAATATTTTGCAAAAGGCGGAGATTCAGGCGATTTGGGAATTCTTCTGGATGATCAGGATCATGAGACGCGCACATATACATTTGTTGCGCCGACCATCTATGCACAGTCCGATGATGAGAAATATTATTATGTCGATTCAGAGGATGTTTCAAGGGGTGACAAGATACAAAAGCCCGGAAGTACGGAAACTTATGAAGTTTCCGAAACCGGATCTCTGATGGGTGTTTATAATATCAACAAAGGCTATGCAATCTTTAAACAGATACGAATTATTTATCAAAATGAAGAATATGCAATCGTGGAGCCGAGAACCACATATGGAATTGCTTTATATGATCATATTGCACTGGATGCATCTTCTTTGTCGGAAAACGAATTGGTTATAAAATAGAAATGTAGAGGTATTTGAAATGACTGTATTACAGGAAAATTACAATTGTGTACTTAAGAATATTGAAGAGGCTTGCAAAAAGAGCGGAAGAGATCCCAAAGATGTGACTTTGATTGCAGTCAGCAAGACAAAGCCACTCGAAATGCTTCGTGACGTCTATGATGGTGGAGCACGCCATTTTGGAGAGAATAAGGTACAGGAGATGTGCGAGAAGATGGAACAAATGCCTGAGGACGTCAACTGGCATATGATTGGACATCTGCAGACCAATAAAGTGAAATATATTGTTGGTAAATGCGCGTTGATTCATTCTGTGGACTCGCTTCATCTGGCAAAAGAAATTGAGAAGCAGGCTGCAAAGCAGAATTGTGAAGTCCCGATTCTGGTCGAAATTAATATTGCAAATGAAGAAACCAAATTCGGAATCGATCGAACCGAGGCAATGAATCTGGTAAAAGAAATTGCAAAATTACCTCATGTAAAAATTCAGGGATTGATGACAATAGCACCATATGTAGAAGATCCGGAGCAAAATCGTCAATATTTCCACCAAATATGGCAATTATCGGTTGACATCAAAAACCAAAACATAGATAATGTAACTATGGATATTTTATCTATGGGAATGACCGGCGATTATATGGTTGCGGTAGAAGAGGGTGCAACCCTTGTACGCGTCGGAACGGGAATATTTGGGGAACGAAATTATAATATTTAGTGAAAAAGGGGATCAATTATGAGTTTTATTGACAAAATCATGAATGTGATGCACTTGAATACTGACGATGAAGACGATGAAGATTTTACATTTGGTTCTGATGATTATGATTTAGAAGAAGAGGAGCCAATCGTAGAGAAGCGCCATTCTCGCAGGGCTGCAAAAGAATCCGGTTATGCAAAAGAACCGTTGATGAGAGAGAAGCCTGCGGTTAAGACAGCTCCGAATATTACAGCTTTTAACCGCTCTTCCAAGAAACAGATGCTTGGAATGGAAGTTGTGGTTGTTCGCCCGACTTCTGTTGAAGATGCTCGTGAAATCACAGAGACATTGTTAAATGGTCGCACCGTATTCTTGAATATGGAAGGACTGAATGTCGAAATTGCACAGAGAATTATTGATTTTACCTCCGGATCATGTTTTGCAATCAGTGGTAATTTGCAAAAGGTTTCCACCTATATCTTTATTATCACACCTGCAAATGTAGATATCAGCGGAGATCTTCAGGAAATGTTTGATGGATTTGATATCGGATCCATGAATGTTTAAATAGCTCAATATAAATGAACAGGCATCAAAGAGGACCATATGTTTTTCTTTGATGCTTATTTATTATTATCAATTATTTGAAGTAATTTAGCGATAAGGAGTACGATCATGCAGAAGTTACAAAAGCATGGAAAAGAATATATTTTTCCGGCAATCCTTACAGTTGTTTTGGTTTTGCTGGATCAGATTACCAAATATCTTGCAGATGCCGCGTTAAAAGGGACTGCCGGAATTTCGATTATAAAAGATGTTTTTGAATTGCAATATCTCGAGAATACCAGCGCAGCATTTTCACTGGATCCGATTACTTTGATTCATAAGATTTTTTCGATTCAAGCATTTGATGATCCTCAGATTTTTCTTCGCACCAAGATGATTTTCTTTGTGATATTAACAATGATCGTTGTATGCTTACTGATTTGGCTGTTTTGTAAAATCCCAAACAACAAGCGGTTTTTGCCAATGAATATCACTTTGGTATTTTTTATTTCCGGTGCGATTGGCAATTGTATCGATCGTATATGGCATAATTATGTCATCGATTTTTTGTATTTCAAATTGATTCATTTTCCGGTCTTTAATGTTGCGGATATTTATGTAACACTTTCTGCAATTGCATTTTTCATATTGTTTTTATTCTATTATAAGGAAGAAGACTTTCAGGCTGTCTTTCCGAAAAAACAAGAAAGGGTATCATGAATTTAGAAACATTTGAAGTGCGTCCGGATGACGAAAATGAAAGAATTGACAAATATATAACGGTATTATATCCGGAGAAATCGCGTTCTTTCTTCCAAAAACTCATCAAAAGCGGAAAAATTAAAGTAAATGATACTGCTGTAAAAGCGAATTATATTGTCAAAACGGATGATATTATTGAAATTGAATTTCCGGATAATGAAGAGGCCAATATCAAGCCTGAAAATATTCCTTTGGAGATTCTTTACGAAGATGATGATGTCCTGGTGGTCAATAAACCAAAAGGAATGGTTGTGCATCCGTCGATTGGCCATTATTCCGGAACACTTGTAAATGCAATCATGTATCATTGCAAAGATTCCCTGAGCGGAATCAATGGTGAAATTCGACCGGGAATCGTTCATCGTATCGACATGAATACCACCGGCTCTTTGATTGTATGCAAAAATGATTTTGCGCATATCAATATTGCGCAGCAGATTAAAGTACATTCGGTGAACCGCATTTATGAAGGAATTGTCTGTGGAAATCTGAAAGAAGAAACAGGAACCATTCATGCACCAATCGGCAGAAATCCCAAAGATCGCATGAAAATGGCAATCAATGAAAAAAACGGGAAAGATGCGATTACGCATTACGAGTTGATTCAAAATTATAAGAATTATGCGTATGTCAGATTTAAACTGGAAACCGGTCGTACGCACCAGATACGCGTCCACATGGCCTCCATTGGACATCCGTTGCTTGGAGATGATATTTATGGCTCAGGACACGGTTACGGGAATCAATTTAAGCATCTGGAGGGACAGACATTACATGCCAAGACCATCGGGTTTGTTCATCCGGTAACCGGAGAATATATTGAGATTTCGGCTCCTTTGCCTGATTATTTTAAAGAAATTCTCAAAAAATTGGAATCCATGTAGCACAACAGAATTATAATTTGTTATAATAAAAATACAATAAAAATCCGTATGGGAGGTGCATATCATGTCTGGATATATTTATACGATTGGACGCGAATTTGGCAGCGGAGGAATGTTGGTAGGCCATATGCTTGCAGATAAATTAAATATTCCTTTTTATGACAAAGAGTTATTACAAAAAGCAGCGAAAGAATCCGGTTTTTGCGAGGAAATCCTTGAAAATCATGATGAAAAACCGACCTCGAGCTTTTTATATTCTCTGGTCATGGATACCTATTCCGGAGGAAGCTATTCATCAGCGCCATTTTTGGATATGCCAATTAACCAAAAGATTTTTCTTGCGCAGTTTGACGCAATCAAAAAGATTGCTGAAGATCACGAATCCTGTGTCATTGTAGGTAGATGTGCGGATTATGCGCTTGCAGAACGTAAAAATGTTATCAACATATTCCTTCATGCCGATATGGAGGACCGTATGCGCAATGTGAGCACCCGTTTGAACATTACTGAGAAAAAGGCAAAGGACATGTGCCAGAAACAGGATAAACAAAGATCAAGCTACTATAATTATTATACGAGCAAAAAATGGGGAGATTCTCGCAATTACGATCTGTGTCTGAACACCAGCAAGATTTCACCTGAGAAATGTGTGGATTTGATTATTGATTATTCCAATGCGTTTTCCGGAAAATAAATAAGAGAATCATTTGGGACATCGTATAACAGCGATGTCCCTTGAAAAGAGGGGTAACTATTCGTTAAACTTGTGTTTTGCGAATAAATAGTTTTCCGTAGAGCCAACTGCTCCCCGGTCAATCCGTCCTTATTTTTGCGGATTGATCAGTTCTGCAGAATCCAGAATTATGGTAAATGGTCCGTGATTATTCAATGAAATTTCCATATGTTCTCCGAAACAACCGGTTTCAACAATTTGAATTTCTTTTTTGCATTCTGCAATGATATATTCATATAATTCATTTGCAAGTTTCGGATTGCCCGCACGGTCAAATGATGGGCGAAATCCTTTTTTGCAATTGGCATATAAAGTAAATTGCGAAATCAATAATAAGGAACCGTCCACATCATGCAGGGAAAGGTTTGTTTTATCATTTTCATCTGCGAAAATGCGCAAGCCAAGCATTTTACGGATTAATTTGTCCGCAATTTCCTTTGTGTCATCTTCTGCAACGCCAATAAAAACGCAAAAGCCGTTTCCAGCGATTTCGCCTACGATTTTGCCTTCGACTTTGCAGGATGCATG
>NZ_PDYG01000007.1 GCF_002735305.1 Agathobacter ruminis
CATTTTTGCCACCGCAGGCTGTGAATGATGCAAGAATTGTTGCAGTGGTTAATAAAACAGCTAATACTTTTTTCTTCATAATTTCTACCTCTTTTCTTTTTTATACTAAATTCCTGGTTCTCAGGATTTTGTTTGAAATCAAATTGCCGATTCCCTGCGTAATCTGAACAAGTATAATCAAAATGTATACGCAGGCAAAAAGTCTGTCATGTTGAAATCTTTGATACCCGAATCGGACCGCAATATCTCCGATGCCTCCTGCTCCAAACATTCCGGCCAAAGCAGTCATGGAAATGACCGTTATCACTGCAACTGTGAATCCTCTTATAAGACCCGGCAGCGTTTCAGGTAAGATTACCTTGGTTATAATCTGAAAATTAGTGCTTCCTATAGACTTAGCCGCTTCAATCTTGCCTTTTCCAATTTCCAAAAGCGAGCTTTCCACAATTCTGGCATACATTGGAATACAGCTGGCTGCTATGGCAATGATACAAGCATTTGTCCCATAGGATTTGCCGAATATCAGCCTCGCCACGGGAATCATAAGGATAATCATTACCATTTGAGGAAGAGATCTCAAAATATTGATTATCCAGCCTGCGGTTATATAAGGTGCTTTCAGCGGAAGCAAACCATCCGGACAAGTCAGTGTAAGGAAAATGCCAAGTATAATTCCAAATATCAAAACGATAATTGAAGAAATGACCGTCATATATAATGTCTCTCCCACCGGAGCCACCAGATCTTTCCAGATTTCCGGGCTAAAGGATGCTTTAATTACTTCCCAAAGAGATGAATCAAGTAAACTCATATTCCCGCTCCTTCCGTCAATGATATATTCTGGAACTCCTCAAAAACTCTTGCAAATAAAGCTCCCGTCCGACTTTTCGGATTATTGAAAATTCCTGCGACCGAACCTTGCTCTATGATGGTACCTTCTTCCAAAACAGCCATTCTGTTACAACTGTATCTTATGGCATCCAGTTCATGCGTTATCATCAGTATGGTGATACCGGACTTTCGATTAATCTCTTTTAAGAGATCCAGAATCTGTATTGTCGTTTGAGGATCAAGCGCTGAGGTTGCTTCATCCGAAATCAATAGTTCCGGCTTGTTCACAAGTGCTCTGGCAATTCCAACTCTTTGCTTCTGTCCACCTGACAATCCTCCCGGATAAGCGTCCAATTTATCTGACAGTCCTACAAGTTTTGCTGTTTCCAAAACCCTTTCCTTGATCTGGTCCTTCGGAAAATCACTGATTTCCAGGGGATATGCAATGTTTCTGTAAACGGTTCTCGAATCAAACAAATTAAAATTCTGAAAAACCATTCCAATTTTTCTTCGTTCCTGCAAAAGCGCTTTCTTGTCCAGCGATAGAATATCTACTCCTCCAACCATAATGGATCCTGCATCAGAGCTTTCCAATCGGTTGATACACCTGGCAAGTGTAGATTTACCTGCCCCGCTAAATCCAATGATGCCATAGATTTCTCCCTGATTTACATCGAGATCTATCCCTTTAAGAACCTCAAGCGGTTCTCCATGCACGATAAATTTTTTCTGTAGATTTTTGATTTCCAGATAACTCACTTCTAGCCGTGACTGAAGGTTTCAGCCACTTCCTCCTTTCTACCTTTATATAGTTCGGAGTGTAAATCCTTCCCTTTTCCGGGAATTCCCAAAGCATCGGCTCTACAGTGTTTACAGTGTCTAAACACCTCAATGTATTTTTCTGCCTTTTTTCTTACTTCGCGTAAAAGTGTGCAGTCAGGAGCCGGCACATCTGCCATTCCATTTTGAGGAATTAGGGGAATAATATTCATAATAGAAGCGCCAAGACTCGAAGTGACTTTTGCCACCTCCTCAATATGTTCATCATTGATTCCGGGGCAAAGAACACTATTGATTTTCACCACAATACCAAGCTCTGTTGCTTTCTTGATACCCTTGAGCTGATTCTCAATCAGGAGCTTTGCGCCCTCCACTCCTTCATGTTTTACACCGTTCTCATCAATTACAAACTCGTTAATCTGAGCCTCAATCTCCGGGTCTACTGCGTTGACGGTAACCGTAATCGTCTCTATTCCAATCTTCGCAATTTCTTCTACTTTAGAAGGAAGGCAAAAACCATTTGTAGAGAGGCAATTAATTAACTCCGGATATTTATCCTTTACTAAGGCAAACGTCTTAAGTGCAGCATCTGTCGCCAGGGTATCTCCCGGTCCTGCAATGCCCACAACCGTTAATTCCGGACAAAGTTCCTTTGCACGCTCGATCGTTTCTATAGCCTCTTCCGGTTTCAGAACCAGAGAACTCACACCCGGTCTGATCAATGATTTATCAAATCTTCTTGTACAAAATCTGCATTGAATATTGCAGGTTGGACTCACAGGAAGGTGAATTCTTCCTGCAGTCACATTTGCGCTTTTGCTCATACACGGATGCTTCTTCTGTAGCTTTTCATAATTTGATGAACGCCTTTCCTTAGGCAATTCCGTATATCTTTTATCGATGAGTTTTACTTTTCCATATAAGAGATTTTCAATCACCTGTGAGATTGGCCTGTCAATATCAATCGCCTGAATATTCTTGCTTTCAAGAACCGTTCTGGCGCCTGCCCCGCTTTGCTCGGAGAATACTGCATGGCAGTCCTCGATGGCAGATGCCACGGCATCCATTCTTTCTGCATGATGTTTGTTGTTAAGAGCGGCTTTTTCCACAGCTCTTATCTCCACTCTTTCATGCTCTTGTTTTTCCGTGTTTATTTCATATATATCAAATCGCTCCGCAGCGCCAAAGTGTCTATCAATACTCTTTCCGTCACTGGTAGCAAATGCTATCCTGATTATCATTCTTATCACCAACCTTAAATTACATAGTTGTCCTTAAGATTCTCCATAAGACCAAATTCGATAAGAATTTCCTCTAATCGTTCCTGAGTCATAGGCTTTGGAATTACAAACTGCGTGTTATTCTCGATTGCCTCCGCAAGATGTCTATACTCTCTTGCCTGCGGATGTTCAGGATTATGGTCAATTACAGTTTTTCTGTTTATTTCTGCTCTCTGCACTTCGTTATCTCGTGGTACAAAATAAATCAACTGGCTTCCCAGTTCTTTTGCAAATGCATTCAAAAGATCATGTTCTCTGTCCACGTTTCTACTGTTACAAATGATGCCGCCAAGTCTTACGCCACCCTGTTTTGCATATTTCTGAATACCCTTACAAATGTTGTTGGCTGCATACAAAGCCATCATTTCGCCGGAAGCCACGATGTAAATCTCTTTTGCCTTACCTTCTCTGATTGGCATTGCAAAACCACCGCACACAACGTCACCAAGTACGTCGTAAAAAACATAGTCAAGATCGTCTGTGTAAGCGCCTAAGTCTTCAAGCATTCCTATTGATGTAATAATTCCTCGTCCCGCGCATCCTACACCCGGTTCCGGACCACCGGATTCTACACATCGGATTCCTCCAAATCCTCTCTTCATGATTAAGTCAAGATCATCTACCTCTCCTTCCTCGCGAAGGGTATCAAGCACCGTCTTCTGTGCCAATCCGTTTAGTAAAAGTCTGGTAGAGTCTGCTTTTGGATCACATCCAACTACCATTACATTTTTGCCAAGTTCCGCAAGTCCTGCGGTGAGATTCTGGGTGGTGGTAGATTTACCAATTCCACCTTTTCCATAAATTGCTATCTGTCTCATGATTCTCTCCTCTACTTTTTTTATCTGTAAGTTGCCAACACTCTATCGTAGATATCCTCGATTGCTCTTAATCCACCTTCGTAACCTGTGTAACCGCAATTCATAATTAATCGGTGTTGTACAGGAACTGATATAATTAACAAATCGGCATGAAGCTTATCTGCCAGGTTCTTATCCCATGAGCTTCCAAGGATCAAAATTCTCTTGTCCTCATAGTTTTTTGCATCTTCCTCGAGACGCAGCTGGTTCTTACCTGCATCCGGATCAAACACAACTTCCACAGTTCTCTTCTGAAGAATCGATATATTATCAAACTCTTCTTTCACACGATCCTGATATTTTTCCGGGATATCATCCACGATGTATTGTGGCCCCGGGATAATTCCAAGCTCATTGAGCAAAAACTTTGAAAAGCCCAAGGCATATGAACTGTCCGCGATCGTATATACCCTTCTTGGAATTCCATATCTGAATTCCAGCATGAAATCTGCCATTTTCTCAATATGGGCATAATACTTTGCTTCCTCTTTTTTGATATAGTTTTCAACCCTGATTTCATCGAGGTGTCCGAACTCTGCCACACTTCTCAGAAATCTTGATGTTTCAATGGCACCGATCGGAAGATATGGAAACTGGAGAAATGGTTGTCCGTATTTAACCTTTAGATGTTTTGCAATCTTCACACCTACCCAGGGACCGATGACAATATTGAATTGTGCATTCGGAATCCGTTTCCACTCTTCTACTCCGTCTGATTCATTGCCGAAAAGAATGTTGACTTTCAGTCCAATATCGGTAAGGACTTTCTTGATTCCCTCAAGGTTTCCGCTCCAATATGGATCCTGATAAGGAATGGATGCGAACACATTGACAAGTCCCTCTTCTTTTTCATCGCTATACTTAAATTTGTCCACATATTGATCAATGATGGCATTTACAAGTCTTTCATGGCTTGCATAATTATTGCTTCTAAAGCCACCCTCTTCTACATAGACAATCGGCTTGTCCTCTTCCTGGAATTCTCCGGTAACTGCTGCGATATCATCTCCCGTAATTGCTGCAGTACATCCGGTGAGAACCACATAGATATCTCCATCAATTACCTTAAATGAATTCTCTATCACACTCCGGAGTTTTTTCTCGCCTCCAAATACAACATCTGCTTCTTCCGCATTGGTACATGGAGCTGTAGAGCCTCCTGCATAGCCTTCTCCCTGTCCAATCAGTCTTGATATCTGGCCTCCGCATCCGGGACCGGAATGAAGAATCGGTACTCCTTTTTTTATTGCTACAACACTCTGGCATGAGCCCAAAGCGCAGGTAAATCTTGGTTGTTCAATCGTTCCTGACATTTTATGCTCCTTCTCTGCAACCGCAACCTTTGCCACCATTCTGGAAATATCCCGGCTCTTGTGTTAACCACCACTCGGTATAAGGGTTGGATGCATGTTTTGAAAAATTCTTAATAAATTCGATAGAATCAAGGGTTTCATCGATTCGCCTTGCATAGTTCAGTGCGCCTTTGTATCCGATACCGAATTGCTCGTCTCCGATCAGAAGTGTCGGGATACCAAGCTTTGCACCCCAAAGTGTCATTCCACCATGTCTTGCCATGATGAAATCCGGTTTACTTCGAATTAAAGCATTCACAAGTTCACAACTTTGTTTGTTGCAGACTCTGTAATCCTTTACATCCCCGTATGTGGATACCGCATGGGCAAGTACATCCATGTTTCTATCGCCACTATCGTAAATAGGATCATGATGAAAAACACTTGCTCCCACTACATCAAACCCTAATTCTCTAAGGAGATGAATGAGCGCCTGACCATGGGCTGCTCCCGCAGTAACATAGGCTCTCTTACCTTTGAAACGTTCCTTTAGCTTGTTGATTTCCGGAACATATTTTTCGTGTCCTTCTCTAATCAATTCCTCAGCCACATCTTCTTTTCCAAGTACTTTTCCGAGCGCACGCAGCCATCCATCCGTTCCATCAATTCCATATGCCGGAGGCGCTGTAATCTCCGGGACATCATATAACTGGCTTAAGCCGGCTCCCATATATGTAGAAAGTGATGGACAAATATGAATCGTAGCCGCTGCCTCACTACAATGCTCCAATTCCTCAATCGAAGCAAAAGGCATAATGTATTGCGCTTCGTATCCAAATCTTTCAAAAATCTCATCGAATACATGGCTGCCCCAGAAGTTCACTACATTAATCTTATTTGTCTTCTTTGTAGGCGGTTTCACAATTCCTCTAAGTACTGTGTGATAAGCCGCATCGAATCCTGTCGTCCAAACTTTTGATCTGAATCCCTCACATGAACATGTCACAACAGGAATCCCCAATTCTTTCGAAGCCTTCTCTACAACCGATTCGATATCCTCCCCAATAATTCCGGAGGCACATGATGTTGTCACAAAGATTGCTCTGGGTTTCACCCTCTCATATGCAATATGTATTGTTTCTTCTAACTTTTTTGTGGCTCCAAATACAGTATCTTTTTCCTGAATGTTTGTAGAAAAATATCTGCCAATATCTTCCGGCAGATTTCTTTTCTCCTGCTCTACCCTAAAAGTAAAGTTAAAATCCGAAAACTCTCCAGCGCATCCGATCGGTGCATGATTGATTACCGCCACATCCTTAATCATTGACAACTGGCAGAACGCCTGCTGTGCATTACAACCAAGGCACTGTGAAAATTTTCTTTTTGCATCTTTTAGTGTTCCGGCTTCAGATTTCTGCACAATCTCCGAAGCAGTACCCGTAAATGCATTAATGGTTCCTAGTCTTTTTTCTCTGATTACCACATTAGGTTCTTCAATGTTGATTACAGACATTTCCCTGCCTCCTACTTCCTTTTTCTTGTCGGCGAATTTATTAAGTGTGATTATATCGGTTAGTAGATAACTTGTATAATACCGGCTCTTTATCATCGGTTATCAATTTTGTTTATGGTGAATGCAAAAAAAGAACAGCTATCTAGCTGATAGCTGTTGTTCTTGATTTAATATACTTTCTCCCATCCCCAAAAGTTTAAGGATTGTGCCAACCGGGACACCAGACCCCGTCCTCAATGGCGAGTGAATTGCGTTGTCGATGTCTTGCTGCGTTTCTAAAATATCTGTGCTATGGATCGGGCTATTCATTTGCACGAAAAACACATAGCCTTCGACCCAGATATTGACCGCATGCTTTCGCAAATATGTGGCCACCCAATGCACCTGGCGTTTCATCTGCTTAATCGGATTGCGGAATGTCTTTACATAAAAGCGACCGCCGGCTGCGAGATTCTGCTGCACCCATTCTTCGTCCTCTTCCTCGCCTACCAGCGTTCCCTGAAGATTTTTCACTTCAATGATGAATACCCCATTCGGGTTTACAACCACCAAATCGCATTCCACCGGATGTTCATCCACCACCAATTGCACATTTCGAAGCAAATGATCCTCCGGCCTTAAAATCTCTGATACAAGCATCGCCGCTGCCATCTCGCCTCTACGACCTGCGCGGCGCTGCTCCGTTTCAAAGGCAAACGGGCGTCTGCCTCTTCGCCTGTGCCTGCCTCTTCGCCGACACAATTCCTCCGGATCGTGTAGTGATTGCACGATTGCGCCAACAATGGCCAAAATGACAATACAAATTGTAATAATCGACATAATATTATACGCTTGCACGCCAAATCCTCTTTCTACATTGTACCGGTGTTTACAATCCTGTTCACCAGGCGCTCATTCATCGGCAAAAATATTCCCGCAACCGGGCCGACAAGGGCTATGCTCACAAGCGTGCCCAACACATTCCTTTTAAAGGCATTTGGGTTCCGGCTTCATGTGTATAGTCCATAAACGAATTAAATTTCTGAAACTCGTCTCTAGCTTTCTCATCCTCCGCTTAAATCGCCACACTCTTATTTGCCTTCTGAATCAGATTAGCAGGAATCTTATTCTTTAGATGCCATACAAAACTGATCGGCTTGCTTCCTTCATGGCTTACATAATCCGCATCGCCAAGAAAAACATAAGAAGATGTATGTGTTCCCGTCTTTTTAAATTCACGAACAAAAAGTGAGATATGATTGTTATTCTTTGCATGCTCGATATAACGCTTCGCTGTATTGCTGTCAGCAGATAAACCACTTTGTGTTTGCCAATGAAACAGTTCTTCATTTAGAGCATAATCATCATACATTGTAGATGGCGAGAAATCCTTTTCAGATTTATTCAAATTAATTAAAAACAAATCTGTTTTCTTATCTTCCAAGTACTTTACACCTTCTCTGAACTCCGGTGCCGCCAACTCATTGTAGTAACCATATGCAGCCAATATCTGTCTCGAATTATAATTGCAATGAACTTCCAACGGACATTCATATTGATAACTATTTTCCCTTGGCACAAAATCAATATGCTTTAAATTGTATCGCAGAATCTGAAGGATTTCGTCTTTCACAAAATCATATTGTAAGATATCCGCAATCGCTTCATTCATATTTGGATAACCTTCTTTTGCCGGCTCCTTTTGATAGAAAGAATAATAAAGCATATTTCGCATTAATCTTTCTCTTTCAGACTCAGGCATCTTATTGGTTTCAATATAAGCAATCCAATATTCCAATAACGTTTTGGAATTCACAAACAATAAACTTGAAAACTTCTTGTAAATTGCATTATCAACATCCTGTGTATCCGCAATCAAGCCTGCCCACATTTTCAGTCGATGCAAGGAACGCGAACCATCACTTCGATAGAATTCAATCAAATTTATCCCATGATAATCCAGGAAATAATCTAATGTCAGCGGCAATGAAGTATCTTCGGTAAAGTGTTTCACCTGATCAATTAATGTTCTCTTATCAACTGCAGTTTGCTTCAAATTAGAAAGAACATATTCCTTTGCCATTTTTTCCAATTGAATATAGCAACCTCGTGGCAGCGATTCGAAACCTGTTTCAATTTCTTCCCGCACCGATTTTCTGGACTTGCCAATCATGCTCCGGAATTTCATGCTGAAATTATATTTCTTATGCGCTTGTCCAATAAAATCAAGCACAGTCAAGCATTCCTTATCCGGATGCAATCGCAATCCTCGCCCCAATTGTTGGAGGAATACCGTAGCACTTTCCGTTGGGCGAAGAAATAATACAGTATTCACTTGTGGAATGTCTACGCCCTCGTTATAAAGATCAACTACAAATATAAATTTAATAGTTCCATCAACTAAGTCTTTCTTCGCATCCGCGCGAATATCATCTACCGATTTTGAAGACAACGCAATGGACGGCACACCATGTTCATTGAAGTATTTCGCCATAAACTCAGCATGCGCAATAGACACACAAAATCCCAAACCATGCACTTCACTTATGTCATTGACATACTGAAAAACTGTATTCAATACCAGGGATGCACGTTTGGTATCTGCAGTATATATTCTCTCAAGCTCATTGATGTCGTATTTTCCTCGCCAGGTCAAATGACTGTAATCAATAGAATCTGATACTCCAAAATACAAAAAAGGACTCAAAAGCTTTCTGTCAATCGCTTCTCCCAGCCTCATCTCCGAAGCAATTCGTCCGTCAAAATACTCTGTAATATCCTTCCCATCAAGGCGCTCCGGAGTCGCTGTTAATCCTAATAGAATCTTTGGCTTATAATAGTTCAATAAGCCGCTATATGAATTGGCGGCTGCATGATGAAATTCATCTACTATAATGTAATCATAATAATCGTCTGAGGTTTGATTTTGAAATCCAGAAGAAACAAAAGACTGTATGCTCATAAATAGATGATCAATCTGCTTCGGCCGATTACCATCCACATACAAGTCACCAAAATTAAAGTCATTTAAGACTTCCCGAAACTTCTGAATACTCTGCTCTAATATTTCTTTTCTATGCGCAATAAAGAGAAGCTTTGCATTCGGATTTTCCTCACGAAATCTTCGAAAATCAAATGCGGCAATTACAGTCTTTCCAACACCGGTAGATGCCACAACCAAATTCTTGTAATGTCCGAAAATATTTCTTTCAGCCTCTAGATTATCTAGAATCTCTTGCTGATACGGGTATGGCCGGATGGAGCATAGTAAATGCATCTTGGAATTCTCAAAATTTGAGATTTTTGCCAATTCTCCGCGAAGTTTGTCATCGCATTCTTCATCTAAGTAATCAAATGTTTCAAAAGAAGAATTGTTCCAATAACTTTCAAATGTCACCTGACATTTTTTTACAATATCAAATGACTCCTGCTCCGTCACTTTAACATTCCACTCAAGCCCTTCTGTCAAAGCTGGATTCGAGAGATTTGAAGATCCAATATACACCGTAGAAAAGCCGGTATTTCGCTTGAAAATATATGACTTTGCATGCATTCTAAGCTGATTGGTTTCATAGTTAATCTTAATCTCTGTATTTGGAAGCTTTGACAATTCGACAATTGCCTTATAATCAGTTGCCTTCATATACGTTGTCGCAATCACACGAAGCCTTGTTCCTTCGCGCGAGGTAAACTCCTTCAAATCAGGCATTATCTTTACAATTGCGCTCCATTTAATAAAAGATATTAACAAATCCACAGAATCAGAGCTTACTATTTCCTTTTTGATTTCAGAAAGCATGGTCGGTTCCTGCTTTGCCCCTGTAAACAATGTACTTTCCAGCAAAGAAGTTTCCGGGCGGACTACCTTCATATTTGAGATAGCTCTTGCAGTGTTAATCTTTTGATAAAGTGATCTTAAAATCTCCCCTTTTTCAAGAATTTTTAAATCATCAAAATCTTTTTCTCCGGTAGCATTGGTAATCTCATCAATAATGCTATTACACAATTGAATCTGTTTTATCAATGCCTCTTCCGAATCTGCCTTGCTTGATCCATATCCATCTCGCACATAACGAAGACCTTTTTGTAAAATGTAAGAAATATAAATCGTCAAGACTTTACGCGCATCATCTGCATCTAATTTATCTAGATCAATGTCATATGCCGAGATATCTATTTGGTTTAACTCGTTTTGCAATTTTGTATTTATAATTTGTTCGTAAATTCCGTCGTTAATCAAAGTTGTCACCTCGCCAAATGATTCTATAGTTTTTTGTTTCTTTTTCTCAGAAACACCAATTCCTCATCGATGAATTTAAAATAATCTTCTACTGTTTTAGGATGCCCTCGATTAGTAAAATTAAATGTTATATCTATCATTATTCTAGCCTAATGTTATTGGTTTGATCAAATCAAACTATGTTTAATTTCTTTCAGCTTCTCTTCTCCCACAGCTTTGATCCGTTCATCAAGCACCGCAAATATGATATCAATTTCATAGTCCGGATTCGATTCCAGAAAATCTCTGCATGATTTTATTGCTATTTTCCATGCTTCTTCCAGCGGATATCCGAAGATTCCGGCTGAGATGAGCGGGAATCCGATGGAGTGCAACTGATGTTCTTTTGCCAATAGTAGCGATTTTTGATATGCGCTGTACAGCAGTTTTGCTTCGTCTTGTTTTCCTCCGGTCCATCTTGGTCCGACAGCGTGGATCACATGTTTTGCGGGAAGTTTGAATCCCTGTGTGATGACTGCGGATCCTACATCGCAGTGGCCGATTTTGTTGCAGGCTTTTGTCATATCTTCTGCACCGGCTTCGCGGAATATATATCCGCATACGCCGCCTCCTTCCCAGAGGCCGGAATTTGCTGCATTTACCACAGCGTCTGTGTCCAGTTTTGTAATACCGATCTTTTGAATTGTAATTTTACTCATATGCTTTTCCTTATCTGGTCAATCAATGTGATATCCGCCGGTAACCAATCGACTTCGTCGAGTTGTTCTTTTGTAAGCCATCGTGCGGCTTCGTGTTCTTTCAGTACCAAGTCGCCTTTTACGATTTCGCTCCAAAAACAGTCCATGGAGAGGTGAAAAGTTGGATAATCGTATTCGATGGTGTGAATGAGTTCACCCACTTCTATTTCTGTGTCCAGTTCTTCCATGATTTCACGCTTTAATGCTTCCTGCGGGGTTTCTCCTGCTTCGATTTTGCCGCCCGGAAATTCCCATCCGCCTTTAAAGTCTCCGTATCCTCGCTGTGTTGTAAATATGATTGGTTGACCGCTTTCGTTTGTCGCTTTGATGACTGCTGCGACGACTCTGACTACTTTCATTTTTCCTCCGCTGATTCCATATATTCTGCCTATTCCACTACTTCATATTACATTTTCATGAACGATCTTTCCATACTTCATCACACTTTTATGAACGAACTTTTCCGGATTTTTACATTTTTATGAACGAACTTTCCGCGCTTCATCACACTTTTATGAGCGATCTTTTTCAAATTTTTACATTTTTATGAGCGAACTTTCCGCACTTCTTCACACTTTTATGAGCGAACTTTTTGATTCCTGCTCTATTCCGCATACCTGGACCAGGACAAATCCGGCAGCAATTCCTCTGCGATTTCCTGTCGAATCTCTGCTTCTGTGTCCAATACATGTTGCAGATTCCGTTTCTGATAGAAGTCTCCTTCCATCAGGCGTTTGTAAAACAGGTTCTCGGCTATGCCCATCAATTCCTGTGCTTTGAGCAGGTCTTTTTCCACGCCGATGCCTTTGTGGTAGCAATCTCCCATGCGCATGTAGACATCCGCGCCGACTGCCGGAAGTGCAGCCTCCGTCATGGTTTCGAGGCAGCGCTCGTAGATGCGAAATGCTTCTTTTGGGTCTTTTTCGACATAATAGCCGTTTTTGTAAAAGTCGCCGACCTTATAGAGGGAGCGCAGGTGTCCGTCGAGGGCGCCTTTGAGGAAGTATTGGAAGGCTTTCTCGTAATCCACTTCTCCGGTGCGACCATAGTAATAAATGTAGCCCAGATTTTCGGTCGCCTGTCGCTCACCGGCCAAGTCTGCCAGATGATAGTAGTACGCGGCTTTCCCGTAATCCTGCTCGCCGGCACGGCCGGTGTAATAGAGCGATCCGAGGTTTGTCATGGAGTCCGGATCTTCATTCTCGATTCCATCCATGTAAATATCGATCAACAATGCGGCAACCTGCGGGTGCATCGGATAAGCGGCATCTGCTTCATGAAGACCGCAGGCAGCGTCCTCCTTGAGTTCGTCCACATCATAATAGGATGCTTCATCAAGTAGTTCTATGATTACGGCATCGCTTTCCGGATATCTCTCATCCGTTTCAAGGATTTCTTCGATTTCTTTCAGTCTTGCAATCAGTTGTTCTTTGGTTTTAATCTTCATATGAGCCTCCTTGCTGATATATGCCAGGTTTTCTGTTCATTTGTATTGTCGCTCATATTCTGTCCTATTTTTAGGACAACTAAGCCCTGATTGTTACATTCACAGCATGTATTGCCCGTAATGTGAATTCAGATCATGCATTGACGAATCCGTATGGCGGTGTATAATAAATTTAGTGCTATTTGATTGAGCAAAACTTACGCAAATATGGAGGTTTTATGGAATACCGATTGAACAAGCAAGGGGATCCGATTTCCATTTTGGGATATGGATGCATGCGCTTCACAGGGCGCGGCAGCTCCATTGATGTAGACAAAGCGGAGTCGGAAATCATGGAAGCCTATCGCAGTGGCGTCAACTATTATGACACGGCATATATCTATCCGGGCAGCGAAGCAACTTTAGGAGAGATTTTGCATCGCAACGGCATTCGGGAGAAAGTGCAGATTGCCACGAAGCTTCCACAGTATCTGGTCAACGCACCGGGTGCTTTGGACAAATACTTTAACGAGGAGCTGCGCCGCCTGCAGACCGACTATGTCGACTACTATCTGATGCACCACCTGACGGCCAAAAGCCAGTGGGACAAGCTCGTGCGTCTTGGCGTGGAGGACTGGATTGCAAAGAAAAAGGCCGATGGCAGTATCCGACACATCGGATTCTCGTATCACGGGAATACGGAAGATTTCATTGCCATACTGGATGCCTATGACTGGGATTTTTGCCAGATTCAATACAATTATGTCGATGAGCATTCTCAGGCCGGTCGCGCAGGACTGATGCATGCCGCAGAAAAGCACATTCCTGTCGTTATCATGGAGCCTCTGCGCGGTGGCAAGTTGGTCAACCTGCTTCCTGCAAAAGCAAAAGAAGCGATTGCTGCTTATGATAAGGGATTTACGCCTGCAGAGCTGGGTCTGCGCTGGCTTTGGAACCAGCCGGAAGTCACCTGCGTACTTTCGGGTATGAATTCGATTGAAATGGTTCGGGAAAACTGTCGTATCGCTTCCGATGCGCATGCCGGCAGTTTTACGGAGGACGATTTTGCGCTGATCGAGGCAGTCAAGACTGCCATCTCGGAGACGGAGCTGGTCGGCTGTACAGGCTGCCGCTATTGTATGCCATGTCCGAAAGGTGTGGACATTCCGGCGCTCTTCCGTTGCTATAACATGACGACGCTGGAGAGCAAATCTGCCGCGCGCTTTGAATATGCGCAGACAGTTGGTCTGAAAGCCGACAAAGGATTTGCAACACAGTGTGTCAACTGTGGCAAATGCGAATCGCACTGCCCGCAGTCCATCCCGATCCGGCAAAAAATCAAAGAAGCCGATCGTGTGCTTCGCCCGTTCCCTTACAAAGTCGGAATTCAGATTGCCCGCAAATTTATGTTACGAAAATAAAAAAATACCTCGGAAACTTCCGAGGTATTTTTTCGTATTTTACATATGATTTAAGGATCACTCTGTATTTAGCGAGCGCGCTTGACCGTCACCTTAATCTTTTTGGTTGCAGCCTTATATGCACCATTTGCTGCTACCTTGATGGTAATGGTTACAGTGCCGGAGAAGTTCTTTGCAATGGTGATCTTGCCGTTTTTGTCAACTTTGACTTTCTTGTTGCTGCTGACATAGGTAATCTTTCCTTTGCCCTTCTGCTTTGCGCCAATCTTAACGCTCTTTGCCTTCTTCGAAGAAGTCACCTTGATATTTTTTGCGGTGATCTTGTTTGTAAGGCCCTTTACCGTAATGGTTACGGTCTTTGTTGCTGCTTTGTAGTTGGCGGTTGCCGCTGCAGTGACGGTAATCTTGACGGTTCCGGCAAAATTCTTTGGAATGGTTACTTTGCCGTTCTTGTCCACCTTTACCTTGCTGTTTGCGCTCTTAAAGGTCACTTTGCCTTTTGAAGCCGCACTCGCAGTAATCTTGACGCTTGTGCTCTTGGATGTTGAAGCATTTACGGTAAATGCGGTCTTGTTGACCTTGATGGTTGTGGCTGCTTTTGCAATGGTAAAGTGAACCGTCTTGCTTCCTTCATAATCACCTTTTCCTGTGATGACAACCGTTGCGGTTCCCGCATTCATATTATTGGAATAAGACAATGTATAATCCGTATTTGCCACAAGTGTTTTCCCGTCATATTTTACGGTTACTGCCGGCTTGATTGCGCTGCCGGTGTAGGTCTTTGCCGGAATTGCATTTACTGTGGCTTCTGACAGGTTACCGCCGATGCCGGCAAGTCTGAGCACTTCCTTCTTGGATGCGTAGGCTTTCAAATCAATTGCGCTGGTGTAAACCTTTGATGCATCGGCAATCGGGATGGTGTCTGTCTGCGGAGTTCCATGGTCGCTGAAGATGACATTGAATCCGGCAGCTGCAGGCTTTGGTACATCATAATACCACCAGTCGCTATCGCCTTCTCTCGTAGCGGCTCTGCCCGGCCATGATCCACCGGAGAAGTTCTCGGTGTCATCCCATGCCCATACATATGGATCTGCCCATCCTTCGCTGTTGTAGAAATAGACTCTTGTGGAGATGCCCAATGCCTCATATACTCCTGTCTGAGATGCATATCCACCCTGCACGGATGCGCCAAAGAATACATTGGTCGCATTTGCTACGGTCTGTACTACCTTGTTGGTTGTGCTTTCACTGCTGCCATCATGGAATGTCAATGCAAATGTGCCTTCTGCATTTTTGATCAGTTCCTTTGGCACATCTACGGAGAACCAGTCATTTCTGCCGGCTATCATCTGTACGCCCGGCCAGGTGCCGAAATCTTCGTCGCTGCTTCCCTCTGCATAAGCATAGACCTGATTCCAGCCTTTTTCGTTGTAGAACTGAACAGTTGCCGGTGCTAAAAGCACATCGCTTGCTGCCTGCTTGGAAGTAAATACTTCGCCCTTTGTACCTACGAAGAAACGGCTCTGAATATCGCTGACAGCGAGGTTTGGTGTCTGCTTTCCGTTGTTTCCGTTGTTGAAGATAATATTCACATTGCTTCCCGGTGCTGCATTCAATCGAATCTTGTACCAGCCGTCGTCTTCCTGTGTTGCAGTTGCTCCCGGCCATCCGCCGAGATTGACATCACCCCAGGTGTAGACGCTGACCTGGCCCCAGTCGTTTGCATCATAGAAGTATACATCGGTGAAGTTTCTTCTGCCGGAGACGCCCCATACATCTTCCGGATCATCCATGGAATCATAAACGGTTGCAGCCAGCTGATCGCCGGTCTGTGCAATGTCAAGCGATACATAGGTCTTTAATACCCCGTCATCGCCTTCTGTCAAATCGGATGCCGTGATTGCAATATTGCCTGTCTGCACGCCATCATGGTTAAAGATAATCGAAAAGTCTTTGACTTCCAAAAACTTTACATCTGCGCGATACCAGAATGCGCCGTCATAGCTGATTGCGGTTCCCGGCCATCCACCAAACAATGGTGTTCCGTCCGACAGATATGCATATGCATTCACGCTGTCCCAGTTCTCGGTATTAAAGAAATATACCGATACGAGCTGTACGCCAAGTGCTTCCTCTGCTTCTGCTTTGGATGCATACACACCGGTTCCGGCTGCGTAGCGGCTGCCGTTTGATGTGATGGAATATGCATCGCTTGTCTGATCGCTTCCGTTTGTAAAGGTAACTGCAAAGTCCGTCTCCGGAACCATGGCACTCCACCATCCGTCACCGTTGTTGGTAGCAGGATACGTATCCTCTCCAACCACTGCTTCGACCGTATTCCAGTTGTCTGCATTGTAATAAAATACTGCAGTTGCTTCGTCCTGGCTTAATTCAGAGAGAACCACCACCGATCTTGCAGGCAGGTCTCCGTTTAAAATGCCATTGCTTACGGTATAGATTTCATCCCTGCCGGATACCATATTGACATAGGTGCCATCGGCAAGCTTTGTCTTACAATCGAGTACCACGGTTGAAGTAGAGCCGTTTACAATCACTGCACCCTCTGCTGCACTTGTGATGTCGCTTCCACGCTCAATCATGATGGTCTGCACGTTTCCGTTCGGATTGCTCAGAGCTTCTTCTTTTCCGGACATTGCTGCGCGGAATTTGTTGACTGCCACCACTTCCGGTGACTTGTATTCATCATTTCCGGCTGCGCCGAGAACATTGTCACCCCATGGATTCTCTGCGGAGCTGTTCGCTGGTCTGCTGAAAAAGAGTGGTGTGCCGTCTTTTCTGGCACCGATGATGGCCCATCCGAGACGAACGTCTTCATCATTGATCAGCTTCCAGCTGTCTTCTCCGTCATTGCAGTAATTGTCATGTGACTCTACCCAGGTCACCAGCTTGTTCGGGTCAGCAATATATGCGCCTTCATCGCTGATGCGGTAGTCTGCAATCTTGTCTACCGAAAAATCCTTGCTGGACAAAGCGGTTCTGATCGCAGCTCCGTAGTTGCTGGCAGTGGTTCCGCCAAGCATTTCCTGATATGCAGCGGTACGCTCATTACCTTGCAATGTCTCGCCATAAACGAACAGATCTGCATAATCCACATCCTCGCCGGCAGCATTCTTGCCCTTCTCATCAATTGCTGCCTTCATGTTCGGATAAAAGGTATTTCTGTCCTGATCCTCATATTCTGCAGGAACCGGATCATCCGGCAAAGCGATATGCTTTGCGGTATCGATTCTAAATCCGTCTGCTCCGCAATCGAGACAGTCCATGAGGAATTCATAGAAGTACTGCTGGAATCCAGCATTCTCTGTATCCACATCCAGCAATCCGTCATAGGTATATGTGGTGCTTACGCGTCCGCTGGCATTTGCGATGGACTTATGAAGCAAATCCTCGAAGCTGCCGCCGGCCGCATCCAACAGATCCTGCGACACCTGATCTTTCGACGGTGTCGTATGGTTCGGAAGGATATCTACAATCACGCTTACCCCATAGCGATGTGCTTCTTCGCACATTGCGATAAATTGATCTCTAGTACCCAATTGGTAATTTCCGATTTTCCAATCGGTTGGCTGATAGTGGTAATACCACATGCCCGATCCATGAATCTGCAACGCCGGATGCGTGCTGAGGCACTCATTGATCGGTGATGTCTGCACGGCAGTATATCCTGCTGCCGCAATGTCTGCCATATTGGCTTTGATGGTTTCAAAATTCCAGCAAAACGCATGCAGGATTGCTCCGTCATGCACTTTTTGGCGCGCTGAAACCTGCGCTTGTGATTCTGCAGCATAAACAGCTTCTGCAGAATTTGGCATCAGACCATTCATGCCCGGTAGTGGTGTTCCAACCAGAACCGAGAAGCTCAGTCCGACAGCCAAGAATTGTTTCAACCAATTTCTCCTGAATGTCATGTTGACCTCCCATACTTTTTTTCTCGTTTTTCTAGCATAGCATCGCGCATTTGTTTCTGCTTATCATATCCTGCCGATTCGTTGCACTATTTTATCTTTCCGCCGCCCCAATGGTCATAATAGTGTTATTGGCATACAAAAAAGCTGCCGCATATGCGACAGCCTATCCTATCCGAGCTTGGAGACCTTACGATACTCCTGCGGTGTAATCCCTTTTAAATTTTTGAATCGTTTGATGAAATAACTGATATTGTCATATCCGCACTGAATGGCGATATCAATCACTTTCTCATTGGTATTGCTGAGCATTTCGGATGCTTTCTCGATTCGAATCTCATTCATATATTCGGTCAGCGTCTTGCCCGTCATCTTCTTGAAATATCTGCACAGATACTGCTCGCTCATGCCCATATAGTCCGCCACATCCGAAATTTTCATTTTGGATGTGTAATGCTCGCGGATATAGGTCGCTGCCTTTTTGATATTTTCGACCTGATATCCTTTTGCCTCCGCCATGGTTTCTGTCGCGGTCAGCAACTGATGTTCATACAGCAGCGAAAGAATCTCCGCCAGATACAGCTTGACCTTGAGATTCGAGGACGCCTTTTTCTTACGCGCTTCCGTCAACGCCTTCTTGTACAGCGGCAAAATCTCCGGCCAGATTTCATCCTCCGGATACAAAAACGGTGGCAATTTCACCTTTTGGTTAATCAGTGGCTCAAGAATCACACGCTGCGACTCATCATACCACTCAAAGCTGAGCATCCTGCAGTCAAACACCAGCGCACTTTCGCGTTGCCCTCTGCGCAGGCTCAGCCCGTGCAATACTCCCGCATCCACAAATGCCAGTGCCGGTCCTTCTACCGTATAGTCCACTGAATTGCAACTAAATGCGAATGTGCCTTTCTCGAAATAAATCATTTCGATCTCTTTGTGCCAATGCTGATTGACCGTATAATCAAATTCTCCCGTCCATACATAGTCTGCCAGCGGAAATGCAGCCGTGCCATGGCTGACATTCTCCTTAAAATCCTTCCATTCCACAATGATACCTCACCACATCTAAAACCCTGAAAATACAATCTCCCGGACAATCCCGTTAACCGGTTAACCATCCTGCCCAAATTATACCTTCGAATCCGCCACCTGTCAATCCGCCACCCACTCAATTTCCCACTTGCCCCCTCTTGCTCTGCAGCGCCTGCCGGCCCCTGCCTACCGACCTCTACCTACCGGTCAGCACATGATAGGCGCGAAAGCTTAGATTCTCCAAAGACGCGCAAGCTTCAAGAGGTTGTCCTTTCACCGATTTTGCACTTCGACAAACTGTCTTTTCATCGCAAA
>NZ_PDYG01000008.1 GCF_002735305.1 Agathobacter ruminis
CAAACTGGTCTCAGTCGGGGTTACAATCTCCGACTGAGATAAACGCTCCGCGAGGATGCGAAAGAATGACGGCGAAAGAATCTCGCAGAAGGGTTAACACAGAACGGTTAACACAGAAAGATTGACACAGAAAGATTGGCACAGAAAAGGAGAAAAAAATGAGTACACTGATTGCTATTGGAGCAGGAATTGCAGTATTAACAGGTTTGGGAGCAGGAATCGGAATCGGAATTGCAACCGGAAAGGCATGTGAGGCAACTGCGCGTCAGCCGGAAGCAGACAGCAAGATTACAAAGAATCTGATTTTGGGTTGTGCGCTTGCAGAGGCAACCGCGATTTACGGATTTGTTATTGCATTGATGGTTATTGTAATGGTGAAATAGCTGATAAAGGCAGGTTGATGATATGATTCAAATTTCATTTTGGTCGATACTATTTACCGTTGTCAATTTGTTGATTCTGTTTATTGCATTTCGGATCTTCTTCTTCAAACCGTTGGCAAAGATTATTGCGCAGCGACAGAAAGAAGCGGACGAACTGTACGAGGAGGCGTTGAGCCGACAGAATGATGCGGAAGAATTAAAGAATTCTTATGAGCAGAAATTGATTGGCGCGGAGAGTGAAAGAAAACAGATTCTTGCCGAAGCACGTAAGCATGCGGATGGAGAATATCAGAATATTCTCGCGGATGCAAAGAGTGAGGCAAGTCAGATACACAAAGATGCAGTTGCTGCAGCAGAGCATGAAAAGAAAGAAATCATTGGTTCTGCGCGCAAAGAGATCGCACAGCTGATTGTAGATGCTACCACCAAAGTGGTTGGAAGCAAGAACAGTGCTGAGGTCGACAGCGACTTATACGAACAGTTTTTAGGAAAAGCAGGTGAATAGCGTGAGAGAAAAATCAATTGAATACGCCAGAAGTCTGCAAAATCAGGTGAATGCCAGAGCAAGTCTCGATGCGGCATTGTCCATTATGGATGCAGTGCCTGCAATTCGTGAGCAACTGGAGAATCCAACGGAATCACTCGAAAAGAAAGTATTGGTTGTGGATCGGATTTTTCCGAAGGAGATTCGCAATTTCCTGAAATTGTTATGCGATAACGGCGATTTTGACTGTATCGAAGAGGTGCGTGAAGCACTCGAAGAGCAACCGCAGGGTCAGAAGGATGTCGTAGAGCGGGCCAGACTGACCTATGTGACAGCTCCAAATGAGGAGCAGCTCGCAAGAATCCGACAGTTTGTGGTCAAAGAGACCGGAAATGAAGCGGTTGAGATTGATTTGAAAGAGGACGAGACGTTAGGAAGCGGTTTTGTACTTGAGATTGGCTCCAAGGAATATGACTGGAGTGAGCAGGGACGAATCAATCAGTTAAAAGAAAAATTGAATATGGCTTCCGCAACTGCAAGTGAGAAAGGGATTCTTTCGATTCTGCAGGCGAGCGTGGAAGATTTTGAACTCGAAGCAAAGGACAACGAGATCGGAATTGTCAACTATGTCGGCGATGGAATTGCCAATGTCGATGGCATCGATCATGCATTCTACGGCGAAATCGTCATTTTTGACTGTGGCGTAAAAGGCATGGTGCAGGATGTCAGACGAGATGAAATCGGTGTCATCCTGTTTGGACGCGACACGGAAATCAAAGAGGGCAGCCGCGTGGTACGAACCGGAAAAATGGCAGGTCTGCCGACCGGAGAAGCTTTTTGCGGCAGAATTGTCGATGCGCTTGGTGCACCGCTGGATGGAAAAGGCGATATTGACGCGGACGATTTCAGACCGGTGGAGACTCCGGCACCGGGTATCGTAGACCGAAAATCGGTTACAGTGCCGATGGAGACCGGAATATTGGCAATCGATTCGATGTTTCCAATCGGTCGCGGACAGCGTGAACTGATCATCGGCGACAGACAGACCGGTAAGACCAGCATTGCGACAGATACCATCTTAAACCAGAAGGGAAAAGGTGTCATCTGTGTTTATGTTGCAATCGGACAAAAAGCATCCACGATTGCAAAACTTGTGAATACATTGCGCGAACATGATGCGATGAGCTATACGATTGTCGTTTCGGCGACTGCGTCCGATCCGGCACCGTTGCAATATCTTGCACCTTATTCCGGAACTGCGCTTGCGGAGTATTTCATGTATCGCGGCAAGGATGTGCTGATTATTTATGATGATTTGTCAAAGCATGCGGTTGCATACCGTGCAATTTCATTGCTGTTGGAACGATCTCCGGGACGAGAAGCTTACCCGGGTGATGTTTTCTATCTGCACTCGAGATTGCTGGAGCGCTCTGCGCGACTGACACCGGAAGCCGGTGGTGGATCGATTACCGCATTGCCGATTATCGAGACGCAGGCCGGAGATTTGTCTGCATATATTCCGACGAATGTCATTTCTATTACGGACGGACAAATCTTTTTGGAATCAGAATTGTTCTTCTCAGGACAAAGACCTGCGGTCAATGTAGGACTTTCGGTTTCCCGTGTAGGAGGCGCTGCGCAGACCAAAGCGATGAAAAAAGCGGCAGGATCCATCCGAATTGATTTGGCACAATATCGTGAGATGGAAGTGTTTACACAGTTCTCATCTGATTTGGATGAGGCGACAAAGGCACAGCTTGCGCACGGAAGAGCATTGATGAATCTGCTGAAGCAGCCGTTGAATCATCCGCTTTCGATGGCAGCACAGGTAATTCTGCTTGTGAGTGCAAATGCGCATGTGTTCTCGGATCTCGAGGAAAACCAGATCAAACGGTTCCGCGATGACCTGCTGTCATTCTTTGCAGGCGAACACAGCGAAATTATCAGTGCAATTGAATCTTCCAAAGATTTGAGTGACGAAGTCAAAAATGCAATCATTGAAGCTGCAATGGAATTCAAGAACAATCAGGAGTAGTCTATGGCAAATACAAAGGAAATCCAGAATCGAATCAGCAGTATTCAGGATACCATGAAGATTACCAGAGCAATGTATATGATGTCTTCGATGAAATTGCGCAAAGCAAAGCAAAAACTGGAAGACACGCTTCCGTTTTTTGAATCGACACAGCGCGCAATTGCGGAGACGATGGCACATTTTCCGGACATCCGCAGCATTTATTTCGATAACCGAATCAAAGACGAGCAGGAGACTGTAAAAAAGAAAGGCTATATTGTCATGACCGGCGATAAAGGAATGGCCGGTGCATACAATCATAATGCAATCAAGGAAGCTTCGGCTTTGATTGATGATCCGAAAAGTGAGGATTATACGATGTTTGTCGTCGGGGAAGTCGGCCGTGCGTTTTTCATCGGACAGGGATATCATGTAGATGAAAATTTCCGCTTTTCCGCAAACAATCCTTCGATTCATCGTGCACGTGTGATTACAGAATATATCATTGATTTGTATTTGAAAGAAGAATTGGATGAGGTCTATATCATTTATACCAAGATGCTCAATTCGATTGCGGAGGAGACCAATGTCGAGCGCATTCTTCCGTTCAAACCGCACAAATCCATGCAGGCAGAATTCGAAATGAAGCTTGCCGGTGTAAAAAAACGCGAAGATGAAGCACACCATATCGAAACATTAAACAGTTATGAGGAAGAGGCGATGGAGACCGGAGATGACTGGTATGAATTTTATCCGTCACCGCGCCGCGTTCTCGAACGGCTCGTCTACAACTTTGTCACCGGATTTACTTACGGTGCATTGGTGGAATGCTCGGCAAGTGAGGAAAATGCACGTATGCTTGCAATGCAATCGGCAACAGACAATGCGGAAGCGATTCTTCATGAGTTGTCCATAGAATACAATCGCGTGCGTCAGGCGGCCATCACACAGGAAATCACTGAGGTGATCGGAGGCGCCAAGGCACTCAAAAAGAAAAAGGAAAAGAAGAAACAACAGGCGAGGTGATAGCAGTGTCAGAACAGATAGGTAAAATCGTCCAGGTCTCAGGACCTGTTGTAGACGTAGAATTTAAAGACAACAATTTGCCGGCTATCCGCGATGCGCTTTATGTCATGGTCAATGGGACAAAGCGTGTAATGGAAGTCTCCCAGCATATCGGCCTTGGTGTGGTGCGCTGCATTATGCTTGCGCCGTCGGAGGGACTTTGCAGAGATATGGAGGTTGTCGCGACCGGAGATGGAATTACGGTTCCGGTTGGAGAAAAGACGCTGGGACGACTCTTCAATGTACTTGGCGATACGCTCGATGGAAAGGAATCTCTCGCAGATGCTGAACATTGGAGCATTCATCGTGAGCCGCCGACATTTGAAGATCAAAGTCCGGTAGCGGAAATGTTGGTAACCGGAATCAAGGTCATTGATTTGCTTGCGCCATATGCAAAGGGCGGAAAAATCGGATTGTTCGGTGGTGCCGGTGTAGGCAAAACCGTATTGATTCAGGAATTGATTCACAATATCGCAACCGAAAGCGGCGGATATTCTATTTTCACCGGAGTCGGAGAGCGAAGCCGCGAAGGAAATGATTTGTGGACGGAGATGTCAGAGTCAGGCGTATTGGATAAAACCGCATTGGTATTCGGACAGATGAACGAACCGCCCGGAGCGCGTATGCGTGTGGCGGAAACAGGACTTACCATGGCGGAATATTTCCGTGATGTGCAGCATCAGGACGTGCTTTTATTTATTGATAATATTTTCCGTTTTGTGCAGGCTGGTTCGGAAGTATCTGCATTGCTTGGACGTATGCCGTCCGCAGTAGGATATCAGCCGACACTTGCCAATGATCTCGGAGAATTGCAGGAGCGTATCGCTTCCACAAAAAACGGATCCGTTACTTCGGTACAGGCCGTTTACGTACCTGCGGATGACTTGACGGACCCTGCACCGGCAACCACCTTCTCACATTTGGATGCCACTACGGTACTTTCGAGAAAAATCGTGGAGCAGGGTATTTATCCTGCAGTGGATCCGCTCGAATCCACTTCGCGTATTCTTGAGCCGGATGTTGTGGGCGAAGAACATTATCAGGTAGCGAGAGCCGTTCAGGAAATTTTGCAGAAATACAAGGAACTGCAGGATATTATCGCAATCCTTGGTATGGAAGAACTTTCCGATGAAGACAAGCAAACCGTTTATCGCGCGAGAAAAATTCAGCGATTCCTGTCACAGCCATTCTCGGTTGCAGAGAATTTTACCGGCGTGAAAGGACAGTTTGTTCCGATTGAAGAGACCATTCGCGGATTCAAAGCCATCTTAAACGGAGAAATGGACCAATATCCTGAAAACGCATTTTTCAATGTTGGTACCATCGAAGATGTGAAAAAGAAGGCAAAAGAAGAAAGTCGAAAATAAGTTAGGAGGCAGATATGGCATCCGCATACCATTTGACAATTGTAGCATGCTCAGGCATTTTTTATGATGGCGAATGTGAATCACTTATTTTCCCGGGAACAGATGGTCAGATTGAAGTGCTCAATCACCATGAAACCATGACCGGTGTGATTGAAATCGGGGAAATCAAATATCGCACGCCGGATCAGGTGTGGCACTATGCCATCATTTCGGATGGCTTGCTGACTGTATACAAAGACGGCAGTGTGAAACTGGTGGTTTATTCCTGCGAAAAACCGGAGGATATCGATCGGTTCCGTGCGCAGGAAGCACTTGAACGTGCGCAGGAACAATTGCGTCAAAAGCAGAGCATACAGGAATATCATATTTCGGCAGCCAATCTTGCCCGAGCGATGGCTCGACTCAAGGGGGCCGGAAAAGGGCCGAATTAGAAATGTAATTAGAAAAGATACTCCATTTCCTAAAAGGAAATAGGAGTATCTTTTTTGGTTGAATAATAATTTCCAGATCGCCATCTTTGTTGATTCCGCTAATCGTACGATTCTTATAGTCAAACATCATACAGTCTTTCACTTCCGTATTATGCTTACAATCATAGCCATTCACAGTAATTGTTTGATTAGTTTCATCAATGTGATAATACTTATCATCCATTCGAGAATAAAACTCTTTCATATCTGAAAAGGAAAATATGTCAAAAACGACTTTCAGCACATAATTTGGTTCGTAATCTTTTTCATATGTATCCAGACACTCTGGGATGAAGGTAAAATAAAAAGGGGTTGGCACAGTAATAGGTATATCAATCATATCATACGCACTGTAGCAAGATGAAATGATATATTCATCATCTTTATTCTCACGTAGAACATAATACATATTATCCTTGTAGAACAACTTTTCTTTTTTGCTATCATAGAATATTATTCCCACGTTTGAAAAATTAGAAGCTATTTTCTTTCATGTTATCAAATGTTCTTTAATAAGCAAATGGTATTTTGGTTCCAAATGGAAAAAGCTTTTTGTAATGGATTAAAATTATGCATTTTATGCAAATTGCAAAAATGAAAAGATTAGAGTTGAACTCTAAATAAGAGCAAGATATCATATATATAAGAAAGAGGTGATGCATATGGACATATAGGATTATGGAAGAAAAAACTGTTGGCGCAGTAGTTTTCTTTACATAGTTCAAATAATGAGGAACGATATGTTAAACATACCAAATTGTAGAATTGTTTAATATAGAAATTCCTCTAATATTAAGAAAACGAGGAATTTTTATGAATAAAATTTCTAATTTAAAAAATTTAATACAGATTACAATTGAATATCGTAACTATCTGAAACAAAGTGGTATTTCTTTTAATGAAGAAGGCTTTCCTATATTTGCGGAAGAAATGTTTTTAACTGATTGGCCTAAATTGGTAATTCCTTATTCGCAAAGAAAAAATTGGCGTGTGAAGAACCCACAAAAGACATTAATTTGCTTTTTTGATAGTGATTGTCATTTATATCCTAGATTGACCAAAGTGTTAGATGAAATTGATGAGTATAAGAAATATATGGGTGTAATCGGGATGGACGTAACGATTACGGACGATATGGATGAGGAATGGCAAGCTGTCATTGAACTAGTGAATCAAATGTTTTTGGCTATTCTAGCTGTAAATGGTGTAAAAATTGTAATTAATACCAGATCCGCAACTTTGGACTTGGCGAGAGTATTTAATAATTTTCCTCAGCAGGTAATGGCTGCTTCCGGATTCCTTGGCTGTAATATAATTGGCGATGAGAAAGACTTTAGTTATTTGGAAAAGATTCTTTATTTATTACCGAGCAAACTTGTTTTGTATGGAAAACAAGATAAGATTGTAGAAAAACAATTAGATGTCATGGGCATTGATTACAGAGTGTATTTAGATTTTCATAGATTATGTAAGGAGGTGCCTTATGTCAGATAGCAAAGCCGGTTATTCAATAGCTGCAAAATTTTATGCGCGTATTATGATTCACGGGAATATGCTTGATGCGATTAGATATTACAATAGTAAAATCCGTGAAGAAAAATACAACAAGAATTGGAAGAAACATATGGTTAACTTAAATGATATTGTTAATCGATTTACACCGGGGGCAAAAGGGAAAGTGAAAGGTGTGAAATTTGTATTTGAAAATTCAAATTACATTATAAAAGCAGATATGCCCTCCGGATATTTACGTATATATGATAAAAAAGCTAAAATGTATACGAAAATTGATGGAACTCCTAGCCGTAGTCTAGAAGAAACCCATTTTAAAATCATGAAAAGGAAGGAGATGAGAAAATGAGATTTCAACTTGCTAAAACATTAGATGGAATTGAAAAGTATGGTCCTGTTTATGATTTAGGATCGGGCTGGCCGGATAAAATTGAGGAGTATGTTGCAGATGATGTAGATGATTGGTTTTTAAACAATATGGTAGATCAAATTAATGCGTCGTGTGAAACGTTGCTTGATGACGGGGATTATGATTACCTTGATGCAGAAAAGTGTGCTAAACTTGTAAAACTACTTGATAATATTTCGAATGAATTTATACCGGAAGAGTATGAGATACCGATAGCCACATTAAAAGATTATGCAATAAGAGCAATTCATAATAATACCGGAATTTCAATTGAATTATAGGAGGACGAATCCATGAAATTATCATACAAATTATTCGGTGTTTTTTGGGACCAAAAAGAAATCCCCAAAGAATGTCCTTACGTAGAACTGGTTGAAGATATACTGTCAAATTGGCATGTTATTTCATTAAGTAAAATATTGGAACAAGAAGAAGTAGAAGAAATAAAGGAAAGCGCAAAGACAATAGTATTATTGATTGATTATCTTCCAATGGAAAAAAATACTATTGTAATGGACTTCTTTTTAAAAAGGTTACTTCAAATGACAGAGTATTATCATGCGAGAATGGTATGTACGGATTCTGAAAAAACATGTCGTTTAAATTTGCTGATAAGTAATTATTACAAAAGAAAAACACCGGAGAGATCGTTGGCGCAATCAGTCGGTGTTTTTCAAACGATATGTTAAACATACCAAATTGTTCTATTATAATATCATTTATAAAGTACGTATTCAATACTATAACTAAATATTCTCGTAGAAGCTGAAATATATTATATTTCAGCTTTTCTACGCAACCGCCTTCGCTTTCTTTTGCACATGCATCACGAAGTAAATCGTCATAAATGCAAGTGCGAAGAGCAGTTGCACGCCGAGGTTGAGCAGATATTCATCCGGGTTGAAGGCTTCTCCGTTGAAACCGGCCAGGATGTTGTTGTTGCGAATAAACCAGTAAGCCGGGAAGAAGCGTGAGATGCGAGTTACATTCTCAGCCAGCATCCATTGTGGGACGAAAACCCCGCAAAGGAAAGAGCTTCCCAGACCAATGACATTGGCAATCAACTGAAGTGCGTGCTCAGAGAGCGAGAAGGATGCGATGCACAGTGTCATGGTGACGATTACAATCAGATAGACAAAGCTGTTTGCTGTCATAAGTGCGATTGTCTCAATCGGATCGTAACGGTACATTCCGCCGAATCCGCCGGCAATCAGGATAATCAGCCATACCAGGATGCTGTAGCAGATGGCACCGAGTCCGATTCCGGCAGCTTTGCGGCGAGGCTTTAAGTAGCTGCAGGAGATGCGCGCTGCCAGATCTCTGTTATGGAAGGTCATCAGAATCGGTGACATGCTAAGGAGCAGAACTGAGATCAAAATATAAGCAAAATATTGGAAGAAATATCCGCTTGGAGAATTCCCGTTATTGGTTTTCTCAAAGGTAATCATTTCGACTTCGTTTGCA
This sequence comes from Agathobacter ruminis, assembly GCF_002735305.1. GTDB lineage: Bacteria > Bacillota > Clostridia > Lachnospirales > Lachnospiraceae > Roseburia > Roseburia ruminis. The sequence continues at coordinate 9,169 of NZ_PDYG01000008.1, forward strand.
TTTACTTTCTCCATTACATTGGCAGCTTTGCTTAACGAATCTTCCAAAGATTCAGAGGATGCCTGATAAACGGATAATGCCCGGAAATAGGAATCCACATCCTGGTTAAAGAAATATCCGGCAGCAGAATCGGTGCGCATGGAATGTGTTACCAGATTCTTGAAATTACCGTTCTTTAATTCTTCTTCGTATCCTTTCGGAATGGTAAGGACATATGAAATTTCTTCATAATACATATTGTCCTGAATCTTCGAAATGTCTTTTCCTTCAAACGAAATATATTTATGTTTGGTAGCCAGATAGTCCGTTAGTGCATGGCTTGCGACGGTATCATCCTCGTCGATTACGGTAAATTTCACGGACTTTGCTTCGAATTTTGAAGTGCTGCTTCCCTTATTGATATTGGTCATGACAACCATCAGAATCAGGAAGATGATGACATAGATGAAGCAGGTGCCAATATGCTTTTTTGCAATTTGGAAAAAGGTCTTAAAGTTGAGCATAGGTTTTTCTCCTTGTCATTAAAAATCCGGTGACACAAAACAGAATGATAAATCCAATAATTGTCAGGATGTTGGTATAAAAACGGCTTAGATCTTCGTACTGGCTTAAGCGGTAAAAACTGTCGGTCAAAAGAGCTGCCGGGTTGAGTCGATTGACAATCGGAAGGTGATTCTCAATCAGAATATTCATATTTCCAATCATCAATCCGCTCAAAAAGCAAAGCGGCATCGTAACTGCGAAGACCAGTCCCTGCTTTGCAGTCTGGTCGAAGTGACCAAAACAGCCAATGAAAAATCCGAGCGATACGCCGACGAAGCAGCCGAGAAACATTGTAAGGACTGTAAACGGCAGGCGGTCCAGCAATTGAATTTTTAAGATGAAAGCCATATAAGCAAATCCGACTGCATTGAGTACAAATTCATAAATGGTTACGGCAAGCAGTTCCGGAACGATGCGAATCAGTTTGTGGGTCGGGGCAACAGTGATTCGCTTTGCAAGCTCTGACAGGTTTGCCTGGTTGTGACAGGCAACCAATACCCCACCGACAGCAGTAAACAGACATTGCATTGCAAGCAGGTTAAAGAAATATTGGGTATATGGTGACTGATCCGGATGGCGTCCCAATGATTCGTTTGCATTGTAGGTAATCTCGGCTGACAATGCATCAATCATTTCCTGGTACTGCTCCATATGATCCGGCAGCAGTTCTGTCAGGGCATTTACCTGCATGTTGTAGCGGTCAACGAAAGTTTTGAGGATGCTTTGCTGCATGCTTTGTTCTTTCATATTCTCCGACACGCTCAGGCGAACCATCTCGCCGGAATGGAGAATGCCAACAATTTCTTTTTCTTTTAACTGTTCTTTGGCTTCTTCTTCCGTACAGTAGGATGCTTCCAAAAATCCGCCTTTTTCGGTTGACAGCTGCGTGATCACATTGTCGAGCTGTTCGTCATATACGGAATCGGATTTCACGATTGCAACCGGGATGGTCGAGATATTTTCTGTCGCTCCAAGATTTCCGAAAGCAATTTTGAAGAAGCTTCCGAGAATAATCGGAAAGAGCAGGATCCAAAAGGTATTGGCTTTATCGCGGAAGAGTGTCTTCCAGCTGAATATCATTGTTCTTAACATAACTTCCTCCCTTTAATCGCGTAATTCTTTTCCTGTGATTTCCAAAAAGACATCGTTCAATGTCGGAAGTGCGGAATGAATATGTCCGAAGGAATATTCTTTGCCCTGCAGATAATCCAGTACGCGAACGAGATTGTGGCTTCCGCCGTCACAGAGAATTGTCAGTTTGGAATCTTCAAAGGTGACAGAATAGACATGTGGAAGTGCCTTTAATGCCTCGATGTCATCTGCGGTGACAGATAAGATATCGATGGTGATGATTTCGCGTTTCTTAATCAGCTTTTTCAATTCTTCCGCAGTTCCCTGAGCAATGCATTTTCCATTATCGATAATAGCAATGCGAGAGCAAATCTGTTCTACTTCTTCCATATAATGGGAGGTGTAAATGATGGTTGCGCCCTGTCTGTTTAATTCCATAATGCCTTCGAGAATGCGGTTTCGGCTCTGCGGATCAACAGCTACGGTTGGCTCATCCAGGATGATCAGTTTTGGCTTGTGCGCGATTCCGCAGGCAATGTTTAGGCGGCGAAGAAGACCACCGGATAACTTCTTTGGATAGAATTTGCGGAAGTCTTCGAGTCCGGTGAACTGAATCGCTTCTTCTACATATTGCTTGCGCAGCTGCTTGTCATTGATGTATAATCCGCAGAAATAATCAATGTTTTCCTGGACAGTCAACTCCTCAAATACAGCAACATTCTGCATGACCACACCGATTTTTGCTTTGATATCATAGGCGTCAGCTTTCATCGGTTTTTCGAAGATTTCAATCTCCCCATTGTCATAAGACAAAAGTGAAAGAATGCAATTGATCGTTGTGGTCTTGCCGGAACCGTTTGGTCCAAGCAATCCAAAAATTTCCCCCTGCTTGATTTCAAGATTCAAATGGTCAACCGCCAGCAGTTCGCGATAGCGTTTCACCAGTTCCTTTACCTTTACGGCTGTTTCGTTCATATATAACTCCTCCTTCATTGTTTTCGTTTTGTTGTATTAAGCATAATGCTTCACCGGAATGAAAAACAGTGTTAGATGTCAGAACTTCAAAATGACATTTGTCATATTTTATGATAATCTTAATTTATGTTTGTTTTTGCAATCAAAAGGCGTATGAAGAAAGCGAAAATGTATGAGGGAGATAGTAGAAAAAAATCTGATATTGGTTTCCGGAATCATTCTTCTTGTGCTGACCACACAGGAAAATTATATCGTGATTGCAAGCCTGATTGGAATCATTGAAACGGAAAGCGCAATTGTACTTCAATATTTGTTTGACGATAAGAGAGTAGATTACGGATGGATGATACTTTGTCTGTGCATCTCATTTTTGTGGTGGCCATTGCTATTCTTTATGCCGGTGATTTCTTTTTCACTCGCACAAAAGGAAAAATGGCTGTTTATCCCCATACTGTTGCTGCCGTTTGCCGCAGAATATGCAATTGATTCTCCTTTTTTTGACAGGAAGTGGCCGGTCTGCACACTGGGAATTTTAATGGTACTTGCGATGCTTTTGGCCTATGAAAACTTAAAAGCAACCGCATATCGCCGTCAGTTTCTCAATCAAATCGATTCGTCGGTTGCACTCGAAAACAAATTGCAGCAACGCAATGCAGAGCTCCTTGCCAGCCAGGATGACTCGGTGCGGTTGGCGACCTTGCAGGAGCGAAATCGAATTGCGCGAGAAATTCATGATAATGTTGGTCATATGCTGTCCCGTACGATTTTGCAGACGGGAGCGTTGCTTACGATTTATAAAGAGGAGCCGCTTCACGGACAGTTGCAAAGCGTGAATGATTCGATGAATGAAGCGATGAATAATATTCGTGAGAGTGTACATGATCTTCACAATGATTCACTCGACTTAAAGCGCTCGGTAGAGGAAGTACTTGCTGAGTTGCGTGCGCATTATCAGGTTGATTATGAATATGATATGGGAACGGAAATTGCCAGCAACGTCAAATATTGTTTTCTTGCAATCGCAAAGGAAGCTACTGCGAATATCATCAAGCATTGCGACGGAACCAAAGTGTCTGTTGTTTTGCGAGAACATCCGGGATTTTATCAGATGATGGTTGCTGACAACGGAACCGGGAAGATTGACCGAGAGCATGGCGGAATTGGACTTCATAATATGGAAGACCGTGTGAAGGCAATCGGTGGAACGATTTCCTTTTCAGATGTAAATGGATTTAAGATATTATTATCGATTCCGAAGGAACAGGAGGGAATAAAATAGTGAATCTTATCGTATGTGATGACGATCAGCTCGTTGCACTTTCTTTGAAAACTATATTGGAAGCAGATTCGGAGTTGGCTGTGGTTGCATCCGGCAATGACGGGAAAGATGCGGTAGCTCTTTATGAGAAATATCATCCGGATGTGGTTTTGATGGACATTCAGATGAAGAAAATGTCCGGATTATGTGCTGCGGAAGAAATCCTGAAAAAGGATACGGATGCAAAGATTTTGTTGCTGACAACTTTTTCAGATGATGAATATATTATGAAAGCTTTGGAACTTGGCGTCAAAGGATATATTTTAAAGCAGGACTTCAATGGAATTGTTCCGGCAGTAAAAGCAGTCTACGGCGGACAGAGTGTGTTTGGCGGTGAGATTGTAAGTAAGATACCGGTACTGACCACGAAAAAGGAATCATTTGATTATGCGGTCTATGATATTACAGATAAGGAAATCGAGGTGATTGCTGAAGTCGGAAGCGGAAAGAGTAATCGGGAAATTGCAGATGCATTGTGCCTGTCGGAAGGAACTGTGCGCAATTATATCAGTACGATTTTGGAAAAATTGTCGCTCCGTGATCGTACGCAGCTGGCGGTGTTTTACTTAAACCACCGATAATCCTTGACTTCTTAAAGGGGAAATGGAGAAAGAGTATGATATAAATGTAATGTTGGAATAGAAAAATAAGAGATTGAGAAAGTTGGATGATATGAACGAGAAATTAGGATTGATTTTTGATATGGACGGAACCCTTTGGGATTCTTCAGAAAATGTGGCAAAGTCGTGGACAATTGCAAATGAAAAACTTGGCTATCACCGCGTGATCACAGTGGAAGACATGCAGTCTGTGATGGGAAAGACAATGACTGAAATCGCAGAAATCATTTTCCCGGATTTGCCATTGAAAGAGCGGATGGAGGCTTTGGAATATTCCGGAAATTTTGAGAACGAATATTTGCGCGAACATGGTGGCGTACTCTATCCTCAGCTGGAAGAGACTTTAAAAGAATTAAAGAAAAAGTATCATTTATATATTGTAAGTAATTGCCAGAGTGGATATATCGAAGCTTTTCTTGATTATTATCATCTGTGGGATTATTTCGAGGATACGCAGTGCTTCGGAGATAACGGATTGCCGAAGGGGCAGAATATTCGCCTGCTTTATGAGCGCAATGACTTGTTTGATGCGGCTTATATCGGAGACATTCAGGGCGATTATGATGCGACGATGGAGGCCGGACTTGCATTTATCCATGCCGCATACGGATTTGGAAAAATCAGTCATCAGGTGCCGAAGATTCAATCGCTTCCGGAATTGATTGAAGTAGCTGATCAGGTGCTGGAATAGAAGTTTTCGGGGGATGGGATGTATTTATACCATTATTATGATAAACGGTCCGGTCCGTTTCGCAGTTTGACCGCGCTTTCGGCGGAGCAGAGCAATTTGATTTTGGAGCAAATGAAAAAAGAACGTCCGGATTCAATGTGTGCAAAAAGAGATTTGGAATATATTAAGAAGCGCCGTAATTGCGAAGCAATTCTCAGGAGAGAATTCGCAAAGAAGGGTGGCATCATGGACCTTGACTCTCCACATTATATGGTTGTGGAGCATAGCCCGTGGTTAAGCACCTGGTATGAACAGGGTGACTTTTTAAAAATCCCAATCGATGCATTTGATACACGAAAGATTTCTTTTACTTATGGGGATTCCATGCCGACCTTCAGCCCGAAAGTACAAGATGGCAAAGAATATCGGAATCAGGTTTATACCTACGAAGAAATCTTGCGCATCATCGATCGATATGGTTTGCCACAGGAGTGGAATGATGATGGCGCACATGGGCCGGAGCGGTATATCGAGGCTCATGTGTGGACAAATGAACCGATTTCTCAAATAACTAATATTGGGATAAAAAACTAGATAAAAAACTAGATTAAAAAACGCATAAAAAGAACCTGCACGAAACATCTATGACAGAGTAGAGTGCTCTGAAATTTGATAATTTCGTGCGGGTTTATTATTTGATATGTTTACTGTATAAAAGCTTCTTCTGCAAATCTCAAATCTGTCAAATTGCTTTCCTTATATTCTTGGTTTTTCAACGATTCGTTTCTGGATAGCATGGTATTATAGATTTCTCGACTTTGTGTTTTCTTTATGATTTCGGGAAAGACTTCGGCGACACCGTAAAATTCATCTTCTGTGCAGGTCTTTAGAAATTCTATAGTTTCTTCAATGCTGCTACTTAGAATATCAGTTAGAGTATTCCAGCATTCTTCCAATGCACAGTCATCATTAAGTTCCAATGAATTTCTTCTGTTTATAGTCTCTCTCAGTTTTCTAGGCAGAAATTGCACTTCGTATTGACATCCGAGTGCAAAAGTTGCACTATATAGATATAGAAAGTGCAATTCCTGCACTCGCCCATTGAAAAAAGAGGTGCAATATGAGTGAAATTAAAAAGATTAGATTAGAAAAAAAACTTACACAACAGCAAGTGGCTGATTTTGTAGGGGTTTCACTTCGGTCATATAAATCATATGAAAATGATAAGGTGAAAGAAGATACCATCAAATACAATTATATACTAGAGAAACTTAACGATTTGAATCCGATTGATGAAGATCATGGGATTTTAGATATGGATTTCATCAAGGAAAAGTGTAAAGAAGTATTTGATGAATATCCGGTCCACTATTGCATTTTGTTTGGATCTTATGCAAAAGGAAAAGCAAATGAATCCAGTGATTTAGATTTTCTTATTTCGTCAGATTTGAAGGGCATTAAGTTTTATGGATTAGTTGAAAAGCTTCGACTAGCACTTCATAAGAGAGTAGATGTCCTTAATCTTGACCAGCTCAAAGACAATTTAGAACTTACCAATGAAATATTAAGGGACGGAATTCGAATTTATGGATAATTATAAAAATGATAATTATTATTTGGAAAAGATAAAAAAAGATATTTCATTCATAGTAGAGCATATCGGATGACCCACAAACACCGTCCCCATGGGACATTCTAGGCTACTAGGTTATTGAATTGTGGGAGGAAGAGTGCTATAATTTACAAAGTGATAAAAAATTAACAAACAAAAAATGCGACGGAGGAGCACAATGGGATTTCAGGAAGAATATAATCAGAAACTTGTCTCTGCAGATGAAGCAGTCAAGGTCGTAAAATCCGGAGACTGGGTAGATTACGGATGGTGCAATAATACGCCGGTTGCCTTGGATGAGGCATTGGCAAAGCGTACCGATGAATTAAAAGATGTAAAATTGCGCGGTGGTATTTTACTTGCACCGCTTAAAGTATTTGAACGAGAAGATGCAGGAGAACATTTCTGCTGGAACTCATGGCATATGGGTGGCCTTGAGCGCAAATTGATTGCAAGAGGCTGTGCATATTATGCACCGATTCGTTATTCGGAGTTGCCGAGATATTATCGCGACATGCCGGAATCTGATCGCGATGATGTGGCAATGTTCCAGGTTGCACCGATGGATCAGCATGGATTCTTTAATTTTGGACCGAATGCTTCTCACCTTGGTGCAATGTGTGAGACCGCAAAACATATTATTGTCGAAGTCAATGAGAATATGCCAAGATGTCTTGGCGGTACCGAAACCGGTGTCCATATTTCTCAGGTAGAATATATTGTTGAGGGAAGCAATCCTCCAATCGGAGAGCTCGGAGGCAGTGGCGCTGCAACCGAGATTGACAAGAAGGTTGCGGAACTGATTGTAAATGAGATTCCAAACGGAGCATGCTTACAGCTTGGTATCGGTGGCATGCCGAATGCAGTCGGAAGCATGATTGCAGAATCTGATTTGAAAGATCTCGGAGTGCATACCGAGATGTATGTTGATGCGTTTGTAGATATTGCAAAAGCTGGAAAAATCACCGGTTCCAAGAAAAATATCGACCGCTTCCGTCAGGTATACGGTTTCGGAGCCGGAACCAAGAAGATGTACGACTATATGGATGAGAATCCGGAATTGATGAGTGCACCGGTAAGTTATACGAATGATATTCGCCAGATCAGTGCGCTGGATAATTTCATTTCCATCAATAATGCAGTCGATATCGACCTCTTTGGTCAGATCAATGCAGAATCTGCCGGAACCAAGCATATTTCAGGTGCGGGCGGACAGCTTGATTTCGTTTTGGGTGCATATTTATCAAATGGTGGAAAGAGCTTCATCTGTCTTTCATCTACCTTTGCTTCAAAAGATGGTACATTAAACAGCCGCATTCGTCCGACACTTGCAACCGGTTCCATTGTTACCGACACCCGTGCAAATGGACAGTATATTGTGACAGAATACGGCATGATCTGCCTGAAGGGACTTTCCGCATGGCAGCGTGCAGAGCAGTTAATCTCCATCGCACATCCGGATTTCCGCGATGAGTTAATCAAAGAAGCGGAGAAGCTGAATATCTGGAGACGGTCGAATAAATAAGTATCTGAAGTTGCATCCCCCACAGATCGACTGTGGGGGATTTTTTTGAGTAGGTTACCTGGCGGTTTCTTGCTTAACAGGTAACCTTTATAGTAAAATATTTTTGTATGAGGTTTTGAAAAAATGACAACGTTTTTGGTTTTGTTAAAGCGAATGATTGCCCTGCTGTTTATGATGGCTTGTGGATACTATTCCTATAAAAAGAAATGGGTAGGAGAGGAAGGATATTCTTCCTTATCCACAATTGTGGCCAACATTTTGAATCCAATCCTGCTTTTTAATGCGGTGATTACAGCGGATCGTTCGATTGGGACAGGCCAGATTGTGCAGAATCTGATCCTGGTTGGTATTTATTATGTATTGCTGATTGTGCTTGGAATCGTGATTCCGATTATCATCCGTGCAAAAGGAACGGAAAGTTATCAATATAATCTGATGACGATTTTTTCAAATGTCGGATTTATGGCAATCCCGGTTCTGGCTGCACTTTATGGAAACGGCGCAACCATCTATATTGTTTTTTATGTATTGGTTTATAATGTGCTGATTTACAGCTATGGACTGTATCTGACGGTAAAAACAAAAGGAGACAAAGCCAAATATCAATTAAAAAGTATGATTAATCCGGGATTTATCGGATCTATTTTGGCGATTCTGTTGTACGCATCAGGAGTGGAAGTCGGTGATCCGTTTACGACCATTTGCGGATATATGGGCGATGCGACCATTCCGATGTCGATGTTTATCACCGGTATTTCGATTGCAAAATTCCCGGTCAGAGAATATCTGGCAAGTGTAAGAGTTTATATTTATTCGGTTATCAAATTGCTGATTATTCCAATTGCGGCAGCTTTGATCATCAAGGGATTTCCTTTGGACGAAATGGTCAAAAATGTATTCGTGATGGAAATCGCAATGCCGGTAGGCGCTTTGGTGCTGGCATTGAATCGCAATTATGGTGCCAATGAGATTGTGACAAGCCGAGGAATTGTGATTACGACAATTCTTTCGATTATTACCATTCCATTGGTATCATTGTTTTTATAAATTTTGAGTGGGGTTAGAGCACTGAAGGGTTAGACCGACGTGTTTTGATAGATTGAGACAAAGATGAAAGGAGTATTGGGTATGGGTAAATTACTATGGACACCATCCAAGGAGCAGAAAGAGAATTCTGTGATTTGGAAATACCTGCAATTTGTAAATAAGGAGACAGGAAATCATTTTTCGGACTATCCGCAGCTTTATGACTGGTCTGTGAATGAACCGATTAAATTCTGGGAAACCATTTGGGACTTCTTCGATATCATTGGAGAAAAGGGAGAGGGATTCTCAACAAAAGAAGTTCCGGAATTCCGCAAGATGAACTGGTTCCCAGGTGCAAAATTAAATTATACCGAGAATATGCTTCGTTTTATGGACGGAGACAGTGATGGAATCGTATTTTACGGAGAGAATGTCGTAGAGAAGCGTCTTAGCAGAAAGGAAGTCAAGAGACAGGTGCTTTCTTTCGCACTTGCATTAAAAAATGCCGGTGTAAAACAGGGCGACATTGTGGCGGCTTATATGCCAAACCTTCCGGAAACTGTAATCGGAATGCTTGCAACCGCATCCATCGGAGCAATCTGGTGCTCATGTGCAACTGATGTGGGTTCACAGGTCGCAATCGACCGCATCGGGCAGATTGGACCGAAGGTCCTTCTTACCGTAGACGGATATTATTACAAAGGCAAACCATTTAACTGCGAGACCAATATCAAGGAAATCGTAGATGCAATCGATACCATTGAGAAGGTCGTAGTCGTTTCGTTCGCAGGCGAAGGAACACTTCCGACCGTGAGAGATACCATTCCATACGAAACATTTATCGACGGATATGATACCGATGGATTTGTATATGAGAAGTATCCATTCTCTCAGCCGCTTGTTATCATGTTCTCTTCCGGAACAACCGGAAAGCCAAAATGTATGGTGCAGTCGGCAATGGGATTGTTGCTCAATCAGCTCAAGGAGCTTGGAATCCAGTCTGATTTAACCAGAGAGGATAAGCTTTTATATATCACAACCTGTTCATGGATGATGTGGAACTGGCAGGCTGCGTCTGTCGGAACCGGTGCGACACTTGTTCTTTATGATGGAAATCCATCTTATCCGGACAACGGAGCAATCTGGAGAATTCTGGAGAAGGAAAAGGTCACCGTATTCGGCCTTTCTGCAAGCTACATCCATATGCTTTTGAATCAGGGATATTCTCCGATGAAGGAAGTCGACTTATCTGCATTGAAGGAGATTTCACAGACCGGATCCGCACTTTCCGATGCAGGCTGGGATTATGTTTACAGTGATATCAAGAAGGATCTGTTCTTCAATTCCATCGCAGGTGGAACTGATATCAATGGATGCTTTGCGATTGCGAACCTCTTAAAGCCGGTTTACGGCTCTGAGTTACAGAGCGCCGGACTGGGTATGAAAATCAATTGTTTCGATGACAATGCAAAGCCAATCCGTGATGTAGAAGGCGAACTGGTTTGTGAATTCCCGGTTCCATGTATGCCTTTGAAATTCTGGAATGATGAGAGCGGTGAGCGTTACTTTAACGCATACTTTGATGTATTCCCTGGAATCTGGCGCCATGGTGATTTCGTTATCTTCCACGAGAAGACCGGCGGTGTATCATTCTGTGGACGTTCTGACTCTGTATTGAAGCCATCCGGCGTCCGCATTGGCACAGCAGAAATCTACAACCAGGTTGAGAAACTTCCGGAAGTGGAAGATTCTCTCGCAATCGGGCAGGATCACAATGGAGACCAGCGTGTCATTCTCTTTGTGAAATTGAATGACGGATTTGAGTGGAACGAGGAACTGATCAAGAAGATTAAGACCACACTTCGCGTGAATGCATCTCCGAGACATGTTCCGGCTTTGATGTATGAAGTAAAGGATATTCCAAAGACGATGAACGGCAAGAAAGTAGAAAGTGCTGTAACCAATATTTTCAACGGAAAAGATGTCACCAACCGGTCTGCATTGCAGAATCCGGAATCACTTGATATCTATATCGCATTAAAAAATGCATTGACGGATTAACCAATTGGGGTGCCTACACAGGCACCCCGATTTTTTATGGAGAATCCTTCCGAATCGGTTGTAAACTTTCAAGCGATAGACTAAAATAGGAATGAAATGATTTTCGTGAAAGGAGAAGGAATTCATATGGAATTTAAAGAATTAATCAAAGAACGCAGAAGTGTCCGTGCATATCAGGAGGGAAAGAGCATTTCGGATGACGTAATCCGCGAGATTATCGAAGATGCACTGCTTGCACCATCCTGGAAGAATTATGAGACTTCCCGTTTTTATGTTGCAAATACACCGGAGCGAATCGAGAAGGTACGCGCCTGCATGCCTTCATTTAATCAAAAGAGCACAGCCAATGCATCCTATATTATTACCACTTATGTGAAGGATACTTCCGGTTTTACCGCAGGCAATCCTGACAATGAACTTGGCAACAAATGGGGTGCATATGACCTTGGCCTTTCCAATGCATATCTGATACTTGCCGCAAAAGACAGAGGTCTTGATACCCTAATTCTTGGCTTAAGAGATTCTGTTGAGTTGCGCAAAGCACTTGATATTCCGAAGACAGAGCAGATTGCAGCAATCATTGCAATTGGCTATGGCGCGAAGGAACCGGTACTCGGCGCAAGAAAGAGCATCGATGAGGTTGCACATTTCTAGTCAAAATGAAATGAAACGATCAGATTAGATAAAAGAGTTATCGGAGCAGGATAGCTCTTTTATTTTTAGGAGATAACGAGATGGAAATTGAACGCAAATATCTGGTGAAGCAGTTGCCGGAAAACCTGGAGCAGTATGAAAAAGCAGAAATGGAACAGGGGTATCTGAGTACAGAACCGGTTGTGCGTGTGCGTGCGGAAAATGACGAATATTATCTGACTTACAAAGGATCCGGTTTGCTTGCAAGAGAGGAATACAATCTGCCGCTGACGAAAGAATCTTATCATCATCTGGCAAAAAAGGCTGACGGGATCTTGATTAAAAAGACCCGATATTTTATTCCGCTGGAAGGCGAACTGAAAACCGATGCGGACGGAAAGCATATCCACTCCGGTACGCTTGCGGAGCTTGATGTGTTTCATGATGATTATGAAGGTTTGCTTCTGGTGGAAGTCGAATTTGATTCCATTGAACAAGCCAATGCATTTGTGGCGCCGGAGTGGTTCGGGGAAGATGTAACATCATCGGGGAAATATCAAAACAGTGTTTTATCAAAAGGAAAGATGGAATAAAGATGCGGAATACGACATTATGCTATATTGAAAAAAACGGAGCATATCTGATGATGCTTCGCAACAAAAAGAAAGTCGACGAAAATGCGGGCAAATGGGTCGGCGTCGGCGGCAAATTTGAAGAGGGCGAGAGCCCGGAAGAATGTGTGGAGCGCGAAGTCTTTGAAGAGACCGGATTGCATCTGACCGATTACTGCTTTCGCGGACTGATCACCTTCGTGTCGGATGAGTGGGGGTGCGAGTATATGCATTTGTTTACGGCAGATGCATTTGAAGATTCAAAGCATGACACGTCCGAGTATGAGAATTATGCAATCATCGAAGATGACAGTTCACACGCGCATAGTCTGACGATGCCGGTTCCGGAATGCGAAGAGGGAGAACTTCGCTGGATCGCAAAAGAGGATATCATGAACCTGAATCTCTGGGAAGGCGATCGCCCGTTCCTGAAACTTTTGATGGAAAGTGATTCTTTTTTTACCATGCGATTGCAATACGCGGGCGACAAACTTGTCAAGATAGACCAAAAGGTATACTAAATATGTCAGCTACGCTGACGCAAGTCTCGCGAGCGAGACTTGAATGGTTGAAATCCTCAAAAAAAAGAGTATAGTAGTTTTTATGAAATCAGATAGAACAACAAGAACCAAAAAATATGAAATCGATATGACAAGCGGCACCATATTAAATAAGATGCTGCTTTTTGCTGTACCGCTTATGGCCTCCAGTCTGTTACAGCTTTTATTTAATGCTGCAGACACGGTTGTCGTCGGTAAGTTTTCGGGAGATAATGCATTGGCAGCAGTGGGCTCGACTTCAGCTTTGATCAATCTGCTTGTCAATCTGTTCCTCGGATTGTCCGTCGGAACCAATGTACTGGTTGCACGCTATTTTGCCGCAAAGCAGGAAAAGGATTTGAGTGAGACCATTCATACATCCATGCTGCTGAGCTTCGTAAGCGGAGTCATTCTTATTTTTGTCGGGGTAATTGGCGCCAAATATTTTTTGATCTGGATGGGTTCCCCGAATGGCGTGATTGAATTGGCTACATTATATCTGCGGATTTATTTTGCCGGAATGCCGGCAATGCTGTTATACAATTTCGGCGCAGCGATTTTGCGTGCGACCGGAGATACACAGAGACCGCTCTATTATCTGGTGATTGCGGGAATCGTCAATGTCATATTGAATCTGATTTTTGTAATCGTATTTCATATGAGCGTTGCCGGAGTTGGACTTGCGACCGTGATTTCGCAGTGCATTTCCGCAGGACTGGTGCTGCATTGTCTTCTGACGAATCCGGGAAGTATTCATGTAGAACTTTCAAAGCTTCACATTCACAGGGACAAATTTTTGCGCATCCTGCAGATCGGATTGCCGGCCAGTTTTCAGGGACTGCTCTTTTCTTTGTCGAATGTAATCATTCAGGCGTCCGTCAATTCCTTTGGAAATATCACGATTGCAGGCAATTCTGCTGCCGCATCCCTTGAAGGATTTGTCTATGTCGCAATGAATTCTTTTCATCAGGCTGCCATCACTTTTACCAGCCAGAATATGGGGGTTGGAAAAAAAGAGCGCATTGTCCCGATTCTGTTGCGCGCACTTGGGTGCGTCATTATGACCGGTCTGATACTTGGAAACCTTGTCGTATTTTTTGCGCATCCGCTCCTGCAATTGTATACAGACAGTGCGAAAGCGGTTGCCGCCGGCACGATTCGACTTTACTGGATCTGCATGCCATATGCACTTTGCGGAATGATGGACGTCATGGTCGGCTCTTTGCGTGGACTTGGTTATTCCATTATGCCGATGATTGTCTCTTTGATTGGAGCCTGCGGACTTCGTCTGCTTTGGATTTTTACCTTCTTTCAGACACCGCAATTCCACAGCATTGAATCACTCTATGCAACTTATCCGGTATCATGGTCTGTGACATTCCTGATCCATGTGATATGTTTTATCATCGTATGGAAGAAGATGTCAAAAACTGAGACAGCAATCAGTCAATAGAATATAGAAAAAAAACATATGGATGCTGCCTGTCCGGAACAGGCGGCATTTTTTTGTGCCAAATTCTTTTTTGAACAGGCAAAAAATGAAGTTGTGAAAAAAGTTCGTTGACAAATAGTTAGCACCCTATTAAAATGGTTAGTGTACTAATTAAGAGAAGAGAGGTAGGAATATGAGGACGATTTTGAAAGAGCTGAAAGAGTATAAGCTCGTGTCATTTATGACGCCTGTCTTCATGATTCTAGAAGTAATCATGGAGACAATCATTCCGTATATGATGGGTTCGATTGTGGATTCCGGTGTCAAACAAAGCAATTTGAATCATATCTTCATCATGGGTGGAGGTATGTTGGTAGCTGCAGCATTTTCCGTATTCTGCGGAATTATGGGAGGTCGATGTGGCTCGATTGCAAGTACGGGACTTGCAAGAAATTTGAGAAAGACAATGTTTGAGCGTATTCAGACATTTTCATTTGCCAACATTGATCATTTTTCTACATCCGGACTGGTTACCAGACTGACAACGGATGTCACAAATGTGCAGCAGGCATATATGATGATGCTTCGTATGCTTTTCCGCGCGCCGATTTCAATTATCGCGGCAATGGCGATGTCCTTTTTTATCAGCACCCGCATTGCGCTGATTTATTTGTGTGCGGTTGTGCTGCTTTCGATTGCGCTTGGTATCATTATGATTTCGGCACATAAATATTTCGTGCAGGTATTTGATCGCTATGATGATCTGAACGAATCCGTGCAGGAAAATGTATCTGCAATCCGCGTGGTGAAGGCTTATGTGCGCGAAGATTATGAAAAGAAGCGTTTTGGAAAAGCCAGCCAGCATATTTATGATCTGTTTTGCAAGGCTGAGAAAATTGTTGCATTTAACGGACCGGTTATGAATATTGCGGTTTACAGCTGTATCATTTTAATCAGCTGGGTTGGTGCACATATGGTAATTGGCGGAAGCCTTAAAACCGGTAATCTGATGTCGCTTTTGACTTATTGCATGAGCATTCTGATGAATCTGATGATGCTTTCCTTTGTATTTGTAATGCTTGCAATTTCCGCAGCATCCATTAAGCGTATCTCGGAAGTGTTAAATGAGGAAAGCTCTCTGACCAATCCACAGAATCCGGAATTTGAAGTGGCAGATGGCTCTATCGAATTTAAGGATGTGACATTCCGTTACAACGAGCATTCCGACAAACCGGTGCTTGACCATATCAATTTGTCAATTGCATCCGGAGAGACGATCGGAGTCATCGGTGGAACCGGTTCTTCGAAATCATCACTTGTATCGTTGATCAGCCGTCTTTATGATGTATCCGAAGGCTCGGTCGTTGTCGGCGGAAAAGATGTACGTGAATATGATATGGACAGCCTTCGAAATCAGGTATCGGTTGTATTGCAGAAAAATGTATTGTTCTCCGGAACCATTTATGATAACCTTCGCTGGGGTGATTTGAATGCGACTGAAGAAGAGTGTGAACGTGCCTGCAAACTGGCCTGCGCAGATGAATTCATTGAACGCATGCCGGAAAAATATAATACCTATATTGAACAGGGTGGTTCCAATGTATCCGGTGGTCAGAAGCAGCGCTTATGTATTGCAAGAGCTCTGTTGAAAAAACCAAAGATTTTAATCTTGGACGATTCGACCAGTGCGGTGGATACAGCAACGGATGCAAAAATTCGTAAGGCATTTGCAGAAGAAATTCCGAATACAACTAAGATTATTATCGCACAGCGTGTGTCTTCCGTTATGAATGCGGATCGCATCATTGTCATGGAAGACGGTAAAATCGATGGAATCGGCACACACGATGAACTTGTAGCAAACAATGCAATTTATCGTGAAGTATATGAGTCACAGACGAGCGGCTCAGGAGATTTTGATGAAGGAGGGGAATCATAATGGCAAAAGATAAAGCAAAGCAGGCTCCTCCACCACAGAGAATGAGAGGACCGAGACCAAAACTTGAAAACCCGGGAAAAATCATGGGACGCCTGATGAAATATATGACACAGAAATATATGGCTGCATGCATTGGTGTGCTGATCTGCATATTCCTGACGGTTTTTGCAAGTTTGCAGGGAACCATGTTTATGAAGACCTTAATCAGCGATTATATTGAACCGCTGATCGGAAAACAGAATCCGGACTATACAGCATTGCGCAATGAAATTTTCCGTGTGGCATGCTTTTACGGAATCGGCGTCATTGCATCTTTTGTGCAGGCGCGACTGATGATTATTGTTTCGCAGGGAACCATGCGCAAACTGCGCGATGATATGTTTAATCATATGCAGAGTCTTCCTATTAAATATTTCGATACCCATTCACATGGCGACATTATGTCAACCTATACGAATGATATCGATACACTTCGCCAGTTGATCAGCCAGGGACTTCCACAGACCATCAACTCACTGATTACCCTGGTATCGACTTTTGCAATGATGATTTATTTGTCCATTCCGCTTACTGCGCTGACGGTGGCAATGATTTTTGTAACCTTATTTGTTACAAAGAAGATTGGTGGTTTGTCTTCAAACTACTTCCTTGCACAGCAGAAAGATTTGGCAACGGTAAACGGATATATCGAGGAGATGATGTCCGGACAGAAGGTGGTAAAAGTCTTTACGCATGAAGATATTGCAATCGAGGAATTCAATGAATTGAACGATCAGCTTTTTGACAGTGCAAAGAAGGCTAATATTTACGGAAGTATATTAGGTCCAATCAATATGCAGCTTGGAAATGTCAGCTATGTATTATGTGCGGCAATCGGAGGAATTTTTGCAATCAATCGCATCGGTAATTTTGATGTCGGTTCCCTTGCAACTTTCCTTACTTTAAATAAGAACTTTAACATGCCGATTTCACAGCTGTCCATGCAGGTGACCAATATCGTAATGGCATTGGCAGGAGCAGATCGTATCTTTAAACTTTTGGATGAGAAGCCGGAAGTGGATGACGGATATGTTGTGCTTGTTAATTGCAAAGAAGAAAACGGAACCATTACGGAATGCGAAGAACATACCGGTCAGTGGGCGTGGAAACATACGCACCAGGCAGATGGTTCGGTGGACTATGTCAAGCTCGAAGGCGGTGTTATCTTTGATGATGTCGACTTTGGATATTCGGATGAGAAGATTGTTCTTCATGATATTGAACTGTTTGCAAAACCGGGGCAGAAGATTGCTTTTGTCGGATCGACCGGTGCAGGAAAGACAACGATTACCAATCTGATCAATCGTTTCTATGATATTCAGGATGGCAAGATTCGCTATGACGGAATTAATGTCAATAAGATTAAGAAAGCGGATTTGAGAAAATCCCTCGGTATCGTATTGCAGGATACGCATTTGTTCAGCGGAACTGTTATGGAGAATATCCGTTACGGCAAGCTTGACGCGACGGATGAAGAAGTTTATGCTGCAGCAAAACTTGCCAATGCCGATCATTTTATCCGCCAGTTGTCGGACGGATATCAGACGGTATTGACCGGAGACGGTGCAAACCTGTCACAGGGCCAGCGCCAGCTGCTTGCAATTGCAAGAGCTGCGATTGCCGATCCGCCATGTCTGATTCTGGATGAGGCGACATCCTCCATCGATACGAGAACGGAGCGGATTGTGCAGGATGGTATGGACAAACTGATGGCCGGTCGTACGACCTTTGTCATTGCCCATCGTCTTTCTACTGTCAAAAATTCAGACTGCATTGTGGTTCTCGAACAGGGACGCATCATTGAAAAGGGCAATCATGATGAATTGATTGCCGCAAAAGGAAAGTACTATCAGTTGTATACGGGAAAGACGGCGTAGGAGGCACAAGATATGGGAAAGGAACCGATTAATAAACATGTGGGACATTCATTTCGACTGATCCATAACGGGATTGAACATTATTTTTCAATTCATAACATGGAATCGTTCGGTGTGAAATTAACGATGTCACAGAGCGCGATTCTGCGTTACTTATATGACAATCGGGATCGGGATATTTTTCAAAAAGATATCGAAAATGCATTCCAGATTTCCGGTGCTACGGCATCCAATACATTAAAGGGCATGGAGCGACAGGGCGTTGTGCATCGTGAACCGATGCCGGATGATGCGCGCAAGAAAAAAATCACCATGACCTCAAAAGGAAAGGAGTACCACGAGAAAGCAATTGCCAATCTAAAGGAACTTGAGGAGACAATCCTGATGGGAATGACGGATGAGGAAATCACAACATATAGGGGGCTGCTTGAACGCACAATACAAAATCTGGAAGCAAAAACAGGCAAATTGTGCTGCAAAAAAAATAACAAAAAGTAATACCTGTCTTTGTGCAAAGTGTATAGAAGGGCGCGTAGAACCTTGATTCTACGCGCTTTTTGCGTGGAAATAATCTGAAAGTTTGACGAGTTTACAGACACAAAATATGGATAGAAGTTATTGACACAACCACAATATCTAGTATAATAAAACTTGCACAGGGGGAATTTTCCCTTTTATGGTTAGGAGGACATATATATGAAGATTATCAAAAGAAGCGGAAGCGAAGTAACTTTTGATCTGAAGAAGATTATCAGTGCGATTGAAAAAGCAAATGAATCGGTAATTGATTATGAAAAACTGACAGCGGAACAAATCGAAGAGATTGCAGAAAATGTAGAAACCGCATGCCAGAATATGAAGCGTTCTCCTTCCGTAGAAGAAATTCAGGATATGGTAGAAAATCAGCTGATGAATCAGCGTGCTTTCACGGTTGCGCGTAATTATATTACATACCGTTACAAGAGAGCGCTGGTTCGTAAATCCAATTCCACAGATGAGCAGATTCTCAGTTTGATCGAGTGCAACAATGAGGAAGTCAAGCAGGAAAATTCAAACAAGAATCCTACCGTAAGTTCGGTGCAGCGTGACTACATGGCCGGCGAGGTTTCAAAGGATATTACAAAGAGATTCCTCCTTCCGGAAGATATTGTGGATGCACATGAGAAAGGTCTGATTCATTTCCATGATGCAGATTATTTTGCACAGCATATGCACAACTGCTGTCTGGTCAACCTCGATGACATGCTCCAGAACGGAACCGTCATTTCCGAGACCATGATTGACAAGCCAAGAAGCTTCTCAACTGCATGTAATATTGCCACACAGGCAATTGCACAGATTGCATCCAACCAGTATGGTGGACAGAGTATTTCATTGGCGCATCTTGCACCATTCGTACAGATCAGCCGTGAAAAATTCCGCAAGCAGGTGCATGAAGAATATGAAGTGGCAGGTCTTACCATCGACGAAGAGCAGATCAACAAGATTGCAGAGCTTCGTGTAAAAGAAGAAATCAACCGCGGTGTTCAGATGATTCAGTATCAGGTAATTACTCTGATGACCACCAACGGACAGGCTCCGTTTATCACCGTATTTATGTATTTGAATGAGGTTCCGGAGGGTCAGACCCGTGAGGACCTTGCAGCGATTATCGAAGAAATGCTTCGCCAGCGTATCAAGGGCGTTAAGAATGAAAAGGGTGTTTATATCACACCTGCATTCCCGAAACTGATTTATGTTTTGGAGGAAAATAATATCACAGAAGGATCCCAGTATTGGGAGCTGACCAAACTGGCTGCACAGTGCTCTGCAAAGAGACTCGTGCCGGATTATATTTCCGAGAAGGTAATGCGTGAACTGAAAAAGGGCGATGTATATACCTGTATGGGATGTCGTTCTTTCCTGACTCCGGACCGTTGCTCCGAGGCAGTTGGAAATATTGCACATGCGAAGAATTATGTGGAAGGAAAGCGCAAATATTACGGCCGCTTTAACCAGGGTGTCGTAACCATCAACCTTGTGGATATTGCATGCTCTTCCGAAGGAAACGAAAAGCGTTTCTGGGAAATCTTTGATGAGCGTCTTGAACTTTGCCACAGAGCACTCCTCTGCAGACACAAGAGACTGCTCGGCACCCCATCTGATGTAGCACCGATTCTCTGGCAGAATGGTGCACTTGCAAGATTGAAAAAGGGCGAAGTGATTGATCCATTGCTTTTCAATGGATATTCCACAATTTCATTGGGATATGCGGGATTATGCGAGACCGTTCGCTATATGAAGGGTGTTTCTCACACCGATCCGGAACTTGGCACACCATTTGCTTTGACCATCATGCAGAAGCTGAATGATGCATGTGCAAAATGGAAAGAGGAATCCAACATCGACTTTAGCTTATATGGTACACCGCTTGAGTCTACCACCTATAAATTTGCAAAGTGTCTGCAGAAGCGCTTCGGCATCATTGAGGGTGTAACCGACAAGAATTATATTACCAACAGCTATCATGTCCATGTTACCGAGGAAATCAATGCGTTCGATAAATTGAAATTCGAAGCACAGTTCCAGAATCTTTCTCCGGGTGGTGCAATCAGCTATGTGGAAGTGCCAAATATGCAGGACAATATTCCGGCTGTACTTTCCGTAATGCAGTACATTTATGACAACATCATGTACGCAGAGCTGAATACCAAGAGCGACTTCTGTATGGAATGTGGCTATGATGGAGAAATCAAAATCGTAGAAGAAGAAGGCAGCGGCAAGTTGATTTGGGAATGCCCGAATTGCGGAAACCGCAATCAGGACAAGATGAGTGTTGCAAGAAGAACCTGCGGTTATATCGGAACACAGTTCTGGAACCAGGGTCGTACACAGGAAATCAAGGAGCGCGTTCTTCATTTATAATTTGTCAAGCAGTTATGTGGCAAGACGCGTCCGCCACAGACAAGATATGTAAACAAAGCCCTTGAAGATTCTTCAAGGGTTTTTGTTTCTTTTACAGAAACAGGAAAGGAATCAAATATGCATTATGGCACAATAAAAACAGCGGATATCGCCAATGGAGAAGGCGTCCGCGTCAGCCTGTTTGTCTCAGGCTGCACCAATGCCTGCCCGGGCTGTTTCCAGCCGGAGACATGGGATTTTCATTACGGTCAGGAATTCACAAAAGAAACCGAGGATATGATTATCAATGAGCTAAAGGCCGGATATTATCAAGGTCTAACCATTCTCGGCGGGGAACCGTTCGAACCATCGAATCAGGAAGCTCTGCTTCCGTTTATCACCCGTGTGCGCGAAGAACTTCCAAACAGAGATATCTGGATGTACACAGGGAATCTCTACGAGGATCTGTTGCCGGGTGGCCGTCGCTACACAGATTTCACCGACGGTATTCTTGACCAGATCGATATTCTTGTCGACGGTCGTTTCGAACAATCGCTCATGAGTCTCAAAATTAAATTCCGCGGCTCCACAAATCAGCGCATCATCGACATGAAGGCTACGCGCGAGCAGGGCACTGTCGTCCTTTCACCTTTGGGGACGGGGGTCAGCGGATAGTCGGGTGTCCCCAAGGGTATAGTACCCCGTCCCCAAAGGTGAGTAACCTGTCCCTAAAGGTTAAAAAAATATGAAAGCATCTGGAATAATAAGCGATTCCGGATGCTTTTTTTGTTTGGAAAATGCGAATGGCGAAAATAAAAATATCGGGAGTCGCTCCTGTTGAATCAGCATTATAGAGCTGATTTAGGAAAAATGCGGTAATTACAGGTATTATTTGGTTGTTTTTTACACTTTGGGGACACCCTTCTTTTCTTTGGGGACGGGGTACTATACCTTTAGGGACACCCGACTATCCGCTGACCCCCGTCCCCAAGGGTTGAAAAAAAGAAGAAACATGCTATAATGGCATGTTATGAATAGCTTATGATTGTGAAGGAGCGAATGATTATGAAAAAAATGTTGAGATCTGTAGCGCTTATGTTAGCTATGGTAATGCTGGTTTCAATCATACAGCCGATGGAGGTAAACGCTGCAACGAAGAAGACAACATATCTGTTGAGTGGAATCACACTCGATGTCAGCAACCGCTATTATTCGGTAAAAGAGATTGAAAAATATATTAATCTGGTGGCAAAACAAAAGAATGGTTATGTGCAGCTGCATCTGACGGGAGACAACGCTGTCGGAATTGAATGCCAATATCTCGGACAGGTTGCAAAAACAAAATACCGTCGCAAAAATGGTGCATATTATAATCCGAAGACCGGAAAATGTTTTTTGAGCAGGAAAGATATTAAGACGATTTTGACTTATGCCAAAAAGAAAAAAGTAATGATTGTACCGGAAATTGATATGCCGGGACATGTTGGCGGTTTTGAAAAGCTGTATATCAAGAAATATGGCAAGACCAATGCGAAGATCTTTCATGCTGATTACGAAGGGGAGCTTGCGATTAAGAATAAGCAGGCCATCAAATTTGCAAAGAATATTTACAATGAATATGCCAAATTGTTCAAGGGATGTAAATATTTTCATATCGGATGTGATGAATTCTGGTCCGGAAGTGCAAAGCAGAATGCTTCTTACATCAATACAATCAGCAAATATATGCAAAAGAAGGGCTTTCGCGTGTGGGCATGGAATGATTTGCTCACAAAGACGAATATGAAATCCATCAATAAAAAAATTATGGTGACGTACTGGAGCTATGATGGCGATACGACCGACGCTGCAGAGCGCAAAGGGCGCCGAAAAGTGCGCGCGACACTTCCTGAACTGCAGGCAAAAGGATTTTCGGTATTGAATTACAATTCCTATTATCTGTATCTGACACCAAACAAAAAGAATGTATCCAAAGCAGATACGATATATGCGGTCAATGATGCAAAAGCAAATTGGTCCATTCGCATGTGGGACGGAGATTCCGGAAGCAAGTGCAAAACTGCAAAGAGAATTGTTGGAGCCTGCGTAAGTATCTGGGGTGAAGATTCCAAAGGTGTGAAAGCCGGTTCCATTTATCAGCAGGTTGCAAAATTATATCCGGTGCTTCAGAAAAAATGCATCATCAAAAAATAAAGTGAAAAATATACAGTAAAATTCAAACAGAAAATCAAAAAGAAAATCAAATAGAAGAATCAAACAGAAAAATATAAAAAAGACGAAAACAAAAAAGACAATCGAATGAAATCCGTGGGATTTGAATCGATTGTCTTTTTTATGTTTTTCTTAACGATTATTCGTTCATCTGCGAAATAGAATTCGAAACAGAATTGTGAATCGATTCCGCAATGGCATCTTCGGATTCGTCAGGTGCGGGATTCAATGACTCCCAGTCCGGATCTTCTGTTCCCATAAAGTGGTTGAAAAATACATAGCCGATGCACCAGATAAATCCAAACATCGTGGATGATAAAGCAATGCGAACCAGCATATGCAAAACGAATCCGGCATGGAGTTTATGTTGAATGAATCCAAGCCAAAGCAGATATACCGGTTTTAAAAACATCAAAAATACACCGAAATAAAGCGCTGCCAATGTGCCAAGAACATAAAAGGCAACCGCAATAACAAAATGTTTCTTTTTTTCCATCATTTCTCTCCTTGCGTACCTATTTTGCCATAAAAAAAGCTTTTTTTCAAGTTTTCGATAAATGCATGATAAGCTGCGCTACCGGTTATAGCGATAGCAATCGTAATAGGTCGAGGAACCGTGTTGGGAATAGAAGAATTGCCGGAAATGTTGAAAAAAAGTGTGAAAGTTTATATAATTATAGTTTGAACAAAAGTAAGGAAAAGAGGAAAAAGATATGTTGTATTTGATTGATGGACTTTCGCATCAAATCATTGCATTGTTGGGTGTGATTATTGCTTTTTTCGGCACTGTATTGTTGACAATGGCATTAAAGGATAAACTGCCTCGCGATCAGGGGCGCGCATTTGCGGTAGAAGGCGCAAAGAGTGCGGGAAAGCCACGCGGAGCAGGTATTATTTTTGTATTTGTTTTTGCAATCAGCGCATTGTTGTGCTGTGATTTTTCGCTGGAACTGGTTTTGTATGTACTGCTTGTGGTGGTTGAAATGTTTACCGGATATTTTGATGATGCAGCAGAAAAACCATGGAACGAATATTTAAAGGGAATCCTTGATCTGGCTGTTGCAGTTGCAACTGCGGTTGTATATCTGCATTATAACGATTCGAGCATTGTATTTGCACTGTTTGGAAATACGAGTGTCGAGATTCCTGCAATATTATATGGACTGTTGACAGTTGTGCTGGTTTGGGCAGCTATCAATGTAACCAATTGTTCGGATGGTGTGGACGGACTTTCCGGAAGCGTATCGATTGTGACCATGATGAGCTTTTATGCACTCACAAAGATGGCCGGCAATGATGATCCGTTCCTGTTTACCGCTGTTTTGTTTGCACTGAGTCTCCTGGGATATCTGTGGTTCAATGCCACCCCGAGTCTGCTTTTGATGGGCGATGCGGGAAGCCGTGCAATGGGATTTTTCCTTGCGGTTCTTGCGATTAAGAGCAAGAGTCCGGTAATGTTTCTGGTCTTTGCGATTGTATTGATTTTGGACGGAGGACTGGGTCTGGTCAAAGTGTCCCTTTTGCGCTTCCTGAAGATTCATATTTTGAAAAATACGTTGACACCATTGCATGACAATGTGCGCAAGAAAAAAGAATGGTCCAATGCGCAGGTGACAATCCGTTTTACAATTTTGCAGCTGGCAGTCAGCGTGATTGCTTTGTACATTTACAGGTTATAGTATGATTGAAAATTACGAACACTATATTACCAAAAATATCAGGGCCTATTATAAAAGAAGAATCTGGATGCCGCTGATCTATATTGTGATTCTGGGAATTTGCTGGTTTGTATTTTCGATGTCTTCGATTCTCAAACCGATTAATTTGAGTGCAGATGCCGATCTGGAATATTTTTATCAGAAGGAGTCGCATTATGTAAATGCCACTTTCCATGATCTACATTTTACGGGCTATATTGCAACCGCAAGAGGGGATACCCAGGGATATTATTATTATGTGCCATGGGGTGATTCGGTCGCAATTGTTCTGCTGTCGCCAAAGACCTGCGAGCAGGGAATCCCGAATATTGAGAAACTGCATGTCAACGGAAAACTGCAGGAAGGTGCGGAAAGCTACCAAAAGCTGCTGAACAAACTGGCAGAGGATTTGAAATGGACAGAATCGGGAATCGAAAATGAAGTGCCGGCTGTTTATTTCAGTGAGCCGGCCAATCAGTATCGCCTGACGTATATCCTGTTTGCAGTCTATTTTGCAACCTTGCTGTTTGCGGTGCTGAGTCTGATCATGTATTTGATTCATATTATCTTCCCGGTTACGGCTCCGGCATGTTCGAACCTT
This sequence comes from Agathobacter ruminis, assembly GCF_002735305.1. GTDB lineage: Bacteria > Bacillota > Clostridia > Lachnospirales > Lachnospiraceae > Roseburia > Roseburia ruminis. The sequence continues at coordinate 35,052 of NZ_PDYG01000008.1, forward strand.
GTGGTATTTGGCAATCCGAGAAAGCTGCTCGAGGAAGCGGAAGAAGAGCTTGCGACATTGCCACAGCTGGCAACCGAAGATATGTTTATTACAGAGCATTATTTTATTATGACAAGTCCTGTGGGAAATGCAATTGTGCCGATTAGTCAGATTTTGTGGATTTATAAGCATTCGACACTGCACAAATTCTTATGGTATCATTTCAGCATTTCCTATACGATGCATATCTATGCCAATAAACATTTTTATTTTCATTGCCCGAAAAATATCAAATCGGATATCGATGGTATTATGGATTATCTTGCGGAAGCAAATCATGAGATTGTAGTCGGATTCTCGGAGAAAAACCGTCTTGCGGTGCAGGCAAAGTACGAGAAGCCGTTCCATGTCGAAAAGATTGTGGCTTTTTTGCGCAAGCGTATTTGATTGAGAGGATGAAAAATGGAAGCATATACGGATTTCGCAAAAGTCTATGACACTTTTATGGACAATATTCCATATGAAGAATGGGCAAAACGAATTTGCGAACTCTTAAGCGAGTATCAGATAGAAAAAGGACTGGTTCTGGATCTGTGTTGCGGAACCGGAAAAATGACACGCCTTTTACGCGACCACGGCTATGACATGATTGGAATTGACTTGTCATACGAAATGCTGCAGGTCGCGATGGAGCAGGATTCTCAGAATATCCTATATCTGAATCAGGATGCGTGTGAATTTGAATTGTACGGAACGGTGCAGGCAATTGTCAGCTGTTGTGACAGTCTCAATTACATCACCGAGCCAAAAGACCTGCAACAGATTTTTGCGCTGGCAAACAACTATCTGGAAGCGCGGGGGCTGTTTATTTTTGATATGAATACCCCATACAAATATGAAAAGATGCTGGCACAGGAGACCTTTGCGGAGAATCGCGAGGATTGTGCTTTTATCTGGGATAATTATTTTGACGAAGAGACACGAATGAATGCCTATGAGCTGACCCTGTTTCTGGAGCAGGAGGACGGAATGTTTGCCCGCCACAGTGAGGAGCATTACGAGCGGGCTTATTCGTTGCAGGAAGTGCGCGCACTGCTCGAAGGTGCGGGCATGGAATTCGTTGCGGCATTTGATGGATATACCCGGGGCGTTTTGCGCGAGGAATCGGAGCGTATGCTGATTGTCGCACGGGAAAAGCAGATGGAAGGAAAATATTATGAATGATTATATGATTCGTGCAACCGCTGCAGACAGCAGCATTCGCGCGTTTGCAATTACCTCGAAGCATTTGGTGCAGGAGGCGTTGGACCATCATGGCACCAGCCCGGTTATGACGGCTGCTCTTGGGCGTTTGCTTTCGGCCGGATTGATGATGGGAAGCATGATGAAGGGGGAAAAGGATTTGCTGACACTTCAGATTGCCTGTGATGGGCCGGCCGGAGGAATCACGGTAACTGCAGACTCACATGGCAATGCAAAGGGCTATGTGAATAATCCGAATGTGGATGTCCCGCTGAAATATGCAGGAAAGCTTGATGTGGGAGCTGCACTTGGACCGGGTGTCCTGTCGGTAATCCGTGATCTGGGACTCAGAGAACCTTATGTGGGACAATGTGCCCTGCAAACCGGTGAAATTGCAGAAGATCTGACTTATTATTTCGCGACAAGTGAGCAGGTGCCGTCGGTGGTGGCGCTTGGCGTTCTGGTGGATCATGACGGCGTGCGTCAGGCCGGAGGATTTATTATCCAGCTGATGCCGTTTACGGAGGATGAGGTGATTGACCGCCTCGAAAAACGCATTGGCGAAATTGACAGCATCACAACCATGCTCGAGCGGGGGATGACACCGGAGCAGATTCTTGAGGAAGTGCTCGGCGATTTCGGACTCGAAATCACAGAGAAGATGCCATGCCGTTTTCATTGTGACTGTTCGAAGGAACGCATCTCAGGGGCGCTTGCAACATTAAACAAAAAGGATTTGCAGGAACTGATCGATGACGGGGAAGATGTGGAAATCAAATGTCATTTCTGCAATCGTGCATATCGGTTTACAACGGATGATTTGAAGGAGATCAAAGACAGGTGAGAGACGGATTTGTAAAAGTAGCTGCGGTTTCGCCAAAGATTGCCGTGGCTGATACGACAGCAAACGGTGCGATGATCCGCGCCTATATGAAAGAAACGGTTGCGGAAGGCGCAAAAATCGTTGTCTTTCCGGAATTGTGCATCACGGGTTATACATGCGCAGATCTGTTCACACAGGATCTGTTGCTGTCCAAGGCATATCGGCAATTGCACTGGATTGTCGAGGAAAGCGAAGAATACGATGCCATTTTCTTTGTCGGAGTGCCGATGGAGATTCGGGGCAAATTATATAATATGGCAGCGGCTGTTTCTCACGGGCGTCTGCTTGGCCTTGTGCCGAAACTGCATTTGCCGACCTATAATGAGTTTTACGAAGGACGTAATTTTCAAAGCGGCATGATGTTAAGCGGTTATATTGAATTTGACGGATATAATGTACCGGTTGGAACCGGATTGATTTTTCAATGTGAGACGATGCCAAAATTACGAATCGCGGCAGAATTGTGTGAGGATCTGTGGGTGCCGAATCCGCCAAGCGTGGCACACGCACTCGGCGGAGCCAATGTGATTGTCAATCTGTCCGCCTCAGACGAACTGACGGGCAAGGCAAATTATCGCAGATCTCTTGTCGCCGGACAATCCGCCCGACTGCTGTGCGCATATGTCTATGCTTCCGCAGGTGAGGGAGAGTCTACACAGGATGTGGTTTACAGCGGCCATTGCATGATCGCGGAAAACGGATATCTGCTGGCTGAATCCAAACGCTTTACAGAATCGGTGATTTATTCGGAAATCGATATCAATAAGCTTGAGGAGGAGAGACGCAGAATGTCAACCTTCCAGATTGAAGATACCCATATGGATATCCCGTTTACATTGAAAAAAGAAGAGACTTCGCTGACCCGCTTTATCGATCCGGCACCGTTTGTGCCATCCGATGAGAAAAGACGCGCGGAGCGCTGTGAAGAGATTCTGATGATTCAGGCGAGCGGATTAAAGAAGCGTCTTGCACATACCCATGCAAAGACCGCAGTGGTCGGTATTTCGGGAGGTCTTGATTCTACACTGGCACTTCTTGTCACGGCCCGTGCGTTTGATTTGCTGGGACGTGACCGAAAAGATATCATTGCCATTACGATGCCGGGGTTTGGCACGACAGACAGAACCTATGAGAATGCGCTGTCGCTGATTCACAGTCTGGGAGCTACTTTGCAGGAAATCTCGATTGTCGACTCCGTGAAGCAGCATTTTAAAGATATCGGCCAGTCATTGACGGATTATGATGTGACTTACGAGAATGGACAGGCGCGTGAACGTACACAGATTCTGATGGATGTGGCAAACAAGACAGGAGGATTCGTCGTGGGAACAGGCGATTTGTCGGAACTGGCGCTCGGCTGGGCAACCTACAACGGCGATCATATGTCCATGTATGCGGTAAACAGCTCAGTGCCAAAGACCCTGGTGCGACATTTAGTGCACTATTATGCGATGACCTGTGGGGATGATAAACTCAAGCAGGTTTTGCTGGATGTACTCGACACGCCGGTTTCGCCGGAACTGTTGCCACCGAAAGACGGAAAAATTGCGCAAAAGACAGAGGAACTGGTGGGACCGTACGAACTGCATGATTTCTTCCTGTATCATATGCTCCGTTTCGGATCTTCTCCAAAGAAAATTCTGAGACTCGCAACCATTGCATTCCCGGATTATGAGGAAGCATTTATTCATAAGTGGCTGCAAAACTTTTACCGGCGCTTCTTTGCGCAGCACTTTAAGCGCTCCTGCCTGCCGGATGGCCCGAAGGTGGGAACGGTGGCGGTTTCACCGCGCGGCGATTTGCGTATGCCATCCGATGCGCTGGCAAATATCTGGATGGAAGAATTAGAGGATTAGAAATGCGACGAAGAGATTTGACAGTACCTGCTTTGCTTCTGGAAGCAGTTACAATTATCATAGCGGTTACGTATATGGTTTTACAGATTGCATATGGGATACATTATCACCGAGGTCCATTGATGATTATCATGAATTGTGTGGTAATGCTGGTTGTATATGCTTTTTTCACACTGCTGAGCATCTATCCGGAATGGGTGAATCGCCTGCCGGAGGAAACAAGCAGAGGAAAAGTGCGAACATTGACACTGTGGATGGTGCGGCTGGAAAAATTGATTTTTTCGGTCGGACTGGTAATCCCCTGTGTCTTTGATGTGATCGGCCGGGAAATACCGGGACCGGCAAGTTTGATTCTGGTTGCATGTATGATTTTGTCTGCAGCAGGCTTTGAGTGGGCAATCATCCGTGAAATCAAAAAACTGTCATAGAAATTATTTAGAAAGGAATCATCAAACAAATGGAAAAACATATTACTTTTAAGACGAAAGGCGTCTGCTCTCAAAAAATCGACCTTGATCTGGTTGACGGAATTGTACACAATGTAGTATTTACAGGAGGCTGCAGAGGTAACACACAGGGTGTTGCGCGTCTTGCCGAAGGAATGGAAGCAGAAGAAATCATCAGCCGCTGCAAAGGAATCGACTGCAGAGGCGGAAACTCCTGCCCGAATCAGCTTGCACTTGCATTGGAAGCAGCACTTGCAGAGAGATAAAAACTGAAAAAATAACAGGAATCAGATGAGCGAAAATACGCCGGTTAAATCCGGCGTATTTTTTTTGAAAAAATTTTTTAAAGGGGATGGAAAAAATGCTCGAGATAAACAACAGAATCAAAAGAAGTGTTTTCTTTTGTTTGCAGGTTTGGTACTATCGCCCTATTTGTTAAGGAAATCAGTTAGTTACCTATAAGTAATGTAGTTACTAATCAGTGCATTCTTGATAAGGTCTTATAAATTTTGTATAATATAAGCACTGAAATGCATTGTGTGTTTATACAAAAAGACGAATAAACGGACAGTCATAAGAGAGAAAAGGAGAAGAATTACTATGATTAAGAGAACCTACGAAGAACTGGAACCTTATTTCCCGGCAGGCCACTTTGGGGTAACCTGCAAGCGCTATCATGGAAAGGACGAGACCGGAGCCAGCAAATTCTGGATCGGGGTATCTGAGTTTGAGCCGGGCGGTGGCGCTGACTGGGCTTATGAAGACAACCCATTGGAGAAGGTTTACTTTGTACTTGAGGGAGAAATGACCGTTACCGATAAAGATGGCAACAAATATGTCATCCATGCGAATGAATCCATTTCTTTCCCACCAAATGAGGGAAGAGGATTGAAGAACGAATCTGACAAGCCTGCAAAGATGCTTGTTATCATCAATTATCCGGAATAAAATCGGGAACCGTAATCAGGAGGAAATAAAAATGGTTAAAGTAGAAAAAAGTTATGTAAATAACATGTTTTCAGTAGAAGGAAAAGTAGCACTCGTTACCGGTGCGACCGGAGCACTTGGCTCTGTTCTCGCTAAGGCATACGGATATGCAGGAGCAAAGGTATTCATGACCGGCCGTAACGATGCAAAATTAAAAGCTTTGGAAGAAGAATTCAAGGCAGAAAATATTGATTGTGCATATTTCGTTGCAGATCCTGCAAAAGAAGATGATGTAAAAGCTCTGGTAAAGGCTGTTGTCGAGAAATACGGTGAGGTAAACATCCTTGCAATCGCGCACGGATACAACAAGCCTGCAAACATTCTTGATCAGTCTGTTGCTGACTGGCAGTATATCATGGACGCAGACTGCAAGTCTGTATATATTGTCTGCAAATATGTTGCTGAGCAGATGGTTGCTCAGGGCAAGGGCGGCAAGATGGTAGTTGTTACTTCTCAGCGTTCAAAGAGAGGTATGGCAGGATATACCGGATATTGTACTTCCAAGGGCGGTGCAGATCTGATGGTATCTTCCATGGCTTGCGATCTTACTGCAAAATACGGCATCAATGTCAACTCTATCTGCCCGACCGTATTCCGTTCGGAACTGACCGAGTGGATGTACGATCCGGAATCAGAAGTTTACAAGAATTTCTTAAAGAGAGAGCCAATCGGCCGTCTCGGAGAGCCGGATGACTTTGTTGGATTTGCATTATTCTTATCATCAGATGCTGCAAAATTCATGACCGGTGGCAACTACGATTGCTCAGGCGGATATCTTACCTGCTAAGAGCGGAGAGAATAAAATATTTGTTTTAATGAATAGGAGGATTATAAGATGGCAAAAGTTGTTGTAGATTTGGCACATCCGTTTAGTGCAGAAATCCCTCGTTGGCCTTATTTTGACAAGCCTGAAATCGTGGGCGCACATACGATGGCAAAGGGTGGTGTATTAACCCAGAGAATTACCTGTACCATGCATACCGGAACACATTGTGATGCTCCACGTCATGTTATGGAATATGAATTTGACGGCAAACGTGCTCGTTATACACACGAGATGCCTGCTGATGCATATGCGGGAGAGGCAATTGTATTTAAAATTGATATCGAGCCATGGGGACTGATCACCGATAAGCATCTTGATGCATGTATGAAGAAGTACGGCTTAAAGGACGGTGACTTAAAGGGCAAGATCCTTTGCTTAAATACAGGAATGCATCGTCTGTTTGATGATTCCAAGGCATATTATCATTATGCAGCAGGTACCGGAATCGATGCAGGAAAGTGGTTTGTAAAGCAGGGCGTTAAGTGTGTTGCAATGGACAGCCAGGCACTTGATCATCCGCTTCATACGGCTATGGGTAATAACGGTATGACCAGAATGAATCTTCTCGGTGCAACCGGATATCCGATTACAGAAGAATACAAGCAGCTCTTTGGCGAGGAAGCTTATGCGGAATTCGACAAATTTGAATACATCCGTATCCATGGCAAGGAAGCTTATGAGAAGAAATTCGGCGAACTCGAAGACCTCGGCATCTGGGGAACATGGGAGCCATGCCACAAGGAAATGCTCGGACATGGTATCGTAGGTGTAGAAAACCTCGGTGGTGATCTCGACCGTATCAGAGAAGGTAAGTGGTTTGAGTTCCATTGCTATCCAATCCGCTGGTACATGGGTGATGGTTCTATGGCTCATCCGGTAGCTTATGTAAACGAAGAAGATGTTGACATGAGCGTTCCGGAGCGTACTTACAAATATTGCGGAACCGGATATGGTGATCCGGAAGGAAACGGAGACAGCTGTCTGGAATATATGCAGAGACTGTTTAACCGTAAATAATCAAACGAATAACGCCGGCAACTGTCCTTGAAAATCGGGACAGTTGCTTGTGGTTTTAGGAAAGGAAATAAAATGGCAAAAAAGACAATTATCACAGTGGCTTGTACAGGAGCCTGGCCAAAAAAGGAGAACAACCCAAATGTTCCGATGACTCCTGCAGAAATCGCAGAGGATGTCTATGATTGCTGGCAGGCAGGTGCAGCAATTGCTCATTTACATATGCGTGACGACGAGGGTAATGGAACCATGTCAGCTGACAAATTCCGTGAGACCGTGAACCTTCTTCGCACCAATCATCCGGATTGCGATATTATTTTGAATCTGACAACCTCCGGAGATCTGAATGCAACTGATGAAACCCGTCAGATCCATCTGAAGGAATTGCGTCCGGAAATGGGATCATATGATTGCGGTTCCATGAACTGGTTAAATTCCGGATTATTTATCAACTCTCCGAAATTCCTGGAAGAATTGGGACATAATATGCAGGAGTGGGGTGTAAAGCCTGAAATCGAGGCATTTGACCCTGGTATGATTGCAAATGCTGCATATTATTTGAAGAAAGGTGTGTTAAAAGCACCGCTTCATTTCCAGTTCTGCATGGGCTGTGCAAATGGTATTCCGGGTTCCATGAAGAACCTGATTTTCATGAAAGAAACCATGGAAAGCTTATGCCCGGGTTCTACCTGGAGTTGCTTCGGTGTCGGCAAGAGCGCACTTGAGATGACTTACGGTGCCATTGCATTGGGCGGACATATCCGTGTCGGAATGGAAGACAATGTCATGTATGCAAAGGGCGTATTGGCAGACAGCAACCGTCAATTCGTAGAGCGTGCGGCTCGTCTGATTCGTGAGTATGGCAACGAGGTTGCAACTCCGGATGAAGCACGCGAAATCTTAGGTTTGAAATAATGACCTGGGGACCGAGCTTCATGTACTACATCTGTCCGAACTGTGGGAAAAAATTTAAATACGCCCTGGATATGATCCCTGAATTTGGCGACGACTACGGCAAATGTCCTGTTTGCGGAACGATGGGAACTTATGAAAAAGACGGAGCCCGCACGAAAGATGATGCAGATTATGAAGAAGTAGACGAATAATCTTTTTCTGAGAAAAGAGGCAGGAAATGTTTGATATCAAAGAAATATTAATTTGCGGCGGCGGTATGATGGGAAAGAACATTGCATTTGTAATGGCTTCCAACCCGGAATATCAGGTCACCGTATATGATTTGTATGAGACCGATGTGGCAGGAGGCATTCGCACCAATACCAGACAGCTGGTGGAAAAAGGTGTCATGACGGATGCGGATATCGACGATCGTTTGAGCCGTATTACATTCACCACCGACATCGATTCTCCACTCATCGCAAAAGCAGACCTTGTGATTGAGGCTGTTTTTGAGGATATGAAGATTAAGCAGGAGACATTCGCAAAGCTTGAGGCAAGATGCCGCGAGAATACCATCTTCTGTACCAATTCTTCTGTTATGAGCCCATCACAGATTTCCGAGAAGTTGCAGCATCGCGAGCGCTTTGTCGGAACACATTTCTGGAATCCGGGCCATCTGATTCCGCTCGTTGAAGTCATTAAGAGTGATGCTTCTTCGGATGAAGTGGCACAGACAGTGATGGAAGTGCTTCGCAAGGCAGGCAAGAAGCCGGTCCTTTGCAAAAAGGATGTACCGGGCTTTATTGCCAATCGTATGCAGCATGCGCTTTGGCGTGAGGCAATCTACATTGTGGAGAGCGGAATCGCAGATGCCGCAACCGTAGATGAAGCTGTCAAATATGCATTCGGACTTCGTCTTCCACAGCTTGGACCGATGGAGAATGCAGATATGGTCGGAACAGATCTGACCTATAATATTCATGATTATATCTTGAAAGACTTATGTGATTCACATGAGCCGTCGCCGCTTTTGACGCAATTGCGCGACGAGGGCAAGCTTGGATTTAAATCCGGAGAAGGTTTCCAGAAATGGACACCGGAACAGGTTGCAAAATCCAATGCCGATTTGAATGAGTATCTTATTCGGATGCTTTACGGAAAGTAAAATAAATGCGGGGGAGTTTTCTCTCCCGCAGATTTCAATGCATGACTAGAGGAGTAATGTATGAGCGATCAGGAAAAAAGAGATCCGGTTAACCCATATCACTATGCACTGCATTGTATGGGCGGCAAATGGAAGATGACCATTTTACATGAAATGTACACTTATGGCCAGATTCGTTTCAATCAGACATTGAAAGTGTTGCCGCTTTCGGAGAAAGTTTTAAGTCAGCAGTTAAAAGAACTGTGTGCGGATGGACTGGTGGAACGAATTGTGGATGGCAATGCACATCCGCCATTGATTCATTATCAGTTGACAAAAGAGGCGGAGGAACTGATTCCGGCTCTGGATATTTTGTATGTATGGTCCATTCGCCAAATGAAAGAAAAAGAAATTCCGATTGACACGGATGCTTATGTAGTGCATCAGTCGGAAAAATATATGGAAGCTTTGAAAGATGTCATCGATTCTGAGGAGATGAAGAATATTTCCAGAAGACGCGTTCATGGCGACTTGTGAGTTTGAATTTGAATATGTTATCCAAAATGGGAATCATTAATAGATCAGTCACAGATTGTATATGGAGGTAATGTGATGAAAAAATTAGAAGCAGATGTAGTAGTTGTAGGTGCAGGCCCTTCCGGACTCGCAGCATCCGTTCAGGCAGCGGATGACGGAGCAAAGGTTGTGGTATTGAACAAGGCGGATGTTGTCGGTGGTGCCGCAAACATGGGAATGGGACCACTCGGTATCGGAACCAGACAGCAGCAGGCGCAGATGGTTGACATTGATGTAGAAAAAGCTTTCAAAATGTTTATGGATTATACCCATTGGAGAGTTGATGCCAACCTTGTAAAGAAATATTTTGAGAATTCAAAGGATACCATCGAATGGCTCGAGGATATGGGCGTAGAATTTGCAGGCGCATATCCGTATTTCCCGAAGTCAGAGGCAACCTGGCATATTGTGGCAGTCAATGGCGGAATCGGCCGTAACGGCGGTGCAATCATGAACAAGGCCATGATGGACAAGGGAACCGAGCTCGGTGTGGAATATCTGAATTCCGTTACCGTTGAATCCATTACAATGGATGGCGGAAAGGTGTCCGGTGTCAAGGCAAAAGCGGCAGACGGAGAAGAAATCGAAGTTTCCGCAAAGGCAGTCATTATTGCGACCGGTGGAGCAGGCGATTCACCTGAATATATCAAAGAGCGTATGGGATATACCTGGGGCGAGGATATGTTCAACTTCCGTATTCCGGGACTTGAGGGCGACGGAATTAAGATGGCAATTGCTGCAGGTGCTGCGACCACAGAGATGAATATCGAAATGATTTATGTATTGCCAAATACAGATATGATCGAGCCATTGCCGGCGGTATTTATGCAGCCGAACCTGATGGTAAACAAATTCGGTCGTCGCTTCATCAATGAGGAGCAGATGCAGAATACTACCTTTACCGGAAATGCAATTAATATCCAGAAAGGATCTGTCGGATATTCTATTTTTGACTCATCCATTTTGAAGGGATATAAGAAGAGAGGACTCGACGTGGTCAACTTCGTACATCATCCGGAAAATCTTGATGAATTTGACGAAGTGCTCGAAGCACAGATTGCCGGAGGCAATCCTGATGTTTATATGGCAGATACCATCGAGGAACTTGCAGAAAAACTTGGTATCGATCCGGAAGCTTTGGCAGATACCGTAGATGAATACAATGATATGTGTGATGCGGCTGATACTCAGTTCTACAAACCACGCAAATTCATGAAGCCAATCCGCAAAGCACCATTCTATGCAGGCGCATTCCGCCCGTCAGGATATGGTACACTCGGCGGAATCAAGGTCAATGACAATATGGAAGTATTGAAACCGGATTGGGAAAAGGTACCGGGCCTGTTTGCATGCGGAACCGATACATGTACCATTTACGGTGACAGCTACATGTTCCTGCTGCCGGGTAATACCATGGGATATTGTCTGAATTCCGGTCGTTTTGCCGGTGAAGGCGCAGCTGATTATGCAAATGAAAATTAAGCATTTGTCAGAAAACCAATAGATTAGAGAAATAAAAGAGAAGAGAGAGGGATCAAATGGGAACAGTTCAATTAACCATTGATGGTTATAAGATTGAGGCAGATGAATCCAAAACCGTCTTAGAGGCTGCTTTGGATAATGGCATCTACATTCCTCATCTTTGCCATCATGAAAATCTTCATCCGAATGGAGGATGTCGTCTCTGTGTTGTAAAACAGGACGGAGTCGACGGTGTGATTACATCATGCTCCACAAAAGTAAAAGAGGGAATGGTGATTCATACCAAAGACGAGCAGGCGGAAGCAATCCGCAAGCTTTCTTGTGACTTCATGTTCAAAACGCATCCGACAGAATGTACCGGATGTCCGAAATACGGTAAATGCCAGCTGGCATCAATTTCACAGTATGTCGGAGATACCGGACGCGATCTGCGCTATTGCCAGATTCGTGTGACCGCAGACGAGAGCAATCCGCTCATGTTGCATGAGATGCATCGCTGTATTCTTTGCGGACGCTGTGTCAGAGCCTGCAACGAAATGCGTGGTGTAGGTGCATTGAAATTTGAAAAGGTTGACGGAAGAATGCGCGTCGTAATCAATGGCGACAGCCTTGAAGAAGCAGGATGCCGTTTCTGTGGCGCCTGCGTGGAAGTATGCCCGACCGGTTCCATCCGCGATAAGGTTGGCGTATTTGATGACAATCTTCCAAAGGAGCGTGCACTGGTACCATGCCGTGAGGCTTGTCCTGCACATGTCAATGTGCCGAAGTATATCCGTTATATCAACGAGGGCAATTATGCGGCAGCTGCAGCAACCGTTCGCGAGAAGGTTCCGTTCCCGGAGACTTTGGGTTATGTCTGTGTGCATGACTGCGAAGCAAATTGTAAGAGAAACTTCTTAAATGGTGCGGTATCCATCCGCAACTTAAAGAGATATGCAGCATCGCAGGATGACGGGTCATGGAAGAAGAATGCATTCCAGAAGCCGGATACAGGCAAGAAGGTTGCAGTCATCGGATCCGGTCCGGCAGGATTGACGGTTGCATATTATATGAGAAAGCTCGGCCATGAAGTGACTGTATTTGAGAAACTGCCGAAGGCAGGTGGACAGATGCGATATGGTATTCCTTCTTATCGTCTCCCGCGTGAGGTTCTCGATGCAGAAATCGCAGAGATTGAAGCAATCGGTGTTAAGATCGAATGCAACAGCGAAGTGAAGAGCGCCGTAGAATTAAAGAAAGATTATGATGTTGTCTATGCAGCAATCGGAACACATGCAGGAAACAAGCTTCCGCTTGAAAACAATGATCTGCCGGATGTGTATCTGAATGCAGACTTCCTGCGTGCAGAGAATCTTGGAAATCCGCTTCCGGTTGGAGAGAATGTTGTCGTTTTGGGTGGTGGTAATGTTGCCATCGACTGTGCGGAAACCGCAGTCAGACTTGGTGCAAAGCATGTTGTTATGACCTGTCTTGAGGCACCGGACAAGATGACCGCTTCTGCGGAAGAAGTGACATGGGCAAAAGAGGATGGAATCATCGTAGAAAATTCCAGAACCTTTGATGCAATTGTTGCAGAGAATGGCAAAGTGACCGGTCTGACCGTTACCGGAATTGAAGGACTGAAATTCGGACCGAAGGGACCGGAATTCACCAGAATCCCGGATTCTACCGTAACCTTCCCGGCCGATACCGTAATCTTTGCAGTCGGACAGCATCCGGATGTGACAGAAGAATTCGGTGTGGAATTGAACCGCGGTCGTATCGTGGTGAATCCGGAGACCTTTGCAACCAATATCGAGGGCATTTATGCATCCGGAGACTGTGTCACCGGAACCAGATCTGTCATTCAGGCTGTCGGAGAAGCACGTCTTGCTGTATCCGCAATGGATCAGTATCTCGGCGGAGATGGCAATATCGAAGAGAATCTGGCACCGGAGCAGGATGCAAATCCATGCATCGGCAAGGCTACAGAGGCACAGCGTGCTAACCGTACCGAACCGAGAACCATCGATGCGGCAGACCGCGTAAAGAATTTCGAGCCAATGGATCTCGGATTCGACTGCAGCATGGCAGGCTGTGAGGCAGACCGCTGTCTCCAGTGTGATTTAAGACTTCAGATTGCACCTCAGAAATTCTGGAGCGATTATGTTCCTGAGGAAGGAGGCGCAGAATAATGAAGAATTTATTAGTAGTAAGCTGTTTGAAAGATGATAATTATGCGCATATCTCCATTCACTTACTGAAGGAGAAACTTGCGGATGTCAAAGCAGGTGTGGAGAAAAAGGCTGCAGAACTGCAGGCAGATGTACTCTATCTGCTTCCGGAAGGCGAAAAAGTCGATGGAATCGATTGTGAAGTCCGCTATGGAGCATACAATCCAACCCTTGGAAATCCATATTCCGTCGCTCAGCTTCTGGCAGGAAATCTTCCTCGTCCGATGATTCAGGATGATTTTGTTGCAACTTATGAGGATTACGAAGTATCCGTAATGACTCCGGAAGAAGCATATCTGCTTGCAACCGGCAAGAATGTCCGCTTTGTAGCTGTGACAGCCGACGGCAAGACTGAAATCAAGGAAGTGGAAATCGGCACCAAAGCAGGAAGCATCTGCGACGCAGGCTCTGCAAAGGCTGTTTTGATCGGTGGTCAGAAGGGTACTTTTGTCAAACCGGAATCGCTTGCGGATTATGAAATCCGTGCAGATCGCGATGATTATGCCATTACCGTATTCAATCAGGATGAATGTATGGTTCAGACTGCGGTTTCCATTATGGAGCAGGCATGGGCTTCTTCCTGCGGCAAGTGTGTACTCTGCCGTGAAGGTACCTTACAGTTCAAGACCATTGTCACGGAGATGACAACCGGAAAGGCAAAGGTGACAGACCTTGATCTCATCAGGGAAGTCGGTGAACTGATTGAAATCGGTGCATATTGTCCGTTTGGCCGCGCCATGGCAAAACCGTTGATTTCTGCAGTAAATCTGTTCCAGGATGAATTCGAGGAGCATATCAAGAGAAAGACCTGTAAGTGTGGCAAGTGCTACAAGGCAGCAGCGGTTTATCTCATCCTTCCGGATCTGTGTACCGGTTGCGGCGATTGTGTCGATGAATGTGATGAAGATGCAATCGACGGAAAGGCCAACTTCATCCATATGATCGATCAGGATATGTGCGAGCAGTGTGGCAAGTGCGTATCGGCATGCGACGAGGATGCGATTGTGAAGTGGGAGGATGCGAAACTTCCGAAACTTCCAAAGAAACTGACCAAGGTCGGAAAATTCTAAAACGAAAAAACACTGATGAGATGAAGCAGATTTCGGATTTCCGGAACCTGCTTCATTTTTCTTGTGTGGGAACAAAATATCGGTATAATGAAAGATAGCAAGAATCATGAAATAGAAGATAGAAGATAGAAGAGGACCGGTTATGACAAAAAAGTGGAAAAAAGGGATTGCGATGCTGGTTTGTGTCGGCATCATGACGCAGATTCCGGCCTGTGCGAACAAATATGAATCAGTATATCTGCTGGATGAAGATCGCAAAGCGAGTGATGTCGCACTTGAATATTACGAAAAAGAAAATCAGGTATCGAAAGAAGATATTGAGGAATATTCGGATGAAAATGCGGTGATTGTATATCGCGATGACGGATACGTCTCTTCGCTGGTCGGACGATTTTCTCCGGATCAGGTGGAGTCTTCCGACGATGTATTAAAGGCACTTGCAACCGTCTATGATTTGCTGGGTTTTGGCGAAGATACGGAATATTATCTCGCATCGCAGATTACGGATACGCAGACAGACTATACCTATTTTACCTACAAGCAGATGGCGGGTAACCAGTCGGTGGAAAATGGTTCGCTTGTGATTGTACGCGATGCGGATCATTATGTCTGTGCGCTCTCGAATTCATTTTCTTCGGAAATCGTAAAGAGTGAACAAATGATTACGGCGCAGGAGGCGGAGACGATTGTGCAAACCAATTATCCGCAACTGACCATCTATTCGCAGTATACAAAAGAAGTTTATTTTAATCATAATAATGTTTTGACCAAGGCGATGGCGGTTTATACAGATAACCCTGACATCAGTCAGAGTTTTCAAATGCCATATTTGATGCATTATATCAGCAACGAGGGAACTTATCTGATCTGCACACCGACCAGCACCGTATCTACAACCGATACAAAGGGCTATCACAACGAAGATTATTTTTCGGGGATGGATGAGACCGTCTACGAGACGACAGTGCAAAAGGCCGATGGAACCACAGAGGCGATTTCCGTTCCGGTTTGTTATAACAAATCGGATGGACTGTATTATATGATGGATCCGAAGAGACTGATTGCCGCAGCTTCCTTCTATGATTTTTATGTCAAGGATGAAGTGAATTTTATTACCAGTACCAACAACAATGACTGGGATATGAATTATATTCTGGCCTATGCAAATTATATTGAGGCATGGGACTTTTACAAAACCATTGGCGTGCCTTCTATTGATCGCGCCGGAATGCCGATTCTGATCGGGATGGGCATGTGCGACAGCAAAGGCAATCCCGTCGATAATGCCGGATACTACGGAAGCATTATGGGCTGGGGATTTTTTGGTGTATCGGATGTCAACAAAGACAGCCAGGCACTCGATGTTGTTGCACATGAATTTACGCATGGATATACCAGCCATGCGATGCAGGGATGTATCTATGCAAATGAGCAGGGCGCAATCAATGAGTCATTAAGTGATATCATGGGCAATCTCGTTGAAATGTATGACAAGAAGACGGAGGATGAGACATGGAGCATCGGAGAAAGTTGTGGAAATGTATTTCGCAAGATGAGTGATCCGATTGCCTATCATCAGCCTTCCTTTGTCGGTGATGCATTTTATGTTCCGAAAACGGATCATCCGAATGCTTCCTTGAATGATTATGGCGGCGTACATTCCAACAGTTCACTGCTCAACAAAGTGGCATATGACCTGTATGCGGCATCTGTGCCGCTTTCGCACGAAATTATGCTCTGGCTGGATACCATAGAATTTCTGACTCCGCAATCTGATTTGGATGATGTCTATGTTGGATTGATTTTGTCCTGCCGTGCGCATAGTGAATATCATGATTATGAGCAAATTGTGCATGACAGCTATGAAAAGATGGGCATGATGGGAGACCGTGAGCAGACGGCAAAAGACAATCAGAATTTGCGCAGTAATTATTTTGAACTGTCAGTTGCCACAGAGGCACCGGATTCGGCCGTTGTATTATATGATGCGAATGGCCATTATTATGCAAGCTATTCTCCGGATGCGGATGGGAATGCCCGTGTGCGCGCTGAAATCGGAAAATATTATCTGGTTTATGCAAAATCACAATTCGGCAATGTCTATTGCTATTATTATACCGGCAGCAGTTGGTCCGCAAATGATTCGGCCGCGAAATTAATTAATTTTGATAAGAATGTGGTATACGAAAAACTCGAAATATATTAAAATAATTTATATTATGTATGTGAAAACAGGAGGGAATGATTTATGAAATTATGTGCAAATGGGCATCAGATCGAGGATCATGTGAAATTCTGCCCATATTGCGGGGCCCCGGCACAGACCCCGGTCGAGCCGGTGCAGCCGACACCAATTCAGCCGGAACCACAGACTCCAATCGAGCCGGTGCAGCCGACACCGATTCAGCCGGAACCGCAGACTCCGGTTCAGCCGGCGCAGCCGACGAATCCGACATCTTTCTATGGTCAGGTGAGCGGAACTTATACGGCGCAGCAACCGCAGCAACCGCAGCAACCGCAGCAGCCGCAAATGCCGCAGCAGCCGCAAATGCCACAGCAGCCGCAGCAGCCGCAGCAACCGGTACCGGCAGCCGGAGATTATTATTATGGAGGTCCGGAACCGACTGGTAAAAAGACCAAAAAGAAGAAAAAGAAAAAGAAAAAGGGTCTGATCATCACAATTCTTGTTTTGCTGATTCTGATCGGTGCAGTATGCGCACTTTTATTTGTGCCGAAGTCACCACTGAATCTGCTGGATGGCAGCCTGCAGGAGACTTTGCATATTTCGGAAAACTATACCAAGAATGATCCGGATGATTTTAAGAAGACGAATCAGGATGTAGAATCCGGTTATCTCGTGATGGAGACTTCGATTGAATCGACCGATGTGTCATTCCTCTATCCGGAAAATGCCACTGCAGCAGAAGCACATGATGCCTGCACGGTGACACTCGAATCCGGAGCAACCATCGAAGTGACAGTGCGCAAGAAGCCTGTATACAGCCTCAAGAAATATTTTGCACAATTCAAAAAAGAAATTGAGGATGATGCAAAGATTAATGAGACCGGCGATATTCAGAAAGTGACCGTTGGCGATAAAGTACTTTATCGCATGAGTCTGAAAACCAATGACAGCGGAAATGATGCTCAGGTAGACCGCTATCTCGAAAGCTACGGTAAATTTAATGTGGAATATACCGTGCGCAGCATGGACGGTGCGGAAGGTACTTTGCGTCACCTGATCGAAAGTCTCTATGTGGAGAAGGATGCCTATAATGAACCGGTTTTGGATACGCAGGAAACACAGAAGCCGCAGGAGACACAGAACACTCAGGATACACAGACTCCGGGAACAGACGGTGATACGGCATCTGTTACGGTTTCATCTGTCGAGGTGGTTTATGACAAGTCGCTGGTAACCAATGTGGATACTTCCAAGACGGATGATGTCACATTTATGTTTGGCATGGATGATACCGTTGAATTGTATCCGATGCAGTACAACTCTGTGGACGATGCATTGGAAATCTTCAAGACATCGATGGACGATCAATTTAAAGATTACAAATATGCTGTCACAGAGAAAAAGGAAACGACCACCGGTGACAGCAAGAGAATGGTTTATTATAATTATCATGTTGAGGACATGAATGTACAGATTTATATTTGTCTGATCGAATCCGCAACACCGGGACGCGTTTGGGTATTATATTCCATGGCGGACGATGACAATAATGCAGATCAGGTAAAATTGATCAATACCATCGTAAGCTATACCGCATTCAAATAATTTATGAACCAATTATAAAGAAATAAATATTTTATAAAAAGAAACTGTTTGCAATTGACTACTAAACAGGATGGGGATAGAATTCCATTAACAAAGTCAATGCAAATGGTTTCTTTTTTGTTGTTTTGATGAATGAAAAGCAGGAAGGAGAATCGCACATGTTTATTTGTAAATCGGACGAACGTGACCGTATGAAATCCGGCAATTTGTTCTTTCAGGCATGGAGAGAGCAAAATGAGATTGTGCGTAAAAAACATAATTTAAAAAAAGTGGAAGCACAGATTCTTGGATATTTGTATTTTGCAAATCCGGGCGAAACCAGGGGTACCGATATCTGCAAATATCTGCAGATGAATAAGGCTATGGTTTCAAAGACACTTGATGCGCTCGAAAAGCGCGGGCTGGTAGAATATCAGGCGGATGAAAACGATCGTCGCTTTGTACATTATTATCTTGCGGATGCAGCCAAGCCACTCTGCGATGACTGGAATGAGATTTGGAATCATGCAAAATCAGAACTGTTTCATGGAATTCCTGCGGAACAGGTCAATATATTTTTGCAGGTGTCCCGCAAGATGTACGAAAATCTGATTGCATTGTCTTTTGACAATCAGAATCAAGAAAAAGGAAAGGAAATGTAAGATGTTAAAATTGTTTCATAATTTTAAAAAGTCAGATGCAATGCTCGTGGCAATCGCAGTATTGTTTATCGTCGGGCAGGTCTGGCTGGATTTGCGTCTGCCGGATTATATGGCAGATATTACAAGCCTGCTTACGACAGGAACTGATAATATGAAGGATGTCTGGATTGCAGGCGGCAAAATGCTTTTGTGTGCATTCGGCAGCATGGCAGGTTCCGTTGTTGTGGCAATCTGTGCATCCCGTATTTCGTCCAATTTTGGTGCGAATTTGAGAGAGCGCTTGTATCTTCGTGTACAGTCATTTTCGATGGAAGAAATCAATCGTTTTTCTACCTCGAGTCTGATCACACGTTCCACCAATGATATTACACAGATTCAGCTGGTCATTGTAATGGGACTGCAGGTAATCGTAAAAGCACCGATTACGGCGGTATGGGCCATTGCCAAAATCTTTGACAAGGGTCTGGAATGGACAGTTGCAACATTTATTACCGTATTGTTGCTTCTGGTTGGTGTGTTCATTGTATTGAAGCTGGCGCGCCCAAAATTCAAAATGATGCAAAAACTGACCGATAATATCAACCGTGTCACACGCGAAAACTTAAGCGGTCTTTCGGTTGTCAGAGCTTACAATGCAGAAGCATATCAGGAAGCCAAATTTGAGGAGGCAAATGACGAACTGACCAGCACGGCGCTGTTTACCAGCCGTGTGATGGCATCGATGATGCCATATATCGGTTTGCTCCTAAACGGTTTGTCGATTGCCATTTATGCAATCGGTGCAGCACTGATTCACAATGTCGCATTCAATGCAGACATGTCCAATATGATGGAGGTGCTGACAGAAAGAGGCGAACTGTTTGCCAATATGGTCATTTTTATGAATTATGCGATGCAGGTGGTTATGTCATTCATGATGCTCGTGGTCATCTTTATTCTGATGCCGAGAGCCTCTGTTGCTGCAGAGCGTATCAATGAGGTATTGAATACCAGGCCGACCATCACGGACGGAGACAAAGAAGACGGCATTGCCGGGCACGA
The DNA here is from genome assembly GCF_002735305.1 of Agathobacter ruminis. Taxonomy (GTDB): domain Bacteria; phylum Bacillota; class Clostridia; order Lachnospirales; family Lachnospiraceae; genus Roseburia; species Roseburia ruminis. The sequence goes on from NZ_PDYG01000008.1 coordinate 55,139, forward strand.
AGGCGAAATTGAATTCCGCGATGTGTCATTCCGTTATCCGGATGCGGCCTCCAATATGCTGGAGCATATTTCCTTTACGGCAAAGAAAGGACAGACGGTGGCAATTATCGGTTCGACCGGATGCGGTAAATCTACCGTGGTCAATCTGATTCCGAGATTTTATGATGCAACCGAGGGAGAGGTTCTCGTCGACGGTCGTAATGTCCGCGAATTTACGCAAAATGCATTGCATAACCGAATCGGATATGTTTCGCAGAAAGCATTTTTGTTTAAAGGAACCATTGCTTCGAATATTGCATTTGGTGACAATGGCAAAGGCCCTGTTAGCGAAGACCAAATCCAAAATGCAATCGAGATTTCAAGCAGTGCACATTTTGTAGGAAAGAAAGAAAACGGAATCGAAAGCGAAGTCGTGCAGGGTGGAAATAATTATTCCGGCGGACAGAAACAGCGTCTGTCAATCGCACGTGCTGTCGCAAGAAATGCAGAGATTTTGATTTTTGACGATTCGTTTTCGGCACTGGATTATAAAACCGATCGTGCGGTTCGCCACATGTTGCAGGAGCGCTGCGCGGATGCAACCAAAATTATTGTGGCACAGCGTATCGGAACCATCCGCAATGCGGATAAGATTCTCGTAATGGAAGACGGACAGATTGTCGGTCAGGGAACGCATCAGGAACTGATGCAAAATTGTGAAGTTTATCAACAGATTGCTCTTTCTCAGCTGACTGAGGAAGAACTGGCATAGAAAGGAGGAGCACGATGCCAAGAAGAAATAATATGGAATTTGACACCCAGAAGTATCCGGGCGCGTGGAAGAAAATCCTCCACTATTGCAGAAAATATAATATTTTGATGATCATTGCCATTTTGGCAGCGATCGGCGGCACAATCGCGACACTGAGCGGACCGGATCGTCTGCAGGAGGTGACGGATGCAATTGCCGAAGGACTCACAGGAGAGATTGACATTGAACATATCAGAAATGTCATTATCATTCTCGGGGTGATTTATCTGTCCGGCGCGCTGTTAAATCTGGTTCAGACGCAGATTATGGCCTATGTTACCCAGATGGTTTCAAAGCAGCTGCGTTCAGACATCTCACGCAAAATCAATCGTTTGCCGATGGCATATTTTGGAAAGACCACGACCGGTGATGTATTAAGCCGCGTGACCAATGATGTCGATACACTCGGACAGTCATTGAATCAAAGTGTGGGAACGCTGGTATCTGCAGTCACCTTATTCTTTGGCTCCATTATTATGATGTTGCGCAACAATGTGAAGATGACCGGTGCAGCAGTCGGTGCAACCATCATCGGATTTGTGCTGATGTCGCTGATCATGTCACGCTCACAGAAATATTTCCGTTCCCAGCAGAAAAGACTTGGAGAAGTCAATGGTTTCGTTGAGGAAGCATACAGCGGTCATACATTGATTAAAGCTTATAACGGCGAAGCGGACGGACGCAAAATTTTCCATGAAATTAATCAGAAACACCGCCGCGCGGCTTTCCGTGCACAGACATTGTCCGGACTGATGATGCCGATGATGGGATTCATCGGAAATCTCGGATTCGTTGCAGTCTGTGTCGTTGGAGCTTCGCTGGCGATTGACGGCAAAATCGGATTTGGTGTCATTGTGGCATTTATGGTATATGTCCGTTTGTTCACACAACCATTGTCCCAGATTTCACAGGGTGTTCAGGCACTTCAGTCTGCATCTGCGGCCGGAGGACGCATCTTTGAATTCCTCGGTGCGCAGGAGATGGAAGATGAGCAGGACAAGACTGCAGAAATCGTGGATACAAAGGGACATGTAGAATTTGACCATGTACATTTCGGATATGATCCGGACAAAACCATTATCAATGATTTCTCAGCAGAAGCAAAACCGGGCCAGAAGGTCGCAATTGTCGGACCGACAGGAGCAGGTAAGACGACGCTGGTGAATTTGCTGATGCGATTCTATGAAATCAATTCGGGAGATATCCGCATCGATGGGGTTTCCATTCACGATTTGAAACGCGAAGATGTACATAAGCAATTTTGTATGGTATTGCAGGATACCTGGATGTTTGAAGGAACCGTGCGCGAGAATCTCGTCTACAGCTCCGACAATATTACGGATGAACAGATGGAAGAGGCATGTCGTGCGGTGGGATTGCACCATTTCATCCATGCACTTCCGAAGGGTTATGACACCGTGTTGAATGATTCGGTCAATCTGTCACAGGGACAGAAACAGCAGATGACGATTGCACGTGCGATGCTCGAAGACCGGCCGATGCTGATTCTCGACGAGGCAACCTCATCTGTGGATACACGAACTGAGTTAAAGATTCAAAAAGCGATGGACGCACTGATGAAGAACCGTACCAGCTTTGTGATTGCGCATCGCCTTTCTACCATTAAGAATGCCGATCTGATTCTGGTATTAAAGGATGGCGATGTGATCGAGAGCGGTACACATGAAGAATTGATGCAGCAGGGCGGATTCTACAATGAATTGTACAATTCGCAGTTTGAGACAGCGTAAGAAAGAAAAGGAGCGCATATGTTAGAACTCAAGAATATCAAAAAAGATTATCCTGCCGGAAATGGTTTGGTTCATGCTTTAAAGGGCATTGATTTGAATTTCCGACACAATGAGTTTGTTTCGATTCTGGGTCCGTCCGGATGCGGCAAGACAACCATGCTCAACATCATTGGTGGTCTGGATCAGTATACGGAAGGAGACCTGATCATCAATGGTATTTCGACAAGAAAATACAAGGATCGTGACTGGGACAGCTATCGCAACAATACCATCGGATTTGTCTTTCAAAGTTATAATCTGATTCCGCATCAGACGGTTTTGATGAATGTGGAACTGGCACTGACCCTTTCCGGTGTGTCCAAGGCAGAGCGCAAGCGCCGTGCAATTGAAGCGCTCGAAAAGGTTGGACTTGGCGATCAGCTGCATAAGCGTCCGAACAAGATGTCGGGCGGACAGATGCAGCGTGTAGCAATTGCGCGTGCAATTGTGAACAATCCGGATATTATTATGGCGGATGAGCCGACCGGAGCACTGGATACCGAGACCAGTATTCAGGTTATGGATATTTTAAAAGAAATCGCCAAAGACCGTCTGGTTATCATGGTAACCCACAACCCGGAACTGGCTGAGAAATATTCGACCAGAATCATCCGTATGCTCGACGGAAAACTAATCGATGATTCCAATCCGCTGAGCGAAGAGGAAATCAGACAGGAGAATGAGTTCGTAAAAGCGCGCATGGAGCAAAATGCAGGCAAAAAGAAACGCCGCAAAGAAAAGAAGCCATCGATGTCCTTTGCCACCTCATTCGGATTGTCGCTGAAGAACCTTTTCACAAAGAAAGGACGTACGGTCCTGACTGCATTTGCAGGAAGTATCGGAATTATCGGTATCGCATTGATATCGTCGGTTTCGAATGGATTAAATACTTATATCGATCAGGTTCAGGAAGAGACATTGGCTTCCTATCCGCTGACAATTGAGGCAAGTTCCGTGGATTTGTCCACTTTGTTGAAACTGTTTCTCGGAGGTTCGGAGAACAGCCATGATCATGGCAATACCGATGTTTATATGAATCCGATCATGTATGACATGATTGATGCCTTGAACAATGCGGAAACGACAGAAAATGATTTGAAATCCTTTAAGGAATATGTGGAAAAAGAACGCGCAGACAAAGACTCCGCAAGCGGTCTTTCGGATGCACTTTCCGCTGTGAAATATTCTTACGATCTGAATCTGCTTGTCTATACCGAAAATGTAGACGGCAACATTCTGTATTCCGATTCGGAACAGTTGTTGAACGATTTGATTACCGAATATATGGGCATTGATATGTCTTATATGAATACCATGGAGTCCTCAACCGGTAATCTTTCCGCTTTTTCTTCCATGTCCAATATGGGCATGAGCAGCATGACCGGTTCAACTGAATTGTGGTCCGAAATGCTCGAAGGAAATGACGGTGCATTGATCAGCGATATGGTATATAACCAGTATGATCTGGTCTATGGCAACTGGCCGAATGATTATAACGAAGTAGTTCTTGTGCTGGATGAGAACAACGAATTGACCGATATGTCGCTGTACGCTCTCGGTTTGATTCCGGAGGAAGAGATGGCCGATCTGATGAAATCGGTGATGGACGGAAGCCAGGCCAAGCTGTCGACCGACCGCTGGTCTTATGAGGATATCTGCAAAAGAGAATATCGCGTGGTACTCAATTCCGACTGCTACAGTTATGACGAGAATACCGGATTATATGCGGATTTGCGCAAGAGCGATGCAGGATTACAATATCTCTACAGCAATGCGATTCCACTGAAGGTGGTAGGTGTCATCCGCCCAAATGAGGATGCCAATGCAAATATTATCGCAGGTTCGATTGCCTATACTTCCGCTTTGACGGAATATGTCATCGAAGAATCCGGAAAAGCAGATGCCATTCGGATTCAGCGTGAAAGCCCGAACAAGGATATCATTACAGGTCTGCCGTTCAAATCCAGCAGCACCAATTTGACGGAAAAAGAAAAAGCGGATTATTTCCAAAATTATATCAATGAGCTGACGGACGAAGAGAAAGCGGCATTGTATACATCCATTCTTGCAACACCTCCAAAGGACCGGCTGGAAGAAATGATCAATCAGACCATGGATTCCGTGGATCGCGCAGCAATGGAAGAGGCCATGCGTCAGGTGATGGTGGAACAGATGGGAATGTCTGAAGATGATATCAACCATTATCTGGAGGAGATGTCAGCCGAAGATATCACAACCTATTACCGCACAATGGTGGAACAACAGATTCGTGCACAATACGCAGCCGATGCGATGCAGCAGATTCAGACCATGCAGCCGGAACAGCTGGTCGCCGGTTTAATGGCGGCAGCAGAGTCCTATAGCGAGGCTGAGTCGGCATATTATTATGATGAAGTATTGGAATTTTCCGATACGACTTATGAGAAGAATCTGAGCAAACTCGGATATATCGATATTGAGTCACCAAGCCGTATGGCCTTATATTCTTCTTCATTTGATGCGAAGGAAGTCATTGAAGATGCAATCAAGGATTACAACCGGGACAAAGATGAGCTGAAACAAATCACTTATACAGATTATGTAGGTTTGATGATGGGCTCAGTCAGCACCATTATCAATGCCATCAGTTATGTGCTGATTGCCTTTGTATCCATCTCACTGATTGTATCATCGATTATGATTGGTGTGATTACCCTGATTTCGGTACAGGAGCGCACAAAGGAAATCGGTATTCTGCGCGCAATCGGTGCATCCAAGAAAAATGTATCGCATATGTTTAATGCGGAGACCATCATCATCGGTTTTGTTGCGGGATTGCTGGGTGTTGTCATTTCGGCACTGTTGTGTCTGCCGATTAATGCCGTCATTCATCATCTGACCGATATCAACAATCTGAATGCATCATTGCCTGTGAATGCAGCAGTGATTCTGATACTGATCAGTATTTTGCTGACCATGCTAGCAGGATTGATTCCGTCGCGCAGCGCGGCAAAGAAGGATCCGGTAGAAGCATTGCGCAGTGAGTAAAGGAGAATGCCATGACAATTCGTTTTAAGACTGCGACTTTTTCTGAATATGTGGTTCTTCATATTGGTAAACAGTAAGAACATCTTCAAGGCTGACGACATCATTGGAGTCAGCCTTGATTGCATATTTTCCCTTTTGACGAAGCAGGATATTCACCGGGTATTGCTGCTCGATTTCGGCGACGGTATGCCCGAGCCACTGGCTGTCGATGTCAATGATAATCGTATGAATCCGCTGCAGATCATTGTTGGTCGAATCCTGTTCTTTTCGATATTGTTCTACAAAACCTGCCGAAATAATACCGGTAGGAATCGCAACAACCCCAACTCCAAGAAATGCAATAAAGATTGCCATGATGCGCCCAATCGCAGTGATCGGATAGATATCGCCGTAGCCGACCGTCAGCAGAGTGGACATGCTCCACCACAATCCGGAGAAGGCATTTTTAAATGCTTGTGGCTGTGCAGAATGCTCTGCCGAATACATAAACAGCGATGAGGCAAACATCAGAACCACAATGATAAAAATTGATGAAACGAGCTGGTTGCGCTTTTCATACAATACGCTTTTGATTACATGGAAAGAATCGGTATAGGAATTGATGCGGAACAGATGAAAGATGCGGACCACGCGCAACAATCTGAATGCGACAAATCCCGACATAAAGAAAAACGGCAAAATCGTAAACAGTTCAATGATTCCGTCAAAAGATATCATAAATCGCAGGACTGCTTTCGCGCGATGGCTCGTCGGATACAGATATTCCGCAGTCCAGAGCCGCAAAATATATTCTGCGATAAAGAGCACAATTGTGACCGTTTCCACTACCACAAAGACATTCTGATAGTTTGCCAGCTCATCAAATGTCTGCAGGATCATCGTTGCAATGTTGACCAGAATCACAATCACGATTCCAAGATCAAACGCACGACTCGCAAAATCCCCCTTTTGCCCAATCTGTATAATATCAAAAATTCTACGCTTCATAGCAACCCGCCTTTCTCCATTTCTAGTATATCCAATTCTTTTCTGTTAGAAAAGATTAGATTCCGATATGGATTCATAAAATCTTAAGAAATATTAAGGGATTGAGTACTTGTGATTTTGAAGAAGAATGGGTAATCTTTATGTAGCATAGTTTTAACGAAAGGGAGAAAAGAATGTTAGAAGTACGGAATTTAACAAAAGTATATAAGCCGAAAAAGGGTGTCCCGGTTCTGGCGGTGGATCATGTGAATCTGCGATTTCCGGATAAAGGAATGGTATTCCTGTTGGGAAAATCCGGAAGCGGTAAATCCACGATGCTGAATCTGCTTGGCGGTCTGGATATCTATGATGATGGCGAGATTATTATTAAAGGCAAATCGTCCAAGAATTTCAAGCAGAAGGATTTTGATTCCTATCGCAATACTTATCTGGGATTTATTTTTCAGGAATACAATATTCTAGAAGAATTCAATGTCGGTGCTAATATTGCATTGGCATTGCAGTTGCAGAGTCAGAAGGTAACCGATGAGAAAATCAATCAGATTCTCGAGCAGGTTGATCTGGCAGGATATGGAAACAGAAAACCGAATGAATTGTCCGGCGGTCAGAAGCAGCGTGTGGCAATCGCACGTGCACTGGTCAAGGATCCGGAAATCATCATGGCGGATGAGCCGACGGGAGCGCTCGATTCCGTGACCGGAAAACAGGTGCTCGATACTTTAAAGAAGCTGTCAAGGGATAAGTTGGTCATCGTGGTATCGCATGACAGGGAATTCGCGGAGCATTATGCGGATCGTATCATCGAAATGTCGGATGGTCATGTAATCAGTGATATGGAATATTTCGGAGAAGAAGTGGATGCGTCAAATGAGGGGCTGACCTTTGGTTCGGACAGCATTCTTGTGGCGCCGCAGTATCATTTGACACAGGCTGATCTCGATGCAATCAATGAATGGCTCGAAGTCAAGGGCAACGGTGGAACCATTGCTGTGGGAAATCAATCGGATTCCTATGTCCTGCGCAGCTGCACACCGACGGATGAGAGCCGGATCATCCCACAGATAGCAGGGGCATTCAGACTGATCAAATCCAAGCTTCCGATGCGAAACGCATTTAAGATTGGTGCGAGCGGATTAAAGCATAAGAAGTTCCGACTGGTAATCACCATTTTGTTGTCATGTGTGGCATATGGATTGTTTGGTCTGGCAGATACACTTGCAAGTTATGATCATATCAATACCTGTACGAAGTCCATCATGGACAGTGACATCAATTATGCAACATTCCAGAAGGCACAGTTCTATAAATACAATGGTCTTATGGAAGGAATCTGGGATTCTTCGGACAGCGCTCTCAAAGACGAAGATTTCGAAAAAATCGAAAAGAATACAGGAATCAAAGTGGTTGGCGCTTATGTGCCGCAGACATGGGAAACCAATGATCCGTATGGCAATTCCGTAAATACGTTCCAGACACAATATGATACCGGTTATGAATTTACCAAAACAGATTATCATATTTACGCATACGGATTTTCGGGATATGCGACTCTGGATCAGGAAATGCTTGATGCCAGCGGATTTCATCTGATTGCGGGCAGACTCGCGGACGGAAGCAAGGACGAGATGGTCATCAGCAGCTATATTGCACAGACCTTTATGCTTGCCGGATATCGTGAATATCAGGAAAATGAAGAGTCAACGACACGCTATGAAACCATCAAAGAGCCTGCTGATATGGTGGGAAAAACCATTCGTATCGATGGCGTCGATATGGAAATTGTCGGCGTGGTGGACACCGGATTTGATCTGGACCGTTATAAGTCTCTTACCGAAGAAAACAAGGGATTAAACAGTATGGATCTGATCCTGCAGACTGCATTAAACGGAGAATTACAGAAGGCGAGAGAATTAAGTTTCCTGCAGATGATTATGGTCGGGGATGGCTATATCCAGAAGGTGCAGGAGCGCAACTCCAAAATCTGTAAAATCAAACCGGAATATTTCATAAGCTATCACAAGGGCGAAGAATATGATTTTTATCCGGATACACTCATCCGATTGGATCAAATTGACCAATCAAAAGTGATATGGCTTGGCGAACCGAAGAAAAGTCTTTCGAAAAATGAGATCATTTTGACACAGGATTGTCTGGAACAAGCTGCAGAAATGAAAGGCATCGGGCTTGAAGAATTGCTCAAGGACCCGATTGAATTGAATTACCAATTAGGGAAATCGGAAAGAGTGGGCGAAGGCTGGGAAGAAGAAACTGAATTCGAGGATACGGTTCAGGTGGTTGGCTATCTGCCGTATGAATCCACTTCCTTTTATGAAGGAGTGGTATTGGACGATCAGTCTTTCGAGAAGCTGGCCTATTCCGAAAAAGGAAAATATACATTCGCAATCGGAGCAATGCCAAAGTCTGCCTCCGATGTGAAAAAGATTGTAAAATATGCTTACACCGGAAAGGGAGGCGTACGCTACACCCTGCAAAATTCCGTGACTTATGAGCTGGATGGTCTGGATGAAGTCTTTAAGGCGCTTAGTAAGATCTTTGTAAGAGTCGGAATTTTCTTTGCAATCTTTGCAAGTGTGATGATGGCTACATTTATCTCAAGCAGTATCGCATACAAAAAGCAGGAAATCGGTATTCTGCGTGCAATCGGTGCGCGTGGAAGTGATGTCTTCCGAATCTTTTTCTCAGAGAGCTTTGTGATTGCAATGATTAATTTCGTGCTTTCGACAACAGGCGTATTCATTGCGACTTTGCTTGTAAACAGATTGGCGCGTCGCTCAACCGGACTTTTGGTTACCATCTTGAATTTTGACCTGCGTCAGGTGGGATTACTGTTTCTGGTAAGTATTGCGGTTGCAGCACTTGCAAGTTTCCTTCCGGTTAACCACAATGCGAGAAAGCGTCCGATTGACGCAATTCGCAATCGATAGTAAAATGGATTATCGATGTTTTTGTGAGGGAGAAATATTATGACAGTTTTTAATCCATACCTGCCTTTGAATGAATATGTTCCGGATGGGGAGCCGCATTTGTTTGAGGGAAGAGTATATATTTACGGTTCCCATGATAAGGCGGGCGGAACCGGATATTGTGAGGACCACTATGTGGCATGGTCTGCGCCGGAAAATGATTTGTCCGATTGGCAGTATGAGGGCGTCATTTATCGACGCAATCAGGATCCGATGAATGCGGATGACAGTCTGCAGCTGTATGCACCTGATGTCGTATGCGGTGCGGACGGAAGATATTATCTGTATTATACGTTCAACAACTGCAAAGCAATCGGTGTGGCTGTTGCAGACAAGCCAAACGGACCGTTTGAATTTTACGGTCATGTGAAATTCCCGGACGGAACCGTCTGGGAAAAGCCGACCCCATTTGATCCTGCAGTGCTGAATGATGATGGAAAATTTTATATCTATTCCGGATTTACTCCGAGTGGAGAAAAGAAAGATATCTTCCCACCGGAAATCAAATGTGATGAGTGGTCTGTGGTAGCCGGGCTCGCAGAGGATATGGTTACGACGCTTGAGATGCCGCATAATCTGATTCCTTCCGAGGAACAGGCAGGGGGCACAAGCTTTGAAGGACATGGATTCTTTGAGGCCTCATCGATTCGCAAATTTGATGGACGTTATTATTTTGTTTATTCATCTCATAAGTCGCATGAATTATGCTATGCAATCAGCGATTATCCGGACCGTGATTTTGTATTCGGCGGCACACTGGTATCCAATGCGGATGTCGGATTGAACGGAAATGAGACGCATGTGGCACCGGCAGGAAACAATCACGGCGGACTGCTCAGGGCAAACGGAGAATATTATATTTTTTATCATCGACAGACTCATGGCACCGAATATTCGCGTCAGGGCTGCGCAGAGAAGCTTGCGATGCGCAAAGACGGCGGATTCGATCAGGTGGAAGTGACCAGTTGTGGATTAAACAATGGTCCGTTGCCTGCTTCGGGCGCCTATCCGGCTGCAATCGCATGTACGATTCAATGCCCGAAATATCCGAATGCCATTGCATATGACAATCCGGTTATGTCAGAGACCACCATGGTGACGGAGCAAAAAAATCAGGTGTTTGTCGCCAATATCTCAGATGGTACTGTTTTGGGATACAAATATTTTGCATTTCTCGGTGCAGACATGCTCATCGTTGAGATGAAGGGCCTGTATGACGGAGCCATACTTGTCGCAACCGATCCAAAAGGAGAGAATGTGATTGGTGAGGCCGATCTGCATATCCAGTCGGAGGACTTTGGCTGCGAATTAATCCCGCTTGCGGATGTCAGCGGTACGCAGGCTCTGTATTTCCTGTTTGAAGGAAAGGGAATGCTTGATATGAGAAGCTTTGCATTCTTAAATATGTAAACTAAAAAATTGACACCTTACTAAAAAGAGAGGACTATGATTTGGTTCTCTCTTTTTTTATAATTTTAAAAAGTTGAAATAATCGTTTTTTTCGCCTACAATATTTGGTATGAATAAGACGATTTCTACCAATCAACCAATGAGAAAATATGGACCGAGAAGATATATTCCGTCCATCATCAACTTTTTCCTTTCGGCGATTTTGATTGTGGCGCAATTTATATGGATTGCATCGGTGATTGCCTGGGGCGCACAGGGGAATTATGCCATCAACCTGGGATTACAGGTGATTGCGGTTGCCCTGACACTTTATATTTGCAGCCGGGATATCCGGACTTCGCACAAATTGTCATGGACATTCCTGATTCTGTTTTTGCCGATTGTCGGAATCGTGACTTATTTTTTGTTTGGACGCCCGGAGCTGACCAGCGGAAAACGCAAAAAGATGGAAGCGGTTCTGGCCCAGACCGGCCAATATAGGATGAGTGATCCGACTGTGACGGAAGCACTCAGGACAGAATGCCCGGATGCGTATCTGCAATCGGAATATATTGCCAATTATGGCGGTTATCCGATCTTTCGCGAGGAGGACACACGCTATTATGACAGCGGTGAAGCCATGTTCCCGGAATATCTGGAGGATTTGAAAAAGGCAAAGCACTTTATCTTTATTGAATTCTTTATTCTCGGAACGGGAGAAATGCTCGGCCGTACCTTGGAGGTACTCGAGCAGAAGGTGAAAGAAGGCGTCGAAGTATATATGATTTTCGACGATTTTGGCAGTATTCAGGTATTGCCGCGCAAATTTGACCGCATTCTGGAAAAGAAAGGCATTCATGCAATTCGGTTTAATCCGTTCAAACCGTTTCTGTCCATTGTGATGAACAACCGCGATCACCGCAAGATTGTTGTCATTGACAATCAGGTTTGCTATACCGGAGGGGTGAATCTGGCAGACGAATATATCAATGCGATTGAACGCTTTGGATATTGGAAGGATGCAGCCGTCCGGATTACCGGACCGGCCACGCGAAATTTTACGGTCATGTTTCTGGAAATGTGGGAATATGCACGCTCCGAAAAAATGGATTATGCGCATTACCTGCGCCAATATGAAGATGATCCATATTATCGCCGCAGCGATTATGACGAATATATGCCGCAGGAGGGAAACGGATATGTACAGCCATATTGCGATTTCCCGCTCGACCGGGAATATGTCGGGGAAAATGTGTATTTGAATATGATTGGAAGGGCGCATAAATATGTCTATATTGCGACCCCGTATCTGATCATCAGTTCCGAGATGACCAAGGCACTTGTAAATGCCGCAAAATCCGGTGTGGATGTCAGAATTCTTGTCCCGGCAATTCCGGACAAGAAACTGATTTATCTGATGACCAAATCCAATTTCCGTTCGCTGGTAAACGGTGGCGTAAAGATTTATACGTACACACCGGGATTTGTACATACAAAATGCTTTGTGGCGGATGACTGCTATGCAACCATCGGAAGCATCAATCTGGATTATCGCAGCCTGACCCTGCATTTTGAATGCGGCAGTTTCCATTACAACACAAAGGTAATCAGTGATGTGAAACGCGATTTGTACGGCGCGATGCAGGTCAGCCATGAAGTATCGGTCGAGGAGTGCGAACAAAAGAATGTCATCGTCAGAACCATGTTGATGGTATTAAAACTGTTTACACCAATGATGTAAATTGAATGATTAGAAATGAAATGCGAGGATGAATCATGTCAGAATTTCAGTTAGATCAGGAAGCATATCGGCAGACTGCCTGTCAGGCAGTTGCCGAAGGCTGTGTCCTGATCAAAAATGAGAACAAAACACTTCCTTTACAAAAGGGAGATCGTGTTGCTGTTTTTGGACGAATGGCAGCCAATTATTATAAAAGCGGATTGGGATCCGGTGGTCTGGTAAATACCCGTTATGTGACCGGAATCCTCGATGCACTGATGGCATCCGATGGAATCCGTCTTGACAAGAAACTGTTAAAAATCTATGAGGACTGGAATGCTTCCCACCCGCTCGACAAAGGGCATGGCTGGGGCACTGTTCCATGGAATCAGGAAGAAATGCCGATTGATGAAGCTACTGTCGCAGAGGCGGCTGAAGCAGATGACGTCGCTTTGGTAATTATCGGCCGTACAGCGGGTGAAGATCAGGACAATGCTGCAAAGGAGGGAAGCTATCTCCTGACAGCGACAGAGCGTGATCTGATTCGCAAAGTCTCAAAACATTTCACACGCACTGCGGTTCTGTTAAATGTCGGCAATATCATCGATATGAACTGGGTGGAAGAGGATAAGGTTCCGGCTGTTATGTATGTATGGCAGGGCGGACAGGAAGGCGGCAACGGGGTGCTGTCGGTATTGACCGCAGAGCAGTCTCCATCCGGAAAATTGTCGGATACGATTGCAAAATCCATTCAGGATTATCCGTCAACCGCCAATTTCGGCAACCAGTATGAGAATATCTATGCAGAAGATATTTATGTCGGATACCGCTATTTTGAAACCTTTGCAAAAGACAGAGTGCTCTATCCGTTTGGATTCGGCCTCTCTTATACCACCTTCAAAATGGCGGGACAGATTGCAGGTGATTCTGACAGTCCGTTTGTCAATATCAGCGCAACAGTGACCAATACCGGTGAATATGAGGGCAAAGAAGTCGCACAATTGTATGTCAAGAAGCCGCAGGGCGCGCTTGGCCAACCGGCAAGAGAACTGGTTGCATTTGAAAAGACACGCGCATTGCTTCCGGGCGAAAGTACAAAGGTGATTTTCACGATTCCGAAATATGCGATTGCTTCCTTTGATGATTCCGGTGTAACCGGTCACAAGAATGCATATGTGCTCGAGGAGGGCAGCTATGAATTCTATCTGGGATCGGATGTGCGCAGCGCACAGCTGATTGGTTCCTTCCGTCAGGAATTTGCAGTTGTCAGCCAGCTGGAAGAAATCTATGCACCGGTCAAGCCGTTTAAGCGTATGAAACCATCGGTGTCCGGCAATTATTATGAATTGAAATATGAAGATGCTCCGCTGCGCACCATCGGCGCATATGAGCGCATGGAGGCCAACAAACCGCAGGAAATCGCTTATACCGGTGATCGTGGAATTGTATTGGCAGATGTATATCACGGCAAGGCAACCATGGATGAATTCCTGGCACAGTTGTCGGCAGAGGATCTGATTGTTCTGTTCCGCGGTGAGGGAATGAGTTCTCCGAAAGTAACACCGGGAACCGGCTCCGCATTCGGAGGACTGAGTGAGAACTTAAGACATTTTGGCATTCCGGCGGGATGTACGACGGACGGACCTTCCGGAATTCGTATGGACTGCGGAACCAAGGCATTTTCACTTCCGAACGGTACCAGCCTGGGCTGTACCTTTAATGTGGAACTGGTAGAAAGCCTGTATGCATTCGAAGGCAAGGAATTGCGCAAAAACCGCATCGACGCATTGCTTGGACCGGGACTGAACATTCACCGCAATCCACTTTGCGGTCGTAACTTTGAATATATTTCTGAGGATCCGGTTTTGACCGGAAAGATGGGCGCTGCCATGATCCGCGGACTTTCCTGTGTGGGCAGTACCGGAACCATTAAGCATTTCATGGGAAATAACCAGGAATATTCCCGCAATGATGTCAATGGTGTGATGTCACAGAGAGCTGCACGCGAAATCTATCTGAAGGGCTTTGAAATTTCTGTGCGAGAGGGAAAAGCGCGTTCCGTGATGACCACATACGGACCGGTGAACGGCATCTGGACCTCCTCGCATTATGATCTGAATACCATCGTATTGCGCAAGGAATGGGGATTTGATGGAATCGTCATGACAGACTGGTGGGCAAGAGGAAGTATTGAAAACCAGCCGGGAGACAGAAAGTGCCGTGCGGCAATGATTGCTGCCGGAAACAATCTGTATATGGTTGTGGACGATCAGACGGATATGAAGCAGGATGACATTCTTGCGGCTTATCAATCCGGCGAGCTGACACTCGGACAGCTTCAGGAAAATGCCAGATCCATCCTCGGATTCCTGTTAAAGTCTCCGGCTATGTTATATGAAATGAATGAGATTTCACAGGAAGAGTTGGATGAAAGAGCCATTGTGGAAGAGGGCGATATTGATTTTGAGAATATCATCACCTATGACAGTGACGAAGAAGGAACCCTGCGTATCGAGAATCCGGACTGGAACCCGCAGCAGGGAGATTTCGAAGTATTTGCAACCAATATCCAGAGAAAGGGTATGTACAATATCAGAATTACTGCACATTCCGATCTCAATGATCTGGCACAGCTGCCGATTTCGGTATCGTTTGACAATCAGCTGCGCGGCATTTTGACATTCCAGGGCAGCAACGGGGCAAAGGTAACCAAGGAAATGGAAATTTCCGAAGTGTTTGCACCGACCCATTATGTCAAACTGTATTTCGGCGCAAGCGGTATGGTCATCGATTCTGTCGAAATTTATTGGGTTCACTCGATTAAAGCACCGTTTGATGATATGGAAGCATAAAAGGCAGTCGCAAATCCATTGAGTTCTTGTCGACAAGAATGCTATAATGTGATATAGTTGATGAGCAAACTTTTCAGGCAAGGAACAAAAAATGGGAAACGTATTAACAAAATCATTTGTTACAAGTGATGACATCTATTGGGATATCTGTAATAAAATAGAAAATTTGGAATATATGCCGGGCGACCGACTGAGCGAGAATGAGCTCGCAAGCCGGTATGGCGTCAGCCGTCATATTGTGCGAGGCGCATTGGCTGCTTTGAAGAACCGGAGACTGGTGGAAGTATATCCGCAGCGCGGCACTTTTGTCAGCCTGATCGATACGGAATATATATCGGATATCCTCTATATGCGTGAATCGGTAGAGCAGGAGGCTATCTGCAGAATTATTGAATCCGGAGATGTCGAATCGATTGTCAAACATATGAGAAGCGCCATCGAGGCACAGAAGAAGCTGAAGGAAGGTGCTGATTTTTCACAGAAGTTTTATGAATTGGACAATCTGTTTCATGAAGTATTATTTGATGCGGTTGGCAGACCGCATGTCATGGAATTGATTGCCGATCCGTATATTCATATCCGCAGATGGCGCAATTATGAAGTGCGTACGCCGGAGCGTATCCGCGAGATTATGCTCGAGCATGAAGAAATCGCAGATGCAATCGAGCAAAAGGACCGCGACAAGGCGCGTGTGGCATTACACAAACATCTGGATACTGCGACTCGATATTCAAAGCCACTCAAGGAAGTGGAAGCACAATATTTTGCCTAAAGAAGTTCTTAAAGAATCTTAAAGAAATATTAAGAATTTCTTGGCGAAAATGGCGAAAGAAATCCCATTCTTTCGCCATTTTTTGTGAACACAGAAATTTGACATTGCCAATCAAATTTTGTATGATATATTAGACTTTGTAAATTTGGAAGGAGAACATCAACATGGATGAATTATTAGAGATTTTGAATGACTTACACCCGGATGTAGATTTTACAACTGAGACTGGTTTGATTGATAATATGATTTTGGATTCATTTGACATTGTTACTTTGATTTCCGAAATCAGCGAGAATTTCGATGTTACCATTTCAGCAGAATACATCATTCCGGAAAACTTTAATTCGGCTCAGGCTTTATATGCTTTGATCGAGAAGCTGGAAGACGAGGAATAAGCTGTGTTATTTACATCATATGAATTCATAGGCTTTATCTTCGCCCTTGCAATTTTATATTATGTATTCCCGAAGAAGCTGCAATGGATGCTGCTTCTTCTTTTCAGTTATCTATTTTATTGGATTGCCAATCCGATTTATTTGATTTATATCGCAGTGACCACGGTGACCATCTGGGGCTGCGGACGGATGATTGAACGAAACTTTGCCACGCAAAGTGAATACTTAAAGGCAAACAAAGAAAGTCTGACCAAAGAAGAAAAAAAGGCATACAAAAATAGTAAGAAAAGTGCACGAGGCCGCTGGTTGTTGTTGGGGGTTCTGGTTAATCTCGGAATTCTCGCAGTGGTTAAGTACACTGATTTTATTGTGGGAATTTTTACCGGAAAAGGCCTCGGATTTATGGATCTGGCCGTTCCGATGGGCATTTCCTTCTACACATTCCAGGCCATCGGTTATTTGATCGATGTCAAGCGTGGAACCGTGAAAGCCGAAAAAAATCTGTTTAAATTTGCATTGTTTGTATCCTTCTTCCCGCAGCTGGTGCAGGGACCAATCAGCCGTTTCGGCGATTTGTCACAGACACTGTATGCGGAACATAGATTTGACTGGACCAATGTCTCTTACGGAATCGAGCGCATTATGTGGGGATTCTTTAAGAAACTGATCATTGCAGACCGTGTGGCACCTGCAGTCAATGTTTTGATTTCAGATGTGTCTGTTTATCATGGTGCTTATGCATTTGTCGGAATGGTCCTGTATACCCTTGAACTTTATGCTGATTTCACCGGTGGAATTGATGTGACAATCGGTGTGGCACAGATGCTTGGTATCCGTGTGACGGAGAACTTTAACCGTCCGTATTTTTCAACCTCTTTGAAAGAGTATTGGAGAAGATGGCATATCACGATGTGCCAGTGGTTCCGTGAATTTGTCTTTTATCCGGTTTCCACCAGCAAGGCAATTCAGGGACTGGCAAAATTTTCACGCAAACATTTTGGTGACAATATCGGAAAGAAACTTCCGGTTTATGTTTCAACATTTGTAGTATGGTTTGCAACCGGTATCTGGCACGGTGCGAGCTGGAATTTCATCGTGTGGGGCCTGTTGAACTGGCTGATTCTGATGGTTTCGGAAGAACTGGAGCCGCTGTACGACAAATTCCATGGCAAATTCCGCTTTTCAAACACCATCGGCTACAGAATCTTTATGGGACTTCGTACCTTGCTTTTGATCTGTGTGCTGAATATGTTTGACTGTTATGTTTCGGTTTCCGAGACATTCCATGCATTTTTGACCATGTTTACCTCTGCAAATTATTCGATTTTTACAACCGGTGAATTATTGAATCTCGGTGTGAGCGCACTCGACTATATCATTTTGCTTTGCGGTGTACTGGTGATGCTCATCGTCAGCATGGTTCAGGTAAAGGGCAGTGTCCGTGATCAGATTGCTGCAAAACCTTATCCGGTAAGATTTGTAATCTGGTTTGCACTCTTCCTAGTGATTTTGCTGGTGGGTGCATATGGAATCGGATATGATTCCAGCCAGTTTATTTACAATCGCTTCTAGCGGTTTGAAACAGAATTAAAGGAAACAATTATGACAAAAAAGAGAACTGTTTTTCTGCGCGTAATCGTATCCGTCCTTTTGGTTTGCTTTGCATTATATTTCCTGCAAAAGCTTTTGATGCCAAAGTATGTGACCGGAATCGTGGAAGGCGCTTTTGTGGCAGAATATTACGAAGAAGAGAATAAAGACTTTGATGTGATTTTTGTCGGAGACTGTGAAGTTTATGAGAATTTTTCCCCGGTTGTTTTGTGGGAAAAATACGGCATCAACAGCTATATCCGCGGAAGTGCGGAGCAGTATATCTGGCAGTCTTACTATTTGCTGGAGGACAGTCTGCGCTATCATGTGCCACAGGCTGTGGTATTTAATATCCAGTCTCTGCAGTTTAATGAATCGCAGAATGAGGCTTATAACCGTATGTCCATTGAGGGAATGGAGTGGTCCAAGTCCAAGATTGGAGCAATCAATGCATCCATGACCGAGGAGGAACATTTTCTGGATTATGTTTTCCCAATTTTGCGTTATCACAGCCGCTGGAACGAATTGACAGAGGATGATTTCAAATATATGTTCCACAGCCCGAAGGTAAGCTACAACGGTTATTTTATGCGCGTGGATACACGCCCGGTTGAGACAGTTCCGGAAGGAAATGCACTTGCCGATTATTCGTTCGGCGACAAGGCTTGGGAATACCTGGACAAAATGCGTGAATTGTGTGAAGAGAATGGGATTCAGTTGATTCTCGTAAAGGCACCGTCCGTTTATCCGACCTGGTATGAGCAGTACGAGCAGCAGGTGGAGGACTATGCGTCCAAATATGATCTGCCTTATTACAATTTCCTCGAACTGACGGAGGAAGCAGGAATCGATTATTCAACCGATACCTATGATGCAGGTCTGCATATGAATATCAACGGAGCTGAGAAACTGGCTGAATATTTCGGCAGGATTCTTTCCGAGGAATATGGCATCATCGATCGTCGTGGCAATCAGGAACTCGATGATATCTGGGCCGAGAATATCAAAGAATACGAAAATGAAATCGATCGTCAATGTGAATACTATCAGGTTGACAAAAATACTTTATACAGATACAGGGAGAGTGATAAGTAAATGTGCGGAATCTGTGGAATTTATAATCTTCACGGGGTAAAGCCGATTGAAGAGAAAATACTTGATAAGATGCTTGAAAAAATCAAGCATCGTGGACCGGACGGAAAGAATATGCTGATCAATGACAGAGTCGGACTTGGCTTTGTACGCTTAAGCTTCATCGACCTTTCCGGCGGTATGCAGCCAATCGAAAACGAAGACCGCAGGATTGCAATGACCTGTAACGGAGAAATCTTCAATTATCAGGAATTGCGCGAGGATCTGATCAAAAAAGGTCATACGTTCAGAACCAAGACCGACGTCGAAGTGATTTTGCATCTCTATGAAGAATACGGACTGGATTTCCCAAAACATCTGAATGGTCAGTTTGCCATTGCACTGTATGACGGAAACAAGGATCAACTCGTGCTCGTGCGCGACCAGATCGGTATTTGTCCGCTGTTTTATACCGTTGCGGATGACCGTGTGATTTACGGCTCCGAGATTAAAGGAATCGTGGAATATCCGGGTATTGAGCGCAAGCTGAATATGAAGGCTGTTGATCAGTTGATGAACTATCCGGGTGTGGTATCCCCGAATACCTTCTTTAAGAATATCTATTCACTTCGTGCCGGACATATGCTTGTCATCCGTCCGGATGAGGAAATCAAAGATATCGAATACTGGGATTTGCAGTATTCCCCTGATGAGGAAGACAAGGGCGAGGAATATTATGTGGAAAACCTTCGCGAATTGCTCAAGAAGGCGATTTCCCGCAGACTGATTGCGGATGTGCCGATCGGATTCTATATCTCCGGTGGTCTTGACAGCTCCGTGGTTGCCTGCTATATCGGCAAGTTCCTTTTGAACAGTTATTATTCCTTCTCTGCCGAAATCGGAGAGGGCGATCTCGATGAGAGTGAATATCAGAAAATCGTAAAGGATTGTGTGAAATCCGAACATTACAGCACAAAGGTTGCGGAAGAAGAAATCTGGAACAACATCGGTAATGTCATTTATCATGCGGAATCTGCAGTAAAAGAGAGCTATGATGTTGCTGCCTATATGCTTTCCGGACTGGTACAGTCATCTCCTGCAAAAGCTGTTTTGACAGGACAGGGATCCGATGAATTCTTCTATGGATATGTCGGATATATGGTGGATTTGTTCCGCAATATGCAAAAGGGCAAAATGACACCGGAAGAGCTCGAAGTCAATGAACGTCTCTGGGGCGATCCTTATTTCCGTTTTGAGCGCAATCATCCGGAAATCCGAAAGATTCATATGAATCTCTACAGCAAGGATGTCAGAGCAAATATTGATGAATTTTCCGCATTTGCAACCAGTCCGATTGATGTCAGCAAAGTAAAGGGACTCAGCTCACAGAAGAGAAGAAGTTATATCGATTACAAGCTTCGCCTTTCCGACCATTTGCTCGGAGAGCACGGAGACCGCATGTTCTTCTCACATTCTGTGGAAGGTCGTCATCCGTTTTTGGATGCGGAACTGCTTGACTTTGTAACCAAGATTCCGGACAAATATAAATTAAAGGGTGTGAATGAGAAATATATCTTAAAGAGAGCCGGTGAGGGCATTGTTCCGGATCCGATTCTGAAGAGAAAGAAATTCCCATTCCAGGCACCGGGTATGTCGGCAATGATCAAAAAGCCGTCTACCATGGATTTCCTGAGTGATGAACTGATTAAGAAGTATGGTGTCTTTGATGTCAATTACATCAACGAATTGAAAAAGATTTATCAGCAGGATGATTTTAAACTCATGGGCGCGTATGAAATTGATTATTTATTGATTGCAATGACCGTTACCATGCTTTGTGAACAATATCAATTGTCCCTCTAGTATTATGTTAATAGAAGTGTGAAATTTGAAAAAAGATTAACAAAATGGAGGAAACAATATTGGCAGGTAGAAATAGTATTGAAGTGATTCCGGGAACATCCGGAGCGCGTCGTTATTCAAACAGTTCGACGCGCAATTATCGCAATTATAATTCATCGGGCAGAGGTTCGAGACCATCCGGATCACGCAACCGTCGCCGCCGCAAACAGCAGAGAATGAGAAGACTGGTGAGACGACTTGTGTTTACCTTTATCTTTGCATTGATTGTGCTGGGCGTGGCAATGGTTTTACTTGAGAAGAATCGTGTCTATAAAGTCGTTGAGGCAGAGGCGGGATCGCAGCTGACCGTAAGTGATTTCCTTGGCACTTCTGACAAGAAAGCGTATTTCACGGAAGACAGCGATGATATTGTAACCGGAGACAGCTTTGTCGCAAACAAAGTCGGAGACTTTACCATTGCGATTAAGTCCGGATTGTTTGTACACAAATCAACCTTGCGCGTGGTCGATACCGTTGCACCGGAATTTACAGTGAAAGACCTGGATACCTGTGTGAATTCTTCGGACAGCAAGATCAATGCGCAGGACTTTGTAGTGGATGCAAAGGATGCCACCAAGGTGGTTTATCAGTTTGAAACAGAACCGGATTGCAGCTCGGAAGGGACACAGGATGTGACCATCATCGGAACCGATGAAGGCGGCAATAAGACCAGTCATGACGCAAAATTAAAGTTGACTTATGATGATGTTGCACCAACCATCAGTGGACAGGATTTTGAAGTCTATATCGGTGATACAATTGCATACAAGAGCTATGTGACCGTCAGCGACAATCTCGACGGAGAACTGGATATTCAGGTAGACAACTCCCAGGTAGATACCGAAAAGGAGGGCACTTATCAGGTAAATTACACAGTCACAGACCGTGCAGGCAACAGCGCAAGCACATCCGTCAATATGACTGTCAAAGCACATGCATACAGCGAACAGAAACTTTATGAATTGTGCGATGAGATTCTTGCAGAGATCATCACATCGGATATGAGTAAGGAAAAACAGTGTATCGCCATTTACAATTGGGAACATGAGCATATCGGATATGTGAATTCTTCGGAAAAAGGAGACTGGGTCAAGGCGGCATATGAAGGCATTACTACACGAGGTGGAGACTGCTATGTATATGCAAGCGTATCCAAGGCACTTTTGACCAGAGCCGGTATTACCAATATGGACATCGAGCGTATTCCGGAAGGTGACAAGATGCATTACTGGAATCTGGTTGACCTTGAAGATGGTCATGGATGGTATCATTTTGATGCCACACCGCGTGTTGGCCGTCCGTATCTGTGTCTGCTGAACGATGCAGAATTAAAGGAATATTCTGATGCACATGACAACTGTCATAATTATGACCGTTCAAAATATCCGGATATCCCTTAAGAATCCAAAGCAAAGAATAAGGATGAAACAATGAATAAACTTGGTGTAATTGGTGGCCTCGGTCCGATGGCAACAGCATATTTTTATCAGCTTGTTGTACAGATGACCGATGCCGCATCAGACCAGGAGCATATCGAGACGATCATTTATTCTCGTCCCTCTACTCCCGATCGTACAAAATTCATATTGGGAAAAAGCGACGAAGATCCGATGCCTTTCCTGCTTGATGCCGGGCGCAAACTGAAACGCCAGGGGGCCAATGTGATTGCCATTCCCTGTATCACGGCGCATTATTTTCAGAAGCGTTTGGAGAAGACACTCGGCACCCGCGTGATTCATGCAATCGAGGAAACCGGGAAATATTTGAAATCAAAAGGTATCACCGTTGTGGGTATTATGGCGACGGATGGCACAGTTGAAAGCCGGTTGTTTCAGACAATTCTGGAAAAATACGGAATCGCCTGTGTAATCCCAAGTGAAAAGAACCAGGCTAAAGTCATGCATATCATCTATGATGATGTCAAATCCGGCAGACCGGTGGAGATGGATCTGTTTGAGGAAGTCTCCGACAAACTGTTTGCACAGGGCGCGCAGACGGTTCTGCTCGGCTGTACGGAGCTTTCGCTGATCAAGCGTGATTATCAGATTGGAAAAGGATTTTTGGATGTGATGGAAGTGCTTGCGCGTCAGGCAGTCCTTGCATGCGGAAAACTCAAAGAAGAATATAATAATTTGATTACGGAGTAGAAAAATGCAAAACCATGTACTAGATTATTTAACCAATATCGTAAAGACAAAACCGGAAAAGCTTGCTTTTTCAAACGGAGAAGAAGGACTGACTTTTCAGGAAGTCTATGACCAGAGCCGTGCAATCGGTACTTTTCTGGCAAAGAAGGGTGTTTATCATCAGCCTGTTGTTGTATTCATGAATAAGCATCCGAAAGAAGTGACCGCTTTCTTTGGTGTTATCACCGGCGGCAATTATTATGTGCCGATCGATGAGGAAATGCCGGCAAGCCGTATTCAGCTGATTCTGGACAATGTACAGTCTCCGGTCATCATTTGCGATGAGGCGACTGCGCAAAAGGCACAGAATTTTAATTTTTCCGGAGAAGTTGCACTTTATGATGAAATTGCAAAGACTGCCGTGGATGATCTGTGCTTAAAGGCAATCTATGATAAGGCAATCGATACCGATCCGATTTATATTGTATTTACTTCCGGTTCTACCGGTGTGCCAAAGGGCGTATGTGCATGCCATCGCTCTGTACTCGATTATATCGAGCAGCTTTCCGAAACACTTGGTTTCAACGAAGATACTGTATTTGGTAATCAGACACCATTATATTTCGATGCATGCTTAAAAGAACTTTATCCGACTCTGAAATTCGGTGCAACCACATATCTGATTCCGCGTGCATTGTTCATGCAGCCGATTAAACTGGTGGAATATCTGAATCAGTATCAGATCAATACCGTATGCTGGGTTGTATCTGCGCTTACCATGATTTCCGCATTCGGAACATTCAAGACAGTTCAGCCACAGTATTTGCGCAATATTGCATTCGGAAGTGAAGTATTCCCGATTAAGCAGTTCCGCATCTGGAAGGAAGTGCTCCCGGAAGCATCCTTTACCAACCTGTACGGACCGACAGAAGGAACCGGCATGTGCTGTTTCTATCATGTCAACCGTGACTTTGAACTTGATGAGGTGATTCCGGTCGGACGCCCGTTCAAAAATACCGAAATCATCCTGTTAAATGACAAAAACGAGAGAGCGGCAGACGGAGAAGTCGGAGAAATCTGTATCCGCGGAACTTCCATTACACTCGGATATTACAACAATCCGGAAAAGACTGCGGAGGCATATACGCAGAATCCGCTCAATCCGCATTATCCGGAATTGATTTATCGTACCGGTGACCTCGGCAGATTCAATGAGGACGGTGATTTGATCTTTGTATCCCGCAAGGATTATCAGATTAAGCATATGGGTCATCGTATCGAGCTCGGTGAAATCGAAGCCAATGTCAATATGGTGGATGCCATCAAATTCTCCGGCTGTATCTATGACACCGAGAAGGGCAAGATTGTCCTTTATTATGTTGGCGATATCAGCGAAAAGGATCTGACACTCGAACTCAAGGAAAAACTTCCTCGTTACATGGTTCCGAACAAAATCATTCAGCTTGAAGAAATGCCATTGACTGCAAATGGAAAAATTGATAGAGTAACACTGAAAAACAATTATAAGAAATAATCGATTTCTTTAGGAGGAATTTTATTATGAAGAAAAAATTAGCGCTTATCCTGGTTGCATGCTTCTGCATCGGTGCATTGACTGCATGTGGTGGCAGCACACAAAAGAAGGTTTCCAACAATGCAAGTTCTGCATCAAGCCAGACTTCCAACGGATATGCATTCAAGACTGCTGACGGTACCGCAATCGTAATCGATGCGGAATTCGAGCAGTTCAAATCTGCACTCGGACAGGAAGAAAGCTGTTTTGAAGCTGCCAGCTGTGCATTTGGTGACCTCGATAAAATCTGGACATATAAGGGATTCGAAGTAGATACTTACCAGCAGGACAAGGTTGATTATGTATCAAAGGTAATCCTTAAGGATGATACTGTCAGCACACCTGAGAAGGTTAGTGTTGGGGCATCTTCCGCTGATGTTACCGCTGCATACGGAGATCCGTCTTCCAGCGACAGCAGCCAGATGGTATATGAAAAAGATCAGATGAAACTCATTTTCCTTTTAAAGGATGATGCGGTTACCCAGATTCAGTATACAACTGTTAAATTCTAAGACAGCCGGCGCCATGTGCGCCGGTTTTTTTCTGCCCGAGCGAGACTTGAATTTGTGGTGGAAAACTGATATAGTGTTTGGCGGATGGTATTCGAGAGAAACTATACCGTATTTTTTAGAGAGTGCTCTTAAGTTTTATGGTGGAGACTGCATGACAAAGCTTGTATCGCATGAACAAGACTTATATCACCCGGACGGAATATGATAGGAGGTGATGTCATGAGAGTTGGATTTGTAGGAGCCGGAAAGGTCGGTTGCTCGTTGGGAAAGTATCTCGCAGAGCAGAAGACGCAGGTATCCGGTTATTACAGTAAGTCGCCGCAATCTGCAAGAGACGCGGCAGAATTTACCAAATCAAACGCATTTGAAACATTAGAGGCAGTTATAGAGGAAAGTGATATTTTATTTTTGACTGTGCCGGATGGACAGATTGCACCGGTGTGGGAGAAAATCAAAAAATATCCGATTCACGGAAAGATGATCTGTCATTGCAGTGGTTCGTTATCCTCGAAAATCTTTTATGATATTGAAAAGACGGGAGCAACCGGTTTTTCAATCCATCCATTACTGGCCGTGTCCAATCGACACGAATCGTACAGTGAAATTCCAAAAGCATTATTTACAATTGAAGGAAGTCCGCAAGGCATTGAAGCAATGGAGGCATTTTGCAGGGAAAAGAATTTGCAGGTGCAGCGAATTGCCGCAGATGTCAAGACGCGTTATCACGGAGCTGCCGTGATGGCATCCAATCTGGTATTGGGATTGCTTGCATGTGCACAATCAGAACTCGAGCAGTGCGGATTCACGCAGGAGAATGCGAAGAAGGCATTGGAACCGCTGGTAACAGGCAATGTCGAACGCTATTTGCAGACCTCGGCAGTGGATGCCCTAACCGGACCGATTGAGCGTGCGGACGTGCAGACTGTTGAGCGGCATCTGCATACCTTTCGCGATTTGCATGCGCGGATTTATCGGGATCTGTCGCTGGAGGTGCTTGAAATTGCAAAGGGCAAGCATCCACATCGCGATTATCATCAATTGTACGAAATTTTGGAAGAAAAATAAAAAACAGGAGTCATAAAAAGATGAAAAACACAGTGACAACATTACAAAAAATGAAGCAGGAGGGACAGAAAATCAGCATGCTGACCTGCTATGATTATACGACAGCATGCCTCATCGAAGAAGCACAGATCAATGCTGTTTTGGTCGGTGATTCGCTTGGTATGACCATGATGGGATATCCGGATACACTTTCTGTTACGATGGAGGATATGATTCATCATACCGCATGTGTATCAAGAGGACTGCATGATACTTTTCTGGTGGCGGATATGCCGTTTTTGTCTTATCAGACCAGCGTATATGATGCGGTTAAGAATGCAGGCCGCCTAATCAAGGAAGGCCATGCACAGGCTGTCAAATTAGAGGGTGGTGCGACCGTTTGCGAGCAGATTGAAGCGATTGTCAAAGCGGACATTCCGGTTGTGGCACATATTGGTCTGACCCCGCAGTCCATTCATGCATTCGGCGGTTTCAAAGTGCAGGGCAAGAATGAACAGCGTGCATTGCAGATCCTCGAAGATGCAAAAGCAGTTGAGCGTGCCGGTGCATTTATGGTGACACTCGAATGTGTACCGGACGAGCTTGCTACATTGATTTCACAGGAGCTGAGCATCCCGACCATCGGCATCGGCGCCGGCAACGGATGTGACGGACAGGTATTGGTATATCAGGATATGCTTAACATGTTTTCCGGTATCAAACCGAAATTTGTAAAACATTTTGCCAATATCGGAGAAGAAATGAAGCGGGCATTCCGCGCATATGACGAGGAGGTCAAGGCAAAAACATTCCCTGCAGCAGAGCATAACTTTGCCATCGACCCGGAAATTATTCAGGCAGTAAAGGAGAAATTATCATGATTATCGCAAATACAATCGCAGAAGTAAAAGAGCATGTTCGTGTATGGAAAAAGGAAGGCAAGAGCATCGGACTCGTGCCGACGATGGGATATCTGCATGAGGGACATGCCAGCCTTATGGAATGTGCAAGAAAGGAAAATGATATTGTCATCGTATCGGACTTTGTTAATCCGATTCAGTTTGGACCGAAGGAAGATCTGGCAACTTATCCGCGTGACTTTGATGCAGATTGCAAATTGTGCGAAGGCATCGGTGTGGATCTGATTTTCCATCCGGAACCGTCTGAAATGTATGCACCGGATTTTCATTCATATGTCGGTGTGGACACTTTGTCGGAAGGCCTGTGCGGCAAGAGCCGTCCAATCCATTTCAACGGCGTATGCACGGTTGTCAGCAAATTGTTCCATATCGCAGAAGCAGACCGTGCCTATTTCGGACAGAAGGATGCGCAGCAGCTTGCAATCGTCCGCCGTATGGTACGCGATTTGAATTTTAATATTGAGATCATCGGATGTCCGATCATCCGTGAGGCAGACGGACTTGCAAAGAGCTCCAGAAATACCTATCTGAGCCCGGATGAGCGTGCAAAAGCGGTTGTGCTCAATCGCGCACTGACAAAGGGACGCGAGATGGTACTTGCCGGCGAAAAGGATGCGGCAAAAGTGGTAAAGACCGTAAGGGATATGATTGAAGCAGAACCGCTTGCAAGAATCGATTATGTGGAAATCGTTGACTGGAATGAATTACAGCCGGTAGAAACGATTGATGGACCGATTCTGATGGCTGTGGCCGTATTCATCGGAAATGTCCGTTTGATTGATAATTTTATTGTGGAATAAGAGGTACATTATGAACTTGACAATGTTAAAAGGAAAAATCCACCGTGCGGTGGTGACACAGGCAGAACTCGATTATGTGGGCAGCATTACGGTGGATGAAGATCTCCTCGATGCCGCCGGCATCCTCGAATATGAAATGGTACAGATTGTCGATGTCGAAAACGGAAATCGATTCGAAACCTATACGATTGCAGGAGAGCGCGGCAGCGGAATGATCTGCTTAAACGGCGCTGCTGCCCGCCAGGTACAGGTTAATGACCATGTCATCATCATGTGCTATTGCCAGGTTGATGCCGACGAAGCCAAAAATCATAACCCTCAGGTTGTCTTCGTCGACAACAGTAATCATATACAGCGCAAGACGACATACGAAAAGCACGGTCGACTTGAGGATATGTAATGCGCGATTAGTCCGGAAGCTTGTAGAAGACCGGCACGCGCGCGGTAAAGACGGTATAGTAGTTGAAGCCGCAGTCTTTGAGCAGGGCCGGAATCTGATCGAAGGCGTAGCCGACATGCTCCGGCTGGTGCGCGTCGGCTCCGATGGTCAGAATCTCGCCACCGAGTTCGCGGTAGCGTCGGATAATCTGCGGGCATGGATTCGGTGCGCAAAGACCGTATTTGAATCCGGCGGTGTTGACTTCGATGCCTTTGTCCCTGCGGATAAGGCGGATGAGTATTTCATCGATGACATCTGCATATTTTTCATAGGAGTAGTTTTGGTTTTTGTTTGGACCGTAGCGCACGACATAGTCGAGATGACCGTAGACATCAAAGTCAACCGGCGTGTCGATGTTCTCGAGGATGCTCTCGAAATAGCGGCGGTAGGCAGCCTCTTCGGTGCGTCCCTCATAGAAGCTTGGATAATAAGGATCGAGACGGTCGCAGGTGTGTGAACTGCCGATGACAAAATCAAACGGGTGTGCCTCGACGGCCTGCCGGTTTTGATCGGCAATATGTGGCTGTAAGCCGACTTCGATTCCCATATTGACAGGAAAGATGCCATCGTATTCCTGCTGCAGGCTCAAAATTTTCTTTTCATAGGATTCAAAATCCAGAAGAAACGCATCCGGCTCATTTGGATAATCATAATCCAGATGGTCCGTAAAGCAGATGCCGGCAAGATTTTTGTCCATTGCGGAGGCAATCATGGATTCCGGCGAAGCATCGCTGTCACCGGAAAAGTGACAATGCATATGTGCATCCCATATTCTCATAGTGATATCAGTCCTTTCCGAAATTGATAACAAAACAAATTTAGGTTTATCATAGCATAAAAGCATGCCGGAAAGTACGAAAAATGCAAAAAAGCACTAAAGTTTGATTAGTTTTTAACAAAGTTATGGAAAAGTACTTGCAACAATGTGTTTTTTTTTATACAATGTAAAAGGTTCAGCGAATGAGCGCTGTAAAATTTTATTATCATTTCTTAGGAGGAAATAGACATGGCAGTAAGAGTAGCTATTAACGGATTTGGCCGTATCGGTCGTCTTGCTTTTAGACAGATGTTCGGAGCAGAAGGATACGAAGTAGTAGCAATCAACGATTTGACAAGCCCAAAAATGCTTGCACACTTATTAAAGTATGATTCATCACAGGGTAAGTATGAATTGGCAGACAAGGTATCTGCTGGTGAGGATTCTATCACCGTTGATGGAAAGGAAATCAAGATTTATGCATTCCCAGATGCAAACAACTGCCCTTGGAAAGAATTAAATGTTGATGTTGTTCTTGAGTGTTCAGGATTCTATACATCTAAGGAAAAGGCTCAGGCTCATATCAATGCAGGAGCACGTAAGGTTGTTATCTCTGCACCTGCAGGAAACGATCTTCCTACAATCGTATACAACACTAACCACGAGACATTAAAGGCTTCTGATACCATTATTTCAGCAGCTTCTTGTACAACAAACTGCTTAGCACCAATGGCAGATGCATTAAACAAGTATGCACCTGTACAGTCTGGTATCATGGTAACCATCCATGCTTACACAGGAGATCAGATGACTCTTGATGGACCACAGCGTAAGGGTGACCTTCGTCGTTCTCGTGCAGCAGCTGTTAACATCGTTCCTAACTCTACCGGAGCAGCTAAGGCAATCGGCCTTGTTATCCCAGAGTTAAACGGAAAGCTCATCGGATCTGCACAGCGTGTACCTACCCCTACAGGATCTACCACAATCTTAACAGCAGTTGTTAAGAAGGCAGACGTAACTGTTGAGGGAATCAACGCAGCTATGAAGGCAGCAGCAAACGAGTCATTCGGATACAACGAGGATGAAATCGTTTCTTCTGATATCGTAGGAATGAGATTCGGATCTTTATTCGATGCTACTCAGACCATGGTTAGCAAGATCTCTGATGATTTATATGAAGTTCAGGTTGTTTCTTGGTATGATAACGAGAACAGCTACACTTCTCAGATGGTTCGTACCATCAAGTACTTCTCAGAGTTAGCTTAATTTTTCTAACTTTAACGGGAAGAACGGCATAATTTGGCTGGATTATGGTTTTGCCAGAGGCGAATTTGTGTCGGGCACAAGAACAATCACCCCAGTCAGACACTGACTGGGGTTTTTTTCATTCAATAAAGGAGGAATCAAAATGTCATTAAACAAGAAATCAGTTGATGATATCAATGTAAAAGGAAAAAGAGTCCTTGTAAGATGTGACTTTAATGTTCCGTTGAAGGAAGGCAAGATTACAGACGAAACCCGTATTGTTGCAGCACTTCCTACAATCCAGAAATTATTAAATGATGGTGGAAAGGTAATCCTTTGCTCACACCTCGGAAAAGTAAAGAACGGACCAAACGAGGGTGAGTCTTTGGCACCGGTTGCAGAAAGACTTGCTGAGAAGCTTGGCAAGCCGGTTAATTTTGTAGCTGATTACAATGTAACCGGAGAGGCAGCAACTGCAGCAGTTGCTGCCATGAAAGAAGGAGATGTTGTTCTTCTTCAGAATACCCGTTTCCGCGGTGCAGAAGAGACCAAGAACGGCGAAGAGTTCTCTAAGGAACTTGCAGATCTTGCTGATGTATATGTATGTGACGCATTTGGTTCATCTCACAGAGCACATGCTTCCGTAGCCGGTGTTACCAAATTCATCTCTGCAAAGGGCGGC
Source organism: Agathobacter ruminis (assembly GCF_002735305.1). Classification (GTDB taxonomy): domain Bacteria; phylum Bacillota; class Clostridia; order Lachnospirales; family Lachnospiraceae; genus Roseburia; species Roseburia ruminis. The sequence continues at coordinate 86,506 of NZ_PDYG01000008.1, forward strand.
GAGAATGTTGTTGGATATTTGATGCAGAAAGAAATCGACTTCCTTGGAAAGGCTGTAGAGAATCCGGTTCGTCCATTCGTAGCAATCCTCGGTGGTGCTAAGGTTGCTGATAAATTAAATGTTATCGATAACCTTCTTGAGAAGGCTGATACCTTAATCATCGGTGGTGGAATGGCTTATACTTTCTTAAAGGCACAGGGCAAGGAAATCGGTACTTCTATGCTTGATGAGTCTAAGATTGATTACTGCAAGGAAATGATGGCAAAGGCAGAGAAGCTTGGCAAGAAGATTCTTCTCCCGGTTGATGCTGTTACCATTAAGGATTTCCCAAATCCAATCGATGCTCCAATCGAGACCGAAACTTATGATGCAGATGCAATGCCTGCAGATCGTGAAGGATGCGATATCGGACCTAAGACCCGTGAACTTTATGCAGCAGCAGTTGCTGATGCAAAGACCGTTGTTTGGAACGGACCAATGGGTGTATTCGAGAATCCTACTCTTGCAGCAGGTACACTCGCAGTTGCTGAGGCACTTGCAAAGGCTGATGCTACTACCATTATCGGTGGTGGTGATTCCGCAGCAGCAGTAAACCAGATGGGTATGGCAGACAAGATGAGCCATATTTCTACCGGTGGCGGAGCTTCCCTTGAATTCCTTGAAGGCAAGGAGTTACCTGGTGTAGCAGCTGCAGATGACAAATAAATCATAAGGAGATAGTAATCATGGCAAGAAGAAGAATTATTGCTGGAAACTGGAAAATGAACAAGACTCCTTCCGAGGCAATTGCACTTGTAAATGAATTAAAGGATCTTGTTGTAAATCCGGATGTAGATGTAGTATATTGCGTACCTGCAATCGATATTGTACCGGTTGTAGAGGCAGTAAAGGGTACCAATGTTGCAGTTGGTGCTGAGAATATGTATTTTGAGGAGAGCGGTGCTTTCACCGGAGAAATCTCGGCTGCAATGCTTGTAGATGCCGGCGTAAAGTATGTAATCCTTGGACATTCTGAGAGAAGAGATTACTTCAAGGAAGATGATGTTCTTTTGAACAAAAAGGTTAAGAAGGCATTTGAAGCAGGACTTACTCCGATTCTTTGCTGTGGCGAGAGCTTAGAGCAGAGAGAGCTTGGCGTGACCATGGATTGGATTCGTCTTCAGATTAAGTCCGATCTTGCAGGTGTAACTGCAGATCAGGTAAAGAAGCTTGTAATTGCTTATGAGCCAATCTGGGCAATCGGAACAGGCAAGACTGCTACTTCCGATCAGGCAGAAGAAGTATGTAAGGGAATCCGTGAATTGATCGCAGAAATTTACGATCAGGAAACTGCTGATGCAGTTCGTATTCAGTACGGCGGATCCATGAATGCAGGCAATGCTGCTGAACTTCTTGCAAAGCCAAACATTGACGGTGGACTTATCGGAGGCGCTTCTTTGAAGGCTGATTTTGGTAAAGTCGTAAACGCATAATGAATGAAAGGGACTTTTTATCTGAATTTAGATAAAAAGTCCTTTTTTTATCATGAATATGATATAATTTGGTTTATGAAAATGACAAAGAACATGAGAATCCTGATTTGTGTGATCGTGCTTCTTGTCATACTTTCTGCGGCGCTTTTTGGGAGTGAGTACCGAGAGCGTATGAGCGAGAAGCAAGCCAGGCAGGAAAAAATTGAAAATCAGTATGGGAAAACTTTACATTTGGATGATGAGACCGGTGTGAGCAAGGCGGTATTGATTATGATAGAGGAGGCTGATCATTCGCTGACCGGAGATTATCCATTGGATGAAGCATTCTATTATTGGATTGCCGCACAATTCGGCCATGATGCGATTGTGGATCTGGCATATTCGGTTCATCAGGGAATCGCAACCGAAAAAATCTGGAGAGAATGCACAGGGGAGAGCATCCACACACTGTATGCGGAATATTGCAAGGAAAAAAGTTTTGCAACTTATACAACAGGAAATGTCACATGGCCGCAGGCCACAGACAATTCCACCATTTCGGTTGTGGGAGATTTGTGCTTTTCAAACGGATGGTATACGCAAAACATGCTCGAGGAAAACGGAGGTGCATTAACCTCTGTATTTTCTGCGGATTTGATCAGCACTTTGAATCAGTCTGCGGTCACCTGGGCAAACAATGAATTTGTATATGCCGACGGCGGAACCCCATTAGAAGGAAAAGATTATATATTTGCAACAGAACCAAAGAATGTTGCAAATCTGAATGCATTGGGCATTGATATTGTATCATTGGCAAATAATCATGCCTATGATTATGGCGCGGATGGGGTACTGTCGTCCATGAAAACTCTGCGCAATGCAGGGATTCGTTATGTGGGTGCGGGAAAAGATATCAAGGAAGCCATGCAACCACAATATTTTATTGTCGGCGGCAAAAAGATTGCGCTTGTCGCGGCAACACAGGTGGAAATCAGCCTGAATTATACCAAGGAAGCAACAGAGGATCGTGCAGGTGTATTAAAGACACTTGATCCGGAAAAGTTTGTCCGTGTCATTCAGGAAGCAAAAGAGAACAGTGATTATGTGATTGCCTATGTACACTGGGGCTGGGAAGGCCGACTGCGTGCGGACGAGGCCCAGATGGAACTGGCGAGAGCGTTTGCAAAAGCCGGAGCAGATGTGATTGTAGGAAATCACTCGCACAGAATGCAGGGAGCCACTTATGTGGACGGGGTCCCGGTAATCTGGTCACTCGGCAATTTTTGGCTTTCGACGGGCAGCTTATATACAGCGGTTGCGCAAATCACGGTACCGAAATCCGGAGCACTGGAAGTTTCGGTTTTGCCATGCAAACAATCCAATCTCTATACATCCGTGCTCAAGGATGACAATCAGCGCAAAGCATTCTATGAATATTTTGCAGATTTGTCCTATGCAATCGGAATCAAAGAGGATGGAACACTTGGTTTTCGAACCGGAGAACCGGATGGTTCATTTGCCTATTATTCGGGCCGCGAATATGCGAAAAGGACTGCAAGTATCGATCTGGATGGAAATGCCATTGATGGTGTAGGAAATCTGCGGTAAAAAAGGCAAAAAGTTGGCTAACATAACCATTGCAAACAGAGGTGTTTCTCTGTATGATAGGTATGGTTAATAAGAGACAGTTTATCTGAAAGAAAAGTGAGGAATAAATTATGAATAAGAAACCGGTTGTACTTATGGTTTTGGACGGATACGGTCTGAACGATAAGACGGAGGGAAATGCCATTGCAATGGCAAACACTCCGGTTATGGATCGATTGATGAAGGAATGTCCGTTCGTGAAAGGAAATGCATCAGGACTTGCAGTCGGACTCCCGGATGGACAGATGGGCAATTCCGAAGTTGGACATATGAATATCGGCGCCGGCCGTATCATTTATCAGGATCTGACCCGCATTACCAAGGCAATCGAAGACGGTGATTTCTTTGAAAACAGCGCACTTCTGGCTGCAATGGAGAATTGCAAGAAGAACGACAGCGATTTACATCTTTGGGGTCTGCTTTCCGATGGTGGTGTACACAGTCATATCACCCATCTCTACGGCTTGCTTGAAATGGCAAAGAAGCAGGGGCTGACCAAAGTATTTGTACATGCATTTCTCGATGGACGCGATACACCGCCTGCATCCGGTAAAGATTTCATTGAAGAATTACAGAATAAGATGAACGAGATCGGAGTCGGAAAAGTAGCATCGGTTTCCGGCCGTTATTATGCAATGGATCGAGACAACAACTGGGATCGTGTTCAGAAAGCATATGATTCCCTGGTAAAGGGCGAGGGCGTAAAGGCAACAGATGCGGTTGCTGCAGTTGCCGATTCTTATGCACAGGATGTGACTGATGAATTCGTACTTCCTACTGTGATTACAGATGAAGCAGGCAATCCGCTTTCTCTTGTAAAGGCGAATGATTCCGTAATCTTCTTCAACTTCCGCCCGGACCGTGCACGCGAGATTACCCGTGCATTCTGTGATGACAAGTTCGAAGGTTTCAATCGTGAATTCCTTCCGTTAACATATGTATGTTTCAAGGATTATGATGAGACAATTCCGAACAAGACCATTGCATTTGAAAAAGAAAACATCGTGAATACATTTGGTGAATACCTTGCAAAATGCGGCAAGAAGCAGCTTCGTCTGGCTGAGACCGAAAAGTATGCACATGTTACTTTCTTCTTCAACGGTGGTGTCGAGGATCCGAATGTGGATGAATTCCGTTTGCTGGTAAATTCACCGAAGGATGTTGCAACCTATGATCTGAAGCCGGAGATGAGTGCACCGGAAGTTGGAGTTGACTTAGTAGAAGCAATCAAATCAGACAAATACGATGTAATCGTCATAAATTTTGCAAATCCTGATATGGTAGGTCATACCGGAGTGATTTCGGCATGTATCAAGGCTGTTGAAAAAATCGATGAGCTTGTAGGTAAAGCGGTCGATGCAATTCAGGAAGTAAACGGAGCATTATTTATTTGTGCAGACCACGGAAATGCGGAACAGGAAATCAATTATGAGACCGGCGAACCGCATACCGCTCATACAACCAACCCGGTTCCATTTATTCTCGTAAACGGACCGGAAGGCGCTACGCTTCGTGAAAACGGATGTCTGGCCGATATTGCGCCGACACTTCTTGATATCATGGAACTTGAGCAGCCGGCTGAGATGACCGGAAAGAGCTTATTGGTAAGATAATTCTTACATAAGATATATGAAATAAAATAAAGGAGAACTATCATGCAGGAGTACAAGCCATTCAAAGAGGGAAAAGTAAGAGAGGTATATGACATCGGAGACAATCTTGTGATTACAGCGACCGATCGCATTTCAGCATTTGATCACATTTTGAAAAACAAGATTACCGATAAGGGCGCAATATTGACCCGGATGTCAGAATTCTGGTTCGATTTTACAAAGGATGTCCTTCCGAATCATATGGTATCAGTTGATGTTAAGGACATGCCGGAATTCTTCCAACAGGAACGATTCGACGGCAATTCCATGCTTTGTAAAAAACTCGAGATGCTTCCAATCGAATGTATTGTCCGTGGATATATCACCGGAAGCGGATGGGCAAGCTATCAGGAGAATGGAACCGTATGCGGAATTACTTTACCGGAAGGTCTGGTTGAATCAGATAAACTTCCGGAGCCTATTTACACTCCTTCGACAAAGGCTGAACTCGGAGATCATGATGAGAATATCTCTTTCGAGCAATCAGTAGAAGTTCTGGAAAAAATCTATCCAGAACGCGGTCGCGAATATGCCGAGAAACTTCGTGATTACACGATTGCTCTTTATAAGAAATGTGCAGAATATGCACTTTCAAAAGGAATCATTATTGCCGATACCAAGTTTGAATTTGGACTTGACGAGAATGGAAATGTTGTCTTGGGTGATGAGATGCTTACCCCTGACAGTTCACGCTTCTGGCCATTGGAGGGTTATGAACCTGGAAAAGGACAGCCATCTTATGACAAGCAGTTCGTGCGTGACTGGTTAAAGGCAAATCCGGACAGTGATTATCTCCTCCCGGATGATGTCATCGAAAAGACAATCGACAAATATAAAGAAGCATTTGAACTTTTGACAGGAAAGCCATTCTAGAGGTTATTAATGAACGAGTTATACAATAATTTATATGACGAAGACGCATTGCACGAAGAGTGCGGCGTCTTCGGTATCTACGACTTTGATGCAAATGATGTAGCATCTTCCATTTATTATGGACTGTTTGCCCTCCAGCACAGAGGACAGGAAAGCTGTGGTATTGCTGTTTCTGACACCCAGGGACCGAAAGGAAATATGTTATCCTATAAGGGAATGGGATTGGTAAACGAAGTCTTTACAACAGAGCAGTTGGAAAAGATGCATGGGGATATCGGAGTCGGTCATGTGCGTTATTCTACAGCAGGGTCTTCCACCCGCGAAAATGCACAACCACTGGTTTTGAATTATGTAAAGGGCACCTTGGCTCTGGCACATAACGGAAACCTGATCAATGCCGCAGAGCTCCGTCACGACTTGGAGTATACAGGCGCTATTTTCCAAACTACAATTGATTCAGAGGTAATTGCATATCATATCGCGCGTGAGCGTTTGAATTCGAAGACTGTTGAAGAAGCTGTCGGACGCGCATGTCGCAAATTAAAAGGTGCATATTCTCTTGTGGTTGCATCTCCGCGTAAGCTGATTGGTGCGAGAGATCCACAGGGCTTTAAACCGCTTTGCATCGGAAAACGCGACAATGCGTATATTATCACTTCCGAGACATGCGCACTTGATACCATTGGTGCTACTTTTGTGCGCGATATCAAGCCGGGAGAGGTGGTTACGATTACCCCTGAAAACGGCATTGTATCGAATCTGGATATGACAGTTCCAAAGGAGCAGGAAGCACGATGCATTTTCGAATATATCTATTTCGCGCGTCCGGATTCCCATATTGATGGCGAAAGCGTATACGCAAGCCGTATCAAAGCCGGTCGTTTTCTGGCACAGGATTCTCCGGTGGAAGCAGATCTGGTGACGGGTGTTCCGGAATCCGGAAATGCAGCTGCACTCGGTTATTCGTTAGAGTCGGGAATTCCTTACGGAACCGCATTTGTGAAGAATGCGTATGTGGGTCGTACATTTATCAAACCAAAGCAGTCCGCACGAGAGTCGTCTGTGCAGGTGAAACTGAATGTTCTGAAGGAAGCAGTACAGGGAAAGCGCGTGATTATGATCGACGATTCGATTGTGCGTGGTACCACATCAGACCGTATTGTAAAGATGCTTCGTGACGCCGGTGCAACAGAGGTGCATGTGAGAATCAGCTCGCCACCATTTTTGTGGCCGTGTTATTTCGGAACCGATATTCCGGCAAGAGAGCAGCTGATTGCCTACAATCGCAGCATCGAGGATATCCGCCAAATAATCGGGGCTGATTCATTGGGATATCTTGAACTGGAACGACTGCCACAGTTGGTCAATGGATTGCCGATTTGCAACGGATGCTTTACCGGTAATTATCCGATGGACCCTCCGACAGAAGATATTCGCGGAGATTATTATGACAAAGAGGCGGATTTGGAAAAACGCATTCTTTCTCGCCCGTAACGACTGAAGATTTTGCAAAAAGGAGATAAGATACAATGGGAACTGATCGTTATATCAGCCCTCTTTCTGAGCGTTATGCCAGCAAAGAGATGCAATATATTTTTTCGCAGGATATGAAATTTACCACCTGGCGTAAGCTGTGGGTTGCACTTGCGGAAACCGAGATGGAGCTTGGTTTATCCGAGAATGGGAAGCCGGTTATCACACAGGAACAGATAGATGAATTGAAAGCACATATTGATGATATCAATTATGATGTGGCAAAGGCGCGTGAAAAAGAGGTGCGCCATGATGTGATGAGTCATGTCTATGCCTATGGACAGCAATGCCCAAAGGCAGCGGGAATCATCCACTTGGGTGCTACCAGCTGTTATGTCGGAGACAATACCGATATTATCATTATGCGTGAGGCATTAAAGCTCGTGCATAAGAAACTGGTTTGTGTCATCGATGAACTTGCCAGGTTTGCAAAGGAATATAAGGATTTGCCAACAATTGCCTTTACTCATTTCCAACCGGCACAGCCGACGACCGTTGGAAAGAGAGCGACTCTTTGGCTGAATGAATTCATGCTGGACCTCGAAGACCTCGAATATGTGCAGTCGACTTTGAAACTGCTTGGATCCAAAGGCACCACGGGTACACAGGCAAGCTTCTTAGAACTCTTTGATGGTGACAATGAGACCATCGACAAGATTGATCCGATGATTGCCAAGAAGATGGGATTTGAAGAATGCTATCCGGTATCCGGACAGACCTATTCAAGAAAGGTTGATACGAGAGTGGCCAATGTGCTTGCAGGCATCGCGGCATCTGCACATAAGATGTCAAATGATATTCGCCTGCTTCAGCATTTAAAGCAGGTCGAAGAACCGTTTGAAAAATCACAGATTGGTTCTTCCGCAATGGCTTATAAGCGCAATCCAATGCGCAGTGAGCGTATCGCTTCCCTTGCAGATTATGTGATGGTTGATGCTTTAAACCCTGCTATCGTTTCATCTACGCAGTGGTTTGAACGCACCCTTGATGATTCGGCCAATAAGAGATTGTCTATTCCGGAAGGATTCTTGGCAACTGATGGAATTTTGGATTTGTGTCTGAACGTAGTGGATGGACTTGTGGTTTATCCAAAGGTAATTTACAAGCAGTTCATGAGTGAGATCCCATTTATGGCAACCGAGAATATCATGATGGATGCGGTAAAGAATGGTGGCAACCGTCAGGAATTACATGAAAAGATTCGTACACTGTCCATGGAAGCAGGAAAGACAGTTAAGGTAGAAGGAAAGGAAAACAATCTGGTTGAATTGATTGCGGCAGATCCGTCCTTTAATCTGACAAAAGAAGAAATTGAAAAGAACCTGAAACCGGAATTGTATGTCGGAAGAGCTCCGTATCAGGTGGAAGTTTATTTGCGAGATGTGGTTCATCCGGTGCTCGAAAAGAATCGTGCAGAACTCGGAGTGACTGCTGATATAACTGTATAAAAATTTCTAAAAATCCAGCTGATAATCATCAGCTGGATTTTTTTGTTTTGGGACGAAAGACCCATTTTATTTCAATCTTGTTTTGTTATAATTAAATAGTAAGTTGTTATTTAAAAAAACAAATTTTATGCAAAATGATGAAAGGGAGGTTTATTTATGAAGAAAAAAGGGATTGCAGTTTTGCTGATATTGTTTTTTGCTGTTACATCAGTAAAGCTAGGTATGAATCGTGTTGATGCGAATAACCATAAGGATACTAAATATACTTTTAATTTTAGTGGATGGGAAGCTCAGACGAATGCACGAGAAAAAAAAGATGATTCATCCTGTTATATGAAGTGCACTATTATGCCAAGTAACAAAACATATACAGCATATGTTTATGGAACAAATTATTCTGATAAAAAAACTATGATGGATGTTTCAAGAGGTTATCATTATCTCTTTAATAAAGGCACTATTAGATTTATGAGAAATTGGGTTTATGAAGAGAATTTAAAATATGCGGTGATTGGTGCTAATCGTAATAATGTGTTTCCGTTTTATGTGGAAGGGGTATGGAGTCCGGATAGTGTTCCAGAATGAGAAGAAAAAGATGCTCCTAGAGCATCTTTTTCTGGTGGGAGCGAGTCTTGACAATTCAAGGGAGAAGATACTATGGTTAAGAATATGAAAATAAAGGTAGGAATCTGTATAGCCCTTCTTTTCCTTAATGTAGGATGTGCTGTTGTAAAGGATTCAACTGGGACACAAATTGATGA